>NZ_JASZYL010000002.1:0-772393 GCF_030316985.1 Variovorax sp. J31P179 | reverse complement strand
TCGGGTTCGAGGCACCAAGTACAAACCGACCTCTGTGCCGGACGCCGCACGCAATTACACAGCGTTTCATGGGCCGTGGGTCGCGCACCGCGCGATGGAGCAACTAGGATGCTTGCGGGACAGACCAAGAAACTGCGCAGCAGTTTTTGCTCTGTCCTCAACTGACCAGGGCTTGCGGGACAGACCAAGTCCGACAGCGCCGTCAGAGGCTCTGGATCACCGCCATGATGTTGCCTTCGCTGTCCTTGAACCACGCGGCCCTGGCGCCGCCCTGGGTCACGATGCCGCTGGCGTCCTGGCCCGGCATGCCGTAGGTCTCGAAGACCACGCCGCGCGCCTTCAGCTCGGCCACCTCGCGCTCGATGTCCGCCACCTGCCAGAAGGCCTGGCTGGCCTGCGAGGTGCCTGCGTTGGGGGTCGGATAGAGAAAGCATCCGGTGCCGCCGGCGAACGCGTAGTGCACGCCGCCCGCGATTTCGGCCGCGGGCGTGAAGCCCAGTTTCTCTTCGTAGAAGCGGCGCGCGCGAGCCATGTCGCTGGCGGGGATGTAGGCGTACAAGGGGGATTGCTGCAGCATCGATGTCTCCTGGGCGGGAATCACGTGCAATGGCGCGGCGGACAGGAATCGAACCCGTAACCCCCAGCTTAGAAGGCTGGTGCTCTATCCGGTTGAGCTACCGCCGCGCAGAGAAACTGAAAAGCCGCGACCGGGCATGCCGGGGGCAGCGGGTGCGAGACCGCGATTCTACGGTGGCCGCGGGCGTTGGCGGCGGCGAGGTGGCCGGTGATACTGGCGGGCGGCACGAACGCCACAAGGAGGAGGCCTTCATGGACACACCCGGTTCCGACGCGAAGTTCGCGGGCTCGATTCCCGAGCTCTACGACACGCACCTGGTGCCCCTGATCTTCGAACCCCATGCGCTCGACCTCGCGCGCCGGGCGGAGGCGCTGGCGCCGGGCCGCGTGCTCGAGACGGCGGCCGGGACGGGCGTCGTCACCCGCGCGCTCGCAAGGACGCTCTCGCCGCAGGTCGAGCTGGTGGCCACCGACCTGAACCCGCCGATGCTGGCGCGCGCGGCGGCCGTCGGCACCGCGCGGCCGGTGACGTGGCAGCCGGCCGATGCCATGCAGCTGCCGTTCGAGGCGGCGAGGTTCGACCTGGTGGTCTGCCAGTTCGGCGTCATGTTCTTTCCCGACAAGGCGGCCGCCTTCGCCGAGGCGCGGCGCGTGCTTCGGCCCGGTGGCGCGCTGCTGTTCAACGCCTGGGACCGCATCGAGGAGAACGAATTCGCGGACGTGATCACCGCCGCGCTCGCCGTGCTCTATCCCGACGATCCCCCACGTTTCATGGCGCGCACGCCGCACGGCTATTTCGACCGCGAACTGATCGCGCGGGACCTGGCCGCGGCGGGATTCGAAACGGCACCGTTGATCGAGACCGTGACGGCGCGCAGCCGCGGCCCCTCGGCCCAGGCGGTGGCGCTTGCCTACTGCCAGGGCACACCGCTGCGCAACGAGATCGAAGCACGCTCGGCGGATGGACTGGCGAGCGCCACCAGCGCCTGTGCACAGGCCCTGGAAGCGCGCTTCGGCAGCGGCGCGGTCGACGGGCGGATCCAGGCCCGGGTGGTCTTGGCAAGGAACTGAACCATCGAGGCGTCGTTGAAGTCGAACGAGGGTCGCCGCGATCATGCGACGACAGGAGGTTAAAGCCATGAAGCACGTCAAGCACTGGCAGGATCCGCTGAACGCGGCGCTCGGTGTCTGGTTGATTCTGTCGCCCTGGGTCGTGGGCTTCCAGGACCAGGCCACGCCATCCATGAACGCGGTGGCCGTAGGCATCTTGCTGGGCGCCACGGCGCTGGGCGCCACCTTCGTTCCCCGCGCATGGGAAGAATGGACCGAAGGCGCTCTTGGGCTCTGGATGGTCATCTCTCCGTGGGCGCTCGGCTTCGCCTCGGTGCGCGACCCCAAGATGACCGCCGTGGTCACGGGTGTCGCTGTCGTCGTCCTGGCCCTCTGGGTGCTGGCGACCGACAAGGACTACATCCACAGGGGCAAGCCGGCGCACTGACTGCCGGCGCGCGAGCCGCGAAAGGCAAAACGCCTGCAAGAACCGAAGTCCGTGCAGGCGTCTACTTTCTTGATGGTCGGGGCGAAAGGATTCGAACCTTCGACCCTCTGGTCCCAAACCAGATGCGCTACCAGGCTGCGCTACACCCCGACGAGCCTTCGATTCTAACCCGGGAATCGGGGCCAGGCCGGGCAGCGCGCCTCAATGACGCTGATACTGCGTGCTGCCGAACAGGATTTCGCGTTCCTTGTCGCCCGTGAGCGGCTGCCGCAGGTCGGCCAGCACCTTGACGCCGCGCTGCACCGCGGGCCGGGCGGCGATGCCCTCGAACCACTTCTTCAGGTGCGGGTAGTCGGCCAGCACGATGCCCTGGTTCTCCCAGCTGCGCAGCCACGGGAAGATCGCGATGTCGGCGATCGAATAGCTGTCGCCGGCGATGAACGGGTGGCTCGACAGCTGCTTGTCGATCACGCCGTAGAGCCGCTTGGCCTCGTTGCTGTAGCGCTCGATCGCATAGCCGATCTTCTCGGGCGCATAGAGACGGAAATGATGGGCCTGGCCAAGCATCGGGCCCACACCCCCCATCTGGAACATCAGCCACTGAAGCACTTCGTAGCGCTCGCGGTCGCCCGTCGGCAAAAACTTGCCGGTCTTGCCGGCCAGATAGACCAGGATCGCACCGGACTCGAAGAGCGAGATCGGCTGGCCGTCGGGTCCGAGGGGATCGGTGATGGCTGGAATCTTGTTGTTCGGGCTGATCTTCAGGAAACCGGGGTCGAACTGGTCGCCCTTGCCGATGTGGATCGGGTGCGCGCGGTAGGGGAGGCCGCACTCCTCCAGCATGATGTGGACCTTGTGGCCGTTGGGCGTGGCCCAGGAATAGACGTCGATGGGGGCTTGGGTCATTGTTGCGTCGGGATGAAAAGCCGGCCAGCATAGCCCCGGCCGGGATTTCTTGCCGGCCGCGCCCCGGGTTCGCCTACCCGACCTGGCTCCCATGCGCATAGCACCACATCCAGTCCTCGTCCGGCTCCAGCGACGCGACGACGGCATGCCCGGTGGCGTGGAAGTGCCGCGTCGCGTGCTGGTTCTTCGACGAATCGCAGCAGCCCACGTGGCCGCAGTGGACGCACAGCCGCAGGTGGACCCAGCTGTCGCCGAGCGCAAGGCATTCCTCGCAGCCGGCCGACGACGGCGGCACGATGACGTTCGGCACGTGGGAGCAGGGGTAGACGGACATCGCGGGGACTCCTTTGTCGTCGGCCGCGTCAGGCCGCCGTCGCGGCTGCGGCAGCCAGATGCTGATGGATCAGGGCGACCACAGCGGCGCCTTCGCCGATGGCGCCGCCGACCCGCTTGACCGAGCCCGAGCGCACGTCGCCGACCGCGAACACGCCCGGAACGCTCGATTCGAGTGCCGCCGCGGTCTTGGCCGGAAAGCCGCCGCGCGCCACCTGGCCCGTGAGCACGAAGCCGTGCTTGTCGAGCGCCACGCCGCAGCCCTGGAGCCAGTCGGTCTCGGGCAGGGCGCCGATGAATAGGAAGATGTTGCGCGCCGGGCAGTCTTCCTGCAGGCCGTTGCGGCGGTCGCGCCAGGTGGCGCCGTTCAGGCCGCTGGCCGGCTCGCCATGGAGCGCCACCAGCTCGGTGTGCGGGTGCAGCTCGATGTTGTCGCTGGCCTCGATGCGATCGATCAGGTAGCGCGACATGGTGGCGGCCAGCGAAGGCCCGCGCACCAGCACGTTGACCTTGGCCGCATGCTGCGACAGGAACACCGCCGCCTGGCCGGCCGAGTTGCCGCCGCCGACCAGCGCGACCTCCTGCTTGGCGCAGAGCTTGGCTTCGAGTGCCGACGCCCAGTACCAGATCCCCCGGCCCTCGAAATCGGCCAGCCGCGGTACCTCGGGCCGACGGTAGCGCGCGCCGCTCGCGATCACCAGGGTCTTCGACCTCAGCCGCCTGCCATCGGCCAGGTGGACCGAGACTTCGCCGCGCGTTTCGGCGGCGCTGCAATCGAGCGATTCGACCTGGGCCGGGATCAGCATCTCGACGCCGAACTTCTGCGCCTGCACATAGGCGCGCCCGGCCAGCGCGCCGCCCGAGATGCCGGTCGGGAAGCCGAGGTAGTTTTCGATCCGGGCACTGGCGCCGGCCTGGCCGCCGAAGGAGCGGCAGTCGACCACGATCACGCGCAGGCCTTCGGAGGCGGCGTAGACCGCGGTGGCGAGCCCGGCCGGTCCCGCGCCGACCACCAGCACGTCGAACAGGTCGTCGTGGTCGATGCTGTCGACCATGCCGAGGCAGCGGGCCAGCGCGTGCTCGGTCGGGTTGGGCATCACGCTGCCGTCGGGGCAGACGGCCAGCAGTTCGGCTTCTCCGTATTGCTCGAGCAGCGCGGCCGCGTCGGCGTCCTGGGTCACATCGACCACGTGGTACGGATAGCCGTTGCGGCCCAGGAAGTTCTGCAGCCGCAGCACGCCGGCCGATTGCGGCGGCCCGATCAGCACCGGCCCGCTGGCGCCGGACTCGATCAGCGCGACCCGGCGCAGGATCATCGCGCGCACCAGCCGCTCGCCCAGGTCGGCCTCGGCGATGATCAGCGCCCGCAACTGGTCCGGGGGCACCAACAGGGTCTCGACGTCTGCTTCGGCGTGGCCATCGACCAGGGCGGGACGCCCCGACAGCTGGGCGATCTCGGCCAGGAAATGCCCCGGGCCCTGGTGTTCGATCGGCACCACGTGGCCGAGGCCGTCGCGCTGCGTGATCGCCACCACGCCTTCGAGCACGACGAACATCCCGGGCCCGGGCTCGCCGGCCCGGAACAGGCAGTCGCCGCGCGCATAGCGCCGCACGCTGCCGAAGCGCCGGATGCGCCCGATGTCCTGCGCGCTCAGGACCGGAAACATCTGGTGGCGGCGGGTCTCGACTTCGATTCTTGCTTCGGTGGCCATCGGCTCTCCATGGAACGAAATTGCGGAATTAAACGCTGAAGCGGCCGGCAGCGCCGGCCGTCATTGAATTGCCTTCGAACGGACATGCTTGTTTCACCGCGGATGCCGAGACTGCCTTCGCAGAAAGGGTCCATATGAAAGAACTGCCCACGCCCACCTTCCCGTTCTCGCAGCTGGGTCTGCGCGGCGCCCTGTGGCCCGCGCCGGAATCGGCACGCCCTGCCGATGCAATTGCCGTGCCCCGAGCCCGGCCGGTGGCCGCCGACAGCGCCGCCGCCATCAGCGTGAGCTGGGCCCGCCACCAGGACGAGGTCCGTGCCGCCCAGCGGCTGCGCTACACGGTGTTCGCCGGCGAAATGGGTGCGCGGCTGACGACGCCGGTCGCCGGCCATGACATCGACCTGTTCGACGACTTCTGCGAGCACTTGCTGGTGCGGGACGACGCCAGCGGCCAGGTGATCGGCACCTACCGGGTGCTGACGCCGGCCCAGGCCCGGCGTGTCGGCAGCACCTACAGCGACATCGAGTTCGACCTGACCCGGCTGCGCGACCTGCGCGAGCGCATGGTCGAGCTGGGCCGCAGCTGCGTCCATGCCGAGCATCGTCAGGGCGGCGTGATCCTGGCGCTCTGGGGTGCCCTGGCGGGCTTCATGAGCCGCAACAAGCTGGACACGATGATCGGCTGCGCCAGCATCCCGATGTGGCATCACGGCGTGACCAGCGGCGATGCCGCGGCCAGCATCTGGCGTCAGCTCTCGGCCACCCACATGGCGCCGATCCAGTACCAGGTACAGCCGCGCCTGCCGCTGCCGGTGCAGCGCCTGGACGGCGCACTCGACGTCGAGCCGCCGGCGCTCATCAAGGGTTACCTGCGCCTCGGCGCCAAGGTGCTCGGCCCGCCGGCCTGGGATCCGGATTTCAACACCGCCGACCTGCCGATGCTGATGCGTATCGACGATCTGCCGGCGCGCTACAAGCGTCATTTCCAGGGCCGGTGAGCAGCGCCGGCGCCGCGGAAACTTGTCATGTGACAGTCACAAAATTGTCATGTTCGGACTCGACACTGGCAAGCTGGGACCACTTAGCATTTCTGCGGCGGTTGTTACAGAATCCTTCTTCATGTCGCCTGCCACTCTCGACACCACGCCCGCCATCGCCGAACCCGCCCTGACCCTGCTCGATCGGGACCATGCCATCCTGGCCTTCAACGAGCGCGTGCTCGACTGGGCCTACCGCGCCGAAGTGCCGTTGATCGAACGGCTGCGCTATCTGTGCATCGTTTCTTCGAATCTCGACGAATTCTTCGAGGTCCGGGCCGCGCCGCATCTGGCGGCCGGCGTCGCCGGCGAGCAGAAAGGCAACTACACGGTCGAGAGCTTCGAGCGGCTGGCCGCGGCGGCGCATTCGCTGGTGGGGCGCCAGTACGGGCTCTACAACGAAGCCCTGATCCCGGCCTTCGCGGCGCAGGGCATCCACATCATCTCGCACGGCGAGCGCAACCCGGCCCAGCGCAAATGGGTGCACGAGTACTTCGAGCGCGAGGTGCGCCCGCTGCTGATCCCGGTCGGCCTCGATCCGGCCCATCCGTTCCCGCAGGTCGCCAACAAGTCGCTCAACTTCATCGTCCGGCTCGGCGGCAAGGACGCCTTCGGCCGCGAGAACCCGATCGCCATCCTCAAGGTGCCGCGCGTGCTGCCGCGGGTGATCCGGCTGCCGGCCAAGCTGTCGGGCGGCAAGACGCTCTTCATCGCGCTGTCGAGCGTGGTGCGGGCCCACCTGTCGAGCATGTTCCCGGGCCGCGAGGTCGGCGAGTTCTCGCAGTTCCGCGTGACGCGGCATTCCGATCTCGCGGTCGACGAAGAGGACGTGCGCAACCTGCGCACCGCGCTGCGCCAGGGGCTGCAGCATCGCCACTACGGCCAGGCCGTGCGGCTGGAGGTCTCGGCCAGCTGCGCCGAGGCGCTGGCGAGCTTCCTGCTGGCACAGTTCAACCTGCCGGCGCCGGCGCTCTACCGGGTCCACGGGCCGGTGAACCTGGCGCGCCTGACCCAGCTCATCGACCTGCTCGAGGAGCCGCAGCTGCGCTTCCCGCCGTACCAGGCTTCCTATCCGATCACGCTGTCGCCGGGCCAGTCCTTCTTCGACCGGCTGCAGCGCGGCGACGTGCTGATCCACCAGCCCTTCGAGAGTTTCGGCGGCGTGCTGGCCTTCTTGCGCGAGTCGGTGCAGGACCCGCAGGTGCTGGCGATCAAGCAGACCATCTACCGTACCGGCACCGACTCCGAGCTCATGGACCTGCTGCGCGAGGCCGTTCGCCGCGGCAAGGAGGTGACCGTCGTGGTCGAGCTCAAGGCGCGCTTCGACGAAGAGGCCAACATCAACTGGGCCGAGATGCTCGAGTCGATCGGTGCCCAGGTGGTCTACGGCGTGGTCGGACTCAAGACCCACGCCAAGATGCTGCTCGTGACCCGCCGCGAGGGCAAGAAGATGCAGCGCTACGGCCATCTGTCGACCGGCAACTACAACCCGCGCACCGCTGCGCTCTACACCGACATCAGCCATCTCACGGCCGACCCGCTGCTGACCGCCGACATGGAGGCGGTGTTCGTGCACATGGCCAGCCAGAGCCGGCTGCCGAAGCTCCATCGGATGTGGCTGGCGCCTTTCGACCTGCATCGCAACCTGATCGCCCGCATCGATGCGCTCGGCGCGGCGTCCGCAGCCGGCGAAGCCACGCGCATCGTCGCCAAGATGAACGCACTGACCGACGAGGCATTGATCGCCGCGCTGGTCCGCGCGGGCCAGCAAGGCACCAGGATCGACCTCATCGTGCGCGGCGCCTGCACCTTGCCGGCACAGGTGCCGGGGCTGACCGACAACATCCGGGTGCGCTCGGTGATAGGCCGGTTCCTGGAGCATTCGCGGGTGTTCTATTTCCGCCAGGGCCAGGACGAGTCGCTCTACCTGTCGAGCGCCGACTGGATGAACCGCAACATGCTGCGGCGTATCGAACTGGCCTGGCCGGTGACCGATCCGGTGCTGCGCCAGCGGCTGATCGACGAGTGCCTGGTGGCCTACCTTCACGACGGCCGCGATGCCTGGGACCTGGGCGCCGACGGCGCCTACCATCGGGTCTACGAAGATACCCATCCGGGCGAGGAGGGCGCCTCGCGGGCCATCGAGGCCCATGGCGCCCAGACCGCGCTCATGAACCGCTACGCATCGCGCGGACGCAGTCGCGCCGCATCACGGGACTGAACCATGGACCTCATTTTCTGGCGCCACGCCGAGGCGGACGACTGGGTGGAAGGCTGCGACGACATGCAGCGCTCGCTGACCGCGCGCGGCGAGAAGCAGGCCAAGCGCATGGCCGCCTGGCTCGATCGCCAGCTGCCCGAGGGCACCCGGATCATCTGCAGCCCGGCGCGGCGCTGCGAGCAGACCGCCCTGGCGCTCGGGCGCAAGTTCAAGATGCGCACCGAGCTCGCCCCCGACACCACCCCCGATGCGCTGCTGGCGGCCGCCGGCTGGCCGAACGGCAAGTCGGTGGTGCTGCTGGTCGGCCACCAGCCTTCGCTGGGGCAGGCGATCTCGCTGCTGCTGGGGCTTCAGCAGGACAGCTGCCCGGTGCGCAAGGGGGCGGTCTGGTGGATTCGCACGCGCGAGCGCGACGGCGACGTCCAGACCGTGGTGGTGACCGTCCAGGCGCCCGAACTCTTGTAGCCGCCTCAGGAGCCCGAGAGCTCCACCCGCCACGGCGTCTTCTGCCAGGCCAGGACTTCCTCGCGCAGCAGGTGGGCGGACTGCGGGAACAGCGCCGACCAGCCGGGACGGCAGCCGACGATGAAGCGCCGCCCCTCGGGACGCTCCAGCGTCAGCCCCTGCAGGTCCGGGTCGCGGCGCGCGTGGCACAGGATCACGGCCAGCCGCAAGGCGATCAGTTGCGAGACGAAAGCCTCGTCGTCGAGTGCGCTTTCGAGCTTGCGCAGCTTGCCGCGATGCCCGAGCACCAGCTGGCTCAAGGCATGCATCTCGTTGACGGCGAAGCCGGGTGCGTCGGCGTTGTCCAGGATGTAGGCGCCGTGCTTGTGGTATTCGCTGTGGGAGATCTGGGCCCCGATCTCGTGCAGTTGCGCGGCCCAGCCGAGCTTGCGCAGCGCCCGGCCGGCCCGGCTGGTGGTGCTGCCGCCGCGCGCCGCGGGGTTCAGCTGCACATACAGGGAGGCCGCGGTCTCGCCCACTCGCTTGACCTGGGCCCGGTCGACCGGGAAGCGGGCCGCGAGCCGGGCCACGGTGGCGGTGCGCAGGTCGGCGACGACGTCGTCGCGCTCCAGCAGTTCGTACAGCACGCCATGGCGCAAGGCCCCCTGGGCGACCCGCATCTCCTCGATCTCGAGCAGGTCGAACACGGCCCGCAGCACGCTGACGCCGCCGCCGATCACCGGCTTGCGGTCTTCGCGCATGGCATCGATGCGCAGCCGATCGGCGCTGCCGGCCCGCAGCAGCCGGTCGACCAGCCAGTCGAGGCCTTCGCGGGTGACCAGGCCCGGCTCGTAGCCGGCCGCGGCCAGCACGTCGCCGACGGCACCGATGGTGCCCGAGGCGCCATACACCACGTCCCAGCGGTCGGGAAAATAGGTGCCCAGCGCGTCGTCGAGCACGGCCTTGGCCGCCACTTCCGCGGCCTGGAAGGCCGCCGGGGTGAACAGGCCCTGCGGGAAATGCTTCATCGACCAGGCGACGCTGCCGACCCGGTACGACTCCATGACTTCGGCCTCGTGCGCCTGGCCGATGATCATCTCGGTCGAGCGGCCGCCGATGTCGACCACCAGGCGGCGTTCGCGTTCGCTGGCGTCGGTGTGGGGCAGGGTGTGGGCGACGCCCTGGTAGATCAGCCGGGCCTCTTCGCGCCCCGTGATGACGTCGATGCCGAAACCGAGCACGGTGCGCGCGCGCAACAGGAATTCGTCCCGGTTGCGGGCCTCGCGCAGGGTCTGGGTGGCGACCGCACGGACCTGGGAGCGGTCGAAGCCGGCCAGGCGTTCGCCGAACCGGGCCAGGGCATCCCAGCCGCGCTGCATCGCCTCGGGCGTCAGGTTGCGCGCGTCGTCCAGGCCGTTGCCCTGGCGCACGGTCTCCTTGAGGTATTCGGTGCGGTGGATCTGGCCATGGTCGACCTGGCCGATCTCGAGCCGGTAGCTGTTCGAGCCGAGATCGACCGCGGCGAGGCGGGTTCCGTTTTTCATGATGAGGTGGAGAGGTCGGGGCCTGATCGTAGCCCGGCGGGGTTCCGAGGCTAGGCGGGCTGTGTGACGAATCTGTGACAGCGACACATGGATACGTGTCGCCAAAGGCGATTTTCCCTCTGTGGGAGGGTGTCACGACGCTGTCACACAAGCTTTCTAGAGTCGCTGCCAAGCCCTCCAAGGGGGTTCTCTTGCAGCTCAAAGGAAGCACCATGAAAACGACGTTCAAATTTGCAGCCGCCGGCCTGATCGCCGCCGCCATCGCCCATATCCCGGCCTTCGCCCAGGAGGCCACCGGCGCCGGCGCCAGCTTCCCGGCGCCGCTCTATTCCAAGTGGGCCGCCGATTTCAACAAGGCCACCGGCGCCAAGATCAACTACCAGTCGGTCGGCTCGGGCGCCGGCATCAAGCAGATCGATGCCAAGACGGTGGACTTCGGCGCTTCCGACATGCCGCTGTCCGACGACGAACTCAAGGCCAAGGGCCTGATGCAGTTCCCGACCGTCATCGGCGGCGTGATCCCGGTGGTCAACATCCAGGGCATCAAGCCGGGCGAACTCAAGCTCAGCGGCCCGGTCCTGGGCGACATCTACCTCGGCAAGATCACCAAGTGGAACGATGCCGCCATCAAGGCGCTGAACCCCTCGCTGAACCTGCCCGACGCCACGATCGCCCCGGTGCGCCGCGCCGACGGTTCGGGCACTACCTTCCTGTTCACCAACTACCTGAGCAAGGTCAACCCGGACTGGAAGGCCAAGGTCGGCGACGGCACGGCCGTGAACTGGCCCACGGGCGCCGGCGGCAAGGGCAACGAAGGCGTCGCGGCCTTCGTGAACCGGCTGCCGAACTCGATCGGCTACGTCGAATACGCCTACGTCAAGCAGAACAAGATGACCTACGCGCAGATGCAGAACGCGGCCGGCCACTTCGTCTCGCCGGACGACGACGCCTTCAAGGCGGCGGCCGCGGGCGCCGACTGGTCGAAGACCTTCTACCAGGTGCTGACCGACCAGCAGGGCAAGGATTCGTGGCCGATCACCGGCGCGACCTTCATCCTGATGCACAAGTCGCAGGAAAAGCCGGCCCAGGCCACCACCACGCTCAAGTTCTTCGACTGGGCCTACAAGAACGGCGACAAGACCGCCGGCGACCTGGACTACGTGCCGATGCCCGACAAGGTGAAGGGCGCGATCGCCACCGCCTGGGGTGACATCAAGGACGCGTCGGGCAAGCCCGTCGCGATCAAGTAAGACCACCCCCCGGCGCGCATGAGCACTCCGCTTGATCGTGCGCCGGCTTCGGAGCGACCTGTGTCATCCACATTCCCCGCCGGCGCCGGCCCGCTCGACCTCCCGGCCGAGCGCGCCCGTGCCAAAGTCACTCCGCCGCCGGCCAAGCGGCCGCGCAGCGGCCCCGCCACCGACCGCCTGTTCGGCTGGGCCGCCAAGGGCGCCGCTCTGCTGACCCTGGCGATGCTGATCGGCATCCTGCTGTCGCTGCTGTACGGCGCCTGGCCCGCGATCGCGAAGTTCGGCCTCGGCTTCCTCACCAGCAGCGTCTGGGATCCGGTGCAGGACCAGTACGGCGGCCTGGTGATGATCTACGGCACGCTGGCGACCTCGCTGATCGCGCTGCTGATCGCGGTGCCGGTGAGCTTCGGCATCGCGCTGTTCCTGACCGAAATGTCGCCGGCCTGGCTCAAGCGGCCGCTCGGCACGGCGATCGAACTGCTGGCCGCGGTGCCGTCGATCGTCTACGGCATGTGGGGCTTGCTGGTGTTCGGCCCGATCCTGTCGACCTATGTGCAGCAGCCGCTGCAGAAGCTTTTCGAGGGCGTGCCATACCTGGGCGCGCTGGTCTCGGGGCCGCCGGTCGGGATCGGCATCCTGTCGGCCGGCATCATCCTGGCGATCATGATCATCCCGTTCATCGCCTCGGTGATGCGCGACGTCTTCGAGGTCACGCCGCCGCTGCTCAAGGAGTCGGCCTACGGCCTCGGCTCCACCACCTGGGAAGTGGTCTCCAAGGTGGTGCTGCCCTATACCAAGGCCGGCGTCATCGGCGGCATCATGCTCGGCCTCGGCCGGGCGCTGGGCGAGACGATGGCGGTCACCTTCGTGATCGGCAACACCAACCAGCTCAACTCCCTGTCGGTCTTCGAGCCCGCCAACAGCATCACCTCGGTGCTGGCCAACGAGTTCGCCGAAGCCGGCGCCGGGCTGCACCAGGCTTCGCTAATGTACCTCGGCCTGGTGCTGTTCTTCATCACCTTCGTGGTGCTGTCGCTGTCCAAGCTGCTGCTGGCGCAGATGAAGAAGAGCGAGGGCACCAAATCATGACCACTGCGGAACGCCTCCTGAACGCCAAGACGCTGGAGGAGACGCGCGCGGCGCGCTTCGCCGGCCGCAAGCGGATCAACTTCGTCGCCCTGACCCTGTCGCTGGCGGCGATGGCCTTCGGCGTCTTCTGGCTGGTGTGGATCCTCTGGGAAACGCTGCGCCTGGGCGTCGGCGGCCTGGCCCTGAGCACGCTGACCGAAATGACACCGCCGCCGAACGAGGCCGGCGGCATCGCCAACGCGATCTTCGGCTCGCTGGTGATGGTGCTGATGGCGACCTTCGTCGGCACGCCGATCGGCATCATGGCCGGCATCTACCTGGCCGAGTACAACCCCAAGGGCTGGCTGTCGACCATCGTGCGCTTCGTCAACGACATCCTGCTGTCGGCGCCGTCGATCGTGATCGGCCTGTTCGTCTACGCCGTGGTGGTGGCCTACTTCAAGTCCTTCTCGGGCCTGGCCGGCGCGCTGTCGCTGGCGCTGATCGTGATCCCGGTCGTGATCCGCACCACCGAGAACATGCTGCAGCTGGTGCCGCCGGGCCTGCGCGAAGCGGCCTATGCGCTCGGCACGCCGAAGTGGAAGGTGATCCTCAGCATCACGCTGCGCGCGGCCCGCGCCGGCGTGGTGACAGGCATCCTGCTGGCCGTGGCGCGCATCGCCGGCGAGACCGCGCCGCTGCTCTTCACCGCGCTCAGCAACCAGTTCTGGACCTCCGACGTGACGCAGCCGATGGCCAGCCTTCCGGTGACCATCTTCAAGTTCGCGATGAGCCCGTACGAGAACTGGCAGCAGCTGGCCTGGGCCGGCGTGTTCCTGATCACCGTCGCGGTGCTGGCGCTCAACATCCTCGCGCGGGTCCTCACGCGCAACAAGCTCTAAGAAAAACCATGCCTACCACCACCCTCGCACAGCCGACGCGCTCGAAGATCTCGGTCAAGGACCTGAACTTCTACTACGGCAAGTTCCACGCGCTCAAGGGCATCAACCTCGAGATTCCCGAGAACAAGGTCACGGCCTTCATCGGCCCGTCGGGCTGCGGCAAGTCGACCCTGCTGCGCACCTTCAACCGCATGTTCGAGCTCTATCCCGAGCAGCGCGCCGAGGGCACCATCGCGCTCGACGGCGAGAACCTGCTGACATCCAAGCAGGACGTCGCGCTGATCCGCGCCAAGGTCGGCATGGTGTTCCAGAAGCCGACGCCGTTCCCGATGTCGATCTACGACAACATCGCCTTCGGCGTGAAGCTGTTCGAGACGCTCAGCGCGTCGGAGATGGACGACCGGGTCGAGTGGGCGCTCAAGAAGGCGGCCCTGTGGACCGAGGTGCGCGACAAGCTCCAGCAAAGCGGCTCCGGCCTCTCGGGCGGGCAGCAGCAGCGCCTGTGCATCGCCCGCGGCATCGCGATCAAGCCCGAGGTGCTGTTGCTCGATGAACCCTGCTCGGCACTCGACCCGATCTCCACGGCGAAAATCGAGGAGTTGATCGCCGAGCTCAAAAGCGAGTACACCGTGGTCATCGTGACCCACAACATGCAGCAGGCAGCGCGCTGCAGCGACTACACCGCCTACATGTACCTGGGCGACCTGATCGAGTTCGGCGCCACCGAGGAACTGTTCTTCAAGCCGAAGCGCAAGGAGACCGAGGACTACATCACAGGCCGTTTCGGCTAAGGGGACGACATGACCGAGAAGCATCTTTCCAGCCAGTTCGACAGCGAACTCAACACGGTTTCGTCGCGCGTGATGGAGCTCGGCGGCATGGTCGAGGCCCAGATCCACCAGGCGGTCTACGCGCTGCAGGAATTCGACGCCGAGGCGGCCGAGCGGGTCGCCGAGACCGAGCACCGCGTGAACGCGATGGAGATCGAGATCGACCGCGAGCTGTCGTCGATCATCGCCCGCCGCCAGCCGACCGCGCGCGACCTGCGCCTGCTGATCGCGATCTCCAAGACCACCGCCAACCTCGAGCGCGTGGGCGACGAAGCCAACAAGATCGCCCGCATGGTGAAGTCGATCATCGAGAGCGGATCGGCCCGGGCGCTGCCCTCGACCGAGCTGCGCATCGCCGCCGACCTGGCCTCCGGCCTGCTGCGCAAGGCGCTCGACGCCTTCGCGCGCCTGGACACCGCGGCGGCGCTGTCGATCCTCAAGGACGACGACCTGATCGACAAGGAGTTCGACGGCTTCGTGCGCAAGCTGGTCACCTACATGATGGAAGACCCGCGCAAGATCTCCGCCAGCCTCGACCTGCTGTTCCTGGCCAAGGCGATCGAGCGCATCGGCGACCACGCCAAGAACATCGCCGAGTTCATCATCTACATCGTCAAGGGCGCCGATGTGCGGCACACTTCGATGGAAGCCATCGAGTCGGCATTGCAGTGACCGGCAGACATTGAATTCATGAAGAAACCAAGGATCCTGATCGTTGAAGACGAGTCGTCGATCGCCGAGCTGATCGCGGTCAACCTGCGCCACAACGGCTTCGAGCCGATCTGGGCCGAGGACGGCGCGGCGGCGCAACGCGAGATCGACGCCTTCCTGCCCGACCTGGTGCTGCTCGACTGGATGCTGCCGGGCCAGAGCGGCCTGCAGCTGGCGCGCCAGTGGCGCAAGGACCCGCGCACCAAGACCATTCCGATCCTGATGCTGACCGCGCGCGGAGACGAGCCCGACAAGGTGGCGGGGCTCGATGCCGGCGCCGACGACTACATCACCAAGCCGTTCTCGACCCAGGAAATGCTGGCGCGGATCCGCGCCGTGCTGCGCCGGCGGGCGCCCGAGGCGGTGGCCGAGCGGGTCGAGATCGGCGAGCTGGTGCTCGACACCGCCACCCACCGCGTCACCTGGCAGGGGGCGCCGCTGAAGGTCGGGCCGACCGAGTTCAAGCTGCTGGGCTTCCTGATGCAGCACGCCGAGCGCGTCCACAGCCGGGCCCAGCTGCTCGACAAGGTGTGGGGCGACCACGTCTACATCGAGGAGCGCACGGTCGACGTGCATGTCAAGCGCCTGCGCGAGTCGCTCGGTGCGGCCGCGCCGATGGTCGAGACCGTGCGCGGCGCCGGCTACCGGCTCACCGCCCAGGCGACAGTCTGAGACCTTGCGGGACAGACCAAGAAACTGCAAAGCAGTTTTTGCTCTGTCCTCAACCGATTAGCTTTCCTGCAAGAGGCCCTGCCGGTTCCGGCCGGGCGGGATAATTGCCCGGCATGCCGTTTCGTATCGCTACCTTCCTCACGGCGTCCGCGCTTGGCGGTGCCCTGGCCACGGCCTTGCTGAACTGGCACCACGCCTGGCTCGGCGCCTGGCTGGGCGCGGTGCTGTGGCTGGTGCTCGACGCCTGGCGCGCCCAGCGGCTGCTGAACGTGCTGCGCCGCGATGCGGCCGGGCTGCCTTCGCGCGGCGCGGGCGTCTGGGGCGAACTGTCCGAGCGCATCCGCAAGCTTCTGCGCGAGCGCGAACAGCAGACCCGCCAGGCTGAAGACCGGCTGCAGGAATTCCTGGCCGCCATCCAGGCCTCGCCGAACGGTGTCGTGCTGCTCGACGAGCAGGGCCGCATCGAATGGTGCAACCAGACGGCCGCCGGCCAGTTCGGCATCGATGCCGAACGCGACCTGCTGCAGCACATGGCGAACCTGGTGCGCGACCCGGCGTTCGTCGCCTACCTGGCGTCCTGGAACTACAGCCGCGACGTCGTGATCGATGCCCAGGGGCCGCAGCAGCGCAGCCATCCGGCCCGCCTGTCGGTGCAAGTGCACCCCTATGCCGGCAACCGCCGCATGCTGCTGACGCGTGACATCACCTCGCTCGAGCAGGCCGAGGCGATGCGGCGCGACTTCGTCGCCAACGTCTCGCACGAGATCCGCACCCCGCTCACGGTGCTGGCCGGTTTCGTCGAAACGCTGCAGAACCTGCCGCTCGACGCCGAGGAGCGGGCCCGCTACCTGGGCCTGATGTCGCAGCAGTCGCACCGCATGGAGACGCTGGTCAACGACCTGCTGACCCTGTCGCGGCTGGAGGGCAGCGCGGCCCCGCCGGCGACCCGCTGGACCCGCATGCGGGCCTTGATGGCGCAGTGCGAGGACGAGGGCCGGGGTTTGTCGAGCCGGCTGAGCTCGCACGGGCATCGCCTGTCGTTCTCGATGGAAGCCGACTCCGAGATCGCCGGCGCGCCGACCGAGCTGCAGAGCGCCATGTCCAACCTGCTGAGCAACGCGATCCGCTACACGCCCGGCGGTGGCGAGGTCGCCGTCAGCTGGCGCCTGCTGCCCGACGGCCGTGGCGAGTACGCGGTGCGCGACAGCGGTCCGGGCATCGCGGCCGAGCACCTGCCGCGGCTGACCGAGCGCTTCTACCGCATCGACCGCAGCCGCTCGCGCGAGACCGGCGGCACCGGCCTCGGGCTGGCGATCGTCAAGCACATCGCCCAGCGCCACGGCGCCGAGCTGCGCATCGAGAGCACGCTTGGCAAGGGCTCGCGCTTCGCGCTGGTGTTTCCGCCGGCCCGGCTGCGGCAGGCGACGCCCCTCAGCGCCGTCGCCTGAGCGTCGCCAGCAGCAGTGCGACGAACAGGCCGGCCGTGAGCGCCAGGGCCGCCGCGCCCATGAGCCAGAAGGCGAGCGGTGACGCCATCGCGACCCAGGGGCCGATGTCGCGGTAGGCCAGCAGGTAGCCGCCGCCCAGTCCCATGCCCCACAGCAGCGCGCAGTACAGCGCGAGCGGCATCACCGTGACGTGGTAGCAGCGCAGGACGAAGACGCACAGCGTCTGCAGCGCGTCCGCGAAGTGATAGAGCGCGGTGGCCAGCAGCAGCGTGGCGCCGAGCGCGATCACCGCCGGGTTGGCCGAATAGACGGCGGCCAGCTGCCAGCGCAGCGCCGCCATCGCGCCCGCGAACAGCAAGGCGAAGAGCACGGTCAGCTCGAAGCCGCGGGCGCAGGCGCGCCGCGCGAGCGCGGCGTCGCCGGCGCCGAGCCAGTAGCTGACGCGCGCACTGGTCGCGATCGAGAGCGACAGCGGCACCATGTAGGCGACCGCCGTGAGGTTGGCGGCGATCTGGTGGGCCGCCGAGGCCGCGGTGCCCAGCCGGGCGATGAACAGCGCCATCAGCGTGAACGACGTCACTTCGACCAGCACCGAGAGCCCGGCCGGCACGCCCAGCCGGGCGAACTGGCGCAGCTGGCGCCAGTCGGGCGGCTCGATGCGCTGCCAGAAGCGGTAGCCGGTGTAGAAGGGATCGCTGCGCAGGAGCCAGACGGCGGCGCCGAGCATCGCGTAGTTGACCACCAGCGTGGCCCAGCCGCAGCCCACCAATCCCAGCGCCGGCAGCCCGGCGCCGCCGAAGGCGAACCAGATCGACAGCGGCAGCTTCAGGCCCAGCGACGCCAGCTGCAGCCAGGTCACGAGCTGGGGCTTGCCCAGGCTCTGGCTGAGGGTGCTGAAGACGCGGAACAGCAGCGCCGGCGCCAGCGCGAAGGCCAGCACCTGGAGGTAGGCCTCTACGTCATCTCGCATGGCCGCCGGCACCTGGGTCCAGCGCAGCAGCGGTGCGGGAAAGAGCAGCAGCCCCATGCCGAGCGCGATCGCGGCGGCGCAGAGGTAGAGCGACTGGCGCACCGAGCGGCCGACATCGGCGGTGCGCCGGCCGCCGTGCAATTCGGCCCAGATCGGCAGCAGGGCCTGCAGCCCGCCCATCAACGAGACGTAGACGCTGATGAAGATCGCCGAGCCGACCGACAGGGCGGCCAGTGCGCCTTCGGCATAGCGGCCGGCCACGATCGTGTCGGTGACCCCGAAGGCCATCACCGCGAGCTGGCCGACCAGCACCGTCGCTGCGTGGCGTGCAATCAGGCCTCGATCCCGGCTGGCGCCCGGCTTGCTAGCCACCGCCACCGGCCGGCGTGATGCGTTGGTAGAGCAGCAGGTCGTCGCTCGGGCTGGTCGGGCGGCGCAGGGTGCCGATCAGGCGCCAGCCGTCGAGGCTCACGATGTCATGCAGGCGGGCGATCGCCGCCGGGCTCACCAGCAGCCAGGGGCAGGGCGCCTCGGTGGCGAGCGACCTCAGCTTGAAATTGCCGTGGTAGCGCAGCGCGGCGATGTGCGGCCGGCTGAGCGCGAGTTCGGAAATGCACTCGGTCTGGCCGACTTTTTCGGAAATCGCGTGGACCTGGGGGATGTAGCTGCGCGCGTAGTCGAGCAGCGGCAGCCACAGCGTCATCAGCAGCATCCAGCACAGCGCGGCGCCGCCGGCCGGCAGCACCAGGGTCTTCCAGAGCGCGGCGCGATGGCGGCCGGTGCGCCAGCGCACCAGCCAGGCCCAGGCCAGCGTCGCGACCAGCGCGAAGACGAAGGCCACGGCCGAGAAATGCGGCACGAAGCCGGGCGCCAGCTTGGCGACGTTGGCGGCCGGCTTGGCCGGCACCCCGGTCTGCATCGCCACCCACATCACCCAGATGATGATCGCCGAGCCGGTGAAGAACAGCAGCGTGAACCAGTCGATCAGCGCCGCCACGCTGCGCCGCAGGGTCGGCAGCGCGAACGCCGCCAGCGTGGCGAGGGCCGGCAGCCCGAGCAGCAGCGAGCGCTCGGAGAAATCGGTGGTCCAGGTCGCCAGCAGCGGCACCAGGGCGAACCACAGCGGCAGCGCCACGTGGCGCGCGAGCAGCTGCCGGCGCCAGCGCCAGAGGGTCCACACCGCCAGCGGCCAGGTCGGCCAGGTGAACCACAGCAGAAGCTTGGCCTGGTCGCGCAAGTCGGCGATCAGGCGCACGTTCGGGTCGCTGCCGGGCAGGTCGATCTTCCATTGGAAGAGGCCGAGCCCGGCGCCGAGCGCGGTGGCCAGCAGCGTCGTGCCGAGCACGGCGGCGATGGCACCGCGGCTGTAGGTCGGCTCGGATTCGGAATCTTCTTCACCGTCGCTGCTGCGGCGTCGCTCGGCGACCAGCACCCCGACGCAGCCCAGGCCCAGCGCCAGGCCGACCGTCGGTCCGCCGGACAGCACCAGGCCGAGGCTGCCGACCAGCAAGGCGACGAAGGCGCCGATGCGGTGATAGGGCAGCGCCGCGACACCGTAGAAAAGGTGCGCGGCGAAGAACAGCTGGGCCAGCGCCGGCGTGGTTTCATGGCCCAGCTGCGCCAGGCCCAGCGAGGCGATCAGCGCCAGCAGGGCGCCGTCGGCGATGGCCCGCGCATAGTCGGTGGGCCGGGCCTCGCCGCCGAAGGCGAAGGCCACCGGCTGCGCCCGCCGCGTGCGCGCCAGGTAGTAGGCGGCATACCAGGTGGCGGCAAAGGCACCGGCCAGCAGCAGGGCGAAGGCGATCCGCACTGCGAGGTCGGGATTGATCCAGGCCGGTGCGATCTTGATGGCCCAGGCGCCGATCCAGTAGGGCAGCAGCGCCGGCGTCTCGGGACTCAGGCTCAGCAGCATCGGATCGAACCAGCGGGCCAGGCCGCCGCCGCCCTGCGCGAGCTCGGCCATGAAGCCGAAGGCCGCGATGTCGGCGCTCTTCCAGGGCCCCCGGCCCAGCAGCCCCGGCATCAGGTAGGCCGCGCACAGAAGCAGCAGCGCGATCCGCGGCAGGCGGCGCACGGCGCTTTGGGCAACGATCGCGGGCGTCGGCTGGTTCAAGGGTCGGGAGTTCGAGGGAGGCAGATGTGAAAAAGGGCAGCGCGGTAAACCGGGCTGCCCTCGACGCGGAAGCGCCTTCCTTACTTGGAGGCGGCGCCGGTCGTCTTGCCGAAGCGGTTGCGGAACTTCTCGACGCGGCCACCCATGTTGTCGACCGACTTTTGCGTGCCGGTGTAGAAGGGGTGCGACTCGCTCGAGGTGTCGAGCTTGAAGAGAGGCAGTTCGCGACCGTCGTCGGTCTTGCCCATTTCCTTGGTGTTCGCGCACGAACGGGTCACGAACTTGAAGCCGTTCGAGAGGTCAACGAACAGAACTTCGCGGTAGTTGGGGTGAATGCCTTCTTTAGCCATGATTCAAATCCTTTGGGTCGATGCGAGAGCCACTTGCCGGGCAGGACGCCAACGAGAGCACTTTTCGCTAAGCCCGCAATTATCGCATACTGCCCTGTTTCAGCGCCAGAGGCCCGTTTCAACATGCCATCTCCCACCCTGAAGGCCGGCTTGGTCGGCTACGGATTCGCCGGCCAGACCTTTCATGCGCCCGTGCTGTCGGCGGTTCCGGGGCTCGAGCTCGGTGCCGTGGCCAGCTCCCAGCCGAACAAGGTGCATGCCGACTGGCCGCGTGTCGACGTGGTCCCGGATGTCGGTGCGCTGTTGCGTCGAAACGACATCGACCTGGTGGTGGTGGCCGCCCCCAACGCCCAGCATCATCCGGTCGCGCGGGCGGCGCTGGAGGCCGGCAAGCACGTCGTGGTCGACAAGCCTTTCACCCTCGATGCGGCCCAGGCGCGCGATCTCGCGGCGCTGGCAAAGCGCCAGGGGCGGCTGCTGTCGGTCTACCAGAACCGGCGTTTCGACTCGGACTTCCTGAGCCTGCGCGACCTGCTCGCGCGCCGCGAGCTCGGTCGTCCGGTGTTCTTCGAATCGCACTTCGATCGCTTCCGGCCGCAGGTGCGCGAGCGCTGGCGCGAACAGCCGGTGCCCGGCGCCGGCCTGTGGGTCGATCTGGGCGCCCACCTGGTCGACCAGGCGGTGCAGCTTTTCGGCCGGCCCGACACGCTGCAGCTGGACACCGCCGCGCTGCGCGAGCGCGCGCTGGTCGAAGACTATTTCCATGCCGTGCTGCGCTACGAGAGCGGCGAGCACGCGCCCTTGCGGGTGGTGCTGCACGCGACCACGCTGGCGGCGTTCCCGGCGCCGCGCTACATCGTGCACGGCACCCGGGGCAGCTACCTGAAGCGCGGCGTCGATCCGCAGGAAGACGCGCTGCGCGCCGGCGGCCGGCCCGGCGATGCCCAATGGGGCGCCGACCCGGTCGACGGCGAACTCACGCTGGTGGGGCTGGATGGCAGCGCACGCACGCAGAAGCTGCCCACGCAGGCCGGAAACTACGTGAGCTACTACGCGGCGGTGCGCGATGCGATCCTGGGGAAGGGCCCGAATCCGGTGACGCCGGAGCAGGCGGTCGAGCTGATGGAACTGCTTGACCTGGGTCGCCAGAGCGCGGCGGAAGGCCGGGCCCTGGCGGCGCGCTGACAGGGCGTCAGCGCGAGGAGGCGATCAGCCTCCGCGACGCATCATGTCGAAGAACTCGACATTGGTTTTCGTCGCCTTCATGTTCTTGAGCATCAGCTCCATCGACTCGATCTCGTCCATGTTGTACATGAGCTGGCGCAGGATGCGGGTCTTCTGCAGGATCTCGGGCGCGAGCAGCAGCTCTTCGCGGCGGGTGCCGCTGCGGTTGAGCTGGATCGAGGGGAACACGCGCTTTTCGTAGAGGCGGCGGTCGAGGTGGATTTCGGAGTTGCCGGTGCCCTTGAACTCTTCGAAGATCACTTCGTCCATGCGGCTGCCGGTGTCGATCAGGGCGGTGCCGATGATCGTCAGCGAGCCGCCTTCTTCCACGTTGCGCGCCGCGCCGAGGAAGCGCTTGGGGCGCTGCAGCGCATTGGAGTCGACACCGCCGGTGAGCACCTTGCCCGACGACGGCACGACGTTGTTGTAGGCGCGGGCCAGGCGGGTGATCGAGTCGAGCAGGATCACGACGTCCTTCTTGAGCTCGACCAGGCGCTTGGCGCGCTCGATCACCATTTCGGCGACGTGCACGTGGCGCGCGGCGGGCTCGTCGAAGGTCGAGGCGATGACCTCGCCCTTCACGGTGCGCTGCATCTCGGTCACTTCTTCGGGCCGCTCGTCCACCAGCAGCACCATCATGTGCACTTCGGGGTAGTTGGCGCTGATCGCGTGCGCGATGTGCTGCATCATCACGGTCTTGCCGCTCTTGGGCGGTGCCACCAGCAGGGCCCGCTGGCCCTTGCCGATGGGGGCGATGATGTCGATGATCCGGCCGGTGATGTTCTCTTCGCCCTTGAAGCCGTCGCGCTCGAGCTTCATCTGCTCCTTCGGGAACAGCGGCGTCAGGTTCTCGAACATGACCTTGTGCTTGTTGTTCTCGGGCAGGCCGTCGTTGACCTTGTCGAGCTTGGTCAGCGCGAAGTAGCGCTCGCCGTCCTTGGGCGTGCGCACTTCGCCTTCGATCATGTCGCCGGTGTGCAGGTTGAAGCGCCGCACCTGGCTCGGCGAGATGTAGATGTCGTCGGTGCTGGCGGTGAAGCTGGTGTCGGGGCTGCGCAGGAAGCCGAAGCCGTCGGGCAGGATCTCGAGCACGCCGTCGGCAAACACCTGTTCGCCGGCCTTCGCGCGCTTCTTGATGATCGCGAACATGAGCTCCTGCTTGCGCATGCGGCCGACGTTTTCGATCTCAAGGGCTTCGGCCTGCTTGAGGACTTCGGACACGTGGAGTGCCTTGAGTTCGTTTAAGTGCATGGAATGACCCCGTGCGGGGAAATCAGTCTGAAACCAGGAGGGGGAGGTTTGAGGAGAGGCGAGAAATGCCTCACAAACCGGGGAACTCGAACCGGGTCCCTGGAAGGGCCGGTGATCTGCGGGAGATTATGACAGGAAAATCGGCGGCTGCCGGCGCATTGCGCGCAGGCAGCCGGACAAGGCTCAGGCGAGCTGCTGGTCGATGAAGGCCGTGAGTTGCGCCTTGCTCATCGCGCCGACCTTGGTGGCGGCGAGTTGGCCGTCCTTGAACAGCATCAGGGTGGGGATGCCGCGGATGCCGAACTTGGCAGGGATGTCGCGGTTCTCGTCGACATTCATCTTGGCGATCTGCAGCTTGCCTTCGTAGGTGTTGGACACCTCGTCGAGGATGGGCGCGATCATCTTGCACGGGCCGCACCATTCGGCCCAGTAGTCGACCAGCACGGGCTTGCCGGACTTGAGCACGTCGGCTTCGAAGGAGGAGTCGGAGATGTGTTTGATGAGGTCGCTGGCCATGGGGTTGTGTCCTTCTGCGCGGAGAGTTTCGGTGTCGCCAAAGTGCAGGTCATTGTGACAGAAACCAAGTGGCGGCGTGGTCGGCCCCCAGGCTATGGCGGCGATAGGCAAAGCGGTGACACTCGACGCATGAACCAAGTAAAGAAAGTCGCGGTGGTCGGTGGCGGCCCCGCCGGATTGATGGCCGCCGAAACGCTGGCTGCCGAAGGCGTCGAAGTGCATCTCTACGACGCCATGCCCTCGGTCGGGCGCAAGTTCCTGCTGGCGGGACGTGGCGGCTTGAACCTCACGCATTCCGAACCCTTCGAACGCTTCGCCGGCCGCTTCGGCGAGCGCAGCGAGCAACTGGCGCCGCTGCTGCGCGCCTTCGGTCCCGACCAAGTGAAGGCCTGGGCGCAGGGCCTGGGCATCGAGACCTTCGTCGGCACCTCGGGGCGCGTGTTCCCGAAGGACATGAAGGCCGCGCCGCTGCTGCGTGCCTGGCTGCATCGGCTGCGGCAGGCCGGCGTGCGCTTTCACATGCGCCATCGCTGGCTCGGCTGGGACGACGCGCAGGCCGTGGCCACCACGCTGCGCTTCGCCGCGCCGGACGGCGAAGCCGCGGCCTCCCATGACGCCGTCGTGCTGGCGCTCGGCGGCGCCAGCTGGTCGCGGCTGGGGTCCGATGGCGCCTGGGTGCCGTGGGTGGCCGGGCGCGGCGTCGGGGTGGCGCCCCTGCTGCCGGCCAATTGCGGCTTCGACCTCGGCTGGACGCCGCACTTCGCCGAGCGTTTCGCCGGCATGCCCTTCAAGTCCGTGGCGATCGCGTTCAGCGATTCGCACGGTCGCAGCTTTGCGCGCAAGGGGGAGTTCGTCGCCACCGCCACCGGCATCGAGGGCAGCCTGGTCTATGCGGCGTCGGCCTTGCTGCGCGACGAGATCGCCGAGCGCGGCAGCGCCACGCTGATGCTCGACCTGCTGCCCGATCGCAGCGCCGAGCAGGTGCGCGCCGCGGTGCTGCACCCACGCGGCGCACGGTCGCTGGCCAGTCACTTGAAGAGCCGGCTCGGCATCGAGGGCATCAAGGCCGGTGTGCTGCACGAGGTGCTCAACCGCGACGAGATGCATGCGCCGGACAAGCTGGCCGAGACCCTCAAGGCGGTGCCGCTCCGGCTGAAGGCCGCGCGACCCATCGACGAGGCGATCAGCACCGCCGGCGGCGTGCGTTTCGATGCGCTCGACGACCAGTTGATGGGGGTCGCGCTGCCGGGAGTTTTCTTTGCCGGCGAGATGCTCGACTGGGAGGCGCCGACCGGCGGCTACCTGCTGACCGCATCGATGGCCAGCGGTGCAGCGGCCGCGCGCGGCGTGCTGGCACGCTTGAAGTAGCGTCCGTTGGCCTCAGGCCGGGCCCAGCCAGTGGCGGGCGGTGGTGGCGATGACCTGTGCCGCCCGGGCCTTGATCTGCGGCGCTGCGGGCAGCTCGCAGGCCACCGGAAACGGCCAGGACCTGCGCCTCGCAACGCGGGGTCGAGGCTCGAACGGCAGCACCCTGCCGGCGTTCGACGAGGGCGTGGGGTGGGGCATGGTCTCGCCTTGCGTGGTGGTGGTGGGCGGTTCATTCTACAGAAGTAACTGTATAAAAACACAGGATCTTCAAACTCGACCAATACCTTCGACTTAAGGCAGTCCTCAGCAACCTCGTCGATGCTAGGGTCATGAGCCCGAACACCACACACACCGCCGCGGACCTGCTTGCCAGGGGTGGCCGCGCGGACGCACAAGCTTCAGCCCTGAGCCCCGAGACATTGACCGCCTGCCGACGCGCTGCGCGCGCGCTGACGGCCCATCTGCGCGCCTGCGGCGAGCAGGCGCTGAGCTATCCGCAGGTCAACCTGGTTCGGGCCCTGTATCTGGCCGAGACGGCCACCGGCCGCCCGCTGCGCAGCGCCAACCAGACCATGGGCATGGTGGCGCAGTTCTTCACGCCGACGCAGATGGACTTCGCCGTCGAGTTGCTGACCGAGGCTTTCGATGGGGAGGAGGGCGAAGCCTGGGCCATCCTCTCGGAGCTCGAGCGCATCGCCGATGAAGCGGTGCCGGGTCGCCCGGACGCGAGCCGGCATCCCGACTGAGCGTGGAGGCGCCGCAGCCCATGTTCACCAAGCTTCTGGCGCTGGCCGGGGACTGCGCGCGCCCGCGACCGCCCCGGCGGCCCCTGGCTCCGATCCACATCGAGGTCCAGTGGGAGACGGCCTTCGAGGAGCGGCCCCGGATCCGGGTCCTGCCCCTCCGGGGCGCGGTCTGGGTGCCGACATCGGATGTGCGCCATGCGTTGAGCCCGTCGGCCGACGAACTGGCGCACGGGATGCGGCAGTCGATCGCCACCCACCGACCGGCGCCGGTTGCAGTGACGCTTCCGGTGTTGTCGGGGTGCCCCGGTGCGGCGCACGAGGCGCTCGGCTGCGTGCGGATTTCCCAGTTGGACGCGCTCGGGGCTTATTGGGGGTGCGAGGCCCGCGCTCGCTACCTCCGGCATTACCTGTCGCTGGCCTTGGGCGAAGGGGGGCGGGCGCTGACGCGCTAGATGGCCTGCTTCCGCTGTCCGACCGCCGCCGACGGCACATCGGCACGCAGCAGTGCGCAGATCCCGCGAACCTGCTTCTGGATGATTTTCGCCACCTCGACCCGCCGCGCGGGGCCGAGCCGGCTCGATATGGCGGCCACGCTGATGGCGGCGATAGGGTTCTTTGGAGGAAAGGCGACCCCGACGGCTGCCGTGCCCGGCGTTGCGGCACTGTCCAGGAACGAATAGCCCCGGGCACGGCTTTCGATCAGTGCCGCACGCAGGAAGCCAGGGTCGAAGGCGGAGCCGAACTTCGCATATTGCGCGCCGCTGGCCTCGACGATGTGATCGGCTTCGGCTTCGGGCAGCGCGCTGAGGATGGCGAGCCCGCCCGCGCCGACTCCCATCGGCCGGCGGATCCCGACGTCGAGCGTCAGCGCCTTGATGGGGTAGTCGCCGAGCGCTCGGCTGGTGCAGATCGATTCGGCTCCGCGCCGCTCGCTCAGGTAGACCGTGTCCTGCGTCTGATCGGCGATCACCAACAGCGCTTCGTTGCACAGTTCGCTCAGTTGATAGCGCGGCTGCGCCAGCAGTCCGAGCTCGTAGAGCAGCGGGCCCAGGTGGTATTTGCGCGTCAGAGGATCGCGATAGACCAGCCCTTCGAGTTCCAGACGCTGGAGCATGCGAAAGCAGGTGGACATCGGCAGACCGCTGACGTCGACCACGTCTGCGATGCGCATGCCACGACGTCCGCGCGTTGCGATCACGCGCAGCATGCCCACCACCCGCTCGATGCTCTGGGTGCCGCTTCGTGCCTGCTGCTCTGGAACTTCGGAAGTCGCGGGCACGCGCTTTTTACCTGGCTTGTCTTTAGTTTCCACCATGTGGCAGTAATTCGGGTTGCACCCGAACGGTATCAAAGGGAGGGTCAATATAGTCGAAAGCACTGACAAACGAAAACCTCCCACATAGTGGGAGTGAAACGGAATCACCCATGCCCCACACGATGACCGAGAAGATCCTGGCCCGCGCCTCCGGCAAGGAGAGCGTGATGCCGGGCGAAGAGATCACGGCGCGCCCGGACTTCGTCATCACCTACGACTTTCCCGGCTACACCGACGTCTTCTTCAAGGAGACGCGCGAGGATTTCGGCATCGAGAAGGTGACCAGCCCGGAGCGATTCGTCCTCTTCATCGATCACATGGTCCCGGCTGCGGCGCCGAAGGAAGAAGAGCTGCACAAGATCACCCGCGCCTGGGGCAAGGAGCAGGGCGTTCCGGTCTACGAGCGCGAAGGCATCGGCCACCAGGTGGCGGCCGAACTGGGCTATGCCACGCCGGGCGGCTTCGTCGTGCACTTCGACGGCCATGTCAGCCAGCTGGGTGCCTTCGGCAGCTTCGCGTTCGGTGCCCGCAAGGGCGTGATCGAATCCTTCGTGACGGAGAACGTGACGATGACCGTGCCGGCGACGGTCAAGGTGGAGCTGGTCGGTACGCTTCAGCCCGGCGTGATGGCGCGCGACGTGTTCCATCAGATGGTGCGCGTGATGGGGCCGGATTCATGCTGCTTCAAGGCGGTCGAACTCTGCGGTCCCGTCATCGACCAGATGAGCATCGAAGGCCGACAGACCATCTGCGGCCAGGCGATGTTCCTCGGCGCGACCACCATGCTCATCGCACCCGATGCGAAGACCCTGGCTTACGTGGAGGGCCGCTCGAAGGTCGACCTGGCGCCGGTCTATCCCGACGCCGATGCCGTCTACGAGCGCGTCGTGACCATCGATGTGTCCACGCTCGAGCCCATCGTGGTGGTGCCGCCCAGCCCGGCCAACACGCGCGACCTCAAGGACTACGTCGGGGTGGAAGTTCATACCGGCTACCTCGGTTCATGCGCCAGCGGGCGGCTGGAAGACCTGCGCGTGGCGGCCCAGGTGCTGCGCGGCCGCCGCATCCAGCCCGGCTTCCAGCTGCATGTGGTGCCCACGTCGAAGGCCATCATGGCGGCAGCGGCACGCGAAGGCCTGATCGAATGCCTGGTCGAAGCCGGCGCCTTCATCAGCTCGCCCAGCTGCGACTACTGCTTCGGTCGGATCGCCACCATGAGCGCCGGCCAGCGCGCCGTGTCCACCGGCACGCTGAACACGCCGGGCCGCATGGGAAGCGTCGATTCCGAGATCTACATCTGCAACGCGGCCGTGGTGGCGGCATCTGCGCTGGAGGGCCGCATCGCCGATCCGCGCCCGTACCTGGCCGAAGCGGCCAATGTCGCCGGAGCCGCCGCATGAGCCTCGTCAACCTGCGCGGGCGCGTGGCCTGGATCTTCGACGAAGACGATTTCGACATCGACCTGATCGTCGGCGTGCGCAACATCAAGATCACCGACGTATCGGAACTCGCCGCCCTGGCAATGGCCGACTACCTGCCCGACTTCGCCAGCACCGTGCAGCAGGGGGACGTGCTCATCGGCGGGCGCAACTTCGGCTACGGCCATCCGCACTATCCGGCCATGCGTGCGATGCGGCACCTGGGAATTTCCTGCGTGATCGCGGAGTCGTTCTCGCCGGGATTCTTCCGCGGAGAAATGAGCATGGGCTTTCCGCTGGTCACCTGTCCCGGCATCCGCGCCGCGGTCGCGCGAGGCGATGCGCTGGAAGTGAACTGGGACACCAGCGAAGTGAGCATCACCCGCACCGGCCAGACCTTGCCGCTTCAGCCGTTCTCGGCATCCGAGCGCGGCATGCTCGATGCGGGCGGCCTGATCCCCTATCTCAAGGCGCGCATCGCGAAAGCCGAGAACCGCGAGGCGCATGCGCCCTGACGCCATTGGCGCCCGCGCGCCATGCGGACTTTTCTCAATCAACCGTGCCGCGGACCGCCTCGGACAAGCGCACGATCTTCTGGAGTAGTGAAATGACCCCAAGCCGCCAGGCGCTTCGCCAACGCATCACCCACGGGCCCACCTTCTGGTTCGGCGGCGCACAGGACGCCCTGTCGGCCCTGCTCGTCGACCAGTCGGACTTCGATGGCGTCTTCAGCACGGGCTTCGGCATTTCAGCCTCGCTGCTCGGGCAGCCCGACATGGAGCTGTATACGCTGAGCGAGAACGTGGCGACCGTCAACCGGATGGTCAATGCGGTTCGCAAGCCGGTCTTTGCCGATGCCGATACCGGCTACGGCAACGTGCTGAACGTCGGGCGTACCGTGCGCGAGTTCGAGAAGGCCGGCGTGGCCGCGCTCTCGCTGGAAGACCAGGTCAGCCCCAAGCGCTGCCCGGCTGCGGCTACGCAATCGATCGTGGTGTCGATGGAGGCGGCGGTGGCGCGCATCAAGGCCGCCGTGGACGCGCGCCAGGACTCCGACTTGCTCATCGTCGCGCGCACCGATGCGATGGATGCGGGCGAGGCCCTCGAGCGTGCAGCCCGGTATGCCGAAGCCGGCGCCGATCTGATCCAGCCCATCTCGCGCACTTTCAGCTGCTACGAGCAACTGGTCCAGCTGCGCGAGGTGTGCGGCCGCCGCCTGTCGCTGCAGCTCATGGCGGGCACCTGGATGACGTCGCTGAGCCGGGCCCAGATCGAGCAAGTCGCGGCCTTCGCGACCTACCCCATTGCCAGTCTGCTGAGCATCGTGCAGGCGGTGCGCGGCAACCTGCAGGAACTGGCGCGGCGACGCTCCGGCGATTTCGACGGTCTGCCCTTCGAACAGACGACGATGGCGGCCTTCAAGGACATCATCGGCTGGCATGCCCTCGAGGAGCGGCAGGCCCACTACGAAGTCGGCGGCAGCCACTGAACGCGCGACTTCTTCCACCCAACCTTTCCTTTCCTCCCAGCAAAACGATCAGGAGCAAACGTGCGTACTTTCAAGCTGATGGGCCACCTCGTGGTGGCCGGCACTCTGGCGCTGGCTTTTGGCGCAGCGATGGCGCAAGGCAGCGCCTATCCGACGAAGCCGATCCGGATCATCGTGCCGTACCCGGCGGGTGGCGCGACCGACGTGGCGGCGCGCATGCTTGTCCCTCGACTCCAGGAGGAACTCGGCCAGCCCATCGTGGTCGAGAACCGCCCCGGCGCCGGCGGCAACATCGCGATGAACGCCGTGGCGCAAAGCAGCCCCGATGGCCACACCCTGGCGATGACGCTGACGGGGATGCTGTCGATCAACCCGGTGATCTACAAGAAGGCCGGGTTTGCTGCTTCCGACTTCGTGCCGGTCGCCCAGGTTTCGCTGGCGCCGCTGCTGCTGGTCGTGCCGGAAAACTCTCCCTACAAGAACGTGCAGGAACTGCTGGCGGCGGGCAAGAAGGCCGGCAAGGACGGGCTGGCCTACGGTTCGGCTGGTGCGGGCGGCCTGTCGCACCTGGCTTCCGAATCGATCAATGCGCACGCGAACGGCAACTTCGTGCACGTGCCCTACAAGGGCGGCGCGCCGCTGGTGCAGGCGCTGATGGCCAACGAGGTGGCGTGGGGCCTGCTCGGTACGGGCGATGCGCGCAGCTTCGTGCAATCGGGCAAGCTGCGCGCCATCGGCGTGCTGCGCAACGGCCGCTCAGAGCTGTGGCCGGGCATCCCCACACTGACCGAGCAGGGCGTGCCAGGGGGCGTGGACTTCGACGTCTGGTTCGGCGTGGTGGCGCCGGCCAGGACGCCGGCGCCGGTGGTGAAGCTCCTGAACGAAAAGATCGCGCAGATCGTCGCCGAACCGGGCTTTCGCAAGCGGCTGAACGAACTCGGCGGCGTGGCGCCGGTCAGTGGCAACAGCACCGCGGATTTCGCGGAGGTGCTCAAGCGCGAGTTGGCGGTTCTCCCCAAGGCAGCGCAGGCGGCCGGCCTGCAGCTCGACTGACCGAGAGGCCTGCGGCTTCAGCATCGCGGATCGACAGGGAGGATTTGCAAGTCCTTGTCAGCGCGTGAGTTGTTGAAAAACTCACGGCTTTTTTATAGGTTGACGAGCCTTACCCCCGGCACTGGCTACGCAGTTAGGGCTGCTTGGTTCCCCACCTGACCCGGTTGGCCACTTCACCATGCGGGGAGGCCCGTCAACCGAGGATTGTAAGCGACCGCGAAAGCCTCGGCCTTCACCAGACCATCAACGAGGTTTCGAGCGCCGCGTCGGCGTAGTAGAGGCGCACGCCCACCTGGTACTTGCGGCCCTTCTGCAGCCGCATCGTCACCTTGGCATTGAGGTCGGTGCCGCTGTCGTCCGCGCCGGCGATCTGCACGTTGCCGGTCGGCGTGACCTCGAACAGCACCAGCACGGTGTCCGAGGTGCCGAAGGTGCCGATGTTGTAGGTACGGGTGCGGGTCGGCGAGAACTCGAAGGTGCGGGTCTCCCCGGCCTTGAGCTTCAGCAGTTGCGACAGCCCGATCTTCAGCGGCGTCGCCGCCGGCGTCCGGACGCCCGGGTACGACTCCACCACCCAGGCCTTGTCCGCGAAAGAGAGCCCGCCCTTGGGCTGCAGGCCGGCCTGGTATTTCTCCGGCGCGATGATCAACCCGGCATCGAACTGGTACTCCATGACCGAGTCCGGGTCCCAGGTCGTGCCCTTGATCTCCGACACCGGGATCTTGCGCAGGATGTTCCACTCGATCTGCGACTCGTCCCAGTTGTTCGGCGGCCCCTTGAAATAGCTCAGCACGGCGTCGCGGTTCCAGGAGATGCCGGCGTTCGGGTTCTGGTGCTCGTGCTCGAGGCCGAGCGTATGGCCGATCTCGTGCAGCGCCGTGTCATGCCCGTAGGCGGTGGTCAGCGACCAGCCGAAGTTCATCGTGCGTTCCTGCGGCGACCGGGTGTTGAGCACATCGCGCCCGACATAGGACCAGGAACCGTCCTGCGGATCGAAGCCGATCCGCACCATCGCATCCTCGGGCGCCTCCACGCGCCGGAATCCGATGCTGAGCCCGAGCTTGGCCCAGGTTTCGAAGGAACTGTCGACGACCGCGATATCGGCGCCGCTGCCCTGCCAGGCGGCGGGCACGCTGTCGCCGCGCTTGAAGCAGTAGTAGGTGATCTGGGTGCCGCCGACCCACTTCTTGCCTGCGGCCAGGATGGCACGCACGCGGCCGGCAGCGACGCCGGCGTCGAACTGGCGCACCGGCTGCACCGGCTGCGCACAATAGCGCCGCGCCTCGACGGCGCCGCGCGCGCTGGATTTCTTGGCGGCAGCCGGGCGGGCCGCCTTGCGGGTCGCAGTGGGCATGTCGATCTCCTCGTGTTTTTCCATGCTAGGCGCGGCGAGCGCGAAAGCCATCCGCAAGATGGCCTAGGCCGCTGCGCGAGGTGGTCGCCGCGTCGCCCTAAAATGCGGCGATGGCCTACCTCGTGCTCGCTCGCAAACACCGTCCCCGAACCTTCAGCGAGATGGTCGGCCAGGAGCACGTCGTCCAGGCGCTCGAGAACGCGCTGACCTCGCAGCGGCTGCATCACGCCTACCTCTTCACCGGCACGCGCGGCGTCGGCAAGACCACCGTCTCCCGCATCCTGGCCAAGTCGCTCAATTGCCAGGGGCCCGACGGGCAGGGTGGCATCACGGCCACGCCGTGCGGCCTATGCCAGGCGTGCAAGGACATCGACGCCGGCCGCTTCGTCGACTACACCGAGCTCGATGCCGCCTCCAACCGGGGCGTCGACGAGGTCCAGGCGCTGCTGGAGCAGGCGGTCTACAAGCCGGTGCAGGGCCGTTTCAAGGTCTTCATGATCGACGAAGTCCACATGCTCACCGGCCACGCGTTCAACGCGATGCTGAAGACGCTCGAGGAGCCGCCCGAATATCTCAAGTTCGTGCTGGCCACGACCGACCCGCAGAAGGTGCCGGTCACGGTGCTGTCGCGCTGCCTGCAGTTCAACCTGCGGCCGATGGCGCCCGAGACCGTGCTCGAACACCTCACGCAGGTGCTGCAGTCCGAAGCCGTGCCGGCCGAACCCTTGGCGCTGCGCCTGATTTCGCGCGCCGCCCGCGGCTCGATGCGCGATGCGCTGTCGCTGACCGATCAGGCCATTGCCTTCGGCAACGGCGAACTGCTGGAGACGGGCGTGCGCCAGATGCTCGGCAGCGTCGATCGCGGGCACGTGTTCCGGCTGATCGAGGCGCTGTCGCAGGGCGATGGAAAGACGGTGGTCGAGACCTCCGAAGGGCTGCGCCGCGACGGTCTCTCCGCCGCTTCCACGCTGGAGGAAATGACCACCGTGCTGCAGGCGATGGCGGTGCTGCAGGCGGTGCCTTCGCGGGCCGAGTCGCGCGATGGCGCCGACCCAGACGCGGCGGAGACGGCCCGCCTCGCGGCCCTGCTGCCGGCCGACGAAACCCAGCTGCTCTACAGCCTCTGCCTGCACGGCCGCGGCGAGCTCGGCCTGGCGCCCGACGAGTACGCGGCGCTCACGATGGTGCTGCTGCGCCTGCTGGCCTTCAAGCCCACCGCTTCGGCCGGCGCGGAAAAAAAAACTCTGAATGACGCCGTGCCTGCGGCTGCGCAGGCACCCACGGCCGCGCCGCTGTCTCCTCCCCCGGTGGCTGCGCCAGTGCCGGTCGAGCCGGTGCGGCCCCCAGCGGTGGCGGCTCCCGCGGCGCCGGGCCATCGGCTGCCGGTGGTCGAGGCCCCGGCGCTGAGCGCTGCCGCGCCGCCCAGGGCGGCCGCCACGCCCGAACCGGCCGCCAGGCTGATGGCGATGCCGGTGCGCGTGCAGCCGCCGGCCGGCGCCCGCGAGGCGCCGTCGGCGGTAGCCTCGACGCCGATCCCGCCGAGCGAGGAGGGCGATTTCTGGCATGCCACCGTGACGCGGATGGTGGTGGCCGAGGCGATCACTGCGCTGACGCGCGAGCTCGCCCTGCAATCGCAGCTGGTGGCGCGCGATGTCGACCAGTGGCTGCTGCGGGTCGAGCGCGAGTCGCTCAACCAGACCAGCAGCCGCGAGAAGCTGCAGGCGGCGCTCGCGGCCCTCGGCCACTCGGTGACAATCGCCATCGAGATCGGCGGCGTGGTCGACAGCCCGGCCCGCCGCAACCGGCAGGCCGCCGAAGAACGCCAGCGCATCGCCGAGGAAGCGATCCACAACGACCCCGAGGTGCAGTCGATGATGCGCGACTGGGACGCGAGAATCGTTCCGGGGACGCTGCGGCCCTCCTGAGACCTTGCGGGACAGATCAAGAAACTGCGCAGCAGTTTTTGCTCTGTCCTCAACTGATTGAAACTTGCGGGACAGACCAAGAAACTGCAAAGCAGTTTTTGCTCTGTCCCCAACTGACTAGACTCTTTTTTTCAACGATCAACAGGATCCCCCATGTTCAACAAAGGACAACTGGCCGGCCTCATGAAGCAGGCGCAGGCGATGCAGGACAACCTCAAGAAGGCCCAGGAAGAACTGGCCACCATCGAGGTCGAAGGCGAATCGGGTGCCGGTCTCGTGAAAGTCGTCATGACCTGCAAGCACGACGTCAAGCGCATCACGATCGACCCCAGCCTGCTGGCCGACGACAAGGACATGCTCGAAGACCTGGTGGCCGCAGCCTTCAATGCCGCCGTGCGCAAGGCCGAGGAAACCAGCGAGCAGAAGATGGGCAAGCTGACCGCCGGCATGCCCGGCCTGCCGCCCGGCATGAAGCTGCCGTTCTGAGCCTCCATCGGTCCTCGATGGCGGATTCCAGTTCGCTCGATGCGCTGGTCGAGGCGCTGCGCCGGTTGCCCGGCGTCGGTGCCAAGTCGGCCTCGCGCATGGCCTTCCACCTGCTGCAGCACGACCGCGAAGGCACGCTGATGCTCGCGCGCGCCCTGCAGCAGGCGGCCAGCAACGTGCGCCATTGCGAGCGCTGCAACACCTTCACGGAAGGCCAGGTCTGCAGCGTCTGCCAGGATGCCCGGCGCGACGGCACCAAGCTGTGCGTGGTCGAGACCCCGGCCGACCAGGCCGCGCTCGAGCGCACCGGCGTGTTTCGCGGCTACTACTTCGTGCTGATGGGCAAGCTGAGCCCGCTCGACGGCGTGGGGCCGAACGACATCGGACTCGCGAAGCTGTTCGCGCGCGCGCTCGACGGCACCGTGAGCGAGGTGATCCTCGCCACCAACTTCACCGCCGAGGGCGAAGCCACGGCCCATGTGATCGGCGATGCGCTCAAGCAGCGCGGACTTTCGGTGACCCGGCTGGCGCGCGGCGTGCCGGCCGGCAGCGAGCTCGAATACGTCGATCTCGGCACCATCGCCCATGCGCTGGTCGACCGTCGCTGAGGGCCGGACAACGGCCTTTCAGTTTACGTAAAAACCCGCACGGGATGTTCCCGATGCAGGGGCAGGGGGCCGCCCCTAAGCTCGATTCGAATCACACGAAAAGAGCCCGCGGGCGCCACTCATGCTCAATCGCCGTACCTTTACCGTTGCCGCAGCGCTGGGCGCCGCTGCGATCGGGGCGCCGCTGGTCCATGGCCAGCCCAAGCTCGAAAAATCCAAGGTGTCCATCGCGGTCGGTGGCAAGGCTGCGTTCTACTACCTGCCGCTCACCATCTCCGAGCAGCTCGGCTACTTCAAGGCCGAAGGACTCGACGTCGAGATCTCGGACTTCGCCGGCGGCGCACGTGCGTTGCAGGCGGTGGTCGGCGGCTCGGCCGATGTCTGCTCGGGCGCCTTCGAGCACACCATCAACCTGCAGGCCAAGAACCAGTTCTTCCAGGCCTTCGTGCTGCAGGGGCGCGCGCCGCAGATCGCGATCGGCGTGTCGACCAAGAACATGCCCGGCTACACCGGCATCGCCGACCTCAAGGGCCGCAAGATCGGGGTCTCGGCGCCGGGCTCGTCGACCAACATGGTGGCCAACCTGGTGCTGTCGCGCGGCGGGCTCAAGGCCAGCGACGTGAGCTACATCGGCGTCGGCGTGGCCGCCGGCGCGCTGACGGCGCTGCGTTCGGGCCAGATCGATGCGATCAGCAACACCGATCCGGTCATGACCATGCTCGAGCAGAAGGGCGACGTGAAGATCATCAGCGACACCCGCACGCTGAAGGGCACTCAGGAGGTGTTCGGCGGCCTGATGCCGGCCGCCTGCCTCTATGCCTCGTCGGAATTCATCCAGAAGAATCCGAACACCTGCCAGGCGCTCGCCAATGCCATCGTGCATGGCCTCAAGTGGCTGCAGACCGCCGGCCCGGGTGACATCATCAAGACCGTGCCAGAGACCTACCTGCTGGGCGACCGGGCCCTGTACCTTGCATCGTTCGACAAGGTGCGCGAGGCCATCGCCGTCGATGGACTGGTGCCGGCCGACGGCCCCAAGACCGCGCTCACCGCGATCGCGAGCTTCGATCCGACAGTCAAGGCCGAAAAGATCGACCTGGCGAAGCTCTACACCAACGAATTTGCGCGGCGCGCCAAGGACAAGTTCAAAGCTTGACCCCGGTGTCGCTGCAACCCGGCCCAGGCCGGGTTTTTTCTTCCAAGCCCATGGCCGCCCACGCGCTCGAACTGATAGACATCCGCTGCACCTTCCGCGCGAAAGACGACCACAGCCAGCGCTACACCGCGGTGGCTGACACCACGCTGCGGATCGCCGACGGCGAGTTCGTCTCGGTGGTCGGACCGACCGGCTGCGGCAAGTCGACCTTGCTGAATGTCGGCGCCGGCCTGCTCGAACCCTCGTCGGGTTCGGTGCGGGTGTTCGGCCAGCCGCTGTCCGGCATCAACACGCGTGCCGGCTACATGTTCCAGAGCGAAGCCCTGATGCCCTGGCGCAGCGCGCTGGACAACGTGAAGGTGGGCCTGCAGTACCGCGGCGTGCCCGATGCCCAGGCCAGGGAGCAGGCCGAGGCCTGGCTCGCGCGGGTCGGCCTCGCTGGCTTCGGCGACCGTTATCCGCATCAACTTTCCGGCGGCATGCGCAAGCGCACCGCGCTGGCACAAGTACTGGCGCTCGATCCGGACATCATCCTGATGGACGAGCCCTTCAGCGCGCTCGACATCCAGACCCGGCAATTGATGGAGAACGAAGTGCTGGATCTCTGGGCTGCGAAGAAGAAGGCGGTGCTTTTCATCACCCACGATCTCGATGAAGCGATCGCGATGAGCGACCGCGTGGTGGTGCTCTCCGCCGGCCCCGCGACCCACCCGATCGGCGAGTTCGAGATCGACCTGCCGCGGCCGCGGGACGTCGCCGAGGTCCGGGTGCATCCGCGCTTCGTCGAACTTCACACGCAGATCTGGAACGTGCTGCGCGACGAGGTGCTCAAGGGCTATGCGCAGCAGTTGAAGGCAGTGGCATGAGCTCGCCCCCAGGTTGGCTCACTTCGTGTAGCCGCCCACCCCCGACCGGGGGCAACACCAGCGGGCTGGCAAAGCCAGTTCCGCGGTGTTTCACGAAGGGGCCTGGCTGCGCCGGCCAACTCAACCCGGTCGGCATCTGTTTTTCGGCTGCGCGCAGCGCGCCCATTCGTGGGCAGTCGCGGAACCGGCTTTGCCGGGCCGCTGACTGCGCCCCCGGCAGGGGGTGGGCGCCCGGACACGAAGTGCCGGGCAACCTGGGGGCGAGATGAAGCTCCGACCCAGGGAGAGCAATGCGCGCTTCTGGCAGCTGGCGGTGCTGGTCGCGCTGCTGGCGGGCTGGCACCTGGCGTCGCGCAACCAGCAGTTCGCCTTCTTCGTCGGCGAACCGATCCAGGTGGCCGGCCGGATCTGGAGCTGGTTCATGCCGTTCGCGATTCCACCCAATCCGCTGTTCCCCGATGGGCTCGCGGGCAACGCCGACATCTACCTGCACCTGGGCACCACCTTGCTCGAGACCGTACTGGCCTTCGTGATCGGCACCGTGCTGGGCCTGGCCTGCGGCCTCTGGCTGGCCCTGGCGCCGACCGCGAGCCTGGTCTTCGATCCCTACATCAAGGCGGCGAACTCGATGCCGCGCGTGATCCTGGCGCCGATCTTCGCGCTGTGGTTCGGCCTCGGCATCTGGAGCAAGGTGGCGCTGGCGGTCACGCTGGTGTTCTTCATCGTCTTCTTCAACGTCTACCAGGGCGTGCGCGAAGTCAGCCCGGTGGTGCTGGCGAATGCGCGCATGCTCGGCGCCAGCCAGCGGCAGCTGCTGCGCACGGTCTACCTGCCGAGCGCGACCAGCTGGGTGTTCTCCAGCCTGCACACCTCGGTCGGGCTGGCCTTCGTGGGTGCGGTGGTGGGCGAGTACCTGGGCTCGGCGCGCGGCGTGGGCTACCTCATCCTGCAGGCCGAGGGCACCTTCGACGTCAACACGGTGTTTGCGGGCATCGTGGTGCTGACCGGTTTTGCGCTGCTGCTCGATGCGATCGTCGGCGTGCTCGAGAAGCGCCTCATGAAATGGCAGCCTCGCAGTGGCGAGACCGAAAAGCTTTAGCGTTTCTTCTTCGACGGCGTGCCGCCGCGCTTCTCGCGCACGACTTCCTTGCTGCTGCTCGACGTCTTGGTCAGCTTGGCGGTCGAGCTTTTGGCGCTCGTGCCGCCACGCGGCGCCACGGCGCTGCTCTTGAGCACCGGCGCGCGGCCGAAGCCCGAGCCCACGCCGGCGGTCTTCGCGGCCCGCACCGGCAGGAACACCACCACTTCATAGCCGCGCTGGAAGGTGTGGTTGGCCTTGACGTCGTTCCATTCGGCCACGCTGGCCGGGCTCAGCCGGTAGCGCCGCGCGATGCTGGCGACGCTGTCCTGGCGCCCGGCCTTGATCACCGTGCGGCGGGTGACGATCTCGGGCTGGAAGCTCAGCTGCCCGGTGTCGGCGACCACCGCCGCGACGTCTTCCTGGACTCGCGCGCTGCGCGGAACGATCAAGGTCGAGCCCGACTTGATCAGCATGCGCGGCGGCACGTTGTTGATGGCCCGCAGGTCGGCTTCGCTCATGCCCGAGCGCTGTGCGGCGTCGGCCACGGTCATGGTCGAGGGCACGGTCCAGGCGGTCCAGCTGGCGTACTGGCCCTGGCTGTAGGCCTCGAAGTTGCGCTGGAACACGGCGGCGTTGTCCCACGGCAGAAGGATCTCGGGCGTGCCGGCCGCCAGCAGCACCGGTTTGTGGGCCGACGGATTGAGGGCCCGGAAGTCCTCGATCTGCACGTCCGCCAGCTTGGCCGCCAGCGAGACGTCGAGATCGCGCTTGAGCGTGACGGTCTGGAAGTAGGGGTGGTTGGCGATCAGCGGCAGGTCGACATTGAAGCGGGCCGGATTGGCGACGATGTTCTTCACGGCCTGCAGCTTCGGCACGTAGAGCCGGGTCTCGGCCGGCATCGACAGGTCGCTGTAGGTGGCCGGCAGGCCGGCGCGCTGGTTCTTGGCGATCGCCTTGGCCACGTTGCCTTCGCCCCAGTTGTAGGCCGCCAGCGCGAGCTGCCAGTCACCGAACATGCCGTAGAGCCGCTGCAGATAGTCGAGCGCCGCGCGGGTCGAGGCGACCACATCGCGGCGGTCGTCGCGGAAGATGTTCTGCTTCAGGTCGTAGTCGGTGCCGGTGGCCGGCATGAACTGCCACATGCCGGCGGCGCGCGCGCTCGACACGGCCTGCGGATTGAAGGCGCTCTCGATGTAGGGCAGCAGCGCGATCTCGGTCGGCATGTCGCGACGTTCGAGTTCCTCGACGATGTGGAAGATGTAGCGGTTGGAGCGCTCGGTCATGCGCTGGATGTAGTCGGGCCGGGTGGCATACCACTGCTCGCGATCGCGCACCAGGTCGCCGTCGAGGTCGGGCATCTTGAAGCCGCGGCGAATGCGGTCCCACATGTCGACCGGCGGGGCGAGCGTGACGACGGGGCGCGACTTGGTGTCGCCGGAGGTGATCGGCGTGAGGCTGCCGCGCGGGTAGACCGGCGAGGCACCGCCCGAGGCGGCACCGGACGACGACCCATCCATCGACGGACCGGTGCCTGTGGCGCAGCCCGCCAGGAACAGGGAGCCCGCGAGGCAGGCAGCTAGCAGAAATTTCATCGAAAATCGTTCTTCCATTGGTGCGGGGCAGCGAGCAAGGGCCGTGGCCGCTCGCAGCGCGCACGCAATGCGGCGCAAGGCGCCGTGGAGTGAGTGGGATCCGGCTTGCGGGGTTCCATGCTTTGCACGAATCTCAGGTTAGCAAGTGTGTATCCATGGTGCGTCGCGACGCCGTCGGCGCGAGGGCGCGTGACTAGAATCGCGGCCAGTTGCAGTTGCTCGCGCCCGGGTGCATCGAACACGGGTGTTGCATCCCCTGGGTCGACCTCGATCGCGTTGCGCCCCTGCTGCAGCATCCAGATGTAGTTGTCGGCACGGGCGGGCAGCGGAACGAGGGTCATGAGCGGTCAAATTATAGGTTTGCACGATTGGTTCGAGACCCCCCCGGGCCGCTACCTGCTGGCTTGGGAGCAGGCCCAGTTCGACCAGGCGGTGGCCGACATCTTCGGTTATCACGCGCTGCAGCTGGGCCTCAGCGAGGTCCAGGGGCTGCGTGCCAATCGAATGCCGCACCGCTGGCTGGCGCTGTCCGATCCGGCGCAGGCCGGCGCGCCCGCGCTCTGGACCGACTTTTCGGCCCTCCCTTTTCCGGCCAACAGCCTCGACCTCGTGGTGCTGCCGCACACGCTCGAGCTCAGCCCGGACCCCCACGCGACCCTGCGCGAGGTCGAGCGGGTGCTGGTGCCCGAAGGGCGGGTCGTCATCTGCGGCCTGAATCCGGCCAGCCTCTGGGGCATGCGGCAGCGGCGCGCCCACCTCTACCGCGGACTCGGGTTCGGCGAGCTGTTCCTGCCCGAGGCCGGTGACTTCATCGGTTACCGGCGCATGCGCGACTGGCTGCGGCTGCTGAGCTTCGAGGTCGAGTCCGGGCGATTCGGCGTCTACCGGCCCGCGGTCCGCAGCGAGGCCTGGCTGGAGCGCTGCCGCTGGTTCGATGCCGCCGGCGAGCGCTGGTGGCCGATCTTCGGTGCGGTCTATTTCCTGGTGGCCGTCAAGCGGGTGCGGGGGCTGCGGCTCTTGAGCGCCGACTGGCGCCGAGCCGCATCGCGCGCCAGCGCGCCGGTGCCGATCGCCGGCAAGATGCACCGGGGGCGCGACAATGGCGGCCAGCTAGAAGAAGGAAGCGGTTCTTGAACGAAGTACAGATCTACACCGACGGTGCCTGCAAGGGCAACCCCGGTCCCGGCGGCTGGGGCGCATGGCTCAAGTCGGGCGCCACCGAAAAAGAACTTTTCGGCGGCGAACTCAACACCACCAACAACCGCATGGAACTGCAGGCCGTGATCGAAGGCCTGGGCGCGCTCAAGCGCCCGTGCAAGGTCGTCCTCTACCTGGACAGCCAGTACGTGCGCATGGGCATCACCGAGTGGATTCGCGGCTGGAAGGCCAAGGGCTGGCGGACCTCGACCAAGCAGCCGGTGAAGAACGTCGAGCTCTGGCAGCAGCTCGACAAGCTGGTGGCCGAGGGCGGCCACCAGATCGAATGGCGCTGGGTCAAGGGCCATTCGGGCGATCCGGGCAACGAGCGCGCGGATGCGCTCGCCAACAAGGGCGTCGAGCGCGCGCTCGGCCGGATCTAGCGCCGCAGCAGCCGTTCCGGCGTCTCGGGCACGTCGCCCATGCTGGCCCTGAAGAGCAGGTCGTCCGTGATCCGCAAGCGGCGGCTCATCTCGCGGGCGATGTTCATCTGGATCAGCGCGAACTGCTCGACGTCGCGCTCGAACACCCGGTACAGGTTCGCGGAAGTGAGTTCGATCGCGCGGCAGTCGACGTCGGCCCGGACCGAGGCGCTGCGCGGGAAAAGGTCGAGCAGCGCCATCTCGCCGAAACAATCGCCCTGCGCCAGGCGCCGGATGAGCAATTCGTGCTGCTGCCAGCTCTTGGAGATCGTCACGCTGCCGCTCTCGAGCACGAACATGCCGTGGCCGGGCTCGCCCTCGCGGAAGAAATAGCCGCCGGACGGCATCTCGACCACCGGTGCGGCCGCCAGCAGGAACTCCAGGGTGTCCGCGGCAATGGCGCCGAAGATCGGCATCTGCTGCATCAGTTCGATCCTGCTCGCTGCCATGCGCAACTCCGGTGAGGCCAGGGCGGGGACAGACCTTACACCACGCCGTCGAAGATCATGACGTCGACCGTGTCGCCCGGCGCCACGCCGGCCTGGTCATGGTGCAGCACCACCAGGCCGTTGGCATCGACCATCGAACTCAGCACGCCCGAGCCCTGGTTGCCGGCGATGCGCACCTGCGGCAAGGCACCCGCCACCTGTTCGACCCGGCCCCGCTGGTACTCGGTGCGTCCGGGCTTCTTGCGGATCGCGTCGACGCTGGTGGCGCGCAGCATCGGCGGCGGCGCGGCGCAGGCGGAGTTGCAGCCCATCATCCTGAGCAGCGCCGGGCGCACGAAGGCGAGAAAAGTGACCATCACGGCGACCGGGTTGCCCGGCAGCCCGAACAGCACGGCCGGCCCGCGGGGCGCGCCTGGGGCGGGGATCAGGCCGACCGCCATCGGCCGGCCGGGCCGCATGGCGACGCGCCAGAACGCCATGTCGCCGAGCCGCTGCATGACGGCGCGCGTGTGGTCGGCCTCGCCGACGCTGACGCCGCCGCTGGTGATGATGGCGTCGGCCTGCGCCGCGGCGCGGCGCAGCGCCGATTCGAGCGCCGCCGGGTCGTCGCGCACCAGGCCGAGATCGATCACCTCGCAGCCCAGCCGCGTCAGCAGGCCGAACACCGTGTACCGGTTGCTGTCGTAGACCGCGCCTTCGCGCGGAAGCTCGCCAAGACTCAGGATCTCGTCGCCGGTGGAGAAGTAGGCGACGCGCAGGCGCCGCAGCACCGGCACCATCGGCAGCCCGAGGCTGGCCACCATGCCGAGCGCGGCCGGGGTGACGATCTGGCCGCGCCGCAGCGCCGGCTGGCCCTGCATCAGGTCTTCGCCGGCGAAGCGGCGGTTGTCGCCGCGTCGCAGCGCCTGGGCCGGGAAGCTCACCCGGTCACCCTCGACCGTGCAGAACTCCTGCGGGACCACGGTGTCGAGGCCGGCCGGCATCACGGCACCGGTCATGATCTTGACGGCGTCGCCGGTGCCGGTCGCGCCGCGCCAGGCGGCGCCGGCCAGTGCGGTGCCGACCACCCGCAGGCTCAGCGCGGTGTCGCCGGCCGCTTCGAGCTGCGCGCCATCGAAGGCGAAGCCGTCCATGGCCGAGTTGTCGTGCGGCGGCACGCTGACCGGCGAGACGATGTCCTCGGCCAGCACCCGTCCGAGCGCATCCCGCAGGGCCAGGCGCTCGACCTCGGTGACGATGGCAGGCTCGGCCAGCTGCGCCAGGAAGGCCTGCACGGCATCGACACCCAGCGCCTTGGGGTCGTAGCCCGCCAGCGCGGCGGCGATTTCGGCGATTCGGCTCATGACGGGACGGGCCTCACGAACGCTGGCGCTCGAGCGTGTGCAACTCGGTCAGCGTGTTGGCATTGAAGAAGGCGTCGGCGGCATCGCCCGGGCGATCGAAGGGCACCAGCACGGTGTGGTGCTGCGCGGTCCATTTGTCGATCTTGCGGCCGCCGCCCTGGGTGAAGCGCACCAGGCTGTCGAGCAGCGTGGCGCGCAGCAGGCAGAACACCGGCTGCGGGAACAGCGACGCTGCGGCGCCGGGCGGACCCGCCGCCTCGGGCGCGGAGACCATCGCGATGTCCGCCTGCTGGTCCGCCAGAGCCGCCGCCAGCCGGCTGGCGAGGTCGAGCGGGAACAGCGGGGTGTCGCACGGCACGGTGAGCAGGTAGGGCGTCTCGCAGCGCTCCAGCCCGGTCAGGAAGCCGGCCAGCGGACCGGCATAGTCGGCCAGCCCGTCGGGCCAGACCGGCACGCCGAAGGATTCGTAGGCGGCCAGGTTGCGATTGGCGTTGACCAGCACCTGGCCGACCTGCGGACCCAGCCGCAGCACCGCATGCAGCGCCAGCGGCGTACCGTTGAAGTTCTGCAGGCCCTTGTCGACGCCGCCCATGCGCGAGCCGCGCCCGCCGGCGAGAACGAGGCCGGTGATTTCGCTGGCGACGATGGGGGCCGGCGCGCTCATCCGCCGATGTAGCTCATCTCGACCCGGCGCGCCGCGCCGGCATCGGTGTCGGGGACCCGCGACGCGCGCAGCTCGGAGTAGCGATCGCTGCGGCCCTGCCAGATGTGGCCGAGCGCGGAGGCGATCTGCGCGTCGTCGGCATCGCCGCGCAAGAGCGGCCGCAGGTCGTGCCCCTGGCTCGCGAACAGGCAGAGGTAGAGCTTGCCTTCGGTCGACAGGCGGGCCCGGCTGCAGTCGTGGCAGAAGGCCTGCGTCACGCTGCTGATGACGCCGATCTCGCCGCCGCCGTCGGCGTAGGCCCAGCGCTGTGCGGTCTCTCCGGGGGCGCTGGCTTCCAGCGGCACGAGCGGGAATTCGGCGCCGATGCGGCGCACCACCTCGGCCGATGGCAGCACCTCGTCCATGCGCCAGCCGTTGGTGGCGCCGACGTCCATGTATTCGATGAAGCGCAGCACCACGCCGCTGCCGCGGAAGTGGCGCGCCATCGGCAGGATCTCCTGCTCGTTGGTGCCGCGCTTGACCACCATGTTGACCTTGATCGGGCCCAGGCCGGCCGCCTTCGCAGCCTCGATGCCGGCCAGCACTTCGGCGACCGGGAAGTCGACGTCGTTCATGCGACGGAACACCGTGTCGTCGAGACCGTCGAGGCTGACGGTCACCCGATTCAGGCCGGCGGCCTTCAAGGCCCCGGCCTTGCGCGCCAGCAAGGACCCGTTGGTGGTCAGCGTGAGGTCCAGCGGCTGGCCCTGCGGCGTGCGCAGCGCGGCGAGCTGCTCGACCAGCACCTCGAGGTTCTTGCGCAGCAGCGGCTCGCCACCGGTGAGCCGGATCTTGCGCACGCCGTGGCTGGCGAACAGGCGCGCCAGACGGGTGATCTCCTCGAAGCTCAGCAGCGCGCTGTGGGGCAGGTACTGGTAGTCCTTGTCGAACACTTCTTTCGGCATGCAATAGCTGCAGCGGAAGTTGCAGCGGTCGGTGACGCTGATGCGCAGGTCGGTCAGCGGCCGGGCCAGCCGGTCGAGCAGCACGCCGGTGGCCGGCACGGCGTGCGCGGCCGGCGCGGCGCGGGGCGCGCGACCGATCTCGGCGATCTTGACGACATGCTGCGAACTCATGGGAGGGCCAATTTACCGCATCGCCCGGCCTGATACCGCTGCAAGGCCTTGGCGCCGATCAGACGCAGCGGGCGCCGTCGACTTCGATGCAGACCCCGCTGATGAACGAGGCCTCGTCGCTGGCCAGGTAGAGCGCCGCGTTGGCGACGTCGAGCGCGGTCGAGAAGCGGCCCAGCGGGATGGTGGCGCGGAACTTGGCCTTGCGCTCTTCGGTGACCGGACCACCGGCGAACTCGGCCGCCAGGCCGGTGTCCGGGTTGAACACCGGATTGATGCAATTGACCCGGATGTTGTCGGGACCGAGTTCGGCCGCCAGCGACTTGCTGGTCGTGATCACGGCGCCCTTGGAGCCGTTGTACCAGGTGAGGCCCGGGCGGGGGCGCACGCCCGCGGTCGAGGCGATGTTGATGAACGATCCGCCGCCGTTGGCCCGGAAGGCCGGCACCGCATGGATGGTCGACAGGTAGATGCTCTTGACGTTGACCGAATAGCAGCGGTCGAACTCGTCCTCGCTGACTTCCAGTGCGGGCCGGTTGCGGTGGGTCCAGCCGGCGTTGTTGACCATCGCGTCGAGCTTGCCATGGCGCTGCACGGCGGCATCGACCAAGGCTTTCATCTGGTCGGACTTGGTGACGTCGGCGGCGAAGAACGAAGCCCGGCCGCCGTCGCGCAGGATGGCCTCGACCACCTGTTCGCCGAGCGCCTGGTTGATGTCGTTGACGATGACCTGCGCGCCCTCGGCCGCCAGCCGCTTCGCGATGCCCTCGCCGATGCCGCCGCCGGCACCGGTCACGATGATGGATTTGTCCTTGACGCGCACAGGTGTCTCCTCGAATTGAAGTGCAGCCGGCCAGTGTATCGGCCGGCCGGTCCCTCGCGTTCAGCCGTGCTTGACGGCGACGGTCTTGAGGGTGGTGAAGCCGTAGAGCGCCTCGAAGCCCTTTTCGCGCCCGTAGCCCGAGGACTTGACGCCGCCGAAGGGCAGTTCGACACCGCCGCCGGCGCCGTAGTTGTTGATGAACACCTGGCCGCTCTTCACGCGCTTGGCCATCCGGAACTGCCGTCCGCCATCGTTCGTCCAGATGCCCGCGACCAGCCCGAACTGCGTGGCATTGGCCAGCGCCACGGCCTCGTCTTCGTCGCGGAATGGCATCGCGGCCAGCACCGGGCCGAACACTTCCTCCTGTGCCAGGCGGTGGTCCACCGGCACGTCGCGCAGCAGGGTGGGGGCCTGGTAGAAGCCGGCCTGGGGCGCCTCGTCGACCACCACGCCCTGCGCCACCATCGGAATGCCGGCCACATGGGCGTCCGAGAGAAAGTCCCAGACCCGCTGCTGCTGCGTCTGGCGGATCAGCGGGCCGACGTCGAGGTCCATCGCCGCCGGGCCGACCCGAAGCGCCTCGAAGGCGTGGCCGAGGCGCTGCAGCAGCGGCTCGTAGATGGCCTGGTCTATCAGGACCCGCGAGCCGGCCGAGCAGGTCTGGCCGGCGTTCTGCACGATCGCGTTGATCAGCACCGGGATCGCCGCGCCCAGGTCGGCATCGGCGAACACGATCTGCGGGCTCTTGCCGCCGAGCTCGAGCGTCACCGGGCAATGCCGTTCGGCGGCCACCTGCTGGATCAGCGTGCCCACCTTGGGGCTGCCGGTGAAGCTGATGTGGTCGATGCCCGGGTGCCGCGCCAGGGCGTCGCCGACCTCGTGGCCCAGGCCGGTGACGATGTTCAGCGCACCCGGCGGAAAGCCGGCCTCGGCCGCCAGCTTGGCGACCCGGATCAGCGACAGGCAGGCGTCCTCGGACGGCTTCACCACGCAGACATTGCCCGCGGCCAGGGCGCCGCCGACGCTGCGCCCGAAAATCTGCATCGGGTAGTTCCACGGGATGATGTGGCCGGTGACCCCGTGCGGCTCGCGCCAGGTGAAGACGCTGTAGCCGTCCTGGTAGGGAATCGTCTCGCCGTGCAGCTTGTCGCAGGCGCCGGCATAGAACTCGAAGTAGCGCACCAGCGCGAGCGCGTCGGCGCGCGCCTGCTTGACCGGCTTGCCGCAGTCGCGCTGCTCGATCAGCGCCAGCTCGTCGACATGCTCGGCGATCTTCTGCGACAGCTTGTAGAGCAGCCGGCCGCGCTCGGCCGCGCTGACCTTGTGCCAACCGGTTTCGAAGCAATGGCGCGCCGCCTGCACCGCGGCGTCGATGTCGGCGGCATTGCTGCGCTGCAGTTCGTCGAAGGGCTGGCCGTCCGAGGGGTCGATCACCGGCAGCGTGCGGCCGGAAGAGGAAGCAACGTTTTCGTTGCCGATGTAGTTGAGTTGCATGGGGCAAATCTTAAGGTCAGCGCGAAGGCGTCGCCTTCGGCAGGGCCCGAAGCGCGTTGAGCATGCGCTCGACGTGCTTGTCCGGATTCAGGTTCTGATAGTAGTAGGCCACCTTGCCGCTGGGCGCGATCACGTAGGACAGGCGATTGGCGAAATCCGGGCGGGTCTGCATCAGGGCGTCGAAGCCCTCGATCACGGTCTTGGCCTCGTCGGACGCGACTGGAAAGCGGCTCTGGCAGGACTTGACCGAGAACTTCGCCAGCGTGTCGATATCGTCGGCCGACACCCCGATCACCGTGGCGCCGAGCGCCGCGAACTGGTCGATGGCCTCGGCGAAGGCGTGGGCCTCGATCGAGCAGTCGGCCGAATCCGCCGCCGGAAAGAAGTACAGCACCACCGGCCCCTTGGCCAGCGCATCGGCGAGCGAATAGCGAAAGGTCTTGCCGCCGAGCGCCGCGTTGGCCGTGAATTTCGGCACCGGGTCACCGATGTCGAGCGCGGCGACGGCCGGCAGGGCCAGCATGGCGGCGGCCGCCATGAAAATTGCGCGCGCGCTGATCGAGAACGTCATGATGTAACCCCGGGTGGAAGCGTTTCGAATTCTAGGACTGCATGCCGCGGTCCATGACGCCCACCCGCCGCCACGAAAGCACACACGACATGAGGATTGACCTGGACCGCTGGCTTCGCCTGGCGCTGGTCGCGGCCGGCATCGCACTGCTGGCTGCCTGCGGCTCGCTGCCGATCGCCCGCGACCGCCCGGCCGAGTACGCCGCGGCGCCCGACCGGTCGACCCGGCTGGCCAAGATCGTGGCCGATTCGACGCCGCCGGGGGAGCAGTCGGGATTCCGGCTGATGCCGCTGGGCGTCTATTCGCTCGACGCCCGCATCCAGCTCGCCCAGCGGGCCCAGCAATCGCTGGTGGTGCAGTACTACCAGCTCGAGAACGACGCCACCGGGCGGCTTTTGATGCGCGCCGTGCGCGAAGCCGCCGCCCGCGGCGTCAAGGTTCGGGTGCTGGTCGACGACCTCTACACCGCCAAGAGCCAGCAGCCGCTGCTGGCGTTGTCGCACACGCCCAACGTGGAGGTGCGGCTCTTCAACCCCTTCTGCTGCGGCCGCGACGGCTTCCTGTCGCGCTTCATCGCCTCGCCGCAGGACATCGCGCGGCTCAACCACCGCATGCACAACAAGCTCTTCATCGCCGACGGCGTGGTGGCGGTGGTCGGCGGGCGCAACATCGCGGACGAGTACTTCGTGCTCAGCCAGGCGCAGAACTTCATCGACATGGACGCCCTGGTGGTCGGCCGGGTGGTGGCCGAGCTCGAGGCGATCTTCGACGCCTACTGGAACGCCGAACAGGTCTGGCCGATTGCCGAGATCGTGCGCGGACCCGGCGGTCGCCCGCCTGGCCCGGACGACTTCGATGCCTGGATCGGCATGAGTTCCCCGGCGCCGAAGGTCGAGCTGCCGCCCTCGGATGTGCTGGGCTACGGGCCGATCACCGAGGAGCTCGACGGCGGCCGCATGGGCCTGCTGTGGGGCGAGGCGCATGCGGTGGCCGATCCGCCGACCAAGCCGGCCACGATGAGCGCCGACGAGGCGCTCGCGACCAGCGTGACCATGAAGGTCTGGGGCCTCCTGATGGATGCGCGGTTCGAGGTCGACCTGACTTCGCCCTACCTGGTGCCGGGCGAGAAGGGGATGGCCGCGTTCGAGGACCTGTCGCGGCGCAAGGTCAAGCTGACGCTGCTGACCAATTCCCTGGCCGCCAATGACGAGCCGCTGGTCCACACCGGCTATGCGCGCTACCGCGAGCGCCTGCTCGCCAGCGGCGCCGACCTCTACGAGCTGAGCCCCGAGCGCACCACCGCCAACAAGCGCTTCGACATGTTCGGCAACTCGCTCGGCCGGCTGCACGCCAAGACGGCCGCGATCGACCGGCGGCGCATCTTCATCGGCTCGATGAACCTGGACCCGCGCTCGGCGACCCAGAACACCGAAATGGGCGTGGTGGTCGACAGCCCCCAGCTGGCGCGCGAAATGCTGCGCGTGATCAACATCAGCAAGCTGCAGAACTCCTACCGCCTGCGGCTGGACAAGGACACCGGCGCCCTCGAATGGCTCACCACCGACGGCGAAAAAGAGATGATCCTCCACTCGGAACCCGAATCCGGCTTTTTCAAGCGTTTCTACAATTCGCTGATTGCCCCGATCGTGCCGGAGATGCTGTTGTAGGCTCGGGGGATGGTTCTTTCACGCCCTTGCAATCCTTTGGCACCGCCCCACATGCTGTGCATGAACGCTTCCCACACCCCCGCGCACAAGGCCGACCTGGCCGTCACGCATGTCCTGGCCCAGCTCCTCGAGCGGCTGGAACACAGCGCCGTGCCGGTAGGCCCCGAGCAATACCGGTCGGTGGTGACGCACCTGGTCGAGCAATTCCGCGACGCCGAGCCCGGCTCCGAGCTGGGCCGGCTGCTGGATGCCTATCCGGCCGCCTCCGAGGTGTACGAAAACCTCAACTACCAGCACGCCGGCCTCTGCCGCTCGGCGCTCGACACCTCGCTGGCCGCCGAATTGGCCGCCCGCAAGGCGATCGAACGCGCCATGCACGCCGCTGGACCGGAAGCCGCCCATGAGTAAGGCCGAGGTCAAGACCGCCGTGGTGGCCGACGGGCTGCGCTACAAGGCCAAGGCACCCGGCTCGCCGTTCCGGGCCTCGGCCTCGTTCAGCGGCGCCACCATGTCCTGCTTCATGTGCGGCAAGCATCGGGTCCGCTCGCAAATGCGCACCCGGCAGCTGCTGGGCAAGTCGCAGACCGTCTGCGCGCCGTCCTGCAAGGCACTCGACGAATTGGTGGAAGCCGGCGGCGGCGCCTGAAACGGCGAGCCGGCGGCCGGCTATCGGCCGCTCATTGGCAATTGATTGAGTCAATTTAATACTTCGTGTTGCCTATCCATTGAAGGCAATTCGGACTACAGTTAGAAACAATTGATGCAAGCGATTTGCATCAATACCTAAGTTCTAATTGAGTAGATTCAATGCTTCCAATGAAACCCATTGCCTGCAACGGGTCGAAACTGACTCGAATGCTTGCGAAAGGACGGCCTCTGTGAGCCAGCTGCGTCACGTCATCATGCAGGTCGTCAAGCGCTCGGGTGGCGCGACGCACCATGTCGAGTTCTGCATCGACGACAACTTTGCCGAACGCCTGCGGCAGTTGCGTTCGCTGGTGCCTCCGCTCAATGCGCTCAACAAGCAGCGTGACTTGGTCATCGACAAGGTGCGCGTGCGGCTGCCGACCGCCATCTGGCGCTGCGGGGGCGACATTGACAGCTCGGTCGAAGGATCGTGCATCGTGATCGCTGCCGAAGGCTTCTTCAATTGCGGTGCCAAGGACCGCAAGACGAAGGAAAAGCTGGTCACCTACACCTTCCCGATCGCGCGCCTCATCGAGCTGCACATGGAGCGCCCGGCGGGCGAGACCTTCTACATCCGCGACGGCATCTTCACCAACGACGAGCCGGCGGAGTCGGCCGCCGGCCGTTGGGTCGCCTCGCTGCATGAGCTCGAGGAAATGCGCGTGCCCGAGGCGCCGTCGGATTTCGACACCCTGCAGGGTGTGCCGCTGCGCACCGAGCAGGGCGCGCTGCCGGTGCAACGCGCCAGCCTGAACTGAGCGTCGCGGCCAGGGCCGAGGGCAGGGGCTTACTGCAGCTTGACTTCGACCCGGCGCGCTTCGGCCGGCGGCCCGTCGGCCTGGGTCTGGGCCGGCTTGGCGAGTTCGAGCTTGTCTTCGGGCACGCCGGCGATCTTGAGCGCGGCACCCACGGCCATCGCGCGCTGCTTGGCGAGTTCGGCGTTTTTCTCGGGGTCGCCGGTGGCGTCGTGGTAGCCGCTCACCAATACCCGGCCCCCGCTCTGCACCGCCTTCACGACATCGGCCAGCGCTGCGCTGGATCCGGCGGGCACTTCGGCGCTGTTGGTGGCGAAGTAGAACTTGACGACGCCGCCCTCGGTCTTGATCGAGGCGCCGCCGTCGGCGACCGGCGCCGCGGCGGGCGCTGCCGCGGCAGGACCCGGTGACGGTGCGGCCGGCGCTGCCGGCGCGCTGGCTGGCGGCGGGGCCATGGTGGGCGCCGTCATCGCGCCCGCATCGCCGGAGTGGAACTTGACCACCAGCGGCACGATCAGCAGCGCCACGATGTTGATGATCTTGATCAGCGGGTTGACCGCCGGGCCGGCCGTGTCCTTGTAGGGGTCGCCCACGGTGTCGCCCGTGACCGCCGCCTTGTGCGCCTCCGAGCCCTTGCCGCCATGGTGGCCGTCCTCGATGTATTTCTTGGCGTTGTCCCAGGCGCCGCCGCCGGTGCACATCGAGATCGCGACGAACAGGCCGGTGACGATGGTGCCCATCAAGAGCCCGCCGAGGGCCTTGGGTCCGAGGAGCAGGCCGACCAGGATCGGCACTACTACCGGCAGCAGCGAAGGAATCATCATTTCCTTGATCGCTGCGCCGGTCAGCATGCTCACGGCGCGGCCGTACTCGGGCTTGCCGGTGCCTTCCATGATCCCGGGGATCTCGCGGAACTGCCTGCGCACCTCCTCGACCACCGAGCCGGCCGCGCGGCCCACGGCTTCCATGGCCATGGCGCCGAAGAGGTAGGGGATCAGGCCGCCGATGAACAGGCCGACGATCACCATCGGGTCGCTCAGGTTGAAGCTGATGGCGAGCCCGTAGCTCTCGAGCTTGTGGGTGTAGTCGGCGAACAGCACCAGGGCCGCCAGGCCGGCCGAGCCGATCGCGTAGCCCTTGGTCACGGCCTTGGTGGTGTTGCCCACGGCGTCGAGCGGGTCGGTGATGTCGCGCACGCTGGCCGGCAGCTCGGACATCTCGGCGATGCCGCCGGCGTTGTCGGTGATCGGGCCGTAGGCGTCGAGGGCGACCACGATGCCGGCCATGCTCAGCATCGCAGTGGCGGCCACCGCGATGCCGTAGAGGCCGGCGAGCGTGTAGGAGGCCAGGATCGCGATGCAGACGAAGATCACCGGCCAGGCGGTGGAGCGCATCGAGACGCCGAGGCCGGCGATGATGTTGGTGCCGTGGCCGGTGGTCGAGGCCTGCGCGATGTGCTGCACCGGCGAATACTGCGTGCCGGTGTAGAACTCGGTGATCCAGACCAGCGCCGCGGTCAGCGCCAGGCCGACGAAGCAGGCGCCGAACAGCTTCAGCTGGCTGCCGGTGGCGGCGATCGCGTTGTCGGGGATCAGCCAGGCGGTGACGAACCAGAAGGCGATCAGCGACAGGATGCCCGCCACCGCGAGGCCCTTGTAGAGCGCCGGCATCACGTTGACCATGCCCGGCGAGGCCTTGACGAAGAAGCAGCCGATGATCGACGCGATGATCGACACGCCGCCCAGCGCGAGCGGATAAAGCACCGCGTTGACCGGCGCCGCGGCCACCATCAGCGCACCGAGCACCATGGTGGCGATCAAGGTGACGGCGTAGGTCTCGAAGAGGTCGGCGGCCATGCCGGCACAGTCGCCGACGTTGTCGCCCACGTTGTCGGCGATCACGGCCGGGTTGCGTGGATCGTCCTCGGGGATGCCGGCCTCGACCTTGCCCACGAGGTCGGCGCCGACGTCGGCGCCCTTGGTGAAGATGCCGCCGCCGAGGCGGGCGAAGATCGAGATGAGCGAGGAGCCGAAGGCGAAGCCGATCAACGGATTGAGCAGGCTGGCCAGGCTCTTGTCCGGCGTGAGGCTGCCGTTGCCGGCCAGGAACCAATAGAAGCCCGACACGCCGAGCAGACCCAGGCCGACCACCAGCATGCCGGTGATGGCACCGCCGCGGAAGGCGACGTCGAGGGCCGGGCCGATGCCTTGCGTGGCGGCCTGCGCGGTGCGCACGTTGGCCCGCACGGAGACGTTCATGCCGATGAAGCCGCAGGCGCCGGAGAGCACCGCGCCTATCACGAATCCCACGGCCGTGGTGAAGTCGAGGAAGAGGGCGATCAGGATCGCCAGCACCAGGCCGACGACCGCGATGGTGCGGTATTGCTTCGCGAGGTAGGCCGCTGCGCCGGTCTGGATCGCGGCCGCGATCTCCTGCATTCGGGCATTGCCCGGGTCTTTCGAAAGAATCCAGCTGCGCGCCCAGAATCCATAGGCCACGGCCACCAGGCCGCAGACCATGGCAAGGACGAGAGGGGTGTTGCCAGTCATGCCGTTGCTTCTCCAGTCGTTCGTTGTAACTAATGGAGACGAAAGCCGGACCCTGTGCGCAACGCGTACGGGACAGTGCTTCCGCCGCGTTGCTTCCTCGAAGCCCCGGTGCCGTGAAAGGCAGGGACCGATTGGCCAACGTGGGCAATTTACAGGCAAAAACCGCTTTGTGTGCGACTGTCCGATGACATGGAAAGTAAACTTCGGGTTTGTCCGCATCCCGCTAACACTTTCAACTACTCCAAGTCAGACCATGTCCCTCGGCCAAGTTTCCCCCGGCAAAGACGCCCCCGAAGCCTTCAATGTCGTCATCGAAATCCCGATGAACGCCGACCCGATCAAGTACGAAGTCGACAAGGAATCGGGCGCGATCTTCGTCGACCGCTTCATGACCACCGCGATGCACTACCCGACCAACTACGGCTACGTGCCGCAGACGCTGTCTGGCGACGGCGATCCGGTCGACGTGCTGGTGATCACGCCCTGGGCTCTGGTGCCCGGCGTGGTGGTGCCGTGCCGCCCGATCGGCATCCTGATGATGGAAGACGAGGCCGGTGTCGACGGCAAGGTGCTGGCCGTGCCGACCACCAAGGTGCTGCCGATCTACAGCCACTGGAAGACGGTGGAAGACGTGAACCAGATGCGTCTGAAGGCCATCACGCACTTCTTCGAGCACTACAAGGACCTCGAGGCCGGCAAGTGGGTCAAGGTGCTCGGCTGGGAAGGCATCGATGCCGCCAAGAAGGAAATCATGGACGGCATCGCGAACTACAAGAAGTAAACGCCGCCGTAGCAAATCAACGCCCCGCGATTTCGGTCGCGGGGCGTTTTTTCATTCTGGCGCGGTGTGGCGGAACGGACTGCGTTCGCCCAGGTGGTCCAGGTAGTTCTCGATGCCTGCACCTTCGCGCTCCAGGAAGCGCTCGACCGCGTCGGCGAAGGCCGGGTGGGCCAGCCAGTGGGCACTGGTGGTGCGCACCGGCATCAGCGCGCGCGCCATCTTGTGCTCGCCCTGGGCGCCGCCTTCGAAGCGCCGCACACCGTGCTCGATGCACCACTGCAGCGGCTGGTAGTAGCAGGCCTCGAAATGCAGGCAGTCGACCCGTTCGAGCGCTCCCCAGTAGCGGCCGTAGGCGATCCGCGGCGCGGGGGAATCGTCCGCGCCGCCGGGCCCGGCCGACAGCGCGATCAGGCTCGACGCGATCGGCTTGCCCTCGCGCTCGGCGATGAACAGCAGCCAGGCCTCGGGCATGGCCGCGGCCATGCGATGGAAGAAGTCGCGGTTCAGGTAGGGCGGATTGCCGTGCTCGCGATAGGTGCGGGCATAGCAGCGGTAGAAGAAGTCCCAGTCGGCGGCGCGGATGTCGGTGCCGCGCGACCAGCGGAAGGAGACGCCGGCGTCGTGCACCTTGCGGCGTTCCTGGCGAATCTTCTTGCGCTTGTCGTGGGCGAGGCTGGCGAGGAAGGCGTCGAAGCTTGGCCAGTCGGCATTGTCCCAGTGGAACTGGACCGTGTGACGCAGCATCAGGCCGGCTTCCGAACAGGCGGCGATGTCCTCGTCGGCGCCGAACAGCAGGTGCAGCGACGACAGTTCCTCTTCCTTGCACCAGGCGACCAGGGCCTGCGCCAGCAAGGCGCGGCTCTCGGCATCGCGGGCCAGCAGGCGCGTCCCCGGCACCGGCGTGAAGGGCACCGCGCAGACCGCCTTCGGGTAGTAGGCCAGCCCGTGCTGCTCGTAGGCGTTGGCCCAGGCCCAGTCGAACACGTACTCGCCGTACGAATGGTCCTTGATGTAGAGCGGGCAGGCCGCCATCAACTGCTTGCCGCGCCAGAGCGTGACGAACTGCGGCGTCCAGCCGCTCGCCGGCGAGGCGCTGGCGCTGGCGTCGAGCGCGGCCAGGTAGGCGTGGCGCATGAACGGGGAGGGCGCAGGCTGCAGGGCCAGCAGTGCGTCCCAGTCGGCGGCGTCGATCTCGGACGGCGAGCGGTGGATGCGGACGATCGGCGTGGTCAAGGGCGTGGGGTCAGCGTTGCTTGCCGGGCCCGAAGGACTCGGCGATGTAGATGCCGCCCAGCACCAGCGCCAATGCGAGCGCGTGGTAGGCGGAGAGCGGCTCGCCGAGGACCAGCACCGCCAGCAGCGGGCCGAAGATCGGCACCAGGTTCAGGAACAGCCCGGCGCGCGCCGGCCCGATCGCCTCGACCGCCTGGATGAAGAAGATCTGCGAGACGAAGCTCGGCAGCAGGCCGATGAAGACGATCAGGGCGACCCCGGTGGCGGTCGGCATGAAGAAGTGGCCGGTGACGATCTCGGCCACCACCAGCGGCACCGAGGTGAGGGCCGCCACCGCCGCCATCGCGGCGAAGAAGACGATGGCCGGCACCGCCGGCCGATCGCGCAGCGCGAGCGCATAGCCGGCATACAGCAGGCACGCCAGCACGATCCAGAGGTCGCCGATGTTGAAGGCGAGGCCGGCCAGCAGCGCGAACTGCCCGCGCGATGCCACGACCACGATGCCGGTCAGCGTCACCAGCACGCCGATGATCTGCAGCGCGCCGATCCGGCTGCCGAAGAAGATGAAACCGCCCAGCAGCACGAGCACCGGAATGGTGCCCTGGATGATCGCGATGTTGATGGCGGTGGTGTGGTGCGCCGCGGCGTAGAAGAGGGCGTTGAAGCCGGTGAAGCCGAGCGTGCCCATCAAGGCGATGGAGCGCCAGGACGGCCGCAAGGCCCGCCAGTGCGTGGAGATCTCGCGCCGCGAACTCAGGGCCAGTGCGAGGCAGCAGACGATCCAGCGCGAGAAGGTCAGCATCATCGGCGAAACCTCGCCCACCGCCAGCCGGGCCGCCACGGCATTGGCGCCCCAGGTGAGCGTCGCCAGTACCAGCAGCAGGTAGGCCCGGCCCTGGGACCGGGGCGCAACGGCGTCGGAGAAGCTGGGGGAAGAGGAACCTGTGCGCATCGCCCGTCGAGGGTAACAGCCCGCGCCGCGGCGTGTGGAAGGTGGTCCGCAAGCCATGCGATTCGAAGGCCGATGACATAATCGACCAGCCTTTTTTCTACATCGACATGACCCTGAAACTCGCCATCGCGCAGCTCAATTTCGTCGTGGGCGACCTCGCCGGCAACGCCCGCAAGATCGTCGACGCGGCCCGCGACGCCTATGGACAGGGTGCGCGCCTGCTGCTCACGCCCGAACTGTCGATCTGCGGCTACGCCGCCGAGGACATGTTCCTGCGGCCGGCCTTCGTCACTGCCTGCGACGACGCGGTGCGCGCCGTGGCCGCCGAACTGGCCGACCTCGACGGCATGGTGGTGGTGGTGGGACATCCCACGGGCGGCAGCCTGCGCAGCCGGTCGGTCGCGGTGCAGCTGCGCCACAACGCCGCCAGCGTGCTCAGCGAAGGCCGCATCCTCGACACCTACGCCAAGCGCGAACTGCCGAACTACCAGGTGTTCGACGAGCGCCGCTACTTCACGCCGGGCGACGGCGTCTGCGTGTTCGAGGCCGGCGGCATCCGGGTCGGCCTGCTGATCTGCGAGGACGCCTGGTTCGACGCCCCGGCCCAGCTCGCCAAGGACGGTGGCGCCGAGATCCTCGCGGTCATCAACGCCTCGCCTTTCCATGTCGGCAAGGAGGGCGAGCGGGTCGCGCGCATGGCCGAGCGCGCCACCGCGGTGGGGCTGCCGCTGGTCTACGCGCACCTGGTGGGCGGCCAGGACGAGGTGGTGTTCGACGGCGCCTCCTTCGCCCTCGAGGCCGACGGCGCCAGGGTCGTGCAGGCCGAGAGCTTCCAGGAGCGCCTGGTCTTCGCCCAGCTCGAACGGCGCGCGACCGGCGTCGGCTTCGTGCGCAGCGAGGGCGCTGTCGCCGCGCCGCGCGCGCCCGAGGCCCAGCTCTGGGATGCGCTGGTCGTGGGCGTGCGCGACTACATCGGCAAGAACGGTTTTCCGGGCGCCATCCTCGGCCTGTCGGGCGGCATCGACTCCGCGCTGGTGCTGGCGATCGCGGTCGACGCGCTCGGCAAGGACCGCGTGCGGGCCGTGATGATGCCCTCGCCCTATACCGCCGACATCAGCTGGATCGACGCCCGCGAAATGGCCAAGCGGCTCGGCGTGCGCTATGACGAGATCTCCATCAAGCACACCTTCGAGTCCTTCCGCGGCGCGCTGGCCGAGGAGTTCAAGGGCCTGGCCGAGGACACCACCGAAGAGAACCTGCAGGCCCGCATCCGCGGCACCCTGCTGATGGCGCTGTCGAACAAGTTCGGCTCGATCGTGCTGACCACCGGCAACAAGAGCGAGATGGCCACCGGCTACTGCACGCTGTACGGGGACATGGCGGGCGGATTCGCGGTCATCAAGGACCTGCTGAAGACCACCGTGTTCGCCCTGGCGCGCTGGCGCAATGCGCACGACCCTTACGGCACCGGCACCGAGCCGATCCCCGAGCGGATCATCACCCGGCCCCCCAGCGCCGAGCTGCGGCCCGACCAGACCGACCAGGACAGCCTGCCGCCCTACGACATCCTGGACGGCATCCTGGCGCGCTACATGGAAGACGACGAAGGCATCGACGAAATCATTGCCGCCGGCTACGAGCGTGCCGTCGTCGAGCGGGTGGCGCGCCTCATCAAGATCAACGAGTACAAAAGGCGCCAGGCGCCGGTGGGTATCCGCGTCACCCATCGCAGCTTCGGCAAGGATTGGCGCTACCCTATCACCAGCAAGTTCAACGAAACCGCCGGAAGAAAGACCGTATGAAGCAAATCACCGCCATCCTCAAACCGTTCAAGCTCGATGACGTGCGCGAGGCCCTGGCCGAGGTCGGCGTCACCGGACTCACCGTCACGGAGGTCAAGGGCTTCGGCCGCCAGAAGGGCCACACCGAACTCTACCGCGGCGCCGAGTACGTGGTCGACTTCCTGCCGAAGATGCGCGTCGAGGTGGTCGTCAACGAGGCCGACGTCGAACGCTGCGTCGACGCCATCGTCAGCGCCGCGCGCACCGGCAAGATCGGCGACGGCAAGATCTTCGTCACCAACGTCGAGCGCGTCGTGCGCATCCGCACCGGCGAAGAAGACGAAGCCGCGGTATAAGCTCGCCCCCAGGTTGCCCGGCACTTCGTGTCCGGGCGCCCACCCCCGTCCGGGGGCGACACCGGCGGCCTGGCAGAGCCAGTTCCGCGGTGTCTCACCAACATGGGCCTGGCTGCGCCGGCCCCTTCGCGATCAAAGAACTTCTGCGAGCTTGTCGCCCTTGGGGTGGCGGCTCGCTTCCTCGGCCAGGGCCTCGAGCAGGGGGACGGCGTCGGTGCCGGTGCGCACCAGGGTCATCTGCCAGTCGTTCATGAAGCCCGCGCGGACACTCTCCGCCAGGAAGGCGAGCATGCCGTCGTAGTAGCCGCCGGCGTTCAGGATGCCCACCGGCTTGTCGTGGTAGCCGAGCTGGCGCCAGGTCCAGATCTCGAACAGTTCCTCGAAGGTGCCGATGCCGCCGGGCAGGGCCAGGAAGGCGTCGGCGCGTTCGCCCATCATGGCCTTGCGCTCGTGCATGGTGTCGACCACGTGCAGTTCGTCGCTCTGGCGGTTGGCGAGTTCCTTGTCGACGAGGGCCTTGGGAATGATGCCGACCACCCGGCCGCCGGCCGCGCGGGTGGCCTCGGCCACGGTGCCCATGAGGCCGGTGCGGCCGCCGCCGTAGACCAGTTGGCCGCCGCGCTCGCCGATCCAGCGGCCGACCGCCTGCGCCACGGCGGTGAATTCGGGGCGCTCGCCGGGACGCGAGCCGCAATAGACGCAAATCGAGAAAGAAGGGGAGGAAGTCATCCCCCGATCATGCCGCGCCTAGATGAATCTTTGCCACAAGGCAGCCAGCCAGACCCCGACGCACAGCAGGATCGACATCAGCACCGCCGCGCTGCCCAGGTCCTTGGCGGCCTTCGACAGCGAATGCCATTCGGGTCCGATGCGGTCGATGGCGGCCTCGATCGCGCTGTTGAGCAGCTCGACGATCAGGACCAGCACCACCGTGGCGACCAGCAGCGCCACCTCGACCCAGCTGCGGCCGACCCAGAAGGCGGCCGGGACCATGACGACGGCGCAGGCCACTTCTTCGCGGAAGGCGGCCTCGCGCCAACCGGCGCGAAAGCCGTTCACCGAGATCAAGGCGGCATGCCAGACGCGCTGGATGCCGCGCCGCAGCGCCTGCGGGTTGACCGGATCGGAGCCGTTCATCGCCGGCTCATCGGCTTGGAGGTGATCAGCCGGGTGCCGGCCCAGGCGTCGTGCCAGAACTGGCGCTCGGGATGGAAACGCGCCAGCAGGGCCCAGACCGCCACCCAGCCGAGGACCAGTACGGAGGCTTCGCCGCCGCCGAGCTTGAACGGCGCGATGAGTGCGAGGGGCGGCAGAAACCAGACCCAGCTGAGCAGGTAGCGCAGCAGCGCCCGGCCCTGGCTCAACGCCCGGCCCCGGCGGTCGACCACGCGGATGCCCCAGGTCTTCATGGCCAGGGTCTGGCCCTTGGCCCAGAAAAAGACGAAGTAGACGCCGAAGACGATGAACAGGAAAGCCTGCAGCAGATGCCGGCGCGAATCCATCGCGTCACGCATCTGGCCCAGGGTGCTGAAGAGCCAGCCGGCGACGAAGACCACCGCGAACAGCAGCATGCCTTCGTAGAGCCAGCAGGCCATGCGGCGCCAGAGACCGGGCGTGCCCGGCAGCGGGGACGCGGCGTCGCCGCCGGCAGCCGAGTGCGGTCCGGTCGGGCCGGAGAGTGTGGATGCCATCGACGATCAGGGCGCCGACGATGGCTGTTCGGTCTGGCGAACCGGCGGGGTCGATGCCACCGGCGGCTCCGCGGCGGGGGCGCTGGGGGTCGGCGGCGGCACCTGCGCTTCGGCGGAGACGGGAGGGCTGAACGAGGGCGCCGGGGCGACCGGGCGTGCGACGACCGTCGGCGCGGCCGGTGGCGCCAGCTGGATGCGCGGCGTGTGCTGAGCGTCGGGTCCGGCCGCGGGCACTGGCACCAGCTTCTGGAGCGGCACCGGCCGGATGGCCGCGGCTGCGCCCGGCGAGGTCGTCGGAGCGCTGGCGGCGAGCCGGCTCTTTTCCTCGTCGCTGAGGGCCTGGTAGGCCTCCCACTTGGCCTTGCGCTCATCGGCGGGCAAGCGCTTCGCGTCGGCGAAATTGAGACGCGCCTGGGCGCGCTCCTTGTTGCTCAGCTTGGCCCACTCTTCCATGCGGCTGTGCAGGATATCGCGGTCAGCGGTCGACATCTCCGCGTAATCGCGCACGATCGCCAGCCATTTGCGCTTATGAGGCTCGGTCAATTCATCCCAGGTGGATGCCAGGGGCTCCAGGGCCCTCTGCTGACGCGCGGTCAGATCGCGCCAAGCGGGCTTGGCGACGGCCTTGGCCGCCGGAGCCGGTGCCTTGGCGGGCGGGGCGTCGGCGGGCGGCCCGGCCGCGGTCTCGAACGCGACCAGCACCAGCGCCGCGAACAGGACACCGGCCGCGGAAGAGAGGGGAAGTGAAGGCAGCATTCGTCGCGGGGAGGAATCAGCGCTCGCCAGCGTCGCTGGTCTTCAGGAACTGGGCGAAGCCGGGGTCGGTGTAGGCCGCGGGCGGCAGGTCATCGGTCAGGAGCGCCGAGTCGACTTCCGCCAGTTCGTCGGTACGGCGTTCTTCCTGGATCACGCTGATCGCCATCAGGCCCGCCACCAGCGCCACCAGCGGCACCACCGAGCCGATGCGCGTCCACCAGCCGCCACCGAGGGCGGCGGCGCGGCCGCTGGCCACCGCCACCGGGACCGATCGGAGTTCGGGTGCGGTCTTGCGGCGTGCCACGGCCTGCACGCGGGCCGCGCGCAAGCGCTCGCCGACCTCGTGCGAGAGATCGAGGTTTCCGGCAGACAGGCGCGCGGCGACCCGGCGGCCGAATTGCTCTTCGAAGGCGACGGCGGACCCTGTCGGGCTGGTGTTTGTTGGTTTCATAGCGAAATTCCCTTGGCTCTGAGCGCCTTGCTCAAGGCGTGCACGGCCCGCGAACAGTGGGTCTTGACGCTCCCTTCGGAGCAGCCCATCGCGGCGGCCGTCTCGGCGACGTCCATTTCCTCCCAGTAACGCATTAGAAAGGCCTCGCGTTGACGTCCTGGCAGTGCGGCAATTTCTTCTTCGATCTCGTGAAAGATCTGCGTGCGCCGGGTGGCGTCCTCGGCGCTCTCGCTTTCGCGCGTGTCGGTCGGGGCCTGGACGTGTTCCAGCAGGTCGAAATCGCCATCGTCGTCGATCGATTCGAAATCGCTCAGGTTCGAGAACAGGGCCCGCCGGGTCTTCTGGCGCCGGAACCAGTCGAGCGTGCAGTTCGAGAGGATCCGCTGGAACAGCATCGGCAGCTCGTTGGCCGGCTTGTCCCCGTAGTGCTCGGCGAGCTTCATCATGCTGTCCTGCACGATGTCGAGCGCTGCCTCTTCGTCCCGCACGTGGTAGACGGAACGCTTGAATGCCCGTCGTTCGACGCTCTTCAGGAAGTCGGAAAGTTCTTTTTCAGTGGCCAAGCGAATCCGGCGCCGGGGTAGTGCGCCGCGTGGGGAAAAGTCTCGGGGACGTTTGTCTTTTTGTCGCCGCGAATTATGCCCCGGTGCCCGCCGGGCTCGCTCGGGCCGCCAATCGGGGTTCCTGCATGTCATAATCCGCCTTGCAAGTCAAAAGGCAAACGGGTCACGGTCCGGCGGTATACAGATACGCTCATGGTTGTGGCCTCAAGTCCTGACGCGGCTTCAAAAGAGCTGGCGAAGGGGCACCCAAGGTTTTTCGTTCCCGAAAAAACACAAAGGTTCATCATGGAAATCTCCAAGGCGGAACTCACTTCCGCAGCAGCCGCGTCCTCCGGGATGGGCAACCAAACCCAAGAACTCATGGGCGCCGAAGTGCTGGTCAAGGCACTGCAGGCCGAGGGCGTCAAGTACGTCTGGGGCTACCCCGGCGGCGCGGTTCTCTACATCTACGACGCCTTCTACAAGCAGGACACCATCCAGCACGTGCTGGTGCGCCACGAGCAGGCCGCCGTCCACGCGGCCGATGGCTATGCCCGCGCCACCGGCGACGTCGGCGTCGCCCTGGTCACCTCCGGTCCTGGCCTGACCAACGCGGTCACCGGCATCGCGACGGCCTACATGGACTCGATCCCGATGGTGATCATCTCGGGGCAGGTGCCGACCGCGGCGATCGGCCTCGACGCCTTCCAGGAATGCGACACCGTCGGCATCACGCGGCCGATCGTCAAGCACAACTTCCTCGTCAAGGATCCCAAGGACCTGGCGATGACCATGAAGAAGGCCTTCCATATCGCCCGCAGCGGCCGCCCCGGCCCGGTGGTGGTCGACGTGCCGAAGGACGTCTCCTTCAAGAAGGTCCCCTACAGCGGCTATCCCGACAAGGTCGAGATGCGCTCTTACAACCCGGTGCGCAAGGGCCACGGCGGCCAGATCCGCAAGGCGCTCCAGCTGTTGCTGAACGCCAAGCGTCCCTATATCTACACCGGCGGCGGCGTGCTGCTCGGCAACGCCACCAACGAACTCCGCACCCTGGTCGACATGCTCGGCTATCCGGTCACCAACACGCTGATGGGCCTGGGCGCCTATCCGGCCAGCGACCGCAAGTTCCTCGGCATGCTCGGCATGCACGGCACGATCGAGGCCAACAACGCGATGCAGAACTGCGACGTGCTGCTGGCCGTGGGCGCGCGCTTCGACGACCGCGTGATCGGCAACCCGAAGCACTTCGCCCAGAACGAACGCAAGATCATCCACGTCGACATCGACCCGTCGAGCATCTCCAAGCGCGTCAAGGTCGACATCCCGATCGTCGGCGACGTCAAGGACGTGCTGACCGAGCTGATCTCGATGATCCGCGAGAGCACGATCCGCCCCGATGCCGGTGCGCTGGCCAGCTGGTGGAGCACCATCGAGGAATGGCGCGGCAAGGACTGCCTCAAGTACGACCGTGGCAACAAGGAAGTGATCAAGCCGCAGTACGTCATCGAGACGCTGTGGAACATGACCAAGGACGCCGACACCTACATCACCTCCGACGTCGGCCAGCACCAGATGTGGGCGGCGCAGTACTACCGCTTCGACGAGCCGCGGCGCTGGATCAATTCGGGCGGGCTGGGCACCATGGGCGTGGGCATTCCCTACGCGATGGGCATCAAGCTCGCCAAGCCGGAGTCGGAAGTGTTCTGCGTCACCGGCGAAGGCTCGGTGCAGATGTGCATCCAGGAACTCTCGACCTGCCTGCAGTACAACACGCCGATCAAGATCTGCTCGCTCAACAACCGCTACCTGGGCATGGTGCGCCAGTGGCAGGAAATCGAGTATTCGGGCCGCTACAGCCACAGCTACATGGACGCGCTGCCCAACTTCGTGAAGCTGGCCGAGGCCTATGGCCACGTCGGCCTGCTGATCGAACGGCCGCAGGACGTGGAGCCGGCGTTGCGCGAGGCGCGCAAGCTCAAGGACCGCACCGTGTTCATGGACTTCCGCACCGACCCGACCGAGAACGTGTTCCCGATGGTCAAGGCGGGCATGGGCATCACCGAGATGCTGCTGGGGTCCGAAGACCTCTAGCGCGAGCGAAAGCGAAGCCACAAGTCCCCGGTTCGCAGAACCGGGTTTCAACTTTTAATTGACGAATCTATCGTTCCGTCGAGCCCGCGCATTACCGTGCACGGGGGAGGGCGGCGAAAAGAGGAGTCCTGCTGACATGAAACACATCATTGCCGTGCTGCTCGAGAACGAGCCCGGTGCACTCTCCCGCGTCGTCGGCCTGTTCTCGGCCCGCGGCTACAACATCGAATCGCTGACCGTCGCGCCGACCGAGGACGCTAGCCTCTCGCGCATGACCATCGTCACCGCCGGCTCGGACGACGTGATCGAGCAGATCACCAAGCATTTGAACCGCCTGATCGAGGTCGTCAAGGTGGTCGACCTGACCGAAGGCGCCTACACCGAGCGCGAGCTCATGATGGTGAAGGTGCGCGCGGTCGGCAAGGAGCGCGAAGAAATGATGCGCATGGCCGAGATCTTCCGCGGCCGCATCATCGACGTGACCGACAAGAGCTACACCATCGAGCTCACCGGCGACCACGGCAAGAACGACGCCTTCCTCGAAGCCATCGATCGCGGGGCGATCCTCGAGACGGTCCGTACCGGCGCCAGCGGCATTGGCCGCGGCGAGCGCATCCTGCGCGTCTGAACCCATCCATCCACACACCAGCGAATCAACGAAGGAGCACTCTCATGAAGGTTTATTACGACAAGGACGCCGATCTCAGCCTGATCAAGGGCAAGACCGTCGCGATCATCGGCTACGGCAGCCAGGGCCATGCGCACGCGCAGAACCTGAACGACAGCGGCGTGAAGGTCGTGGTCGGCCTGCGCAAGGGCGGCGCATCGTGGGACAAGGTCGGCAAGGCTGGCCTCAAGGTCGCCGAAGTCGCGGATGCGGTGAAGTCCGCCGACGTCGTCATGATCCTGCTGCCCGACGAGCAGATCGCCAGCGTCTACAAGAACGACGTCGCGCCGAACATCAAGGAAGGCGCTTCGCTGGTCTTCGCCCATGGCTTCAACGTGCACTACGGCTTCGTGCAGCCGCGTGCCGACCTCGACGTCTGGATGGTCGCCCCGAAGGCACCCGGCCACACCGTGCGCAGCACCTACACCCAGGGCGGCGGCGTGCCCCACCTCGTGGCCGTGCACCAGGACAAGAGCGGCAAGGCGCGCGACCTGGCCCTGTCCTACGCCACCGCCAACGGCGGCGGCAAAGCCGGCATCATCGAGACCAACTTCCGCGAAGAGACCGAGACCGACCTGTTCGGCGAACAAGCGGTCCTGTGCGGCGGCACGGTGGAGCTGATCAAGGCCGGCTTCGAGACGCTGGTGGAAGCCGGCTACGCGCCCGAGATGGCCTACTTCGAATGCCTGCACGAGCTCAAGCTGATCGTCGACCTGATCTATGAAGGCGGCATCGCCAACATGAACTACTCGATCTCGAACAACGCCGAATACGGCGAGTACGTGACCGGTCCGCGCATCGTCACGGACGAGACCAAGAAGGTCATGAAGCAGGTGCTGAAGGACATCCAGACCGGCGAATACGCCAAGAGCTTCGTGCTCGAAGCCGCAGCCGGCCAGCCCGCGCTGATCAGCCGCCGCCGCATCAATGCCGAGCATCAGATCGAAGTCGTCGGCGAGCAACTGCGCGCGATGATGCCCTGGATCAAGAAGAACAAGCTGGTCGACCAGACCCGCAACTGATCCGGATTCTTTCCGATGCAAGAAGGGCCACCCTGCGGTGGCCCTTTTTCATGGAGGCGCGCTGTGCGCCTGAACTAAACTGCCACCGATGTTTGCCATCTCCCGTCCTGCCCCGTCCCCGAGCCCCTTTCGCACTGGAGGCCGACCCCATGCATGACGACACGCTTCCCGACGACGTGCCGACGCGCAAGCGGCGCAAGGGCATCTACATCCTGCCGAACCTGTTCACGCTGGCGGCCCTGTTCGGTGGCTTCTACTCGGTCGTGATGGCCATGAACGCGCGCTTCGACCTGGCCGCGCTCGGCGTCTTCGCGGCCATGGTGCTCGACAGCCTGGACGGGCGCGTGGCGCGCATGACCAACACGCAAAGCGCCTTCGGCGAGCAGATGGACTCGCTGTCCGACATGGTGTCCTTCGGCGCCGCGCCGGCCCTGATCGCCTACGAGTGGTCGCTCAAGGGACTGGGCCGCTGGGGCTGGATCGCGGCCTTCGTCTACTGCGCCTGCGCGGCGCTGCGGCTGGCGCGTTTCAACGTCAACACCGGGGTGGTCGACAAGCGCTGGTTCCAGGGCCTGCCGTCGCCGGCGGCGGCGGCGCTGGTGGCCGGCTTCATCTGGCTCGTGACCGAGTGGGGCAAGCGGGGCGGCGAGGTGCTGTACCTGTCGTGGAACCAGATCACCTGGATCACCTTCGCCTTCACGCTGTATGCCGGGCTGTCGATGGTGACCAATGCGCCGTTCTACAGCTTCAAGGACATCCAGGTGAAGCGCAGCGTGCCGTTCGCCGTGATCGTGCTGATCGCGCTCGGCATCGCGGTCATCAACATCCACCCGCCGACCGTGCTGTTCGGCGTCTTCGTCGCCTATGGGCTGAGCGGCTACGTGGTGTACGCGTGGCGCAAGGCCAAGGGGCAGCAGGTGAGCGTGATCAGCATTTCGACGGATGAGCCCGACGAACGCGGGCTCCACAATTGAGCCGCACTGTGCTACATTCGAAACCCTCATGAACAAGATTTCGCTGGCCCTACTACTGATCCCCTTCGGGCGGAGACGGTAGAGCGCGCGCGCAAATCCCTCACCACGGCCCGTTCGCACCAGCAACGGGCCGTTTTGTTTGGGGTTGCTGGTGGACTCCCAACCACAGCGAGAAATCCAAGATGTTGAAGCAACCCGACCGCAAGTACCGCGCCTTCGCCCCGATCGCATTGAAGGACCGCACCTGGCCCGACGCCGTGCTGACCCGCGCGCCGATCTGGCTGTCGACCGACCTGCGCGACGGCAACCAGGCGCTGGTGGAGCCGATGGACATCGCCCGCAAGATGAAGATGTTCGAGACGCTGGTGGCGATCGGCTTCAAGGAAATCGAAGTGGGCTTTCCCTCGGCCTCGCAGGTCGAGTTCGATTTCGTGCGCAAGCTGATCGAGGAAGATCGCATCCCCGACGACGTCACGATCCAGGTGCTCACGCAGGCCCGCGACCACCTGATCGAGCGCACCTTCGAGGCGCTGCAGGGTGCGCCGCGCGCCATCGTGCACCTCTACAACGCGGTGGCGCCGATCATGCGGCGCGTGGTGCTGGGCATGGACGAGGACCAGATCGTCGAGCTCGCGACCACCCATGCGCGCATGTTCAACGACTGCGCCGCCAGGCAGCCGGCCACGCAGTGGACCTTCCAGTACTCGCCCGAGATGTTCTCGGGCACCGACCTCGCGTTTTCCAAGCGGGTGGTCGATGCGGTCACCGAGGTCTGGGCGCCGACGCCCGAGCGCAAGTGCATCGTCAACCTGCCGTCGACGGTCGAGCATTCGACGCCGAACATCTTCGCCGACATGATCGAATGGATGCACCGCCATCTCGCGCGCCGTGACGCGATCGTGCTGTCGGTGCATCCGCACAACGACCGCGGCACCGGTACGGCAGCCGGCGAGTTCGCCCTGATGGCCGGCGCCGACCGCATCGAAGGCTGCCTGTTCGGCAACGGCGAGCGCACCGGCAATCTCGACCTCGTCAACGTGGCGCTCAACCTCTACACGCAGGGCGTGTCGCCCGAGCTCGATTTCTCGAACATCGACGAGATCCGCGCCGTCGTCGAGCACTGCAACCAGTTGCCCGTGCATCCGCGCCATCCCTATGTCGGCGACCTGGTCTACACCTCCTTCTCGGGCTCGCACCAGGACGCGATCAAGAAGGCCTTCAGCGATCGCAAGGACGGCGACATCTGGGACATGCCGTATCTCCCGATCGATCCAAAGGACGTCGGCCGGAGCTACGAAGCCGTGATCCGCGTCAACAGCCAGTCGGGCAAGGGCGGGATCGCCTACCTGCTCGAAAGCGAATACGGGCTCGAGTTGCCGCGTCGCCTGCAGATGGAGTTCAGCCAGGCCGTGCAGCGGGTGATGGACGTCGCAGGCAAGGAACTGACCGCCGCCGACCTCTATGCGTTGTTCGAGTCCGAGTACGGCGTGCGCGACGACAACGGTCCGCAGCACCAGGTGCTCGAAGAGCAGGGCGAAGGCGCCGCCGCATCGGTGGTGCTGCGCGCCGACCTGCCGTGGGAGGGCGACATCCGTCCGATCGAAGGCCGCGGCAACGGACCGATCGACGCTTTCATCCACGCCCTGGCCGGCGCCACCGGGCACGCGATCCGCGTGATCGACTACCACCAGCACGCGATCGGCGCCGGTGCCGACGCCCAGGCGGTCGCCTACCTCGAACTGCGCGTCGACGAAGCGATGACGCTGTTCGGTGTCGGCATCGATGCCAATATCATCTCGGCCTCGCTCAAGGCCATCGTTTCGGGGTTGACCCGGGCGCGGGCGCGGGGCGCGCACAGCGCACAATCGGTGGCTGAACCCGCATAAGGCGACGCACGGACGCGCCCCTTGGGCGCGTCCCGGCACAAGGAGACCACGATGGCTGACAAACTGATCATTTTCGACACCACCCTGCGCGACGGCGAACAGTCGCCGGGTGCCTCCATGACCAAGGACGAGAAGCTGCGCATCGCGCGTCAGCTCGAGCGGCTGCGGGTCGACGTCATCGAGGCCGGCTTCCCGGCCAGTTCGAACGGCGACTTCGATGCCGTGAGCGCGATCGCCAAGGCGATCAAGGACTCCACCGTCTGCGGCCTGTCGCGGGCCAACGACCGCGATATCTCGCGCGCGGCCGAGGCGCTCAAGGGGGCCGCCAACGGGCGCATCCACACCTTCATCGCGACCTCGCCATTGCACATGGAGAAAAAGCTGCGGATGACGCCCGACGAGGTGTTCGAGCAGGCCAAGCTGGCGGTGCGCTTCGCCCGCAACCTGGTGGCCGACGTCGAGTTCAGCCCCGAGGACGGCTACCGCAGCGACCCGGACTACCTGTGCCGGGTGCTCGAGGCCGTGATCCACGAAGGCGCCACCACGATCAACGTGCCGGACACCGTGGGCTACGCCATTCCCGAGCTCTACGGCAACTTCATCAAGTCGCTGCGCGAGCGCATCCCGAACAGCGACAAGGCCATCTGGTCGGTCCATTGCCACAACGACCTCGGCATGGCGGTGGCCAATTCGCTGGCCGGCGTCAAGATCGGCGGTGCCCGGCAGGTCGAATGCACCATCAACGGTCTGGGCGAGCGCGCCGGCAACTGCTCGCTCGAAGAGATCGTGATGGCGGTCAAAACCCGCAAGGATTACTTCGGCCTCGAGATGGGCATCGACACGCGCCACATCGTGGCCGCCAGCCGGATGGTCAGCCAGACCACCGGCTTCGTGGTGCAGCCGAACAAGGCGGTGGTCGGGGCCAACGCCTTCGCCCATGCCTCCGGCATCCACCAGGACGGCGTGCTGAAGGCCCGCGACACCTACGAGATCATGCGGGCCGAGGACGTCGGCTGGAGCGCCAACAAGATCGTGCTGGGCAAGCTCAGCGGCCGCAACGCATTCAAGCAACGGCTGCAGGAGTTGGGCGTTACCATGGACAGCGAGGCCGACATCAATGCCGCCTTCGCCCGCTTCAAGGAACTGGCCGACAGAAAAAGCGAAATATTTGACGAAGACATCCTCGCTTTGGTCAGCGACGGAGAGCTCTCGCACGTTGGTGAGCAGTTCGGCTTTGTATCCTTGTCGCAACATAGTGAAACAGGTGAGCGGCCCCAGGCCCGCATCGTCTTCACCGTGCAGGGCAAGGAGGTCACGGGCGAGTCCGACGGCAACGGTCCGGTCGACGCGTCCCTGAAGGCGATCGAGGCCCATGTGAAGAGCGGGGCCGAGATGGTGCTGTATTCGGTCAATGCGATCAGCGGGTCGACCGAGAGCCAGGGGGAAGTGACGGTGCGTCTGCAGAATGCGGGCCGGGTGGTCAACGGGGTCGGTGCCGATCCCGACATCGTGGTCGCTTCGGCAAAAGCATACTTAAGTGCTCTCAACAAGTTACAGAGCCAAGCTGAGAGAGTGGCTGCACAAGGTTAGGTTTTCGGTACTCCTTGTATTCGATTTGAAGAAGAGGGTGCAAGTAACTGATATTGCGTGTCTTTTTTGATTTCGTTTACACTGCGGTCACCTTTTATCGCCGCTGGAGAGTTTTAAATGTCTGAAGCCCGTTCCTACCGAGTTTCCAGCCAGCGGTTCCTACCCACCCTCCGCCTTGCCGCCGTCGTTCTGTGTGCGACGGCGTTTTTGTTGCCCGGGGCGCAGGCCGCCACCGCGGCCAAGAAGAAGACGGCCGTGAGCGCCGACTCGAGCCGCAAAGCCGCTTCGGGCGCGGGCGCGAAACACGCTGCCGGCAAGCAGGTCGCGAAGGTTGACAAAGCCGACAAGAGCGTGAGCGGCGGACGCAACGTGGTGGCGACGATCCGCCAGAAGAATGGCAAGACCGTGGTGGCCGTGCAGCGCCGCTCGATCGTCCGCGTCGCGGAAGCCGCGCCGGCGCGCCAATCCTTTGGACAGATGGCCGGCCTGCACAGCACCGAAGACGCGCTCGACCTGAAGTCCAGCGTGGCCCTGGTGATCGACCAGGACACCCAGGAAGTCCTGTTCAGCAAGAACGACCACGCCGTGCTGCCGATCGCATCGTTGACCAAGCTCATGACCGGGCTGCTGATCAGCGAGGCCAAGCTGCCGTCCGATGAACTGATCACCATCACCCAGGACGACGTCGACACCGAGAAATTCAGCCGCTCGCGGCTGGTGGTGGGCACCAGCCTGCCGCGCGGGGAACTGCTGCACCTGGCGCTGATGTCGAGCGAGAACCGTGCGGCCCACGCCCTCGGCCGCACCTACCCCGGCGGCCTGTCCACCTTCGTGAGCATCATGAATGCCAAGGCCAAGATGCTCGGCATGAAGGACACGAGCTACGTCGAGCCGACCGGCCTGTCGAGCCGCAACCAGTCGAGCGCCCAGGACCTGGCCCTGCTCGTGAATGCCGCCTACGCCGACGCGACCGTGCGCCAGCTGTCGACCTCGCCCGAGTACCAGGTGGAAGTCGGCAACCGTACGCTGCAGTTCAACACCACGAACCGCCTGGTCAAGAGCCCGGATTGGGACATCGGGGTGCAGAAGACCGGCTACATCTCGGAAGCCGGGCAGTGCCTGGTCATGCAAGCCAAGATCGCCGGTCGCAAGCTGATCATGGTGTTCCTGGATTCGGCCGGCAAGTTCAGCCGGATCGGGGATGCGGAGCGGGTCCGCCGCTGGGTCGAGGCGACCCATATGGGCAGGCCGAATCCGGGGATGCAGCAGGCGTTTGCGCACGCTGCGAGCTGAAGGCGAGGGGAGCGGGGACCTTTGATCAGTTGAGGACAGAGCAAAAACCGCTGCGCGGTTTGTTGGTCTGTCCCGCAAGGTCTCAGGTTCCGCAAGGTCTCACGAGGCGACCTGCTGCTCCGCCTTGTAACCCAACGCACCTGAAATCTCGTTGGCGGTGGCTTGCAGCTTCGGCAGCCATCCCTCGTCGAGCCGGTCGGCGGGTGCCGAGATCGACAGGCCCGCGACCAGCTTGCCCTGGTCGTCGTAGATGCCGGCCGCCATGCAGCGCACGCCGAGCTCGAGTTCCTCGTTGTCGCGCGCGATGCCGTACTGGCGGGCCTTGGACAATTCGCGCTCCAGGGCCGGCAATTGCGTGATGCTGTTGCGCGTGTGGCCGGCCAGGCCGGTCCGGGTGGCGTAGCTGCGGATGCGCTGGGGCTCGTCGACCGCCAGGAACAGCTTGCCGGTCGAGGTGAGGTGCAGCGGCGCCCGGCCACCGATGGCCCGCACCACCTGCATGCCCGAGCGCTCGCTGTAGGCGCGCTCGATGTAGACGATCTCGTCGCCCTGGCGCATGCTGAGGTTGACCGGCTGCTGGGTGAGCTTGTGCAGCTCCCGCATCGGCGTCAGCGCCGCGTCGCGCACATTGAGCCGGCCCTTGACCAGGTTGCCCAGCTCCAGCAGCCGCATGCCGAGCCGGTAGCTGCCGGCCTCGGGGCGGTCGACGAAGCGGCCGACAGCCAGGTCGTTGAGGATGCGGTGCGTGGTCGACGGATGCAGGCCCGTCTTTTCGCTGATTTCCTTGAGGGAAATCGCTTCTTCACGCGACGCCAGCACATCGATGAGCGAAAACATCCGCTCGATGACCTGGATCACGGGGGTGGCGGGAACGTCAGATTGTGGTTTTCTCATGTGCAACGCGGTGGGAGACCGGTCGCCATTTTACTTGGTGAAATGGGTTTGCGGTTGCCAGCGACCGTCGATCAGCACTTCATGCGGCGTAAAGCGCGCCTTGTAGTTCATCTTGGCGCTGCCTTCGATCCAGTAGCCGAGATAGACGTGGGGCAGGGCGAGCTTGCGGGCCTGTTCGATCTGCCACAGCACGCTGTAGTTGCCGTAGCCGGCGCCCGGCTCGGGCTCGTAGAAGGTGTAGACCGCCGACAGGCCATCGTTCAGCACGTCGAGGATGGAGACCATCTTGAGGGCGCCGGCGCTGCCGTCGGGGAGCGTCTCGCGGAACTCGACCAGCCGCGAATTGACCCGGCTCTGGAGCAGGAACTGGGTGTACTGGTCGATGCTGTCGTGGTCCATGCCGCCACCCGAGTGGCGGCCGTTCTGGTAGCGCAGGTAGAGTTGGTAGTGCTCGGGCACGAAGCACAGCTTGAGCACCCGGGCCTGCAGGTTGGCGTGGCGCGTCACGGCGCGGCGCTGGCTGCGATTGGGCTTGAATTCGTTGGCCAGCACGCGCAGCGGCACGCAGGCGCTGCAACCGTCGCAATACGGCCGGTAGGTGAACATGCCGCTGCGGCGGAAGCCGCTCAGCACCAGGTCCGAGTAGGCGTCGTTGTGGATCAGGTGGCTCGGCGTGGCGACCTGCGAGCGCGCCTGCCGGTCCGGCAGATAGCTGCACGGATAGGGGGCCGTTGCGTAGAACTGCAGCGTGTGGAGCGGGAGATCCTTGAGGTGCGTCACGTCGGGTTGGAGCTTCGCGCAGGCAGGAGTTCATTCCAGTATACGGGCTCGAAGCGCCAGACAGGGCCGGGTTCGCGGCGCGCGTGGGCGACGTGCGACACGAAGCGCTGGCGCGGCATTTCGCGGGCCCCGAGGCTGGCGAGATGGCTGGTTTTCTGCTGGCAGTCGATCATGGCGATGCCATGGCGGCGGCAGAACGCGACCAGGGCCGCCAAGGCGATCTTCGAGGCGTCGGGACGGCGCGTGAACATCGATTCGCCGAACACCGCGCGGCCGATGGCGACGCAATAGAGGCCGCCCGCGAGCGCGCCGTCGATCCAGGTCTCGATGCTGTGGGCATGGCCGGCGCGGTGCAGTTCGCCGTAGGCGGCCAGCATCTCCGGCAGGATCCAGGTGCCGGACTGGCCGGCCCGCGGTGCTTGGGAGCAGGCCGAGATGACCGTCTCGAAGCTGTGGTCGAAGCGGATTTCGCAGCGCGGCGAGGCGCGGAACGCGGCCAGGGTCTTGCGCAGCGACCGGTGGAGCCGGAAATCGGCCGTCTGGAGCACCATGCGCGGGTCGGGGCTCCACCAGAGGATCGGCTGGCCCTCGCTGAACCATGGGAAGATGCCGCTGCCATAGGCCCGCAGCAGACTGGCGACGTCGAGGCTGCCGCCGGCCGCCAGCAGGCCGGGCACGGGATCGGCATCGCCCCAGGCCAGGGCGGCATCGGGCAGGGGATCTCCAGGATCGAGCCAGGGCAGTTGCATGGTCGGAGGTATACACGGCTTCGGACGGGGCGCATCCGTTGCACAAGCCGAATGATCGCCAAAACCCTATAGTCGTTCCTGCACCCGCAAAAAATGCCCCCAACAAAGCAAGAGGACCCACGGTGACCACAGATACGAATCCCATGCGCTTCGGCAGCGGCCAGGCGGTCAGACGGCTCGAGGACGAGAAGCTGCTGGCCGGCGCCGGCCGCTACACCGACGACGTCGCACCGGCGGGCCAGAGCTGGCTTTGCTTCGTGCGTTCGCCCTATCCGCACGCGCGGCTCGTCACGGTCGATACGGCGGCGGCCGGCGGAATGCCCGGCGTGCTCGGCGTCTTCACCGGGGCCGACCTGGACCGGGCCGGCGTCAAGCCGATGCCGGGAGCGCCCTTCAAGCGCGCCGACGGCGCCGACTGCGCGACGCCGCTGCGCCGGGTGCTGGCGCTGGAGCGCGTGCGTTTCGTCGGTGAGCCGGTCGCCGTCGTGGTCGCGGAGACTTTGACTCAGGCGCGCGATGCGGCCGAGGCGGTGATGGTCGACTACGAAGAGCTGCCGATGGTGGTCGACCTGCGGGCTGCGACCGCCGAGGGCGCGCCGCTGATCTGCGACGAGGGCACCGGCAACATCGCGGCCGAGATGCGCCACGGCAGCGCCGAAGCGACCGCGGAGGCCTTCTCCAAGGCCAGCCACGTGGTGGCGCTCGACGTCGTCAACCAGCGCGTGGTTGCGCTGACGATCGAGCCACGCACCGTGCTGGCCGAGTTCGACCCGGCCACCGACCGGATCACGATCCGGATGAGTACGCAGATGCCTTCCGGCGTGCGCGATTCGGTGTGCGACGCTATCGGCCTCGCGAAGGACAAGGTGCGCGTGGTGGTGGGCGACGTGGGCGGCGGCTTCGGCATGAAGACCGGCGCCTATCCCGAGGACATCGCGGTCGCCTACGCCGCCCGCGCGCTGCGGCGCCCGGTGAAGTGGGTTGCTGACCGCAGCGAAGAGTTCCTGACGACCTCGCATGGCCGCGACATCGAGGCCAAGGCCGAGCTGGCGCTCGACGCCCAGGGCAAGATCCTCGGCCTGCGCATCCGCACCCATGCCAACGTCGGCGCCTACGCGACCGGCACCGGGGTCGCGATCCAGCTGCTGATCGGCCCGTGGGTGCAAACCAGCGTCTATGACATCCAGACCATCGACTTCCATTTCAAGGCGGTGCTGACCAACACCGCGCCCACCGGCGCCTACCGCGGGGCCGGTCGGCCCGAGGCGATCTACACGATGGAGCGCCTGATGGACGAGGCGGCGCGCCAGACCGGCATCGACCGGATCGAGCTGCGCCGGCGCAACTTCATCGGCCCGGCGCAGATGCCCTACAAGAATCCGATGCAGCAGGTCTACGACACCGGGGCCTTCGAATCGGTCATGGACCAGGCGCTGGCGCTGGCCGACTGGCAGGGCTTCGATGCCCGGGCGGCCGAATCGAAGCGGCAGGGGCGGATGCGCGGACTGGGCATCGCCACCTTCCTCGAGTGGACCGGCGGCAATGTGTTCGAGGAGCGCGTCACGGTCGCGGTGCGCGCCGACGGCGTGATCGAGGTGTTCTCGGCCGTCAATGCGATGGGGCAGGGCATCGCGACCACCCTGGCGCAGCTGGTGGTCGACGCCTTCGGCGTGCCGATCGAGCAGGTGCACATCGTGTTGGGCGACACCGACCGCGGCGACGGCTTCGGCAGCGCCGGCTCGCGCTCGCTGTTCACCGGCGGCTCGGCGGTCCGGATCGGCGCCGAGCGCACCATCGAGAAGGGCCGCGAACTGGCGGCACAAGAACTCGAGGTGGCGACGGCCGACGTCGAATACGCGGCCGGCGTCTTCAAGGTGGCAGGCACCGACCTGAAGCTCGACCTGTTCACGCTGGCCGGCAAGCAGGCCGAGCAGCAGATCTTCGTCGACTCGACCAGCACGGTGTCGGGGCCGACCTGGCCGAACGGCTGCCACATCACCGAGATCGAGATCGATCCGCCCACGGGCGAGATCAGCGTGCAGACCTATGCCTCGGTCAACGACGTCGGCCGGGTGGTCAACCCGCTGATCGTGCGCGGCCAGCTCGAGGGCGGGGCGGTGCAGGGCATCGGCCAGGCACTGTGCGAGCGAGTGGTCTACGACAGCGAGACCGGCCAGCCGCTGACCGGCAGCCTGATGGACTACGCGGCGCCGCGCGCCGACATCATCGCCACCATGTTCCGCATGGAGATGGACGAATCGACGCCGTGCAAGAACAACCCGCTGGGGGTCAAGGGCGTGGGTGAGCTGGGCACCATCGGCGCCACGCCGGCGGTGGTGAATGCGGTGGCGGATGCGCTGGCGCGCAACGGGCTGGCGGACCGGACGCCGCATCTGGACATGCCGTTGACCCCGGATCGGGTCTGGCGGTTGATGCAGGCGGCCTGAAAAATCTGGTCAGTTGGGGACGGAGCAACAAACCGCTTCGCGTTCGTTGGTCTGTCCCGCAAGGACTCAGAAATCTTCCATCGGCAACCCCACATAGTTCTCCGCCAGCGAGGTCGAGGCGGCATGCGAGTGCACCAGGTAGTCGAGTTCGGCCTCCTGGATCTTCTGGCCGAATTCGCCGGTGTCCGGGAAGCGGTGCATCAGCGAGGTGAACCACCATGAGAAGCGCTCGGCCTTCCAGACCCGGCGCAGGCAGAGGTCGGAGTAGCGGTCCAGGGCCGAGGGCGTCTTCTCGCCGTAGTAGATCTCGAAGGCGCGCGACAGGTAGCCGACGTCGGCCGTGGCCAGGTTCAGGCCCTTGGCCCCGGTCGGCGGCACGATGTGGGCGGCGTCGCCGGCCAGGAACAGGCTGCCGAAGCGCATCGGCTCGGCGACGAAGCTGCGCAGCGGCGCGATGCTCTTCTCGAGCGACGGGCCGGTCACGAGGCGGTCGCGGGCCTCGGGGTCGAGGCGCAGGCGCAGCTCGTTCCAGAAGGCCTCGTCGCTCCAGTTCTCGACCTTCTCTTCGGTCGGGACCTGGACGTAGTAGCGGCTGCGGGTGGCGCTGCGCATGCTGCACAGCGCGAAGCCGCGCGCGGTGTTGGCGTAGATCAGTTCGTGCGACACCGGCGGCACGTCGGCCAGCACGCCGAGCCAGCCGAAGGGGTAGATCTTCTCGTAGGTGTGCAGCGAATCGGCCGGCACGCTGGCGCGGCTGACGCCGTGGTAGCCGTCGCAGCCGGCGATGAAGTCGCATTCGACCTCGTGGGTGGCGCCGTCCTTCTGGTAGCGCACCCGGGGCTTGGCGGTGTCGAAGTCGTGCAGGCTGACCGACGCGGCGTTGTAGATCGTGGTCAGGCCGGCGGCCGCGCGCGCTTCCATCAGGTCGCGGGTCACTTCGGTCTGGCCGTACACCGTGACCTGCTTGCCGTCGGTCAGGCCGTGCAGGTCGATGCGGTGCCGGGCGCCCTTGAACAGCAGCTCGATGCCCCCGTGCGGCAGGCCCTCGGCCTTGGCCCGAGTGTCGACGCCGGCGCGGTCCAGCAGGTCCATCGTGATCTGCTCGAGCACGCCGGCGCGGATGCGGCCGAGGACGTAGTCCCCGCTCTGGCGTTCGAGAATGATGTTGTCGATGCCGGCCTTGTGCAGCAGCTGGCCGAGCAAGAGGCCGGCGGGGCCTGCACCGATGATGGCAACCTGTGTTCGCATGCGAGTCTCCTGAAGTTTGTGCGAGCGTAGGGCGTCGCATCCGTTTCAGGGGACCCGGATGGCACGCGCTGTGCGATCATGAAAGCACTTGCGCGATGATCGCGCAATCCCTTCCGACCATGACCATCGCAAAACCGGATTTCATCGAGGGCATCGCCAAGGGCATGGCCGTGCTCGAGAGCTTCGATACCGAGCGCCAGCGGCTCAATGCCACCCTGGCCGCCGAGCGGGCCGGGCTCACGCGCGCCGCGGCCCGGCGCCACCTGCTGACCCTGGCACACCTGGGCTACCTGGAAACCGACGGCAGCTATTTCTGGATGTCGCCCAAGGTGCTGCGCTTCTCGGGCAGCTACCTGGCGTCGTCGCGGCTGCCGCGGGCGCTGCAGCCGACCTTGAACCGGCTCGCGGCCCAGACCCAGGAATCGTTCTCGGCCGTGGTGCTCGACGGCGAGGAGGTGGTGATCGTCGCGCGCAGCGGCAGCTACGCGGCGCCGACCCGGGTGCTGGCCTATGGCCTGCATCTCGGGGCCCGGCTGCCGGCCCACGCGACCTCCACCGGCCGGGTGCTGCTGGCCGCGCTGAGCCCGGCCGAGCTCACCGAATGGCTCAAGGCGCGGCGGCTGTCCCGGCTGACGCCCCAGACCATCACCCAGGCGCGGGAACTGCGCCAGCGCATCGCGCAGACCCGCAAGGACGATTTCTGCTTTGCCAGCGAAGAGCACGAGCTCGGCGTCCAGGCCATGGCGGTGCCGCTGCGCGACATGCAGGGGCGCACGGTGGCGGCGCTCAACGTGGTGCTGTCCGGGGGGCGCTACCAGGAGGACGCGCTGCGCCGCGACCTGCTGCCGCTGCTGTTCGATGCGGCCAGAGAGGTCAGGTCCTTGCTGTGAGTCGCTACCATCGCGTTCGACCCACAGCGGATGACTGAACCATGCGACTGCTGCTGCTCGAAGACGACGTGATGATCGGCGAAGCCGTGCTCGACCTGCTGCGCGCGCAGCAGTACGCGGTCGACTGGGTCAAGGACGGCGACGCCGCCGATACAGCCCTGCGCACGCAGCAGTACGACCTGGTGCTGCTCGACCTCGGCGTGCCGCGCCGCGACGGGCTCGACGTGCTGCGCGCGCTGCGGGCCCGCAAGCAGCGCATGCCGGTGCTGATCGCGACCGCGCGCGACTCGGTCGCGCAGCGCATCGAGGGGCTCGATGCCGGCGCCGACGACTACGTGCTCAAGCCCTACGACCTCGACGAACTGCTGGCCCGCATCCGGGCGCTGCTGCGGCGGGCCTCGGGGCGGGCCGAGCCGGTCTACGAGCACATGGGCGTGAGCGTCAATCCGGCCACCCGGGAGGTCAGCGTGGGCGGCCAGCCGGTCATCTTGTCGGCGCGCGAATGGGCGGTGCTCGAGCCGCTGCTGGCCCGGCCCGGCATGGTGCTGTCGCGGGCCCAGCTCGAGGAGAAGCTCTACAGCTGGAAGGACGAGATCAGCAGCAATGCGGTCGAGGTCTACGTCCACGGGCTGCGCAAGAAGCTGGGCGCCGACCTGATCCGCAATGTGCGGGGGGTGGGCTACATGGTGCCGAAGGAATGAAGAGCGCCGCGCCGGGCCGCCCCAAGCAAGCTCGCGCCCCCTCGGGGGGCAGCGAGGACACGAAGTGCCGAGCGTGGGGGCATCGATGAAGTCGCTCCGGGCTAGGTTGCTGTGGTTCCTGCTGGCGGCCATCGTGCTGGCGGCCGGCACCCAGGCCTTCGTCACCTATCGCGCGGTGCTCGAGGCGGCCGACGACATCTTCGACCAGCACATGCAGCAGATGGCGCTGTCGCTGCGTGCCGGCCTGCCGCCCAGTTCCACGGTCGGCGGCCTGGGCGGCGGCGAGGAGAATTTCGAATTCATCGTCCAGATCTGGACCCTGGACGGCATCCGGATCTTCGATTCGGCCGCCCAGTCGGCGCTGCCGCAGCGCGCGGTGCTGGGCTTTTCCAACGTGAAGGCGCGCAGCACCACCTACCGCGTCTTCTCGCTGGCGACCGGGGCGCTGGTGATCCAGGTGGCGCAGGACATGGCGGCACGCCGCCGCATGGCGGGCACGCTGGCTTTGCGCACCGTCGGGCCGATCGTGCTGGCGGCGCCGCTGCTGATGCTGGTGGTCTGGTGGGTGGTGAGCCGCTCGCTGGCCCCGGTGGCCCGGGTCCGCCGGCAGGTGGCGACCCGGCAGGCCGACGACCTGTCGCCGCTCAACGAAGCCGACCTGCCCGAGGAGGTGCGGCCGCTGGTGCACGAGCTGAACCTGCTGTTCGTTCGGGTGCGCCAGGCCTTCGAGGCCCAGAAGCACTTCGTCGCCGACGCGGCGCACGAACTGCGATCGCCGCTGGCGGCGCTCAAGCTGCAGGTGCAAGGCCTGCAGCGTGCGGCCGACGATGCGACGCGCGAACTCGCGGTGGCCCGGCTGGCCGCCGGCATCGACCGGGCGACCCGGCTGGTCGAGCAGATGCTGGCGCTGGCACGGCACGAGGCCAGCGCGGCGGCGGGCGCGCGGCCGGAAGCCGTCAGCCTGCCCGAGGTCGCGCGGCTGGCGATCTCCGACACCGTGGCCGCGGCCCAGTCGCGCGACATCGACATCGGCATCGCGCGGGCCGACCCGGCGACGGTGCAGGGCCAGCCGGAGGCGCTGCGCACCCTGCTGCGCAACCTGATCGACAACGCGGTCAAGTACACGCCGCCCGGCGGCCGCGTCGACGTCGGGATCGCCGCCGGGGCGGGCGCCGTCGAATTGAGCGTCGACGACAGCGGACCCGGCCTGCCCGAGAGCGAGCGCGAGCGCGTGCTCGACCGCTTCTACCGCGCGGGCCAGCCCCAGGCCCCCGGCAGCGGCCTGGGCCTGTCGATCGTCAAGTCGATCGCCGACCTGCACGGCGCGGCCGTCTCGCTGGAGCCATCGCCTCTCGGCGGCCTGCGCGTTCTGGTTCGCTTCCCCGCAGCCTGACTGCCCGGCCGGCGCAGCCCGGCCCGTTGGTGAAACACCGCGGAACTGGCTTTGCCAGGCCGCTGGTGTTGCCCCCGGTAGGGGGTGGGCGCCCGGACACGAAGTGCCGGGCAACCTGGGGGCGAGCCAATTTAAGCCGGGCCTAAGCTGGCGGCCCGACATTCCTTTCGTGCTCTCTTCCCATACTCGAAAGGATTTCTGATGAAAACCGGTTTGACCTCGCCTCGCGCGCTCGTGCTTTCGCTGGCAGCCGCCGGCGTGATCGGTGCCGTCGGCACTGGCGCCTACACCAGCGCCCGTGCCGTGGCCGCGCCCCCGGCGCAGGCCGTTGCCGTCGCTGGCACCACCACCGCGCCGACGGTGACCATGCCCGACTTCTCCACCATCACCGCCCGCGACGGCCAGGCGGTGGTCAACATCAGCGTCACCGGCACCACCAAGACGGCCGGCGCCGAAGGCGGCCCGCAGATGGACCCGGACGATCCGATGTACGAGTTCTACCGCCGCTTCGGCGGCGGCCAGGGCCCGCGCGGCCAGCAGCCGCAGCGCGAGACCCCGGTCCGTGGCCAGGGCTCGGGCTTCATCCTGAGCGCCGACGGCATCATCCTGACCAACGCCCACGTCGTGAAGGACGCCAAGGAAGTCACGGTCAAGCTGACCGACCGCCGCGAGTTCAGCGCCAAGGTGCTGGGCTCCGACCCCAAGACCGACGTCGCCGTGATCAAGATCGAGGCCAAGAACCTGCCCGTGCTGGCGGTCGGCAGCACCAAGGACCTGAAGGCCGGCGAATGGGTGCTGGCGATCGGCTCGCCCTTCGGCTTCGAGAACACCGTCACCGCCGGCGTGGTCAGCGCCAAGGGCCGCTCGCTGCCCGACGATGGCTACGTGCCCTTCATCCAGACCGACGTCGCGATCAATCCGGGCAACTCCGGCGGCCCGCTGCTCAACACGCGCGGCGAGGTGGTCGGCATCAACTCCCAGATCTACAGCCGCAGCGGTGGCTACCAGGGCGTCTCGTTCGCGATCCCGATCGAGGTCGCGATGCAGGTCAAGGACCAGATCGTCGCGACCGGCAAGGCCACCCATGCGCGCCTCGGCGTCGCGGTCCAGGAAGTGAACCAGGCCTTTGCCGATTCGTTCAAGCTCGACAAGCCCGAAGGCGCGCTGGTCTCGAACGTCGAGAAGGGCGGCCCGGCCGACCAGGCCGGCCTGCGCTCGGGCGACGTGATCCGCAAGGTCGACGGCGAGCCGATCGTGTCCTCGGGAGACCTGCCGGCCCTGATCGGCCAGAAGAAGCCGGGCAGCAAGATCGCGCTCGAGATCTGGCGCCAGGGTGCGCGCGAGGAAATCTCCGCCAAGCTGGGCGACGCGGCCGAGAAGGGCACCGCGGTGGCGAAGAACGAGGAGGGCGGCGCCAAGCAGGGCAAGCTCGGTCTCGCGCTGCGTCCGCTGCAGCCGCAGGAACAGCGCGAAGCCCAGGTCGACGGTGGCCTGCTGATCGCGGATGTCGGGGGTCCGGCGGCACTGGCCGGCGTCCAGACGGGCGACGTGCTGCTGGCCATCAACGGCACGCCGGCGAAGAGCATCGAGCAGGTGCGCGAGGTGGTGGCCAAGGCCGACAGGTCGGTGGCGCTGCTGATCCAGCGCGACGGCAACAAGATCTTCGTGCCGGTGCGCCTGGGCTGAGGCGCTGCCCTTTGCGGGCCGGCCGATTGCGACTTAGTGCCGGTCTCGCGGGGGTGATCGTCAAGGCAGCGTGCAAAAGTGCCTTGGCGATCAAATCACCGCCCAGTAACAATCCAGGCTTCACTGATCGAAAGGTTTCCCGGTGGCACTTCGCGATATAGCGCTGACTGTTCTCGAACTGGAACCCAATGAATTCCATTGGGTTCTGATGGAGGCAGTCCAGGCCGAGTCCGAGGATTGCCTGGGATTCAGGCCGATCGACTGCTCGACACAGGGTGTTCCGGACTATTCGGAAGCGCTCATCCAGGGCGCCTCGGCGCTGCGCGTGCTGCAGGGCCTCGCGCCTTTCGGCAAGCCGAAGACGCCGGTCAGCATCGGCGAGAGCACCGCGGCCCCCTTGCCCGACCCGGGCGGGGCGACCACCGCCTATTCGAGCGGACCGGACTCGTGCATGTTCACCACGGACCACTCCATCCTGTAGTCTTGCGCTCAACGGCCCTGGGCATCGAAGTGCAGCGCCGTGACCGCGATCACCTGGGCCGCCCGCGAGCGGATGGTGCCTCGCTGGGACACGCCGCGAAGCACCAGCAACGGCGGGGCCGGCGTGCGGCAGGGTGCAGGGGACTGGCGATGGAAGCCGACCGCCGCGAACGGCAGCAGAAATCTGGCGGCGAGCGTGTCGGGATGTTGCATCATCCTGAAGTTACGCGGCCGCCGCTCTTTCGCCCATCTCTCCGAAGGAGGCATGGCACCCCCAAAGCGGCATAGACCGGAAGGGCGGCCACGCCGTTCAGGCATTCACCAAGGAGAGGATCGAACAATGACGAGATTGATCGTGTTGCAGAAGAACGGCTCGGCCAAGCAGGTCAACATGACCCGCACGCCCTTCGTCGTCGGCCGTGCCGACAGCTGCGACCTGGTGCTGGACAACCCGCTCGTGAGCCGCTCCCACGCGGTGTTCGAGGCGGTGGGCGACGCCATGACGATCCGCGATCTGCAAAGCCACAACGGGACCTATGTCAATGGCCAGCGGGTCGAGGGCAGCGCGTTGAGCAATGGCGACGAAATCAAGATTGGCGGCTACCAGATCCGCTTCCTGTCGCAGGGCAGTCCGATCGGCGCCGCGGAGGCGCTTCGCCTCGTGACCGTGCCGGGCCGCCTGGCCGACATCGACCTGCAACGGCTGAACGCGAAGTCCTGATCCGCGCCAGCCTCGCAAGACCGCGATCCGACCGGTTCGCAACACACGCCTTTCGGCTGATTCCCGTCGATCCGTTTGCAGCGCAGAGTGTGCGCTCGACGACTCCGGGAGCACAGCATGGACTCTGAGGTCTTGACCCTTGGCGTACTGGCGATCCTGGTGGCGGGCGGCTGGTTGATGGACGTCCTCGGCCACCGGGGGGCATCGCCGCTGCAGCGCCGCATGGTCCAGCAGATCAAGAAATCGGCCGACACGATTCGGGGCGCGCCGCTGCGCTGATCCGATCCGTCATCGGGAGGACGTCGGGCGGTTGTTTTTCCGTGAACAATAGCGCCCATGCTCACCCGCACCCTCGTTGGCCACCTCAAGATTTGCGATGGATCGATTCTCTGGGCCGACGAGGACGCGCACACGCTGCTCGACTATCCGTCGGGCGCGCTCACGGACATGCCCTTCGACGATGTCCTGCCGCCCGCGTCCGCCAACGAGTTGAAGCTCCCGGCGCGCGGCGCGGTGGATGGCCGCCGGGTCGTGTTGCGGGCCCGGCACGGCCACACGATCATGGCCGACCTGCGCGGCGAGCGCATGGACGACCGCTGCGTCCTGTGGAGCTTCACGCCGACGGCCCGCGGCGTGCGCGGCGAGCGGCTCGACCTGCTGTCGCGCCATGACGCGCTGACGCGGCTGCCCAATCGCGTGCCCTCGGCCGAGGAACTGAACCCCGCGCCGGTGCGCAACGGCGACGGCGAGCGCCTGCTGGCGGTCTGCTACCTTGACCTCGACCGTTTCCGCGACATCAACGAGAGCTTCGGTCCGGTGGGCGGGGATGCGGTGCTGCGCGAGGTGGCGCGCCGCCTGAAGGCCGCGGTGCCGAACGATGCCAGCGTCGCCCGGGTCGGCGGCGACGAGTTCGCGCTGCTGCTTTTCGTCAATGACGCGGCGCATTCCGAGGCTCTGCTGGAACAGATCCTGGCGCGGCTCGCGCATCCGTTCCGGCTGCAGGACCGTTCGACGCGGCTGCGCACCAGCGTCGGCGTTTCGCTGATGCGCCAGGGCGAGCAGCCGACCGAAGTCATGCTGCAGCAAGCGCAGCATGCAGTGTTCTTCGCCAAGCGGGCCGGCGGCAGCCAGGTCCATTTTTTCGACGCCGGCCTGGCCCACGAGGAACAGCAGGAACAGCAGATCCGCGAGCGGATCCAGGCCGGCCTGGCGAACCACGAGTTCCTGCTGGCCTACCAGCCCAAGGTCGACATGCTGTGCGGCCGGGTGATCGGCTTCGAGGCCCTGGTTCGCTGGCAGCATCCCGAGCGAGGTCTGCTGCAGCCATCCGCTTTCGTGCCGATGATCGAGGACCACGAACTGGTGGAGCAGCTCGGCGACTGGGCCATCGGCGAGGCGGTGCGGCAGGCGGCCGACTGGCTGGCCGCGGGGGTCAAGACCTCGGTCAGCGTCAACATCAGTCCGCGCCACCTGCTGCGGCCGGACTTCATCGAGCGGCTCGGCTTTCACCTGGGCCGTTTTCCGCAGCTGCACGCGGGCGTGCTCGAGCTCGAGATCCTCGAGACCACCGCCATCAAGGACTTCGGCGCCGTCGCCGATTTCATCGGTGCCTGCAAGGCGCTCGGCGTGCCGGTGGTCATGGACGACTTCGGCACCGGCTATTCGTCGCTGACCTACCTGCGGCGCCTGCCCGTGACCGCGCTCAAGCTCGACCAGTCCTTCGTGCGCGGCATGCTCGAAGACCCGGAGGACGAGGCGATCATCCGCGGCATCCTGGTGATGGCGCGCGGCTTCGGCCGCAAGACCATCGCCGAGGGGGTCGAGTCGGTGGCGCACGGCAATGCGCTGCTGGCCCTCGGCTGCACGCTCGGGCAGGGCTATGGCATCGCCAAGCCGCTGCCGGCCGCCGAGGTGCCGGCATGGATCATCGGCTTCGAGCAGGCGCCGCCCTGGGGCCGGGCGGCGGGCTGCTGAGCGCCAGCAGATTCCTAGAGCAGCGGCGTGTAAGGCGAGCTCACCGGCTTGAGCGTGGCGCCGGCCGGGGCGCCGTAGCGTCCGGTGTTGCCGAGCATGTAGCGCAGGTAGGCGCTGACCGTCACCTGGCGGTAGTTCGATGCGTTGTTGAAAGCCATGGCGCCGCCCAGGAAGAGCTGCGGAGCCACCTGGTATTCGACGATGCCTGCCAGGTTGTAGGCCACGCCCGTGTGGCTGTTCGACAGGTAGTAGCCGGTGAAGGGGGCCTTGTTGAGGCCCAGTCCGGTGGCGGTCGCGACGGCGCTCGCGGCGGCGGCCTGGCGCGCCGGGTCGGTCGGGAACCAGGGCGATGCGTCCTCCGTGAACGACTGGATGCCCAGCGAGGCATTGAGCCGCCACGAGAGCCGGTCGTCGCGGCCGGTCCAGTCGACCGGGAAGGCCACGCTCACATAGGACTGCGGGCTGAAGTAGCCGCCCTGGCCGAAGGTGAAGAAGCTCAGGTTCTTGTCGTAGCTCAGCAGGTCGAGGTTCATGCCGGCGGTCAGGGTCGAACCGGGCTTGTTCATCAGGTGCACGTACAGCCCGCCGCCCAGTTCGTAGCGCGAGTTGTCGGCCACGTTGTGGCCGGTGATCGCATGGGCCAAGCCGTAGCCGTAGATGCCGTAGGTGCCGTCGTCGCGGGTGATGTCGAGCCGGGCGCCGGTCGCCACCACGCCGCCCCAGCGGTCGCCGGTGCGGGTGTCCTCGGTGCCGGCGAACGACAGCAGGCTGTCGGTGACGGCGCGGCGCGACAGGTCGCCCTTCATGGACACGGTGTCGGACAGGGCACCGCTGTAGGTGAGGTTGCCGACCGCGTTGGTCTGCTGGAAGCCGAGCGGCGTGGTGCCGATGCTGGCGTTCAGGTTCTTGCCCTCATAGCCGACCGCGAGGCCGACGCCGCTGGCGTGCTGGCCATCCACCGCCGGGACCCTGCCCGCGAGCAGGTCGATCGCCGCCTGCGGCCCGCCGCCGAAGCGGCTCGAGGTGCCGTAGTCCTGCGCCAGCGCGCCGTTGTCGAGCACCGTCGGCGTGGCGCTGAGCACCACCTTGCCGTTGCCGGCCGGGAAGCGGGCCTCGATGGGCACCTGCAGGTCCTGCAGGCGGCTCAGGCCCGGTTCGCCGTCGCGGCTGCGGTAGACGCTGCCGATGTCGAGCGTCGTGCTGCGTTCGGACTGGATGTCCTGCAGTTCGCTCAGCAACGGGTTGGCCGGCGCCGCGCCGGCGCGCGGCGGGGCGTTCCAGCTGCCTTCGGTTGCCAGGCTGCTGCCGGGCACGGGGGGCGGCAGCGGATAGACCGGCTGGCCGGCGGCTTGGGGCAGCGGATAGGCCGGGGCCTGGGCGTACTGGGGCGCGGCCAGTGCCGGGGAAGGCAGCGGCGCAGCGCCGGCGGGCGCGGCCTGCTGGTTGGCCGCGGCATTGCGGCGGCGGAATTCGGCGCTGTTGCGCGGGGCGGTGGACTTCGGCGCGGCCGTGGCGGCGGTCGCCGGTGCGGCCGCGGTGCTGCCGCCGGCGCCCCAGGGCAGGTTGGCGGCCGGCGGGCTCGCTGCCGCCGCATAGACGGGCGGCACGGCCGCAGGCAACGGCGGCAGCGCCGCGATCGGGGCCGCGCCGCCGCGCATGCCGGCAAAGGGCGAGGCCGGGGCGTTGCCGGCGCTGGCCGGATAGCCTGGCGCGGGCAGTCCGACCGGCTGCAGGGTGGCGGCGAACGGGTTGCCGCCGCTGGCGGCGCCGCCGGTCATGCCGGCGAAGGGATTGGCCGGGGCGGCCGGCACGCCACCCTGGCCGGCCGCGCGGCTGTCGGCGGCGACGGCGGCGCGCAGGTATTGCTCGGCCCGCGCGTTGTCGCCCGCATTGCGATAGACGCGGCCGGCCGCCGCCAGCACGCGCGACTGGTCGGGGGCCTGCTTCAGGGCCGCCTGCACGTAGCTCTCGGCCTCGCCGTGGGCGCGCAGCGCGCTGGCGCTGGCGGCGGCGGCGAGCAGGGTGTCGAGGTCGGTCGGACTGCGCTGCAGGATGCGCTGATAGATCGCCAGGGCCTGCTTCTCGTCGCGCGCTGCCGCATAGAGGCGGGCCAGCGCAGCCAGCACCTGCGGGTCTTCGGGCCGCGCGGCCAGCACCGGCGCCAGCGCGTTGTAGGCCGCTTCGAGGTTGCCGGCCTCGCGCAAGGCGTCGGCCTGGCGCAGGCTGAAGGCGATCGTCAGGCGCTCGTAGTCGGCCCGCTGGGCCGTTGTCATGCTGGCCGATTGCAGCTGCCGCAGCACGGCGGAGAGTTCGACATCCTGCTGGGTCTTGAGCAGCACCGAGGCGTAGAGCAGGCGGTCGCCGACGCCCGGATTCGGGCTGCGCGCCAGCAATTGCCGGCTCATCGCCAGGGCCCGTGGCGCGTCGCCGATGTCGGCGTAGGCGATGGCCAGCTGGCCCCAGAGCTCGGGCGGCATGTCGGCGCCGAGCGCCGCTTCGGTCTGCGCAAGCACGCCGCGGGCCGCGGCCACCTGGCCCTGCCGCGCCAGCGCCTGCGCCTGTTGCGCCTGGCTGGCGGCCCACAGGCGGCGCTGCAGCTGGGTCATGTCGCGGGTGCGCGAGGCGGCCGGGATGCGGTCGAGGTACTGCAGGCCGGCCGCCGGGTCGCCGGCATCGGAGGCGAGCAGGGCGCTCGCATAGAGCGCGTCGGGCATGTCGGGCTGCGACATGAGCAGGCCGTCCATGACGCCGCGGGCCTGGGCCATCATCCCCTGGCGACGGTAGATATTGGCCAGGTCGAGCCGGACCCAGGGGCTGTCGGGGGCGGCCAGCATGGCGTCCTCGAGCGTGCGCTGGGCGCCGGCGTTGTCGCCGGCTTCGATCTGGGCGCGGGCCTTGGCGCGCGCGGCCTCCACCTTGACGTCCTGCAGGCTGCCGATCTGCCGCGCCTGCTCGGGGCTGAGCCGCTGCGACAGGGCCATCGCCTCGTCGCTGCGGCCCTGACGGGTGTAGGCCGTGATCAGGCCGCGCAGCGCCTGGGTGTCGTTGGGCTTGCTGTCGAGCGCACGCCGATAGCCTTGCTCGGCACCGGCGTAGTCGCCGGCCGCGAGCCGAAGGTCGGCCAGCGCGACCTGTCCGACGGTCTCTCGCGGATCGATCTTCACGGCGCGTTCGAGCAGGCCCTGGGCCGTGCGCGTGTCGCCCTTGGCCCGCGCGGCATTGGCCTGGCCGACCAGGTTCCAGTAGGTGGCGCTTTGCAGCGCCGACGCCCACTTGCCGCCGCCGGCGCTTTTCGCGGCCTGCTCCAGCAGCTGCTGGGCTTCGGCGAAGCGCTCCTGGCGCAGCCGGATCAGGCCCAGGCCACCGAGCGCCTCGGCGTCGCCGGGCTCGACCTTCAGAGCCTGCTGGAAGCGCTGCTCGGCGGTTGCGGTGTCGCCGCGATCCAGTGCCTTGAAGCCTTCGCCGAGCGGCTGGGCGGCCGGCGACGCCGGAGCCGCGGCGCTGCGGGCGGCGCTCAGGCCGTCGAGCCGCGCCTGCACGGCGGGGTCGGGATGAGTGGCCAGGAATTCGGTGTAGAGCGGCGCATCGGCCTGCCGGGCGTCCAGCCAGATCAGCGCCTGGCGCCAGCTGGCCGTGGCCGCCACGCCCACCCCGGGCTGCGTCGAGAGCGCCATCAGGCTGCGGATGCCTTCGCGCCGGGTCGGCTCGCGGTAGGTCTGCAGCTGGGCCAGCGCCAGCTTGTAGCCGAGGTTGTCGGGCTTGTCCTTGACCAGCTGGTCGAGTCCCTTGCGGCCTTCTTCCCAACCCTGTTGGGTGCCGCCTAGCAGTTGGTAGTACTCGACCGCCAGCGGCTCGGGCGGCGGCCGGTTGGCGAAGATCGCGCGGTAGATCTGGATCGCTTCGGCGGTGCGGCCGGCCTTGGAGGCGGCGCGTGCGCGCTGCAGGTCGGTCTGCGGCGTGCCGGACTGCGCGCCCTGGGGCGCACCGCGCGGGTCGTCGGGATGGGCGGCGTGCAGCCGCGTGATCCAGCCGCGGGCCGGTTCGGGCTTGCCGCGCGCGAGTTCAACCTGCGACATACCGTACATCGCATCGGCCGATTGCGGATCGATGCTCAAGAGCTTGCGCCAGCTCTCCTCGGCCAGCTCGATCCGGCCCATGCTCTGCCAGTAGTTGCCCTGTTCGATCAGGGCCGTCTTGGCGTCGCCCTGGGCCTGCACCGGCGTGCCCGCGTACAGCGCACCCACCAGGCCCAGGCAGGCCATCAGGCGACTCGCGGCGGTGGAGCCCTTCAGGCGAGTTGGGTGGCGGGGCATAGCAGTCTCCAATGGGTTTGCAGCTGGCCGGTGCGGCTGAATGCGAAGCGGCCATCGAGCCAGGCTTGTCCGAAGAGAAGCAGCATGCGCTCGTAGTACGGAAGGGGCTTGGGCGCGGGCTGGGCCGGACTGCCCACCCGGGCGCGAACGCGCGCCAGTTCGGCGTCGAGCTGCGGCGTCAGCGCCTGCGCCTTGAGATAGGGCAGCAGCGCGCCCGAGAAGCCGACCGGGCCGGTGCCGCGCATGACGCCGGTGTCGGTGTCGATGAATTCGGGCATCGGCTTGCCCTGTTCGAGCAGCCGGCGCGGCCCGTAGAGCGACTTCAGCAGTGGCTGGCGGGCCGGATCGGCGGCGTGCAGCATGCCGGCCCAGAGGTAGACGCGGATGGCGTCGTAGCTGCCCACCGCGCCTTTCTCCGGATCGGCGACGAAGGCCTGCTCCTGGGTCGACCAGGCGCACCAGTCGGGCACGAATCCCTGCGGCGTCACGGCGGCAATCATGCGCACCGTGTTGTCGGCGATCTCGCCCCACGGGCCCTTGCCGTCCAGTTGCTGGAAGCGGCGCAGCAGCTGCAGCGGCAGGTAGCTCGGGTTGAGCCGCCACGCCGGGCCCTTGGCCACCGACTTGGGCCATGGCAGCAGCATGCGGCCGAGCCCCGGCAAGGTCGCGACCTCGTCGCGCGCGGCCATCGCGAGCACCGCGCGGGCCAGGGTCTGGTAGCGCGGCTCGTTCCACAGCCGGCCGGCTTCCAGCAGTGAATAGGCGATCCAGAGGTCGGAGTCGGAGGCCGGGTTGTCGTCGAGCACGCCCCAGCTGTCGTCCGGCTTGTGGCCCCACTGCCACGCCGGCAGGCGCTGCGCGAGGCTGCCGGCCGCCAGGTTCTTCTCGGTCCATTCGAGGATCCGCGCGAAGGCGGCGCGGTCGTTGTGCACCAGCGCGAAGAACAAGCCGTAGGACTGGCCCTCCGAGGTCGAGTGCTGGTTCGGCGTGTCGAAATCGACGATGCGGCCATCGGCCTGCAGGTGGCGGGCAGCGAAGGAGGTCCAGTCGGTCGCCGGCAGGCAGGCGCCGAGAGCCTGCTGCGCCGCGGCCGGCAGGACGTTGGCGAGCGGCATCAGGGCCAAGCCCGCCAGCCAGCGGCGGCGGCTGATGCTCGTGGCGGGGCAGAAAGGGGCGGGCGAGGGAGGGCGGGTCATGGCCAGGGGGCTTTCGAGGCCGTGTCAGCGCAGCCGACGGCGGGCGCGCAGTTGAAGACTGAGATAGGCCGCTACGGCGCCGATGAAGGCCAGCGCCACCACCGCCGCCGCCAGCAGCAGCGGGCTGCGCGACAGGGTCCACTGCAGCCACATCACCGGCGGCAGCCGGCCGACGTAGTAGGTGCCCCCGGCCAGCAGGCTGCTGACCTGGGTGCCGCGCACGAAGGCGGTGCTGCCCTGGATGTCGCGCACCAGGCTCGGGCTCATCAGCGCGTTCAGCAGCGCCGGCTGCGAGGCCGCGGTGGCGACCACCGCCACCACGCTGCGCTCCTTCTGCAACGGCGACTCGAAGCCGGCCAGCACGGCATCGGTGCCGTCCTCGGCCACGGTCATCCGGGTCGTGGCGGGAAGGTCCTCGCGCTGGCGGGTGCCGGTGATCAGGTCGAGCGTGTCGTCGATCCAGCTGCCCAGGTGGAACTGCTTGGCTTCCGGGGTCCGCTTGAGCGGCATCCGGTCGGCCCATTGGGTGAACAGCGGCTGGCTCTGCAGGCTGCCGAGGACCAGCAGGTCCTTCTGGGCCCACTGCGAGACATTGGCCGCCCGCCCGAGCGTGAGCCTGAGCGCCGGATAACCGGTGGCGTTGCCCAGGTGGCCGAGCAAGGCCAGGTAGGTCTCGACGTCGCTGGTCTCGGGCTGGTCGGGCAGCACGACGACGGTGTCCGCCAGGTCGGCCAGGCGAGAGAACGGAAAGCCGCTGTTGGCGTAGGCCGCGAGTTCGGGCATGGCGATGTAGTGCGGCAGCCGCGAGACGTCGATGGTCGAGGCCGGGTCGATGTTGCCGCGCACGTTGTCGAGCAGCGGCTTGCAGTCGCTCGCCTGCGGCTCGAAGTAGTAATGCATGCGAAGCTGGCTGCGCGAGCCCACCAGCAGCGGCGACAGGCTGAGGCTCTTGCTCTGCGACACGGTGCCGTCGGGCAGCAGCGGCAGCAGGAACTGGTTCCACCAGTGTTCGCCGGCCGGATTGGCCGCCCGCAGCGGCAGCGAAGCGACGAAGCTCTCGTTCAGGCTCAGGTTGAGGGTCGACTGGTCGGCCCGCACGCGCGGCGTGTAGTTGAAGCGCAGGTCGAGCGGGTAGCCGCGGCTGCGCCAGGTGAACAGGTCGGGCGCCGGCTGCAGGTTGACCTTGACCACGTCGGGCGCATAGCCCGCGACCGAGAAGTCGGCCACCGGCGCCAGTTCGCCGAGCTTCACCGGCCGGTCGTCGGCGAGCCAGCGCGGCGAGTCGTAGGGGCGGCGTGCCGGCGGTTCCTGGAAGTTGCTGACCGTCGCAGTGCCGCCGGTGAAGACCCGGCTGTTGACCGCGAGTGCCGCGGCCGCGGTGCGCAGTTCGGCGGGATTGCGGCCCAGCACCAGCAGCAGCTTGTGCGTGGCGTCGCGCGGGTGGTCGACCACGCTGAGGGTCGGACCCTGGATCGGCGGCAGGGGGAGGCCGTCGATGGTGGTCTCGGGCGTCGCGAAGACGACGGCATGGGCGGCCGGGAGTTCGCCGTTGCTGACCGGGAACACCGCGCCGCGGTAGCCGGCGAGACCGCCGAACCAGGACGAGACGATGCCCGCGGCTTCGAGGGTCGGCGTGCCGGCGGCATTGCCGAACACGAAGGGGATGCTGGCGCGGCGGACGTCGCGGCGGTCGAAGAAGGGCTGCGGCAGGGTGCCGAGATCGGCCGCCACCTTGAGCGGCACGACGTTGAGGCGCAGCGTGCTGGAGGCGTCCACCGTGGCCCACAGGCTGCTGTGCACCGGGTCCTCGCACTCGCGCGTGTAGTGGCCGACCAGTTCGATGTTGATTCGGTTGAAGTCGGTGATCAGTCGCCGGTCGATCGGGATCTCGGCGCTCTGGGGCTTGCCGGCTTCGCCCCGGACCACCGGCAGCGTGGTCACCAGCACGTCGTTGACGCTGACCTTGATGTGGGACAGCTCCGGGATCAAGGCCGGCGAATAGGCATAGTTGAGCTTGAGCGCCGCGCTGGTGACCAGCTCGTCGGCCCGGACGCTGAACGGGATGCCAACCGTGCCGCTGATGCCGCGCAGGTTGATCGCGTAGTCGACGCCGAGCTGGGTCAGCGTCAGTTCGCGTGTCGTGCCCGCAGGGGGGGCCGGCTGCGCGATCGCGGGCAGGCCGGGCGCCGCGGGGGTGGTCGTCGCGGGCTTGCCCTGCGCCAGCGCCGAGCCGCCGGCCCAGGCCAGCAGGGCCAGGGCGATCGCGCCCGCCTGTTTCCGATGAAGCGCCGATGTCACGTAGGTTCCTTTGCGTTGGCGGGGCGTGGCGCGGCCGGGGCCGGGCGCAATTTGCGGCCGGCGGCGCGCGCGTAGTGGCCGAACATGTCGCGGAAGCCGACCAGGCTGATGCGCGCGATGTGGCCGATCACGCGGTGGGCGGGCACCCGCGGGTGGTTGCCCCAGCGCGCAGCCCAGATGTCGGCGCGGGCGGTGGTGCACTGGACCAGCGCGCGCTCCTGCGCGAAGTCGAGCGCGGTGAACTGCAGGCCCAGGCGCTTGCCGCGGTTGAAGCGCACCGTCGCCGGAAAGCGGTATTCGGTCTCGCCGCGGTAGAGCGCCACCTCCAGCGGCGCCTCCTGCGCGAGCGCGATTTCCGTCGGCAGCTCGAGGCCCAGCCCACCGCTGGAGAAATCGAAGGTGTTGCAGCGCATCGAATGGCCATCCGCGAAATGCAAGGTGGCCGGCACGTTGAGCGTCACGCGGTGGGCTCCGCGCACCTGGCGCGACTCGTTGGCCGCCGCCACGCAGGCGCCCAGGATCATCAGGTTGTAGGCGGTCCAGGCCAGGTTGAGCCAGACGGTCGCGATGTTGTCGGCGTCGACCCAGGTCAGGCGCCAGAGGCCGGCCGCCACGCCGAGGAAGTTGAGCGCCAGCAGGAACAGGCTGGCCTTGGCGATCTCGGTGTCGAAGTACTGCTCCTGGATCAGGCCGCCCTTGGCCGTCACGTTGAAGCTGCCGAGCTTGGGGTTGATCAGCGCCACCAGCGTCGGGCGGAAGATGTACCAGGCCAGCACCGCCTCGTAGACCTCGTTCCAGAACAGGTAGCGGAAGCGCCCCTGGATGCGGCTGTTGGTCAGGTTGGCGTGGAACAGGTGCGGCAGCGCATAGGCGAAGATCATCGGCGCCGAGGCGTGGATCACGCTGGCGCCGAACAGCAGGTAGGCCAGCGGTGCGGTGAGGTAGATGATGCGCGGCAGCCCGTACAGGAAGTGCAGCATCGCGTTGATGTAGCAAAGGCGCTGGGCCCAGCTCAGGCCGCGCCCGAAGAGCGGGTTGTCGACCCGGAAGATCTGCGTCATGCCGCGGGCCCAGCGGATGCGCTGGCCGACGTGGCCGGACAGGCTCTCGGTCGCCAGGCCGGCCGCCTGCGGCAGCGCCAGGTAGGCCGTGTTGTAGCCCCGGCGGTGGATCTTGAGCGCCGTGTGGGCGTCCTCGGTCACGGTCTCGACCGCGATGCCGCCGACCTCCTCGCAGATCGTGCGCCGCAGCACCGCGCAGGAACCGCAGAAGAAGGTCGCGTTCCAGAGGTCGTTGCCGTCCTGGATCAGGCCGTAGAACAGCTCGCCTTCGTTCGGCACGGTGCCGAAGGTGTCGAGGTTCTTCTCGAACGGATCGGCCGAGAAGAAATAGTGCGGCGTCTGCACCATGCCGAGCTTCGGATCGCGGCCGAACCAGCCCATGGCGATCTGCAGGAAGGAGCGCGTCGGCGTGTGGTCGCAGTCGAAGATGGCGATGAATTCGCCGCTGGTGTTCTTGAGCGCCGCGTTGATGTTGCCGGCCTTGGCATGGCGGTTGTTGTCGCGCGTGACGTGATGCACGCCGACGCCCTCGCAGAACACCCGGAACTCCTCGCGCCGGCCGTCGTCGAGCACGTAGATGTTGATCTTGTCCGGCGGCCAGTCGATCGACTGGGCCGCCAGCACGGTCGGCCGGACCACCGACAGCGGCTCGTTGTAGGTCGGGATGAAGACGTCGACCGTCGGCCAGTCGCGCGGGTCGTCCGGCAGCGGATGCGGCTTGCGCTCCAGCGGCCAGGCGGTCTGGATGTAGCCCAGCAACAGCACCACGAAGGCATAGATCTCGGCCATCAGGAGCCCGCTGCCCAGCACCAGGTCGAGCAGGTTGTCCATGTACATGGTCTCGGTGATGCGCCAGTACATGTAGCGCGACGAGACGATGACCGACAGGAAGATCATCACGAGCGTCGGGATCCGGCCCGGGAAGCGGTTCAGCACCAGCGCGGCGATGAAGATCGCGACCGACAGCGTGAGCTGCTGGTGCAAGGTCAGCGGCGTGATGACGATCATCGGCAGCACGACCAGCGTGATGGCCCAGGCGACGATGCGGGGCAGCCGATGGCTCGGGGGAGGCGGCGCGGCGGGGGTGGTCATGGTCGGCGGATCTCTGCGGGGTGCGCCGGCGGCGCGAGACGTCGGAGGACCTGGCGCGCGCACTGGACGAAGTCGTCCGCGGCCTGGCTGAAGGGTGCGTAGCGGCCCACGTCGGTGGCGCTGGCCAGCGCCTCGCACACGGCCTGGTCCTGGTGGACCACGCCGAGCAGCCGGTCGCCGAGTTCGTGGCGAAGCGCCTGCAGCACGTCGCGATTGAGGCGCTTGCTGGCGTCGACCTGGTTGACGAGGCAGACGCTGGCGATGAAGTCGGGGCGGCCACGGCAGTATTTGTCGACCATGCGGTCGACCAGCGGCAGCGTGGCGAAGGAACCGGCGTCGGGCAGCACGGTCACCACGCCGAGCTGGGCGACGCGCAGCGCCTGCTGCAGGTAGACCGACGGCCCCGGCGGCGTATCGAGCAGCACCACGGTTTCGGGCGGAAGCTGGAAGCGCGCCAGCGTCTCCGCGAGCCAGCCCGGATGGTCGGCCAGCTGGCGTTCGAGGTCGATCTGGTGCTCGTCGTCGATCGCGCCGAACGGCAGCAGCACCACGCCGCCACGGCCCGGCTGCATCGCCTGGGCCCAGTTCGCGCGCCCGGCCAGCACGCCGGCCAGGCCGCACTCGCAGGCCGTGCGATCGAGGGCCAGGTGGAAGCGCAGTGCGTTCTGGGGATCGAGGTCGATGGCGAGGACGGCTTGGCCCGCGTCCGCCAGTGAGGTGCCGAGGTTGGCCGCCACCGTCGTCTTGCCGACGCCGCCCTTGGCACCGATGACCGCGACCACGGGCATCGTCAGGAGGGCTTGCGCCATCGGGACATGAGCCCGTGGCCGCCTTCGGGGGCAGGTTGGGGCTGGCCGGCCAGCCGAGCGAAGAGGAGGTCGAGCTCGCGGGGCGTGCCGGCCGGCGACGCTGCCACTGCGCTGGGCGCCGGGGCCGATGGCGTCGGCACCGGTGCGGGTGCTGATGTCGCAGGCTCCGGGACGACGGTAGGGGATACGGGCGTCGCGATGGCCGCTGCCGGTGCTGCCGGCGACCCCGGGATCAACGTCCACGCGCCCTGGGGCTGGCCGACCTCGGGTGCCGGCTCGAATTCCTTGTAGCCCTTGGCGTCGCCGCCGAACTTGCGGAACAGCCCGGCCACGTCCTCGGCTTCACGATCGTCGTTGCTCATCGCTGGAACCTGCCCAGCCGCAGCATGACCTGCGGCGATCCGTCCGTTGGCGCGGCTTCGGCCTGCACCCGCAGCGCCGGGGGTGTGCCCTGCGCCGCGAACCAGGTCTGGTAGGCGCCCTCGAAGAAGCCGCTCGCCCAGTCTTCGGTGTCGGGCCCGAAGGCCATCGCCAGCGGGCTGCAGGCGTGCACGATGCGCAGGTGGTCGGCCTGTTCTTGCAGTGTGGCGAAGCCCCAGTCGATCGCCTCCCAGCGGGCGTTGAAACAGTCGCGCAGCTGCTCGACGGTGTCGCAGCGCTCGACCGGGAGCGCCAGCGCGATGCGCTCGCCGATCCGGCGGAACAGCTGGCGGATGTCTTCAGGTGGCAGGCCGGCGCTCAGTTCGGCGGCGAACGCCCGGTTGAATTCCATCCATTGGGCGGAGCATGTACGGCGTTCGTAGTAGCTGAGAAGGGCGTCTTTATCTGTCATGGGCAGCGGCTTCGATTGTCACGGCGCTGCAGCGGATTGACAACAAAGCGGTGCCCGGCTGTCGTGTGGATGCGATTCAGGGGTCAGTGGCCGACGACGCGGTTGCGTCCACCGCATTTGGCTTGGTACAGGCGGGCGTCGGCGGCCGCGATGAGCAGGTCCGGCGAAGCGTCGGGCGGCGCGACCATGGTGGCGCTGCCGATGCTGACAGTGACCGAGGTGGGCTCCGGCGCCTTGTGGGGCAGGGTCGTGCGCTCGACCTCCCGCCGCAGCGTCTCGGCGATGGCGCCGGCCTGCGCGGCCGTGACGCCCGGCAGCACCATGGCGAATTCCTCGCCACCGAAGCGAGCGGGCAGGCAGGCGGGGTCGGGCTGGGCCTTGCGGATCGCCTCGGCCACGCACTTCAGGGCGTCGTCGCCCGCCAGGTGGCCGAAGCGGTCGTTGTAGTTCTTGAAATAGTCGACGTCGATCATTAACAGCGACAGCGGCGAACCCTGGCTTTGCGAAGTGGCCCACGCGCGTGCCAGGTGGTCGTTGAACGAGCGCCGGTTCGGCAGTCCCGTGAGACCGTCGGAGTTGGTCAGCCGCTGCAGTTCGAGGTTGCTGAGCAGCAGCTTCTGCTGGCTCAGGCGCAGGGCCCGGTAGGCGTTGTCGCGCTCGACCAGGGCCATGTAGGCGCGCGAGTGGTAGCGAATCCGGGCGATCAACTCGATCGGCTCCGGCAGCTTGACCACGTAGTCGTTGGCGCCGATGGCGAAGGCCGATCGCTTCATCTCCGGCTCGTCGTTGGAGGACAGCACGATGATCGGAATGTCGCGGGTCTCGGGCATCGAGCGGTAGGCCAGCACCAGATCGAGGCCGTTGGCCTCGGGCATGACCAGGTCCTGGAGGATCACGGTGGGGCGCACCTCGCGCGCCCGGGCCACGGCCTCGGTGGCCTGAGTGCAGACCTGGACCTCGATCGCGGGGTCGACCGCGAGCATCTTGCGCACCATCATCGCGATCACCGGCTGGTCGTCGACCAGAAGCACGGTGACCGTATCCTGCGCGCCATCGTCCGGATCTTCGGCGCGCGTATTCCCGGGCATACTCATCGGACGATGAACGCCAGGGCGAGCCGGGCGCCGGTGGGCTTGATGGTGATCGTCGGATGTGCCATGGAGACCTGGAACAGTTTCAGCAAGACGCGGGGTCGCCCGCAAGGCGGCCCGCGTCCATTATCAGGGCTCGCCCCGAAGTCCCGACAAAGGCCCCGTGGATGGCAGCAGACGAGATGACACAACCCGACGCGCAGGAAGCGCTGGCGCGCCTCGAAGCCTCGCAGCAGCGCCAGCTCGAGCTGGTCCGGCGCGTGGTGGCGCTCACGGCCGAGCGCGACAAGCTCGCGGCCCGCGTGCGCGAGCAGGACCAGGAGCTCGACGCCTCGCACAAGGTGCTGGTGGCCGCCAAGCGCCACCTGATGGTGGCCGAGGCGGCCCGGGTGGCGCAGTGGGAGTGGGACCTGGCGGGCGGCCGGGTGCTGCTCGGACGCCGCTGGGACCGGATGATCGGCGAAGAGGTCGAGGACCGCCGCTGGGAGTTGAGCGCCCTGGAGGCCCGGGTCCACCCGGACGACCTGCCGCTGGTCCGCCAGGCCCTCAAGGATGCGCTGAGCGGCAAGGCCGACCGCTACATCGCCGAGCACCGGGTCTCGACCGCCAACGGCTGGATCTGGATCGAGAGCGTCGGCATGGTCACCGAGCGCGATGCCGCGGGCGCGCCCTTGCGCCTCACCGGCTTCAACACCGACATCACGGCGCGGCGCACGATGCATGCCGAGATCGAGCAGGCCCGGGCCCAGGCCGAGGCCAGCAACCGGGCCAAGAGCGAGTTTCTCGCCAACATGAGCCACGAGGTTCGCACGCCGCTCAATGCCGTGATGGGGCTGACCCGGCTGCTGCACCAGTCGCCGCTGAACGATGAACAGCGCCAGCACCTGGAACTGATCGACAACTCCGCCACCTCGCTGCTGGCACTGCTCAACGACGTGCTCGACCTGTCGAAGATCGAGGCCGGCAAGCTGGTGTTCGAGCAGGTGCGCTTCGACGTCGGCCGCTGGGTGCGCGAGGCGGTGGCGCTGCACCGCCCGGCGGCGGCCAAGAAAGGCCTGAAGGTCGAGCTCGAGATCGCCGAGGACGTGCCGTGGAAGGTGGCGGGGGATCCGGGGCGGCTGCGCCAGGTGATCTCCAACCTGGTGTCGAACGCGGTGAAGTTCACCGACTTCGGCCGCATCTCGGTGACCGCGCGGCTGGCGCCCAACCAGAGCGAGCTGCGGCGCGACCAGCTGCGCCTGCTGTTCACGGTGCGCGACACCGGCATCGGGGTCGCGCAAGACAAGCAGGCGCACATCTTCGAAGCCTTCACGCAGGCCGATGCATCGATCACGCGGCGCTACGGCGGCACCGGGCTCGGGCTGGCCATCTGCGCGCGGCTGGTGTCGATGATGGGCGGGTCGCTGAACCTGCTGAGCCGGCCGGGCGAGGGCAGCACCTTCCGCTTCACGGCGGTGTTCGAGCAGGCGGCCGACGAGATGAGCGTGCTGACCGAACCGGCCCCGCTCGAGGCCATGAGCCTGCAGGGCCTGCACGTGCTGGTGGCCGAAGACCATGCGGTCAACGAGCTGCTGATGCGCAAGCTGCTGACGCAGATGTGCTGCACCTTTCACGTGGCGCGCAATGGCGAGGAGGCGGTGCGCTGCTGGCGGGAGCGCCGCTTCGACCTGGTGCTGATGGATGTCCAGATGCCGGTGCTGAGCGGCCTCGACGCCGTGGCGCAGATCCGCGCCGTGGAAGCCGCCGAGCCGCGGCGCGGGCACACGCCTGTCGTGGCGCTGACCGCGCATGCGATGGCCGGGGACCGCGAACGCTGCCTGGCCGCCGGCATGGATTCCTATGTATCGAAACCGGTGTCGCCGGCGCTGCTGGCCCAGGCGATCCAGGAGGCCCGCGCGGCGCGCCGCGAACCGGGGGACGAGTGGGACCCCGGACAGCTGGGCATCGAGGACCTCTTCAAGCCCGAGGCCGAGTTGGCGCCGGCGGTCGACATGCGGCAACTGGTGCGCACGCTGGGCGGCGATCTGGTGGTGGTGCGCGAGATCGCGGTCGCGATGCGCAGCGACATGGCGGTGCGGCGCGAGGCGATCGCCGCGGCGCTCAGGGACGGCAACGCCACCGCCGGCCAGGAGCAGGTGCACGCGCTCAAGGGGGCGCTGGCCAGCATCGGCGCGCACCAGGCGGCACGGCAGGCCAAGAACGTCGAGAACGCGTGGCGCCAGGGCGACTGGGACACCGTGCGCGCCGCGGCCGAACTGCTGGAGCGCGAGGTGGAGCGGGTCGACGCGGCGCTCGAGGAAGTGGTCGACGGTTGAGCGTTTGAGCGCGACGGCTATTTGTTGAAGGCCGAGGCCGGCAGCCGGAGGTCGGTGAGCTTCCAGTCTGCGAAGCCGCTGCGTTCCAAGACCAGACCGAGGCGCTCGCTGTTGGGCTCGTCGTCGGGGCGGGCGGGATCGACGGCGTAGGCGGTGACCCGGCTGGCGCCCTGGCGCTCGATGATCCAGCGGGCCTTCTTCGGCTCCGGCGCTGCGGTGTCCGCCGGGGCGCTGCCGGGGGGCGGCGGCGCCGGCTCGGACGCGCTGCGGCCGAGCCGGCCGTTCTGCATGGCGGCCATCACCGTTTCCGGCCGCACCAGCGTGTCGACCAGCGGATTGACCAGGCTCGCGCCGATGACGTTGCCGAGCGCGCTCAGCGGATTGCCGCCGTCCTTCGGTGCCCCGAGTTTCTGCGCCAGCAGGGCCGTCAGCTGTGCCTTGAGGCTTTCACGCAGCCGGGGATAGTCGATGTGGGCATTGAGGGCTTCGGCGTCGCCGCGCTGTGCAGCCGCCTGGAGCTGGCGCACGGCCAGAAAGGGCGACAGGTACCAGTAGCCGGCGCCAGCCAGCAGGAGCAGCATGACCAGGGCGGCCGCAGCCAGGCGTTGTGGTTTCTTCATCCCCCGATTCTGCCAATCGGGACGCGCTCGCCGCGCTTCAGTACTTGAGGGTCACGCCGGCCTTCACGCCCTTTTTCTCATTGCCGTCGGAGAAGACGCCAGCGGAATAGGACAGGTCGCCTGCCGTGCTGCCGCCGAGCGAATAGGTCGGCCGGGAGCCGGTGGTGTCGACGCCGATGTACTTGCTGCTGCCGTCAGGGCGCTGGGCGCCGACCGTGGCGCCCTTCGATTCCATCGACGTCTCGGTCGGGGACACGTTGGGCTCGGCGTAGACAGTCCCGTTGTCGTCGCTCTTCAAGGGCAGTTTCGGGGTCTGGGCGAGGGCGGTGGCACAGCACGCGGCCAAGCCCAGCACTGCAACGATGGATGTACGCATGCGCTGGATCCTGAGGCCGAAGAGCCGGCGGCAGCGTAGGCCCGAGTCGCCGGATGGGCTGCGCGTTGTCCGACAGGCATTTCCGGAGCTTCCAGGTTCAGCCGCGCATGGCATCGCGGATGGCGGCGACCGGACCGATTCCGAGCGAGCCGAGCAGTGTCAGGACCCAGAAGGTGACCGCGGCCGGTCCGACGACGACGACCGCTGCGGCGGGCAAATGCTGATCTGCCCAGCCGACCGCGAGGACGACAATCGCGAAGACGATCGTCACGAAGACGCGATAGCTCGATACGCCTGGACGCCAGCGTCCGGTTCCGGCGGAAAGTCGAGCCATGACCGGACGCATGAGGCGGGCAACTCGCAAGCGCGGGGCTGCCAATGGCTGTGGCGAGAGTTCGATGAACGGAGAAGGCATGACGGAATTGTGCGGTGCGGAACCTGACTGTTGGCCTCCCAACGGCCAGCGGCGGACCAGAATCCGCAGCCTCATCTGAAAAGGCACGCATGTCCTTGACCCGGCTGCTCACCGACTATGGCTACTTGGCCGTCTTTGCGGGCTGTCTTCTCGAGGGCGAGACGATCCTGCTGCTGGCCGGATTCGCTGCCCACCAGGGACATTTGTCGTTGCCGCTGGTCCTCGCGATCGCCTTCATCGGCGGGGCCCTGGGCGACCAGATCTTCTATTGGGCCGGGCGCGCATGGGGCACGGCACTGCTGGGCCGGATACCCGGTTTCCATGAGCGGGCGCGGCGGGTCATCGCATTGCTGAAGCGCCACGATGCACTGCTGATCGTCGGCATCCGCTTCATGTACGGCCTGCGCATCGTCGGGCCGATCGCCATGGGCGCCGTCGGCCTGTCATCTCGGCGCTTCAGCGTTTGCAACCTGGTTGGCGCAGCCATCTGGGCGCCGCTGGTGGGCGGCCTGGGCTACCTGTTCGGCCATGCCGTCGAGGCGCTGCTGGGCGACATCGCGCGCTTCGAGGAAGTGGCGCTGGCGCTGATCGTCGCTGTCGCGGCCCTGTTCGGGCTCATCCACGCCTGGCTGCGGGCGAGATCGAAATCGAAGAATCCGGATCGATGAGGCGCAGCGGGTCAGTGGGTGTCGTGTTCTGTCCTGCGCCATTCCCAAGGCGGCACCGGGCTGGCGTCGCGCCAGAGCCCGATCTTCTTCGCCCGCGCTTCGGCTTCGGCGAATTCATGCTGGCCGCGGGCCTGGGGCGTCTGCTCGTGCGCATAGGCGCGATACCACCAGGCCATTCCGAGCGTGAGCATCGCCAGCCCGGCGTCCAGTGTCTTCGGACCCTGCGGCGCCGATGCCGGCGCGACCCGCACGCTGCAAACCGCGCGGCCGTAGCGGTCGGTCTTCTGGCAGTCGAGTTCGACCTCCTTCGCGAAGACCAGTCGCGACAGCGCTTGCTTGGCGCGGGCGCCGAAAGCCTGGCGCTTCTCGGGCGCGTCGATGGCATCGAGGCGAACCTTCAGCCGTTCGTAGCCGCCTGTCCCCGGACAGCGCGCCGTCAGCGTGTCGCCATCGGTGACGCCGACCACCAGGCAGGTGCGCGGGGCGGCATGGAGGGCAAAGGGCAGGGTGAGGAAGAGGGTGAAGACAAGGCGGCGCATCGAGAGGTCGGGTTGCCGAACGAGGCACCCCAATGGAAAATGCCCCGCTACCTTTTGAGTAGCGGGGCATCCAGTGGCCTTGCGGCACATTCTGGCTCCTCGACCTGGGCTCGAACCAGGGACCTACGGATTAACAGTCCGGCGCTCTACCAACTGAGCTATCGAGGAACAAGCCTCAAATTATATATCGAGTGAAGGGGCCGATTCCCCGGGCACACACGTGACGCGCTACAAATTCGAAGTCGCCGAAGAAAAAAAAACGCGCCGGCATGGGCGCGTTCTGCAGAGACACTCGAAGCTCGTTGCAGAGGCCGAATGCAGAGCCGAAGCTCTTCTTGTTGTTGCCGCCGCAAAACGGGTTCACTGCGGCTTGATTCTGGCTCCTCGACCTGGGCTCGAACCAGGGACCTACGGATTAACAGTCCGGCGCTCTACCGACTGAGCTATCGAGGAACAAGCCTTAGATTATAGCGTGGTTTTTGGCCCTCTCAGGCGGCGCTGTTGCAGATCGCCATCAGCCGCCGTGCCGCCTCCTCGGGCTGCGGGTCGGCCACCAGCGCGCGCACCACGGCCACCGAGCCGACGCCCGTGGCCAGCACTTCGGGCATGCGCTCTTCATCGACGCCGCCGATGCCGACCTGCGGGTAGCCACGCATGAGCCGCGCATACGCAGCCAGGCGCGCCACGCCCTGCGGTGCGGTCGCCATCCGCTTGAGCGTGGTCGGGTAGACCGCGCCCATCGCGATGTAGCTCGGGCTCGCGAGGTCGGCGCGAAGCATTTCCGCGTAGCCGTGGGTGCTGACGCCGAGGCGAATGCCGGCGTCGCGGATCGTCCGCAATTCTGCGGGAGCCAGCGCGTCGAGGTCTTCCTGGCCCAGATGCAGGCCGTAGGCCCGCGCAGCGATGGCGTGCTTCCAGTGGTCGTTGATGAAGAGCAGGGCGCCCGTGCCGCGCACCGCCTCGACAGCCGCCCGCACCTCGCGCTCGATGGCGCCGGCATCGTTCGACTTGAAGCGCAGCTGCACCGTCGGCACGCCGGCGCGCGCCATGCGCCCGACCCATTGGGCATCGGGCAGCACCGCATACAGGCCCAGCTTCTCGGGGCAGGGCGGAAACGCGTCGTCGCGGCGCGTCGGCGGAAAGGAGCGCAGGCCGAAATCGGCCGGGGTGTCGGGCCAGGCCTCGGCGTCGAAGCGGCCGGTGCGCTCGCTCTGTGCCCGCCATGCGCGCGCCAGGCATTCGGCGTCGATGTCGATGAAGCCCAGGGTGCCGCAGGCCTGCTTCGCGCCGCGGTAGACCGGGTCGTCGGAGGTGAACGAATCCGTGGCGTGGCTCGTCGTGCCAAAGCGCGCGGCGTGGGCCGCCACGATGGCCCGTGCGATGGTGGAGGGGTCGGTCATGGCGGTCATTGGGATGCTGCGTGATGCCAGAAAGGCGTACCCAGCACCGGCGTGCTCGGCTGGGCCGAATCCTGCGCCGCCATCGCGCCCGCATGGTGCGCGCTGCGCCCGGCCTGCACTGCGTCGGCGAAGGCGCCGGCCATCGCGACCGGGTCCTGCGCCAGCGCCACCGCGGTGTTCAGCAGGACGCCGTCATAGCCCCATTCCATCACCTGGCAGGCATGCGAGGGCAAGCCCAGCCCGGCGTCGACCAGCAGCGGCACCGACAGCCGCTCGCGCAGCACCTGCAAGGCGTAGGGGTTGACCGGCCCGCGCCCGGTGCCGATCGGCGCCGCCCAGGGCATCACGGCCTGGCAGCCGACATCGACCAGCCGCTGGCACAGCACGAGGTCCTCGGTGCAGTAGGGCAGCACCTGGAAGCCGTCGCGGATCAGCTGCGCGGCGGCGTCGACAAGGTTCAGCGTGTCGGGCTGCAGCGTGTAGTCGTCGCCGATCAGCTCGAGCTTGATCCATGGCGTATCGAACAGCTCGCGCGCCATCTGCGCGGTGGCGATCGCCTCCTGCACGCTGTGACAGCCGGCCGTGTTGGGCAGCACCGGCACGCCGAGGCGGCGCAGCAGGTCCCAGAAGCCGTTGTCGCTGCCGGCGCCGTTCGAGGTCGCGGTTTGGCGTCGCAGCGAGGCAGTGAGCATGGCGGGCCGGGCGCGCCGGACGGCCGCCTCGAGCACGTCGGGCGAGGGGTAGCGCGCGGTGCCGAGCAGCAGCCGGCTGTCGAAGCTCTGGCCGTAGAGCACGAGCGGATCGTTGGGGGGAATCGGTGTCATGGTGTGTCCTCAGCCGCCCGTCACGGGGCGGATCACTTCGATGCGGTCGTCGGCCTGCAGCAGATGCGCGCCGTAGTTCGAGCGTGGCACGAACTGGCGGTTGACGGCGACGGCGAACGGCGGCTTGGCTTCGATGAGCGCAAGCGCGTCCGACAGCGTCGCGCCGGCCGGCAGCTGGTGGGGTTGGTCGTTGATCAGCAGGTTCATGGATGGGTTGCGAGGCCGAAGCGGCCGGCCAGCGCCGACTGGCCGGTGGCCAGCAGTTCGAGCGCGACGTCGAGGATCGCCGGCGCGATCATGAAGCCGTGGCGATAGAGGCCGTTGACCTGCATCACGTGCGGGCGCAGCTCGCGCACGGCCGGCAGATTGTCGGGCAGGGTCGGGCGGCACTGGGTCGCGATCTCGACGATGCGCGCTTCCGCGAAGCCGCTGTGCACCGCGTAGGCCGCGCTCAGCAGTTCGAGCGTGGAACGCACGCTGGCCGGCGACATGTCGTCCGACTCGATTTCGGTGGCACCGATGACGAACAGGTGATCGGGCTTGGGTGCGATGTAGATCGGGTAGCGCGGGTGCACCAGCCGCGTCGGCCGCCGCAGCGTGACCTCGGGCGCATGGACCCGGATCACTTCGCCGCGCACGCCGCGCAGCGCGCCCCACTGCGGCTTGGCGCCGAGGCCGCGGCAGTCGATCACGCGTTCGGGCTGGCCGGTGGCGCCGGGACTGAAGTCGTCGGGCGCGCGCGGCGCCTGCCAATGCAGCCGGACCTTCGGCTGCGCCTGCAGCGTGGCCAGCAGCGCGTCGAGCAAGGCGCGGTTGTCGAGCTGGCCTTCGTCGGGCAGCAGCAGCGCCTGCGCGAAGCGCCGCCCCAGCGCGGGTTCGATGGCCTCGATGCCGGCGGCGTCGAGCGTACGCATCGCGGGCAGCTCCGGCACCCGTTCGCCGGTGCGCTCCAGCACGCGGCGCAGCCGCGCGGCCTCGGCGGCGTCCTGGCGGTGCCACAGCACCAGCGTGCCTTCGCGCTGGAAGAACACCGGGGCCGCGAGCGCTGCGATCAGCGTCGGCCAGCGGTCGAGCGCGTGATGCCCCATGCGCACGACCGAGGACGGCGCCACGGCCGATTCGGCCAGCGGCGCGAGCATCGCAGCAGCCACCCGTGCGGCGGCGCCCTCGGCCTGCGGACCACCGGCTTCATACAGGTCGATCTCGCAGCCGGCCCGGGCCAGTGCCAGTGCCAGCAGCCGGCCCATGAGCCCGGCGCCGAGCACGGCCGCGGAGCGGAAAGGGAATTCTTGCGACGGGCTCATTGCGGGCTCAGCGTGGGCCACGGCGTGCGTGGTCGATAATTTTCAACATGACTTCTGCATTTTCCCGCTACGCACGCGTGCTTTCGATCGCCGGCTCCGACAGCGGCGGCGGCGCCGGCATCCAGGCCGACCTGAAGACCTTTTCGGCCCTCGGCTGCTACGGGATGACCGCGATCACCGCGCTGACGGCGCAGAACACGCTTGGCGTGTCGGGCATCCACGGCGTGCCGCCGGCCTTCCTGAAGGCGCAGATCCAGGCGGTGGTCGAGGACATCGGGGTCGACGCGGTCAAGCTCGGCATGCTGCATGCGCCCGAGATCGTCGAGGTGGTGGCCTGGGCCATCGACCACTACAAGCTGCCCAACGTGGTGCTCGATCCGGTCATGGTCGCCACCAGCGGCGACCGGCTGATCGCCGCCGAGACGGTGGCCGAGCTGGTGCGCGAACTGTTCCCGCGCGCGATCGTCGTCACGCCCAACCTCGACGAGGCGGCGCTGCTGATCGGCCATGCGATCGACGGGGTCGATGCGCTCGACGACGCGGCCACCGAACTGCTCGCCCTGGGTGCCAGGGCGGTGCTGCTCAAGGGCGGCCACCTGCCGGGCGACGACGTGGTCGACCTGCTGGCCGAGGCCGACGGCGAGCGGCTGCGGCTCTCTTCCAGCCGCATCGCGAGCCGCAATCTGCATGGCACGGGCTGCACGCTGTCGTCGGCGATCGCTGCCCACCTGGCGCTCGGCCATGCGCTGCCCGTGGCGGTGGAACGCGCCCGCGGCTATGTGGTCGCCGCCATGGCGGCGGGCGCGGACATGCAGGTCGGCGCCGGTCACGGTCCCCTCAACCACGGCTTTGCACCAGTGCCGAGCGTTCGCCTGCCTGTGCCGGGCGCGTGACCAGGGCCAACACGAAGGTCAGGGCCAGGGTCGGCAGCGCCGAGCCCCACTGCGGCGCCCAGGCGGCGCAGGCGTGGTAGACCGCGATGCCACCGATCCAGAGGCCGGCCGCCGCCGGGTCGACGCGGCGGCTGCCGAGCGGCACCGGCGCGTTGCCGGTGCCGAGCCGGCCGAGGATCACGCCGTAGAGCGGGACGAACACCGAACTCAGCAGCAGCAGGAAGGGTTCGAGCGTGTGCATCGGCAGCACCAGCGCGAAGCCGATGCAGACCGCGGCCAGCAGCAGGCCCCAGCGCCGCACGCTCCAGCGCGGCCGCAGGCTGTGGGCCGACACCGAGCCCGAGTAGACATCGCCGTAGGCGTTGTCGAGCTCGTCGATCAGGATCAGGCCGAGTGCGACCAGGCCGCCCTGGGCCAGCAGCAGGGCGGCGACCAGGTCGGTGCCGGGCTCGGCCACGCTCACGACCATCACGCCGAGCGCGTAGCACCAGATGTTGGCCAGCACATAGCCGATCCAGGTGCCGCTGAAGGCGCCGCCCAGGCCGCCCGCGCTGCGCTTGCCGTGGCGTGCGTAGTCGGCCACCAGCGGCAGCCACGAGACCGGCATGGCGATCACCAGGTCGAGCGCGCCGAACATGCCCATCGAGCCGTCGCCGGGGCGGGTCCAGAAGGCGTCCAGTCCTTTGGCGTGGAGCCGGGCCGCGAACTGCCAGCTCAGCCAGGCCAGCGAGAGCACCACCAGCGGCAGGCCGAAGCGGCTCACGAAGCGGCGCACCAGCTTGACCATCGAGCCGGCCAGCAAGGCCAGCAGCACGGCGCCCCACAGCAGCGTCGTCAGGACGGTGCCCAGCGGGCCGCCGAGCGACCAGCCGAAAGCCTGCGCGCCGATGGCCTGGGTGCCTTCGCGCATGATCACGAGCTCGAAGGTGGTCCAGCCGATGAGCTGCACGATGTTGAGCAGCACCGGGAGCCGCGCGAAGGCGCTGCCGTAGGTGGCGTTCATGAGGCCGGCGCTGGCCAGGCCGCTTTCGCAGCCGACGCGGGCCGTCCAGGCCAGCAGGCCGGCGCCGATGCAGGAGCCCAGCACGATCGCCAGCATCGCGTCGCGGGTGCCGACCGCGGGCACCAGATAGGCGCCGATCTGCATCACCAGCAGGCCGACGCCCAGGCTGAACCAGAGCGCCATGTGGTCGCGCCACTGGAAGACGCGGTGCGATTCGCCAAGCGGCGTCAGCGCCTCGTTGGCCGCGGCCGAGGCCTGTTCATGGGTTGTGTTTGCCATCCATTTGCTCCATGCAAGTGTGTGGCAGGTGGGCGAGGCCGGCGACCCGACCGCCGCGCGAGAAAACGTGGCGGCCGCCGGACCAGCTTCCCTGCGCGAGGATTACCTCAGTCAGGTTCAAAGGGACTCTCTCAGCCGGCCTGCAACTGCGTGTTGCGGGCCGGCACCCCTAGCGTTGCTTCCGTCAGGCGAAGCAGGTCGATTGTAGAGCCGGCCGGGGCCGGCGGGCCCGCTCAGGCGGCGGGCGTGCCCGTGGGCTTTGCCGAGCGCGCATCGTCGCGGGCGATCAGCGGCAGGACGATGCGGCGCACGCCGATGGCCAGCACCCAGAACAGCCCCGTGATCACGATCGCCAGCGCGAGCCCTGCGGCGATGTCGAACGGGAAATGGGCGCCGACGTAGATGCGGGCCCAGCCGGTGACCAGTGCGATCGCGAACACCGCGAGGCCAAGCGTTCGCAAGGCCGGGCGCAGACAGAGCACCAGTGCCAGCGTGAACATCACGCTCGCATGCGCGCTCGGCAGCGAACCCCTGGCGCCGTGGGCGATGTAGTTGGGGCTCAGGCCGGCGACGAAGGGCCTCGGGAGATTGAGAGCCTGGGCCAGCGCATGCGCGGCCAGCGCGGCGGCGCCGGCGGCGGCCAGGGTCGCCATCAGGTAGCCGCGTTGTGCGGGCTGCCGCCAGGCGGCCACGGCCAGCAGTGCGAGGCAGAGCCAGGAGGTTCCGTCGGCCAGCTGCGTTGCCAGCCAGAGGAACTGCGCGTCGGGCGCATGGCCCGCGCCGAGCCATTGGAAAAGAGAAATGTTGACGTCCTGCATGTCAGGCGATCCTAAGGCCAGCGGGTGTCCCCACCATGAACGGGGTGTTCACCTCAAGTTCAGGCATCGATCGGTTCTTTCTCAGTGGGCGACGCCGAGCAGCGTGTGCAGCCGCGTGCTGGTGGTGGTGTACTGCAGCGGGATCGACTTGTCGGGAAACACGATCGCCGCCGCGCCCCAGGCCGCCAGCGTGGCCTCGTGGAAGCCGCAGACGATCAGCTTCTTCTTGCCGGGGTAGGTGTTGATGTCGCCGACGGCGAAGATCCCGCGCTCCTGGGTCTGGTACTTCTCGGTGTCGACCGGCAGCTGCTTGCGCTCGAGCGCCAATCCCCAGTCGGCGATCGGCCCGAGCCGCGGCGAGATGCCCAGGCAGCCGATCAGGGTGTCGAAGAGCAGCGCGACGGTCTGCGCGTCGGGCGTGGCGACCTGCAGATGGGCCGGATCGAAACCGACCGGCTGCCCGACCTGGAGGCGAAGGGCGCCGGCGGCGATGCGCTCGCGCACGGCCGCGACCGTGGCCTCCTCGGCCTGGAAGACGTCGCGGCGATGCAGCAGCGTGACCGCCTTGGCCAGCGGCAGCAGTGCCAGCGCGGTCTCCAGGGCGGCATCGTCGCCGCCGTGGACGATCACCGACTGGCCCGCAAAGCGCTCGAGGGCGTCGGGATGGTAGAAAAGCCGCGTGCCTTCAAGACGGGCGATGCCTTCGACCGCGATGCGCCGCGGGACGAAGGCGCCGACGCCGGCCGCAATGAAGACCGTCTTGCAAAGGAAGGCGTTGCCGCGAGAGGTCCCGAGCAGCAGGCGGCCGTCGTCCTGGCGGGCCAGCGTCGCGACCTGCTCGTCGAAATGGATGCGCGGCTTGAACGGCGCGATCTGCTGCAGCAGGGATTCGGCCAGGCCGCTGCCGGTCGTGACCGGCGTGCCGGGGATGTCGTAGATCGGCTTGTCGCCGTACAGCGCCACGCACTGGCCGCCCGCGCGCGGCAGGGCGTCGACGATGTGGCAGGAGATCTCGAGCAGGCCGAGCTGGAAGGCCTGGAACAGCCCGACCGGCCCCGCGCCGATGATCAGTGCATCGGTTTCGATGGGCGCAGCCGGCGTACTCAGCGCACCAACTCCCCGATCTTGTCGGTCTTGTCTTTCCACTCGTCGGCATCGGGCAGCGCGGGCTTGCGCTTGGTGATGCTCTTCCAGCCGTCGGCCAGCGCCAGTTCGGCGTTGAGCTTGATGAAGGCCAGCTGGTTGGCCGGCAGGTCTTCTTCGGCGTAGATCGCGTTCACCGGGCACTCGGGGATGCAGACCGCGCAGTCGATGCACTCGTCGGGATCGATGACCAGCATGTTCGGCCCTTCACGGAAGCAGTCGACCGGACAGACGTCGACGCAATCGGTGTATTTGCAGCGGATGCAGGATTCGGAGACGACGTGGGTCATTTTCTTGGCAAGCGGAAGGGAATGATCGGGAAAACCCCGAATTTTAGGCCTTTGTGGCGGCAGGGCGCACCAGCACCGCAGCGGAGGTGCGGTGCGAGGCGGTATCGACCAGGATCAGCGAGCCCAAGGTGCGCGACTGGGTGAAGGGCAGCACGGCCAGCGGCTGCTGCAGCGACAGCACCACGTCGCCGATGGCGTTGGCTTCGAGCTTGTCGGTCGGCTCGGCGTCCAGCGTCGTGATGTTCACGCGGTCGATGATGCGCGCCACCTTGGCCTTGACCCAGCGGTGGCCCTGCAGCGCCCAGTAGACCCGGCCGGCCACCAGCGGCTCGTCGTCGAGCCAGGCCACCGTGGCGGTGATCTCGCGCACCGGCTCGAAGGCGTCGGGGGCCAGCAGCCAGTCGCCGCGCGAGACGTCGAGTTCGCGGTCGAGCACGATGCCGGCGCTGTGGCCCGCATGCACGGCCTTGGGCTCGCGCGTGTGGCTCAGCACCTGGGCCACGGTGGCGTGCTGGTTGCTCGGCAGCACGCTGATGCGCTGGCCGGGCTCGATGTGGCCGCTGGCGACCCGGCCCCAGAACACGCGGCGGCCGCGCGAGGTGTCGGCCGAGGCCGAGAACTTCTCGACCCATTGCACCGGGAACGCGAAGGGCACGGACTCGTCCTGTGCGGTGACCGGCAGCTGCTCGAGCAGTTCGAGCAGGCTCGGGCCCTTGTAGCCGGCCCAGTCGGGGTGGCGCGACGCCACGTTCCAGCCCTTGAGCGCGGAGATCGGAACCGTGGCGGCGACCTGCACGCCAGCCGCTTCGGCGAAGTTCGCGAGCGCCTCCGAAATGCGTTCGAAAGCCAGCTCGGCATCGTCGATGGCATCGAGCTTGTTGACCGCGAACACGATCGACTGCACGCGCAGCAGGTGGCACAGCAGAGTGTGGCGGCGGGTCTGCGGCAGCAGTTCTCGGCGGACCACTTCGCCGTCGCCGACCTCGGCGGCCCAGGCCAGCTTGGTCGCGTCGACCAGCACCACGGCGGCGTCGGCGCTCGATGCGGCCGTGACCATGTTGCGCGTGTACTGCTCATGGCCCGGCGCGTCGCCGATCACGAACTTGCGGTGCGCGGTCGAGAAATAGCGGTAGGCGACGTCGATCGTGATGCCTTGCTCGCGCTCGGCCGACAAGCCGTCGGTCAGCAGCGCCAGGTCGGTCTCGCCGCCGCGTTGCACGCCGGCCAGCTGGTCCTGCAGCACGGTCTTGCTGTCGACCAGCAGGCGGCCGATGAGGGTGCTCTTGCCGTCGTCGACGCTGCCGCAGGTGATGAAGCGCAGGGCGGCGCCGGTCTCGGCTTGCTGTTCAAGAGTTGAAGTGGTCGCATTCATATTCGTTCTCGCCAATGCACTTTCTTATTCGTGAAACACCGAGGAACCGGCTTCGCCGGGCCTCTGGTGTTGCCCCCGGCAGGGGGTGGGCGGGCTACACGAAGTGAGCCCAACCTGGGGGCGAGCTAAAAATATCCGTCTTTCTTTCTTTTCTCCATGGACGCTTCGGAGGTCTTGTCGTCCATGCGGGTCGCGCCGCGTTCGCTGACATCGGCGGCCAGCGTCTCGACCACGACGTCGCCGGCATCGGCCGCCAGGCTGTCGACCGGGCAGGTGCAGGTGATGTCGCCGACGGTGCGGAAGCGCACGTCGCGCACTTCGACCTGCTCGCCATCGCGCGGCGGCGTGAGCGGGGTCACCGGTACCAGCAGGCCGCGGCGCTCGACGACTTCGCGCTTGTGGGTGTAGTAGATCGAGGGCAGGGCGATGTGCTCGCGCTCGATGTACTGCCAGACGTCGAGTTCGGTCCAGTTCGAGATCGGGAAGACGCGGAAATGCTCGCCCGGCGCGAGGCGCGTGTTGAACAGCGTCCACAGCTCGGGCCGCTGGTCCTTGGGCTGCCATTGGCCGAAGCTGTCGCGGTGCGAAAAGATGCGCTCCTTGGCGCGCGCCTTTTCCTCGTCGCGGCGGGCGCCGCCGATCAGCGCGTCGAAGCGGAATTCCTCGATCGCCTCGAGCAGGGTCACCGACTGGTGCACGTTGCGCGATTCGCCCGGGTGGGCGAGGCGCACCGTGCCGCGCTTCATCGAATCCTCGACATTGCGCACGATCAGCTCGGCACCGAGTTCCTTGGCGCGTTGATCACGGAAGGCCGTCACTTCAGGGAAGTTGTGGCCGGTGTCGATCATCAGCAGCGGATACGGAATGCGGCCGGCGCCGAAGGCCTTCTCGGCGCACTTCAGCAGTACCAGCGAATCCTTGCCGCCCGAGAACAGCAGCGTCGGCCGCTCGAAGGAGGCCGCGACCTCGCGCAGGATGAAGATGGTTTCTTCTTCCAGGGCGTCGAGCTGGGTGTTGGACAGGTGGGCCAGCGTCTGTGCGGTCGACAGCAGCAGGTCGGGTTCGGTTCGGGCGTTCATCGGGTGCGATCTTGAATGCGGGGAATCGGTGCGGCGTTGGCGTTCAGTGCGCGAGATGCAGTCCGCACTCGCGGTTGTCTTCGCCCTTGGTCGGGTCCACGTAGTCGAAGTTGTTGGGCAGGCCGTGCGCCTCGCAGTAGGCGTACAGGTCCTTCGACGACCAGTGCAGCAGCGGCGCGACCTTGATCAGGCCGTCCGGATTGACGCTGACCGGGTCCATCTGCGCGCGCACGGCCGTGTCGGTGGCACGCAGCGCGGTGAACCAGATCTTCGGCGCGGTCTCGCGCAGGGCGCGGGCGAAAGGCTCCAGCTTGACCTCTTCCGTGAAGGCGGCGTGGCGCGGATCGTCGAGTGCCGGGGTCGGGCCCTCCACCGCTTCGCGATGCGCGCGCGAGCGGCGCGGCAGGTAGATGTGCAGATCCAGCCCCAACTGTTTCGTCACTTCGTCGGCGAAGCGGTAGGTGGCCTCGGTGTTGTAGCCGTTGTCCATCCAGACCACCGGCACATCGGGTTTCGCGCGCGTGACCATGTGCAGGATCACGGCCTCGAAGGGTCGGAAATTGGTGGTGACGATGGTCGCCTGGCCGAGGCCGATGGCCCAGTCCACCAGCCCCTCGGCGTTGCGGCCGAGTTCGGCGTTGATGCGTGCGAGGTCGATGCTCATGCCGAGGGCTCCGATGCGATCTCGGGTGCCGCGACGAAGTGCGGCGCGGCCTGCACCGCGTCGCCCTGGTAGAAGGCGGCGAAGCGGTCGAACTGGCGCTGGGCGGCCGACGCATCGACGCCTTCCTTGAGCACGGCGCTCGAGAAGCCGGTGCGCTGCATCTGCACCAGCTGGTCGATCAGCACGTCGCCGGTGGCGCGGATGTCGCCCTTGAAGCCCAGGCGGCGGCGCAGCAGGAAGGCCTGGCTGTAGGCGCGGCCGTCGGTGAATTTCGGGAAGTCGAGATCGATGCGCTCGACGTCGTCCAGGCAGACCTCGATCGCCAGCGGATCGGCGTCGTTGGGCAGCTGCAGCACGGTCGGGTCGCCGTTGTCGACATGGTCCTCGGCGGCGATCAGGGTCAGGGTGCGGTTCATGCGGCCACCTCGACCTTGAAGCGGGCGCCGTTGGCGGCGGCCTTGAAGGGTTCGATGCCGACCCGGCGCAGTGCGTCGATGAAGGTCTCGCCGGCTTCGCGGGTGTCGCGGTAGGTGTTGAGCACGGCCTCGATCACGTCGGGCACTTCGGCCGCCGAGAACGACGGGCCGACCACCTTGCCGGCCTGCGCCGCGCCGCTGAGCAGCGAGCCGTCGGAGCCGCCGAGCGTGACCTGGTACCACTCCTTGCCGTCCTTGTCGACGCCGAGGATGCCGATATGGCCGCTGTGGTGGTGGCCGCAGGAGTTGATGCAGCCGCTGATGTGGAGGTCGATCTCGCCGAGGTCGTCGAGTTCGTCGAGGTCCTGGTAGCGCTCGGTGATGGCCTCGGCGATCGGGATCGAGCGTGCGTTGGCCAGGGCGCAGAAGTCGCCGCCCGGGCAGGCGATCATGTCGGTCAGCAGGTGCACGTTGGCGCTGGCGAAGCCGGCCTCGCGGGCGTTGAGCCACAGCGCGTGCAGGTCCTCGGCATGCACCCACGGCAAGAGCAGGTTCTGGTCGTGCGTGACGCGCACCTCGCCGGCGCTGAAGCGGTCGGCCAGCCGGGCGGCGGTGTCGAGCTGGTCGGCCGAGGCATCGCCGGGCGCCTGCAGGCGGCGCTTGAACGACAGCGTCACGGCGCGCAGCGCGGGGTTCTGGTGCGGCGCCACGTTGCGCGCCAGCCAGCGCGCGAACATCACGTCGTCGGCGGCCTGCGCGCGCAGGTCGGCATCGGTGGCCTCGGCGCTGCGGAACACGCGGGTGGCGAGCTGCGGCGGCACGAAGGAGGCGCTCACGCGGTCGAGTTCGGCCTGCGTGATGGTGTGCGGCGCACCGTCGTGCTCGATGACCTGCTTGTACTCGGCTTCGACGTCGTCGATGTAGCGCTGGCCCTCGGCCTTGACCAGGATCTTGATGCGCGCCTTGTAGATGTTGTCGCGCCGGCCGTAGCGGTTGTAGACCCGGATCACCGCTTCGAGGTAATTCATGATCTGGTTCCAGGGCAGGAACTCGCGCAGCACGGTGCCGATGATCGGCGTGCGGCCCATGCCGCCGCCCACCTGCACGCGGAAGCCCAGCTCGCCGGCCTCGTTCTTGACCAGGTGCAGGCCGACGTCGTGCCAGCCGGTGGCGGCGCGGTCTTCCTTGGCGCCGGTGATGGCGATCTTGAACTTGCGCGGCAGGAAGGCGAACTCGGGGTGCAGCGTGCTCCACTGCCGCATGATCTCGGCGAAGGGGCGCGGGTCGGCGATCTCGTCGACCGCGATGCCGGCGCGCTCGTCGCTCGTGATGTTGCGGATGCAGTTGCCGCTGGTCTGGATGCCGTGCATGTCGACCGAGGCCAGCAGGTCCATCACGTCGGCCGACTTGGACAGCGGGATCCAGTTGTACTGCACGTTCTGGCGCGTCGTGAAGTGGGCGTAGTGGGTCGGCAGCTTGTGCGTGCCGAGCTTGCCTTGCGTGGCCAGCGCGTGCTTGTAGACCTCGGCCTCGGGCTCGTCGTACTCGCGGGCGATCTTCGCCAGCACGCGCAGCTGGCGGCTCGACAGTTCGCCGTAGGGCACGGCCACCCGCAGCATCGGCGCGTAGCGCTGGACGTACCAGCCGTTCTGCAGGCGCAGCGGCCGGAACTCGTCCTCGGCGAGCTTGCCGCTCTGCCATCGCTCCAGCTGGTCGCGGAATTGCGCGGCGCGCAGGTGCACGAACTGGCGGTCGAAATCAGTGTATTGGTACATCGTGTGTCAGTTGCTGGAAGGCGGCGCGTCCACCGCACGTCAAAGCGAGCGTGGAATGTAAGAGCGAGCCTTATGGAAACAAACTATTTTTTGGTTCGCGCCTTATGCGGATAAGCTTATTCGCCAGTCCCCATGCGGGTTTGCGGGCGATTCGAGTGCGCTTCCGGATAAGGCGGAAGCGCTGGGGAACCGTCGATTCTAGGAAAGGGCGCGGCGTCGTGCAGGGCGCCGCCGGCCGCTCAGCAGCAGCGCCCCACGCCCTGGCCGTAGCGGCGCTCGATCACCTTGGCGCAGTAGTCGTCGCGCGAGAGCACCGGCGCCCCGGGATGAAGCTGGGCCGCGTGTTCCAGGTAGCGCTCGTAGTCGGGCATGCCGAAGACCTGCCGGCAGGCCGAGCAGAGGCTCTGCCAGCGGCGGCCCAGCGAGCGCTCGGCCTCGGGATTGCCGGCGTCGTTCACGGCATCGCTCCCTGCGGCCCGCTCATCGGCGGGATCTCCTGCGCCGTCGGCCTGGACTGCTTCAGGGCCTGCAGGCAGATCTTGGCGGCGAACACGCACATCGCGACCACCAGCAGCACGAAGAAGCCGCAGACCACGGCGTCGAGCGTGTTGTTGAAGGCCACGCGCTGCATCTCGGCGATCGACTTGGCCGGTGCGATCAGCGTGCCTTGCGCGGCCGCATCGCCGAACTTGCGCGCCAGTGCCAGGAAGCCGATGGCCGGGTCGGGGTGGAAGATCTTCTGGACGCCGGCGGTCAGTGTCGTGACCAGCAGCCAGGCGGTCGGCGCCAGCGTGACCCACACGTAGCGTTCGCGCTTCATCTTCACGAGCACGCTGGTGCACAGCAGCAGCGCGATGCCGGCCAGCATCTGGTTGCCGACGCCGAACAGCTGCCACAGCGTGTTGATGCCGCCGAGCGGATCGACCACGCCCTGGTACAGAAAGTAGCCCCAGAGCCCGACGCACAGCAGCGTCGCGACGATGTTGGCGGGCAGGAACTCGGTGTCGCCCAGCGGCTTGTAGACGTGGCCCAGCATGTCCTGGATCATGAAGCGGCCCACGCGCGTGCCGGCATCGACCGCGGTCAGGATGAAGAGGGCCTCGAACAGGATCGCGAAGTGGTACCAGAAGGCCTCCATCGACTTGCCGCCGAAGGCCTGGCCGAGGATCTGCGCCATGCCCACCGCCAAGGTAGGCGCGCCGCCGGCGCGCGACAGGATGCTGGTCTCGCCGATATCGATCGCGGTCTGGTTGATGAGCTCGGGCGTGATCGTGAAGCCCCAGCCCGAGATCACCTCGGCCGCGTGGGCCGCGGTGGTGCCGATCACCGCCGCCGGCGCATTCATCGCGAAATAGATGCCGGGGTCGAGCACGCTGGCGGCCGTCAGCGCCATCACCGCGACGAAGGACTCGGCCAGCATGCCGCCGAAGCCGATGAAGCGCATGTGCGACTCTTTCTCGACCATCTTCGGCGTCGTGCCCGACGAGATCAGGGCGTGGAAACCCGACACCGAGCCGCAGGCGATGGTGATGAACAGGAACGGGAACAGCTTGCCCGAGAACACCGGCCCGCTGCCGTCGATGAAGCGGGTGGTTGCCGGCATCGCCAGCAGCGGCGCGACGTAGTAGATGCCCAGCGCCAGCGCCACGATGGTGCCGATCTTGAGGAAGGTGCTGAGGTAGTCGCGCGGCGCCAGCATCAGCCAGACCGGCAGGCTGGCCGCGATGGCGCCGTAGACGATCAGCGCCCAGGCCAGCTGCGGGCCGGTGAGGGTGAACCACGGCGCCCAGGTGGCGCTCTCGGCCACCGCCCGGCCGAGGAAGATCGATGCCAGCAGCAGCACCACGCCGAACACCGAGGCCTCGCCGACCCGGCCGGGCCGGATGATGCGCATGTAGACGCCCATCAGCAGCGCGATCGGGATGGTGGCGAAGATCGTGAACAGGCCCCAGGGGCTGCCGGTGAGCGCCTTCACGACGATCAGCGCCAGCACCGCCAGGATGATGATCATGATCGCCAGCACGCCGACCAGCGCCAGCGTGCCGGGCACCGGGCCGAGTTCCATCTTGATCATCTCGCCGAGCGACTTGCCGTCGCGCCGCACCGAGGCGAACAGCACGATGAAGTCCTGCACCGCGCCGGCCAGCACCACGCCCGAGAGGATCCACAGCGTGCCGGGCAGGTAGCCCATCTGCGCCGCCAGCACCGGCCCGACCAGCGGCCCGGCGCCCGCGATGGCCGCGAAGTGGTGGCCGTAGAGCACCCACTTGTTGGTCGGCACGTAGTCCATGCCGTCGTTGTGGCGCAGCGCCGGCGTGACGCGCGTGTCGTCCAGCCGCAGCACCTTGTCGGCGATGAACTTGCTGTAGAAGCGGTAGGCGATGAAGTAGACGCACAGCGCCGCGGTCACCAGCCAGACCGCGTTGACGCTCTCGCCCCGGCCCAATGCCAGCGCTGCGAACGAGAAGGCGCCGAGGATGGCGATCGCCGGCCACAGCAGCAGGGAGGTCAGCTTGTTCATGGCGCGGCTCCTGTTGGCAAAGCCGCCGGTTCGGACATGACCGTCGGCATGTCTCCTTCGGCGGCTGCCATCTTCCTGCCGCGGCGGCGCCGGCGCAAGGCGCAGATTGAATCGGATTGCGACTGCCCGGATCGGATAGCGCCTAAGCCATATGGACCGGGGCGCGCCCAAGCCCTAATGTTGGTTAGTAGCTAAGTAGTACAAATAACAACTGGGAGTTGCCGTGCATCGGTCGAAAAGAGGACAGCTGGCGAAGCTGAGGGGCGAGATGGTGCGCTGCCGCCTGGCCGTGGTCGCCGCGCGCGAAGAGATGATCGAGTCGCTCGGCGACTTCATGTGCGGCAGCGGCACGCCGCCGGGCCTGGAGGACATCCGGGCGCTCGAGCGCCTCTGCGAAGCGCAGGAGGAGGCCGAGACGGCCTATGCACGCCGGCTGGCGGCGCCGCCGGAGCACCACCCGGCCGCGTTGCGGCTGCGGGTGGGGTGATTCCAGGCCGGCGCCGGGCCGCCCCAAGGCGGCCTGCGGCCCCCTCGGGGGGGCAGCGACCCACACGCAGTGGGGGAGCGTGGGGGCCAAGTCCTCAGAAGGAGCCGACTGTCGAGCCGAGCACGATGACGGCGATCAGCGCGATCAGCGCACCGACGATGCCGACCATCACGATGTCGAAATAGCTCTCGCCGTGCTTGGTGCCGCAGACCGCCAGCAGCGTGACGACCGCGCCGTTGTGCGGCAGGCTGTCGAGGGTGCCGGCGCCGATCACCGCCACCCGGTGCATCAGCGCCGGATCGAGGCCGGTGGTGGCGGCCAGCTGCATGAAGGTGCCACCCAGCGCATCGAGCGCGATCGTCAGGCCGCCCGATGCCGAGCCGGTGAGGGCGGCCAGGATGTTGGTCGACAGCGCCAGCGAGACCAGCGGCCCGCCGCCGATGCCCAGCACCCATTCGCGCACCAGTTCGAAGGCCGGCATGGCGGCCACCACGGCGCCGAAGCCGACCAGGCTGGCGACGCAGACCACCGGCAGCACCGAGGCATTGGCGCCGGCATCGACCGTGGCGCGCAGCGAAGGCAGGCGCTTCCAGTTCAGCGCGACCAGCACCAACATGGCCGCGGCCAGCGCCACCAGCACCGCCCAGACGCCGCCGACGTTGGCCAGGCCGATGCCGCCGAAGCGGGCCTCGGCCAGGTAGTCGGTGTTCATGCGTGGCAGCACCACCAGTGCCATCAGCAGGTTGACGACCACCACCACCACCAGCGGCGCCAGGGCCGCCACGATGCCGGGCTGGCCGCTGCCGTGCTCGCCGTGCTGGACTTCGGCCGGGTCGAAGCTGCCGGCGGTGGTGGCGCGCTCGCGCACCACGGGGTCTTCGGCGGCATCGATGTGGGCCTCCGAGTCCAGGGTGCCGAAGCTCTCGCCGGCCGCGCGGGCCTTGGCCTCGGCGCGCCGAAGCCACCACATCCCGAAGCCCAGCATGATCGCCGAGGCGATCACGCCCAGGCCGGGCGCGGCGAAGGCCGTGGTGCCGAAGAAGGGCATCGGGATCGCGTTCTGGATGGCGGGCGTGCCGGGCAGCGCCGACATCGTGAAGGTCGAGGTGCCGAGCGCGATCGCCGCCGGCATCAGGCGGGCCGGGATGTTCGCGGCCCGGAACAGGGCCTGCGCCATCGGGGCCAGCACGAAGAAGGCGACGAACAGGCTGACGCCGCCGTAGGTGACCAGGGCACCGGCCAGCACCACCGCGAGCATCGCGCGCTGGGGCCCGAGCTTCTCGGTCATGAAGCGGGCGATGGTCTGGACCGAGCCGCTGTCGTCCATCAGCTTGCCGAACACGGCGCCGAGCAGGAACAGCGGGAAGAAGCTGGCCAGGAAGCCGGCCGCCGAACCCATGAAGGTCTGGGTCCAGTGGGCGAGCAGCGGCTCGCCGGCGAACAGTGCCGCGATCAGCGCCGCGGCCGGTGCCAGCACCAGCACGCTCCAGCCCCGGTAGGAGAGCCAGATCAGCAGCCCGAGGCCGATGAAGATGCCTGCGAGTCCCATGGCTCAGACCCCTTCGAGCAGGGCTTCGAGGTCGAGCGTCGAGCGCTTGCCGATGTCGCCCTTGTGGGCGTCGAGGAAGGCTTGCGCCGAGCGCCGGCCTTCATCGCGCAGCTGGCACAGGAAGGGCCACTCCGAGATCATCTTGGACGAGGCGCCGAGCGCCAGCATGGCGTCGGTGGCGATGCGGTGGATGCGCATTCGGGCCCAGGCTGCGCCTTCGCCGTGCCCCGGGTCGGCCACCTGGTGCAGCAGCGCGATCATGCGCAGCTCCTTGAGCAGCGGTGAGTTGAAGGACAGTTCGTTGAGCCGGTTGTTGATCTCGGTGGCGCTGCGCGGAACGCCCGCCCGCTCGACCGGGTTGATCTGGATCAGCAGGGTGTCGCTCGACTGGCATTCGCGGATCAGCGGCGTCATCGTCGGGTTGCCGGCATAGCCGCCGTCCCAGTACGGATCGCCGTCGATCTCGACCGCGTGGAACATGGTCGGCAGGCAGGCCGAGGCCAGCAGCACGTCGGGCGTCAGCTCGGCGTTGCGGAACACCCGGCCGCGGCCGGTGCGCACGTTGGTGGCGGTCACGAAGAGCTTGATCGGCGATGCCGAGAGGCGGTCGAAGTCGATCAGGTCCGACAGGATGCCGCGCAGCGGGTTCATGCCGCGCGGATTGAGGTCGTAGGGCGACCAGAGGCGGGTGGCCAGGTCGGCGGCGATGAAGGCCGGCGAGTTGTCGAGCGTCCAGGTGCCGCTGAGCATGTCCATCCAGCTGCGCTTGAAGGGGCTGTACTTGGCGGCATCCGAGACGCCGCGCCAGAACCTGTCGAGCGATTCGCGCGCGCCTTCGGCCCCGCCCGCCGCGTGGCCGGATGCCAGCGCCGCCGCGTTCATGGCGCCGGCCGAGGTGCCCGAGATGCCGTCCAGCTGCAGCCAGGGTTCTTCGAGCAGGCGGTCGAGGACGCCCCAGGTGAAGGCGCCGTGCGAGCCGCCGCCCTGCAAGGCCAGGTCGATGGGAAAAGTCTTCAATCAGAACCTCCGAAGTGAGGACAGTGTCCCGGCACCGCGTGTCGGAACAGTGTCATCAGCAAGAACCGCGCCCAGGAAAAGGCGCCGGAAGCCACTTTAAGTGCCGGCCGGTCGTTGCGGCAAGGTCTTCGTCGGGCTTGCGGTCGGACGGTTTTTGACGGTCAGCCCGAGATTCGCCGCACTACCACGGTCGCTTCCAGCCCCTCGTAGGCCTCGGGCTCGCCGTACCAGCTGCCCGAGATCGGCGCCGCCAGCGCCGGGTCGCGTGCCACGCCGACCCGGATCAGCTGGGCGCCGCCCATGAGGTTGTTGGTGGGATCGAAGGCGATCCAGCCGGCGCCCGGCAGGTAGGCGTGCAGCCACGCATGCGTGCTGCCGGCGCCGCTGACGGCCTGCCCCGGCTCGGCGGGCGCGCCGGTGTCGAGCGCCGCGTCGTAGATGTAGCCGGAGACGAAGCGGGTGGCGATGCCGAGGCGGCGCGCAGCCTCCATCATCAGCAGCGCGTAGTCGCGGCAGCTGCCGCTGCCGAGCGTGAGCGTCTCCAGCGGCGTCTGCGTGCCTTCCTCGTCGCGGGCGGCATAGCGCAGGCTCTGGCCGATGTGCGCGTTCATGCGGGCAAGCACGTCGCGCGTGTTGTTCGGCTGGTCGGTGTGCAGGAACTGGTGGGCCCAGCGGATCAGCGTGCCGTCCGGATCGTCGTGGTGCGGCCGCAGGTAGTGCTCGAGGTCGAGCCGGTCCTCCAGCGAATAGGCGAAGGGCAGCACCTCGGCGCCCGGGTCCAGCGCCAGTTCGTCGATCGGCGTCGGCAGGTGCTCGATGGTGAACGAACAGACGATGCGCAGTTCGCGCGCCTCGCCCATGGGCTGCACCAGCGCCACCGAATTGGAGTGCGGGTCGTGAATCATCCGCACATAGGCATCGGGACTCACCACCAGGTCGGTCGCCAGCACCCGCAGGTCGTGGCTGTCGCGCGGCCTGAACATCACGCGGTGCAGCCCGAAGGTGACGGGCGTCTTGTAGCGGTAGACGGTGGTGTGGGTGATGTCGTAGCGGACGGCCATGGGCCATTGTGGACCCGCAAGGGCTTGGCTAGAAAGCCTCGCTCTCGCGCCAGGCGCGCTCGGTGCCCAGGGCGGCCGCGAGCTTGGCCGGCAGCGGCAGGGGCTCGCCATGCCACTGCGCGGCCAGCAGCTCGGCGCACAGCGCGGCGAAGCTGAGGCCGCGTGAGCCGAGCGCGGTGCAGAGCCAGACGCCGTCGGCCGTCCCGGGCCCGAGCGGGCCGACCAGCGGCCGGCGGTCCGCCGAGGCGCAGCGCACCCCGGTCCAGGTCCGGGTGGCGCCGGTCGCGAACTGCCCGTCGAGCCGTGCTGCGGTTTCAGGCAGCAGCCGTGCCAGCCGCTCGCGATTGAATGCTGTGTCGGCGCTGCGCGGCGCGGCATCGGTGCTGTCGCGGTCGAAGGTGGCGCCGACGAACCAGCCCGGGCCCTCCGGGCCGGGCACGTCGGCGATCAGGTGGCCGTCGCCGTTCACGGGCGCTTCGGGCAGGCCCAGGCCATCCGTCATGCGGCCCGATTCGACCTGGCCGCGCACCGGCTGCAGCGGGTATTCGGGCGCCAGCGCGCGGCTTTCGAAGCCGGCGGCGACGACCACCCGGTCGGCCTCGGCCAGCGATCGGCCGTCGGCGTCGCGCAGCACCCAGCGCGGCGCGCCGGTGCCGCCGGCTTCGATGCGCGCCACGCGGCAGCCCATCCGCAGCGTGATGCCGGGCCGCGCGAGCCAGGCGTCGACCAGGCGCGCCGGCCGCACCCAGCCGGCGCGCGCATGCCAGAGGGCGGCCGAAGCGGCCGGCAGGCCCGCGGCCAGCAGCCGGTCCGGATCAGCCCGCCAGCTTTCATTGGGTCCCGCGGCCGACCAGCCGGGCGGCAGGCGGTCGTCGCCGTCGGTGCGCCGCTCGAGCACGCCGCTGGCGCGCCAGTCCGAGCCCTCGGCCAGCCATTGTTCGAGCTGCTGCCAGGTGGCGCGGATCCCGGCGCGGGTCAGGCGCGAGAGCAGGGCGTCGTCGGGAGAGACATGCGGCGCCAGCAGCCCGGCCGGCAGGCTGGAAGCCCCCGAAGCCGGCCGCTGGGCGGCATCGAGCACCTCGACCTGCCAGCCGCGGCGCGCCAGGCTGGCCGCGACCGCGGCGCCGGCCAGACCGGCGCCGACCACGGCACAGCGCCCGGCGGCGAGCGGCGCCGCCTCAGGGCCGCGCCGGCGCACTTCCCAGGTCGGTTCGAACACGCCCTGCAGGCAGTCGCGCTTGGGTGGCATGCCGGGTGCCCTGGTCAGCTGGAAGCCGCACTGGGCCAGCGCATCGCAGACCGCCCGGGCGATGGTCCAGGTCGCGACCCGCGTGCCGCGGCGGGCGAAGCGCGAGACCGCCTTGAGGGTGTCGGCAGACCACATGGCGGGGTTGCGCTGCGGGCTGAAGCCGTCGAGAAAGAGGCTGTCGGCCTCGAAGCGTTGTGCGCGCAGCATCGGCTGAACGTCGCCGATGCACAGCGTGAGCAGCACCTGGCCGGCGTCGAACCAGAGCCGGTGAAAGCCCGGCAGCAGGCCGTGCCACTGCGACGCGAGTTGCACCGCCTGCGGCAGCAGGTCGGGATAGGCCTGGGCCGCACGCAGCAGGTCGTCGCGCGAGACGGGAAAGGCCTCGATCGACACGAAATGCAGCAGCCGAGGCCGCTGCGGGTCGCGCCGCCAGGCCTGCCAGGTTGTCAGGAAATTGAGCCCGAAACCGAAGCCGGTTTCGAGAATCCGCCATTGCGGCGCTTCGGCCCAGGCGGCGGGCAGCCCGCAGCCACCGAGGAACACATGCCTGGCCTGCGCGGGCGCGCCGCTTTCAGAGTGGTAGATGTCGTCGAAGCGCGCGCTGCGCGGAATGCCGTCCGCGCGCCAGTCGACGGGCTCGGCCACGGCAGGGGAGCCTTCGGCTCAGGCCGGTGGCGGCACGTAGCCCTGCGCCACGTCGGCGCCTTCGCCGAAGAAGTGCTTTTCCATCTGGCGCGCCAGGTATTGGCGGGCCCGCGCGTCGGCCAGGTTGAGCCGGTTCTCGTTGACCAGCATGGTCTGCTGCTTGAGCCAGGCGGCCCAGGCTTCCTTGCTGACGTTCTCCCACAGCCGCTTGCCCAGTTCGCCGGGATAGGGCGGGAAATCGAGTCCTTCGGCTTCTTTGCCGAGCTTGATGCACTGAACCATGCGAGCCATTTGGATTCCTCTGGGGTGTCTTAGTTGTTTTAGCTATTTAGAACTGAGAACTCAGTCGTTCTCTATTCCATATGCCGTAATCAGAATACGTGGCTTCAGCTTTATGCCTATCAAGAGCACAAGACCATGAGCCTTCGCCGCGACTTTATCAAGCTTTCCCTCGGCGCCGCCGCCGCCGCCAGCTTCGCCCTGACCGCAATGCCGTCGTTCGCGCAAAGCGTGAACCTGCTCAACGTCTCGTACGACCCGACCCGCGAGCTGTACGTGGACTACAACCAGGTCTTCGCCAAGTACTGGAAGGCCAAGACCGGCCAGGACGTGACGATCAAGCAGTCGCACGGCGGCTCGGGCAAGCAGGCCCGCTCGATCATCGACGGCATCGATGCCGATGTCGCCACCCTGGCCCTGGCCGGCGACACCGACGCGCTCGTCACCCACGGCGGCCTGGTCAAGCCCGACTGGCAGAAGCGGCTGCCGCACAACTCGGCACCCTACACCTCGACCATTGTCTTTCTCGTCAAGAAGGGCAATCCGAAGGGCCTGAAGGACTGGGATGACCTGGTCAAGCCCGGCGTGCAGGTGATCACGCCGAATCCGAAGACCTCGGGCGGCGCGCGCTGGAACTACCTGGCGGCGTGGGAGTTCGCCAAGCGCAAGTACGGCGGCGACGACAAGGCCAAGGAATTCGTCGGCAAGTTGTACAAGAACGTGCCGGTGCTCGACACCGGCGCCCGTGGCTCGACCATCACCTTCGTGCAGCGCGGCGTCGGCGACGTGCTGCTGGCCTGGGAGAACGAGGCCTTCCTGGCGCTGAAGGAATTCGGTCCGGAGAAGTTCGACATCGTCGTCCCGTCGATCAGCATCTTGGCCGAGCCCACCGTCGCGGTGGTCGACAAGGTGGTCGACAAGAAGGGCACGCGCGCCGTGGCCGAGGAATACCTGAAGTACCTGTACTCGGACGAAGGCCAGGACGTCGCCGGCCGCAACTACTACCGCCCGACCTCCGACAAGGCCAAGGCCAAGTACGCGTCGCAGTTCCCGAAGCTCACGCTGTTCACGATCGACGATGCCTTCGGCGGCTGGACCAAGGCCGACAAGGCGCACTTCGCCGACGGCGGCTCGTTCGACCAGATCTACCTGAGCAAGTGATTTCGCCATGACGGTGCTTCTCATTGCCGGCAGTCCCTCCGCACCATCGCGTTCGGCGGTGCTCCTCGACGCGGTCGCGGCGCGGCTGGCCGAGCGCGCCGTGCCGGTCGAACGGCTGGCGATCCGCGAACTGGCGGCCCACGCGCTGCTGCTCGGCGAGGCCTCGCACCCGTCGGTGCAGCAGGCGGTCGAGCAGGTGCGGCGGGCCGACGTGGTGGTGATCGCGACGCCGGTCTACAAGGCGGCGTACAGCGGCGTGCTGAAGGTCTTCCTGGACCTGCTGCCGCAGTCGGCGCTGAAGGGCAAGACGGTGCTGCCCCTGGCCACCGGCGGCAGTCCGCACCACATGCTGGCGCTCGACTATGCGCTGCGCCCGGTGCTGCAGTCGCTGGCGGCGCGGCAGATCCTGCCCGGCGTCTATGCCACCGACGGCCAGGTCACGCTGCAGCCCGAAGGCGCCTACCAGCTGCAGGCCGAGCTCGCGCAGCGGCTCGACGAAGCCGTCGACACGCTGGCCAGCGAAGGGCTCAAGCTGCAGTCGCCGGCGCGCTGGGGCTTCGAGCCCGTCGCGTTCTCGCAGGTGCGATGTAGCGTCTGACGGCGCGCTCTGCGCCGCCTCACTCCAACCCTCTCGATTCGCGCTCATCGCCGCACGGCGGCGAGGGAGCGCCCGTGCCTGAAAGAAATCCATGCCACCCGTTCCGACCGACCTCTTCCAGCCCCGCCGCAGCATCCGCACACGGCTGGCCGACCTCGCGATCAGCGTCGCCGTGGTGGCCGCGATCGCGCTGATCACGGGCTTCCTCGCCGCCACTTCGGCCACGTCGTGACATCGACCTTACCCATCGAAAGCACTTCAATGACCTCGCATTCGCATTCGCATTCGTCCAGTCGCCGCCGACTGATCCAGGGCGCCGCCGCCGCCGTCACGCTGCCCGCGCTCGCCGCCTGGGCCCAGGCCCCCGCGCGCACGCTGCGCATCGGCAACCAGAAGGGCAACCTGAGCCTGCTCAAGGGCCGCGGCACGCTGGAGAAGCGGCTCGCGCCGCTCGGTGTTGCCGTCAAGTGGACCGAGTTCACGGCCGGCCCGGTGCAGCTCGAGGCGCTCAACGTCGGCTCGATCGACTTCGGCGATGTCGGCGAAGCGCCGCCGATCTTCGCGCAGGCCGCCGGCGCGCCGCTGGCCTATGTCGCGGCCACGCAGCCGCGGCCGCAGTCCGAGGCGGTGATCGTGCCGAAGGGGTCGGCGATCCAGTCGGTGAAGGATCTCAAGGGCCGGAAGGTGGCGCTCAACAAGGGCAGCAACGTCCATTACTTCCTGGTCAAGCTGCTCGAGAAGCACGGCCTGGCCTACGGCGACGTCAGCGTCGTCTTCCTGCCGCCGGCCGACGCGCGCGCCGCCTTCGAGAAGGGTTCGATCGACGCCTGGGTGATCTGGGACCCGTTCCTGGCCGCGGCGCAGAAGACGCTCGATGCGCGCCTGCTCGCGGACGCCACCGGCGTGGTCGGCAACCGGGCCTTCTATTTTTCGTCGCTCGACTACGCGGGCAAGAACGCCGACGTGATCAAGATCCTGATCGAGGAGCTCGACAAGGTCGATCAGTGGGCGCAGGCCAACAGGGGCGCCTTCGCGGCCGAACTCGCGGCCCTCTGGGGCCTGCCGCAACCGGTGGTCGAGCTGTCGGTGTCGCGCACCCCGTTCGGCACCGGGCCGATCACCAAGGCGATCCTCGGCGAGCAGCAGCAGATCGCCGACACCTTCCTTGCGCTCGGGCTGATTCCCAAGAAGATCAACCTGCTCGAAGCCGCCGTCTGAGGAGCCCGTGCCCATGCAAGTCTTCTGGTTCCTCCCCACCCACGGCGACAGCCGCTACCTCGGCACCGCCGAAGGCGCGCGCCCGGTCGACCTGGCATATCTGCAGCAGATTGCCGGCGCGGCCGATTCGCTCGGCTACGAAGGCGTGCTGATTCCCACCGGGCGCTCTTGCGAGGACCCGTGGGTCATCGCCTCCAGCCTGATCGGCGCGACCCGGCGGCTCAAGTTCCTGGTCGCGGTGCGGCCCGGGCTGCACCAGCCCAGCCTGGCCGCGCGCATGGCGGCCACCTTCGACCGGCTCTCGGGCGGGCGGCTGCTGGTGAACCTCGTGACCGGCGGCGACCAGGCCGAGCTCGAAGGCGATGGCGTGTCCCTTGGGCATGCCGAGCGCTACGAACAGTCGGCCGAGTTCATCCGCATCTGGCGCGAGATCATCGCCAGGAGCCACGACAGCCAGAGCTTCGACTACGACGGCAAGCACCTGAGCGTGAAAGGCGCGAAGCTGCTGTTCCCGCCGGTCCAGAAGCCGTACCCGCCGGTGTGGTTCGGCGGCTCGTCGGCGCCGGCGCACGAGCTCGCGGCCGACCAGGTCGATGCCTACCTCACGTGGGGCGAGCCGCCCGCCGAGGTCGCGAAGAAGATCGCCGACGTCCGCCAACGCGCACAGGGCAAGGGCAGGGCGGTCAAGTTCGGCATCCGCCTGCACGTCATCGTGCGCGAGACCGAGGACGAAGCCTGGCGCGCCGCCGAATCGCTGATCAGCCGGGTCGACGACGAGACCGTGATCCGGGCCCAGGCCGCCTTCGCGCGGATGGACTCAGAAGGCCAGCGCCGGATGGCTGCGTTGCATGCCGGCGGTGCGAAACGCAGCCGCGCCGATCTCGAGATCAGTCCCAACCTCTGGGCCGGCGTCGGCCTGGTGCGCGGCGGCGCGGGCACTGCGCTGGTCGGCGATCCGAAGACCGTGGCGGCGCGCATCGAAGAGTACGCGGCGCTGGGCATCGACAACTTCATCCTCTCGGGCTATCCGCATCTGGAGGAGTCCTACCGCTTTGCGGAGCTGGTGTTCCCGCTGCTGCCGCGCAAGCAGCGGCCGGGCCTGCCGGGCCAGGTCCTGAGCGGGCCTTTCGGCGAGGTCGTCGCCAATCTCGATGCGCCATCGCGCCTCGCCGCGCAAAGCTGAGGAGATCGAATGAACCAACAAGTGCAGGTATTGCCGGTGGCTGCGCCGTCGCTTAATGGCGCCCGGACCTTCGCGGCCGGCGTGCTGCGCCGCCTGGTGCCGTGGCTGGTGCCGGTCGGGCTGATCGTCGCCTGGCAGATCGCCTCGTCGCTGGGCTGGCTGTCGACCCGCGTGCTGCCGGCGCCGATCGACGTGCTCAAGGCCGCATGGCGGCTGACCGCGTCGGGCGAGCTCTGGACCCACGTGAAGGTCAGCGCCGCGCGGGCGCTGGCCGGCCTCGCGATCGGCGGCGGCCTCGGGCTCGCGCTGGGCCTGCTCACGGGCTCGGTGCGCTTCTTCGAGACGCTGCTCGACTCGACCATCCAGATGGTGCGCAACATCCCGGCGCTGGCCCTGATCCCGCTGGTGATCCTGTGGTTCGGCATCGACGAATCGGCCAAGCTGTTCCTGATCGCGGTGTCGGTGTTCTTCCCGATCTACCTCAACACTTTCCACGGCATCCGCAATGTCGATCCGCAGCTGATCGAGATGGGCCGCACCTACGGCCTCACCCGTTGGCAGCTCTACAAGGAAGTGATCCTGCCGGGCGCGATGTCCTCGATCCTGGTCGGCCTGCGCTTCTCGCTGGGCCTGATGTGGGTGATCCTGATCGTGGCCGAGACGATCTCGGCGCAGTCGGGCATCGGCTATCTCACGATGAATGCGCGCGAGTTCCTGCAGACCGACATCGTGCTGGTGGGGATCCTGCTGTATGCGCTGCTCGGCAAGCTGGCCGACCTGTTCGCGCGCGGACTTGAACGCTGGTGGCTGCGCTGGCACCCGGCTTATGGAGTGACGAAATGAGTGCAGTGCTTCAACAGACCCCAGAGGACGCCGGCGGCGTGCGCCTCGACATCCGTTCCCTGCGCAAGCGCTACGGCGAGCGCGAGGTGCTGCGCAACACGCAGCTGCATATCGAGCCCGGCCAGTTCATCGCCATCGTGGGCCGCAGCGGCTGCGGCAAGAGCACCTTGCTGCGCCTGGTGGCCGGCCTGGAGGAGGCCACCGAAGGCACGCTGCAGGTCGACGGCAAGGCCATCGACGGCCTGCACGACGACACGCGGATCATGTTCCAGGAAGCGCGCCTGCTGCCCTGGCGTCGCGTCATCGACAACGTCACCCTCGGGCTGCCGCCCGAGAGCCGGCGGCGCGGCGACGAGGTGCTGGCGCAGGTCGGCCTGGCCGAGCGGCGCGGCGAATGGCCGGCGCGGCTGTCGGGCGGCCAGCGGCAGCGCGTCGCGCTCGCCCGCGCGCTGGTGCACCGGCCGCGGCTGCTGCTGCTCGACGAGCCGCTGGGGGCGCTCGACGCGCTGACCCGCATCGAGATGCACCGGCTCATCGAAGGGCTGTGGCTGCGCCATCGCTTCACGGCGCTGCTGGTCACGCACGACGTGCAGGAGGCGGTGGCGCTGGCCGACCGCGTGATCCTGATCGAGGACGGCCGCATCGCGCTCGACGAGAACATCACGCTCGCCAGGCCGCGCTCGCAGGGCGATGCGGCGTTCGCGGCGATCGAGAAACGCATCCTCGACCGCGTACTGCAGAAGCCCGCCGACAACGAAGCCGAACCCGCCAACGACACCCGTTGGGCCGACGGACCCGCGCACGTGCTGCGCTGGGCCGTCTGACCCCCCGTTTTTTCACCCACCCATCCAAAGGAGTTTTTTCATGTCCATCCAGGCCATCAATGTGCGCAACCAGTTCAAGGGCAAGGTCCGCGAGATCATCCGCGGCGATGTCGTCTCCGAAGTCGACGTCGAGACCGCGTGGGGCATCGTGACCTCGGTGATCACCACGCGCTCGGTCGACGAACTGCAGCTCAAGCCCGGCTCCGACGTCGTCGCGCTGGTGAAGTCGACCGAGGTGTCGATCGCCAAGCTCTGAGCCTCGTGCAGGTAGAGAGTCCCGATTCGGGCTCTTCTCGGGCTTACCCTGTATAGACATGTATATCTATTAATCGAGAATCGGCGCAGCCGTGTTTCTGCCACCTTGAATCGAAAGGAAGCCTATGCCCACTGTCTGATCCGCACCGTGAGTCAACCAAGGGAGAAACAAAAAATGAAAGTTGCACAAGACAAAGAGTTGAAGCAGGGGCTGAATCGCCGCCACATCCTGTTCATCGCGTTGGGTTCGGCCATCGGCACCGGGCTTTTCTACGGCTCCGCCAAGGCGATCCAACTGGCGGGGCCTTCGGTCATCCTCGCCTACCTGCTGGCCGGGGCCGCGGTCTTCATCGTGATGCGGGCGCTGGGGGAGATGGTGCTCCACCAGCCGCTGCCCGGTTCCTTCGGCGGCTATGCCAGCCACTACATGAGCCCGCTCGCGGGCTTCCTGACCGGCTGGACCTACATCATCGAGATGGTGCTGGTCTGCATCGCCGACGTGATCGCGTTCTCGATCTACATGGGGCTCTGGTTTCCAGACGTTCCACCGTGGCTGTGGTCGCTCGGGATCACGCTGATCATTGCCGGCCTGAACCTCTGTGCCGTGAAGATGTTCGGCGAGATGGAATTCTGGCTGTCGCTGATCAAGGTGGTCGCGATCTGCTCGATGATCGCCGGCGGGGCCTGGATCATCTTCTTCGGCTTCACCTCGACGGCTTCCGACGGCACTGCGGTCCGCAACGCGGCCACCGGCATCTCGAACCTCTGGTCGCATGGCGGCTGGTTCCCGAATGGCTTGCTGGGTTTCGTCTCGGCCTTCGCGGTGGTGATGTTCGCCTTCGGCGGCATCGAGATCATCGGCCTGACAGCCGCCGAGGCGCAGCAGCCCGAGAAGAACATCCCGCGCGCGATCAACAGCGTGCCGTCGCGCATCCTGATCTTCTACGTGGGCACGATGTTCGTCCTGATGTCGATCTACCCATGGAACGAGATCACCGGGGCAAGCAGCCCGCTGGTCCAGATCTTCGGCAGCATCGGCGTCTCGTCGGCGGCCCATGTCCTGAACGTGGTGGTGATCACCGCCGCGGTGTCGGCGATCAACAGCGACCTGTTCGGTGCCGCCCGGATGATGTATGGCCTGGCCAAGCACAAGCATGCGCCCGACGCGCTCGGCGTCGTCTCACGGACCGGGGTGCCCGTGGTCCCGGTGATCGTGATGCTCGCGGCCATGCTGGCCGGCGTGCTGCTGCACAAGCTCTATCCGGAAGGACTGTTCTTCATCGTCGCCGCGATGGCGACTTTCGCCACGGTCTGGGTCTGGCTGATGATCCTGTTGTCGCACTGGTGCATGCGCAGGAAGATGCTGAAGGAGGAAGTGAGGGGGCTCAAGTTCCCGGTGCCCTGGTGGCCCGTCGCGCCGGCGACCGCCATCGGCTTCCTGGTCCTCACGATCGTCCTGCTCGGCGTCAACGAGGCCTCGCGGCCAGCGCTCTACGGCGGGGTCCTGTGGGTCGCCGGGATGTCGTTCGTCTATTGGAAGTTCGTCAGGGAGAAAGAGATTCCGCTCACAACCCTGGCCGAAGTCGATGGGCCGCCCGGCGTCAGAAGGCATTTCTGAAGCCAAGAAACCCGCCCGCCGTGGGGTCTTGCGCGATGGTGCATCGTCGGGACCCCACGACTGGAGGAGTTCGCATGTCTTTGTTCGATGTCAGCGCGATCGTCAGCGCGCTGCATGATGCGCGCGACGAATGGCGCGATTCGCAGCGGCGCTCGCGCGAGCCCGGCAGCCGCGAGTTCCCGTCGCGCGAGGCGCTGGCGGAGATCGTCGAGTCGCTCAAGGGCGCGCTGTTCCCGATGCGCCTCGGCCCGCCCGACCTGCGCCATGAGAGCGAGGATTTCTATGTCGGCTACACGCTCGACTCGGCACTCAACGCACTGCTGAACCAGGCCCGGCTCGAACTGCGCTACACGGCGCGCCACGAGCCGCGCGCGGCCGAGGACATCGACGCCCAGGCCGGCGCCGCGGTGCGCGAGTTCGCCGCCGCGCTGCCGGGCATCCGCCGCCTGCTCGACGGCGACGTGCTGGCGGCCTTCCAGGGCGACCCGGCGGCACGCAGCGTCGACGAGGTGCTGCTGTGCTATCCGGGCATCCTGGCCATGATCCACCACCGGATCGCGCACCAGCTCTACCGCCTCGGCCTGCCGCTGCTGGCACGCATCGCGGCCGAGCTGGCGCATGGCCAGACCGGCATCGACATCCACCCGGGCGCGCAGATCGACGCCGGTTTCTTCATCGACCACGGCACGGGCGTGGTGATCGGCGAGACCGCGGTGATCGGCAAGCGCGTGCGCATCTACCAGGCCGTCACGCTGGGCGCCAAGCGCTTTCCGACCGATGCCGAGGGCAACCTGCAAAAGGGCCTGCCGCGCCATCCGGTGGTCGAGGACGACGTCGTGATCTATGCCGGCGCGACCATCCTGGGCCGCGTGACGCTGGGCAAGGGCGCGACCATCGGCGGCAACGTCTGGATCACCGACGACGTGCCGCCAGGCGCCGGCGTGACGCAGGCCAGCCTGCAGAATGCGCCGCAGCGGCGGCCGGTCTGAGGCGTTTTTCTTGCAGCCGGCGTATCGTGCGGCCTGCAGGATTCGTCTTTGTCTTCTTCAACCCGTACTCAAGGAGTCTTCATGAGCCAGAAAAAGATCGCTGTCGTCATCGGCAGCCTGCGCAAGGATTCGCTGAACCGCAAGCTGGCGCTCGCGATCGCGCATCTCGCGCCGGAGGATTTCACCTTCGAGCATGTGCGCATCGACGACCTGCCGCTGTACAACCAGGACGACGACGGCAAGCAGGCGCCATCGGTGTTGCGCCTGAAGACCGAGATCGCGGCCGCGGACGGCCTGCTGTTCGTGACGCCCGAATACAACCGCTCGATTCCGGGCGTGCTCAAGAATGCGCTCGACAACGCCTCCCGGCCCTACGGCCAAAGCGCCTGGGCCGGCAAGCCGGCCGGGGTGGTGGGGGTGTCGGTGGGCACGGTCGGCACCGCCGCGGCGCAGCAGCACCTGCGGCCCATCCTGGCCTACCTCGACGTCCCGACGATGGGCCAGCCCGAGGTCTTCATCCAGAACAAGGAAGGCCTGTTCGACGACAAGGGCCATGTCGCCGAAGGCAGCAAGCAGTTCCTGCAGAGCTGGGTCGACAAGTACGTGGCCTGGATCAAGACCCACACCGGAAAGTAAGGCGCCACAACGCCAAAGGGACGGCCCGCTCGATGCGGGTCGTCCCTTTGGTTGGACCGGACGCGCGATGCGTCCGGTGCGGGATCAGGCAGCCAGCGTGGCCTGGTCCTGGTTGGCGGCCTTGCCGGTCGCGACGGCGATGTCGGCGCGGGCGGCTTGCAGCGCGGCGGCCTTCGCCGCGTCGCCCATCCCGATGCCTTCGGCGCGCACGAACCGCACGTCGGTGATGCCGAAGAAGCCGAAGATCACCTTCAGGTAGCTCTCCTGGTGCTCCATCGCCTGGCCGCCTTCGCTGGTGGAGTACATGCCGCCGCGGGTCGAGGCCACGATCACGGTCTTGCCGGTCGCCAGGCCGACCGGGCCCTTGTCGGTGTACTTGAAGGTGCGGCCGGTCTGCGCCAGGCGGTCGATCCAGGCCTTGAGCTGGGTCGGCACCGTGAAGTTGTAGAGCGGGGCGCCGATGACGATCACGTCGGCCGCCAGGAACTGCGTCACCAGCCGTTCGGAGACTTCGTTCTCGCGGCGCTGGGCGTCGGTCGGCTCGGCCTGGACACCGACCTTGATGCCGAGCGCATCGGCGCTGAAATGGTTGGGGGTGTCGACCGCGAGGTCGAGGTAGTCGACCGTGGTGTGCGGGTGCGCCTTGCGCCAGTCGGCGACGATTTCGGCGGTGAGCTGGCGGGAGACGGAGTTGGTTCCGAGAACGCTGGAATCGACGTGCAGGAGTTTCATGATCATTGCTTTCTTTGAAAGCGCCGGCACTGGAATCGGTCGGCGTGGGATGAATTCTATTTTTGCGGCGATTGATTGATAAGTCTGCAAAAATGGCTTAGTTCGTCCCACAAATAGGACAATGAGCCGATGCAAGACCTGAACGACATGGTGTTTTTTGCCGAGGTCGCCGAACGCGGGGGCTTCGCGGCCGCCAGCCGGGCACTCGGCGTGCCGAAGTCCCGCCTGTCGCGGCGGGTGGCCGACCTCGAGGCCCAGCTCGGCGTCCAGCTGATGCAGCGCAGCACCCGGCGCCTGTCGCTGACGCCGGCCGGCGAGATCTACCTCAAGCACTGCGCGGCGATGCGCGATGCCGCGCAAGCGGCGGCCGAGGCGGTGGCCCAGATCCAGACCGAGCCGAGCGGCACGGTGCGGCTGAGCTGTCCGGTGACGCTGGCGCACAGCAGCGTCGGGCCGCTGCTGCCGGAATTCATGCAGCGCTATCCGCAGGTCCGGGTCGAGATGCGGGTGCTGAACCGGCCGGTGGATCCGGTCGAGGAGGGCGTCGACCTGGCCCTGCGGGTACGTCCGGCGATCGAGGACAGCGCCACCCTGGTGGCGAAGAATTTCGGCGTCAGCCGCGGCCTCCTGGTCGCCAGCCCCGACCTGATGCGCCGCCAGGGTCCGGTGGCGCTGCCGGCCGATCTCTCCAGGCTCGACAGCGTCGCCATGTCGACCGGCGAGGGCCGGGCCAGCTGGCGGCTCGAAGGCCCGAGCGGCAAGGTGATCGTGCACACCCACGCGCCGCGCTATGTGGCCGACGACCTCCTGACGCTCAAGTTCGCCGTGATGCAGGGGGTTGGCGCCTCGGTCATGCCCGACTACATGTGCCACCGCGAGATCAGCGCCGGCCGGCTGGTCGAGGTGCTGCCGGGCTGGGGGCCGGCGCCGGGGATTTGCCACGTCGTGTTCCCGGCACGCCGTGCGCTGGTGCCGGCGGTGCGCCGCCTGATCGATTTCCTGGCCGAAAACCTCGACGGGGCGGAGCCGCACCATCTGGCGGAATGAGGCGCTTATGTCCAAAAAGCCATATTCAAACAAGTAGATATTCGTTTGTCGTTGAAGCGATGGTTCGGACAATGGCGCTCCCACCCGGAACAACGAGAACCACCATGCCCACCTTGCGCCTCGGCGACACCGCCGCCGTCTTCACCCGTGTCCGCGCCTGACGCGGCCGACGAGCAAGCAGGCGGCGCGTGAGCAAACCGACGATCGTCATCGTGCCGGGCTGGCGCGATTCCGGCCCCGGCCATTGGCAGAGCCTGTGGGCCGAGCGCATGCAGGGCGCGGTGCGGGTGGTGCAGGACGACTGGGTCACGCCGAGCCGCGCCGCCTGGGTGGCCACGCTCGAGAAACTGGTGCTCGACAGCCCGGGCCCGGTGATCGTCGCCGCCCACAGCCTCGGCTGCATCGCGACCACCCACCTGTCGGAGGCGGCCGCGGCGCGCATCCAGGGCGCGCTGCTGGTCGCGCCGGCCGACCCCGAGCGCCGCGCCGTGTTGAGCGATTTCGCCCCCGTGCCCTTTGCCCCGCTGCCTTACCGCAGCATCCTGGTGGCGAGCAGCAATGACCCTTTCTGCCCGGTGCGGCTGGCCGGCGCCTATGCCCGGGCATGGGGCAGCGAATTCGTTCGGATGCAGAATGCCGGCCACATCAACATCGAATCCGGACACGGCGACTGGCCCCTGGGCCTGGCGCTGCTCCAATCGCTGACCGACGAGCCGACCACGCTGATGGCCGGCCGCAAGAATCCAGAACCCTTGGCAACCCTATGACTTCCAGAATCAAGACCCTCATCGGCACGCTGGTGCTCGCCGCCAGCGGCGCCGCATCGGCCCAGACCCTGCTCAACGCCTCGTACGACGTGGCGCGCGAGTTCTACAAGGACTACAACGCCGCCTTCGTCGCCAACTACAAGAAGACCACCGGCAAAGAGGTCAAGATCGACCAGTCGCATGGCGGCTCGAGCGCCCAGGCGCGGGCCGTGGCCGACGGCCTCGACGCCGACGTGGTGACCATGAACACCTCGACCGACATCGACTTCCTGGCCAATGCCGGCGTGGTCGCCAAGGACTGGCCCAAGCGCTTCCCATACAACGCCTCGCCGACCACTTCGACGATGCTGTTCCTGACCCGCAACGGCAACCCGAAGGGCATCAAGGACTGGGACGACCTGATCAAGCCCGGCGTCCAGGTCGTGGTCGTGAACCCGAAGACCGGCGGCAACGGGCGCTACGCCTACCTGGCGGCCTGGGGCTACGTGAAAAAGAAGGGCGGCACCGACGCCCAGGCGGCCGAGTTTGTCGGCAAGCTGTTCAAGAACGTGCCGATCCTGGCGCGCGGCGGACGCGATGCCACCACCGCCTTCCTGCAGCGCAACATCGGCGACGTGCTGATCACCTTCGAATCCGAAGTGGTGTCGATCGACCGCGAGTTCGGCTCGGGCAAGGTCGACGCGGTGTATCCGTCGATCAGCATCCTGGCCGAGAACCCGGTCGCGATCGTCGAGCGCACGGTCAACAAGAAGGGCACCGGCGAACTGGCCAAGGCCTACCTCGACTACCTCTATTCGGATGAAGCGCAGGAGATCGCCGCCAAGCATGCGCTGCGCCCGCGTTCCGAGGCCGTGCTCAAGAAGAACGCCGCGACCTTCAAGCCGCTGCAGCTGTTCACGGTGCAGGAACTGTTCGGCAGCCTGTCCGAAGCGCAGAAGGTGCACTTCAACGACGGTGGGCAGTTCGACAAGCTGTACACGCCTGGCGCCAAGTAAATGAGCGGTGCTGCTACATCGGCGCTGTCGTCTGCGGCAGCGCCGCTTGCGTCTGGCGGCGGCCACGGCGTTTCGCGCCGCGTGCTGCCCGGCTTCCACCTCACGCTCGGCTATGCGGTGCTCTACCTGAGCCTGATCGTGCTGATCCCGCTTTCGGCGCTGGTCTTCAAGACCTTCACCATGAGCTGGGAGCATTTCTGGGTGGCGGTGACCGCGCCGCGCGTGATGGCTTCGTACCGGCTGACCTTCGGCGCCTCGCTGATCGCGGCACTGGTCAACCTGGTGTTCGGGCTGCTGGTGGCCTGGGTGCTGGTGCGCTACAAGTTCCCGGGCAAGCGCATCGTCGACGCGCTGGTCGACCTGCCATTCGCGCTGCCCACCGCGGTGGCCGGCATCTCGCTGACCGCACTGCTGGCCGGCAATGGCTGGGTCGGCCAGTTCCTCGAACCGCTCGGCATCAAGCTGGCCTTCACGCCGGCCGGCGTCGTGATCGCGCTGATCTTCATCGGCCTGCCGTTCGTGGTGCGCACGGTGCAGCCGGTGCTCGAAGACACCGAGAAAGAACTCGAAGAGGCCGCCACCAGCCTCGGCGCGACCCGGCTGCAGACCTTCACCAAGGTGATCCTGCCGTCGATCATGCCGGCGCTCCTGACCGGCTTCGCGATGGCCTTCGCGCGTGCGATCGGCGAATACGGCTCGGTGATCTTCATCGCCGGCAACATGCCGATGATCTCGGAGATCACGCCGCTGATCATCATCGGCAAGCTCGAGCAGTACGACTACGCGGGCGCCACCGCGGTGGCGCTGGTGATGCTGGTGATCTCGTTCCTGCTGCTGCTGGTCATCAACGGCCTGCAGGGCTGGAAGCGGCGCCGGTCGGAGGCTTGAGCCATGAGCGCACCTTCGAAAACCATCCGCCGCGTGCAGGCCGGCACCACCGAGTCGGCCTGGGTTCGCCGCACCTTGATCGGCATCGCGCTGGCCTTCATGTTCCTGTTCCTGGTGCTGCCGCTGGCAGCGGTCGCGGCCGAGGCGCTGCGCAAGGGCGTCGGCGCCTACCTCGAGGCGCTCAAGGAGCCCGATGCCTGGGCGGCGATCCGCCTGACCCTGCTGACGGCCGCCATCGCGGTGCCGCTGAACCTGGTCTTCGGCGTCGCCGCGGCCTGGGCCATCGCCAAGTTCGAGTTCCGCGGCAAAGCGGTCCTGACGACGCTGGTCGACCTGCCGTTCGCGGTGTCGCCGGTGGTGGCGGGCCTGATCTACGTGCTGGTGTTCGGCGCCCAGGGCTGGTTCGGCCCCTGGCTGCAGGCACACGACATCAAGATCATCTTCGCCGTGCCCGGCATCGTGCTGGCGACCGTGTTCGTGACCTTTCCGTTCATCGCCCGCGAGTTGATCCCGCTGATGCAGGCTCAGGGCACCGACGAGGAGCAGGCGGCGATCGTGCTCGGCGCGACCGGCTGGCAGACCTTCTGGCGCGTCACCTTGCCCAACATCAAGTGGGGCCTGCTGTACGGGGTGATCCTGTGCAACGCCCGGGCGATGGGCGAGTTCGGCGCGGTGTCGGTGGTCTCGGGCCACATCCGCGGCCAGACCAACACCATGCCGCTGCACGTCGAAGTGCTCTACAACGAATACCAGTCGGTGGCCGCCTTCGCGGTGGCCTCGCTGCTGGCCATCCTGGCGCTGGTCACGCTGGTGATCAAGTCGGTCATCGAATGGCGCCACGAGCGCGAGATGAAGGCGATCGCCGAGCTGCCGCCGGAACGTCCGACGCCGGCCGCCTGAAAGAGAGAAATCATGAGTATCGAAATCAGAAACGTCAGCAAGCAATTCGGCGACTTCCACGCCCTGCGCGATGTCAGCCTGGACGTGGCCTCGGGCGAACTGGTCGCGCTGCTGGGGCCTTCGGGCTGCGGCAAGACCACCTTGCTTCGCATCATCGCGGGCCTGGAAACCGCCGGCACCGGCAGCATCCTGTTCGCGGGCGAGGACACCACCGATGTCCATGTGCGCGAGCGCCAGGTCGGCTTCGTGTTCCAGCACTACGCGCTGTTCCGCCACATGACGGTGTTCGAGAACGTCGCCTTCGGCCTGCGGGTCAAGCCGCGCGGCCTGCGCCCGAGCGAGGCGCAGATCAAGACCAAGGTGCACGACCTGCTCAAGCTGGTGCAGCTCGACTGGCTGGCCGACCGCTATCCGGCCCAGTTGTCGGGCGGCCAGCGCCAGCGCATCGCCCTGGCGCGCGCGCTGGCGGTCGAGCCCAAGGTGCTGCTGCTCGACGAGCCCTTCGGCGCGCTCGACGCCAAGGTGCGCAAGGAACTGCGCCGCTGGCTGCGCCGGCTGCACGACGAACTGCACGTGACCAGCATCTTCGTCACCCACGACCAGGAAGAAGCGCTCGAAGTGGCCGACCGCGTGGTCCTGATGAACAGCGGCCGCATCGAGCAGGTCGGCTCGCCGCAGGAGGTCTGGGACCACCCGGCGAGCCCCTTCGTCTACGGCTTCCTGGGCGACGTCAACCTGTTCCATGGCCGTTCGCTCGAGGGCGAGGTTCAGGTCGAAGGCATCCGTCTCGACACCCGCGACCAGCAGGGCTTGCGCGACGGCAAGGCGCTGGCCTATGTGCGGCCGCACGACCTCGACGTGGCGCGCTACGCGCCGGGCGCCAGCGGCATCGTCGCGACCCTGACCCGCGCCATCGTGGTCGGACCGATCGCGCGGCTGGAACTGGAACCGGTCGAATCGAATCCAGATAATCCGGGCTCCGGAACCATCATCGAGGCGCAACTCCCTGCGCAACAGTTCCGGGACCTTGGTCTTGGCGAGGGCGACAAGGTGGTCGCCACGCCGCGCAAGGCCAGGGTGTTCGTAGAGGATTGGGTTTCACCTTGAAGTTGTTCGACTGGTATTTCGGCGCGCCGAGGCGCGCCCTGGCGCTGATCTGCGTGGCCTGCATCGCGATGCTGGCCTTCGGCATGTACCTGCAGCATGTGGTGGGCCTCGAGCCGTGCCCGATGTGCGTCGTGCAGCGCTATGCGCTGGTGCTGGTGGCCGTGTTCACCGGGCTCGGCGCGGCCAGCGGCAGCAAGGCCTTGCGCATCGCCACCATCCTGACGGCCCTGGTCGTGGCCGTGGGCGGCGCCTACACGGCGGCGAGCCAGAGCTGGCTGCAGTGGTATCCGCCGGAGGTGGTCTCGTGCGGGCGCGACATCTACGGAATGATCGAGACCTTTCCGCTGCAGCGCGCGCTGCCGATGATCTTCCGCGGTGCCGGCGACTGCTCGCAGATCGACTGGACCTTCCTTGGCCTGTCGATCGCCAACTGGTCGTTCATCGCCTTCACGGGGTTCGGGCTGGCGCTGCTGGTGCTGCTGGCGCGGTCGTTCCGCCGGCCGCCTATCCGGCCGGCGCTCAAGACCGTCCGCTGAGGCCTACAGGGGCAGGGTGTCGAAGGCCGCGTAGGCCGTCGCCAGCCAGGTCTTCACGCGCTGGCGCTCGAGCAGCCCCAGCGCGTGCGGGCCCTCGCGGTCGTTGACCGCCTTCCAGAAGCTCGTGTTGCGCGCATCGATCTTGCGCATGCTGGCGTCGTGCAGCCGGGGCAGGGCGATCACGCGCGCGCCGTGCGCCGTGGCCTTGCTGAGCGACTGCGATCCGAGCAGCAGGCCGAAGTCGTTGCCGCGCCCGTAGTTCTGCACCACGATGTAGTTCGGCCGGTCGCCGAAGGTGTCGATCAGGGTGCCGAGCAGGTCGCTGGAATCCTTGCCGTCGTCCAGCACGTGCCAGAAATTCACCGCCACCCCGAGTTCGGCGAAGACGTCGAACAGGTCCGACTCCTTGATCCAGCGCGACAGCGGCGCCAGCGTCTGGGCCGCGAGGTCGACGATCACGCTCTGCTGCGGATTGGTTTCGAAGCCGTTGACCACCGTGTCGAGGCCCTCGAAGCTGTCCACCACCACCTGCGACGCGAAGCCCTCGTAGAAACGGGTGAAAGAGCTGTGCGAACGGTCCGTGTCGAAGCCCACGAAAGGCCGGCTGTGGTCGATGAAATACTGCGCCAGCACCCGCGCCGTGACCGACTTGCCGACACCGCCTTTTTCGCCGCCGATGAAATTGATGGAGCTCATGAGGTTCCTGCGAGAGTGGGAAGAAACTGCGATCGATTCTAGGTGCGGGGCTGGATTGGACCTGGTGCTGTCCGACCATCGGCACCCCGCTTGCGCAACGCCCGCAAGGATCGCGCCATGGCTGTCCGGGGCGCGTGCCGAGGGCACCGGGTGGCCCCCTCCGCTCATGTCCCCCGGCCTGCGGCCTCCTCCTTTACTTCGCTGCGGGGGCCACCCGGCGCCCTCGGCACGGGTAGCAGGAGGTTGTTCCCGCCGATCAACGACCGCCGTGACGGCTCACGCCGATGGTGTGCTCTGCGCAGCGAAATAAAGGAGGAGCCCGAAGGGCGGGGGACATTCGCGGAGCAGAGCACACCGTCGGCGTGAGCCCGCCCCCCCGGCCAGAAACCTCACTTCGGCACCATCGCAAGAAACGGCCCCAGGCTCCCCAGGAACCAGTTCTGGCTGAAGTCGAGCGCCGCGCGCCGGTACTTCTCGTCGGCCTGCGCCGCCAGCAGGTCGAGCCGAGCCACCACCTTGGACAGTTCGCGGTCGACCAGCAGGTTGCGCCCGCGCTCGCTGATCTCGGTGGCCAGCAGCAGCGGCTGCCCGTCGGGGCCGGTCTTCGAACCGATCAGCCACAGCGAGATCTCGAAGTTGCGCGCCGCCCGGTAGCTGTTCTCGGCACTGACGCCGTCGAGCATGTTCTGCTCCCAGGTGTCGCCGTTGGCCTGCTTGAGCAGCGCCGCCCAGCCGACCACCAGCGCGGCGACGCGGTCGCCCTCGAAGGGCTTGGGCGCGGTCTCGAAGGCCAGGCGGACGGCATCGATGCCATAGGCGCCATGCAACTGCGGCAGCGGCGCGTTCTGCGAGATCGATTCCCAGGTGCGCTGGATCGCCTCGTCGGCGCTGCCGCACCACTTGCGCCATTCGCGTGGATTGCGTCGATAGAGCGAGATCTGCACGCGCCGCACCGACTGCAGGTTGTCGCGCAAGGCCAGGTTGGCGATGCGGTTCGCGCCGCTCTGGAGCCATTCGTTGCTGGCATAGGGTTCGGCGCGCTGGGTGGAGCCGCAGGCCGCGAGCGCCAGGGCCGCCGCGCCGCTGCCGATGAGCCACGCACGGCGAGCAAGACACGGGGAAAGAGGGGAAACGCGCATGGTCCGCACGTTATCATCCTCGCCTCAGGTGGCGGCCTGGCCTGGACGTGCCAGCCGCCGGAATCTGCTTACAAATCAACACCTTGGCACCCAACCTTGGCAAAACAACTGGCTTAGGGCCGACCTGACGTGCGTCTCAATTCCATCAAGCTCTCGGGCTTCAAGTCCTTCGCCGAACCCACCAATTTCCTGCTTCCCGGCCAGCTGGTCGGGGTGGTCGGTCCCAACGGCTGCGGCAAGTCGAACATCATGGATGCCGTGCGCTGGGTGCTCGGCGAATCGCGTGCCTCCGAACTGCGCGGCGAGTCGATGCAGGACGTGATCTTCAACGGCACGACCACCCGCAAGCAGGCCAGCCGCTCCAGCGTCGAACTGGTGTTCGACAACGCCGACCACCGCGCGGGCGGCCAGTGGGCGCAGTTCGCCGAGATCGCGGTCAAGCGGGTGCTGACCCGCGACGGCAACTCCAGCTACTACATCAACAACCAGCCGGTGCGCCGGCGCGACGTGCAGGACGTGTTCCTCGGCACCGGCCTGGGGCCGCGCGCCTACGCGATCATCGGCCAGGGCACGATCAGCCGGATCATCGAATCCAAGCCCGAGGAACTGCGCCTGTTCCTCGAAGAGGCCGCCGGCGTCTCGAAGTACAAGGAGCGCCGCCGCGAGACCGAGAACCGGCTCGGCGACACGCGCGAGAACCTCACGCGGGTCGAGGACATCCTGCGCGAACTCAACAGCAACCTCGAGCGGCTCGAGAAGCAGGCCGAGGTGGCGGCGCGCTACAACCAGCTTACCGGCGACGCGACGCGCAAGCAGCACCAGCTGTGGTTCCTGAAGCGCACCGAGAGCGAGGCCGACCAGGCCAAGGTCAAGGCCGACGCCGAGCGCGCGATCAACGACCTCGAATCGCGCACCGCAGACTTGCGCCACATCGAGGCCGAGCTCGAGACCGTGCGCCAGGCCCACTACGCGGCCGGCGACCAGGTCAACCAGGCCCAGGGCAAGCTCTACGAGGCCAGCGCCGAGGTCGGCCGGCTCGAAGGCGAGATCCGCTTCGTGGTCGAGGGGCGCCAGCGGGTCGAGCAGCGGCTGGTGCAGCTGCGCGAACAGATGGGGCAATGGGACACCCGGCGCGACGACGCCGAGGCCGAGATCGAGACCCTGGCCGGCCAGGGCGTGAACGCCGAGGAGCAGGCCGAACTGCTGGCCGCCCAGCTCGAGGAGCACGACGCCCGCATGCCCGAGCTCGAGGACGCCCAGCAGCGGGCCCAGAACGAGGCCAACGCCCAGCGCGCGACGGTGGTGCAGGTGCAGCAGCAGATCCAGGTGCTGGCCGCCGACCAGCGCAACATCGAGGACCAGAGCCGCCAGCTCAACCTGCGCGCCGAGCGGCTGCGCACCGACCAGAACGCGCTCGCGGCGCCCGACGAGGGGCGCTTGCGCGAGCAGCAGGAGCAACTGGCGATGGCCCAGGAGGCGGCCGCCGAATCCGATGCGCGCCTGCAGGAACTGCAGGAAGCCGTGCCGCAGCTCGACGACGACCGGCGCACGCGCCAGCAGGCCGTCAATGCCGAAGGGGCGCGCCACGCCGACCTGTCGGCGCGGCTGGAGGCGCTCAAGGCCTTGCAGGAGAAGGTCAAGACCGACGGCAAGCTCGCGCCCTGGCTCGCCAAGCATGGGCTCGAAAGCCTGCAGGGCCTCTGGAGCCGCATCCACATCGAGCTCGGCTGGGAAGACGCGCTCGAATCGGCCTTGCGCGAGCGCATGGGCGCGCTCGAAGTCAGCCGCCTCGACATGGTCCGCGCCTTCGCCGCCGATGCGCCGCCGGCCAAGCTGGCCTTCTATTCGCCGCCGCTGGCGGGCCTGCCGCCGGGCGCGTCGTCGCTGCCGCGGCTGTCCGACCTGCTGCGCCTGGCCGACGCCGGCCAGCAGGCGCTGCTGGCCGAGTGGCTGCACGGCTGCTTCACGGCCACCAGCCTCGAAGAGGCGCTGGCGCAGCGCGACAAGCTGCAGCCCGGCGAGGTGATCTACATCAAGAGCGGCCATGCGGTCACGGCCCACAGCGTCAGCTTCTACGCCCAGGATTCGGAACAGGCCGGCCTGCTGGCGCGCCAGCAGGAAATGGAGAACCTGGAACGCCAGCTGCGGGCCCAGACCCTGATCGCCGACGAGTCGCGCACCGCGCTGGCCCGTGCCGAGGCGGCCTACGGCGATGCCGCCCAGCGCCTGGTCGCGGCGCGTCGTGAAGCGGCCGAGACCCAGTCGCAGGCGCACGCGCTGCAGGTCGAGACGCTGCGCCTGTCGCAGTTGGCCGAGCAGACCCGCGCCCGCAGCGAACAGCTGTCGAACGACTTGGGCGAGGTGACGGCGCAGCTCGAGGAGCTGCAGGAAAAGCGCATCGCCGCCGAGTCGCGCTTCGAAGAGCTCGACATGCAGCTCGCCGACAGCCAGGAACGCCATGCGCAGCTCGATGAGAAGGTCATCGAGGCCGGCCGTGCGCTCACCGCCAGCCGCGAACAGCATCGCAGCCTGGAGCGCCAGGCCCAGGAAGCCACCTTCGCGCAGCGCACCCTCGAGGCGCGCCGTGGCGAGCTGAGCCGCGCGATCGAGACCGCCAGCCAGCAGATCGTCGCCCTGACCGACGAAGAAGAACGCGCGCGCGCCGAGCTCGGCCGCTTGTCCGACGCCGCCGCGCAGGCCGGACTGCAGGACGCGCTGTCGCTCAAGCTCGAACGCGAGACCGCGCTCGGTGCCTCGCGCAGCCAGTACGACGACCTGACGATCAAGCTGCGCGCCAGCGACGAGCGCCGGCTGCAGCTCGAGCGCGAGCTCGACCCGCTGCGCCAGCGCATCACCGATTTCCAGCTCAAGGAGCAGGCCGCGCGGCTGGGCTTCGAGCAATACCAGCAGCTGCTGGCCGACGCCGAGGCCGACCTCGAGGCGGTCGCGCTGTCGATCGAGACCGACAAGGTCCGGCTCACCGGGCTGCAGAGCGAGATCGACCGGCTGCATCGCGAAGTGGCAGCGCTCGGCGCGGTCAACCTGGCCGCTCTCGACGAACTGGCGGTGGCCAGCGAGCGCAAGACCTTCCTCGATGCCCAGTCGGCCGACTTGAACGAGGCCATCGGCACGCTCGAGGACGCGATCCGCAAGATCGACGCCGAGACCCGCGACCTGCTGGGCGGCACCTTCAAGATCGTCAACGAGCACTTCAGCCGGATGTTCCCGGAGCTCTTCGGCGGCGGCAATGCCCGGCTCATGATGACCGGCGACGAGATCCTCGATTCCGGCGTGCAGGTCATGGCCCAGCCGCCGGGCAAGAAGAACCAGACCATCCATCTGCTGTCGGGCGGCGAGAAGGCGCTGACCGCGATCGCGCTGGTGTTCGCGATCTTCCAGCTGAACCCGGCGCCGTTCTGCCTGCTGGACGAAGTGGACGCGCCGCTGGACGACGCCAACACCGAACGCTATGCCAAACTCGTCACAGCCATGAGCCGCGAAACCCAGTTCCTCTTCATCAGCCACAACAAGATTGCCATGGAGATGGCCGAGCAGCTGATCGGCGTGACCATGCAGGAGCAGGGCGTCTCGCGCATCGTGGCGGTCGACATGGAGTCGGCGGTATCGATGGTCGAAGCCGCTTGAGCACCAGGGGCCCATGAGCAATCTCACCGTCGCCCTCGCCATCCTCGGCGGACTGGTTCTCGCCACCGTGGTCGGCTACAACACATGGATGTCGCGCCGCAATGCGCCGAAGCAGCCCGACGCGCCCGCCAGCAGCGAACCGGCCGCGCCGGAGGCCGCCCCCAAGGGGGAGTTCGAGCCCGTGCTGCATGTCGATCCGCACCAGGTCCCCGGCAACGAGCGGCACGAGCCGCTGTTCGATCCGGACCTGCCGGCGCCGAGCGCACTGGCGGCACCGTCGGCCGAGCGCCGCGGCGGCCTCGATCCGCTGATCGACATCATCGCCCCGGTGTCGCTCGACGGCCTGGCCTCCGGCGACGCCGCGATCGCGGCCATGCCGGCGACCCGGCGCGCCGGCAGCAAGCCGGTGGCGGTCGAGGGGCTCAATGAATTCACCGGCGAGTGGGAGCCGGCGGTGGCCGGGCAGCGCTATGGCGCCTTCCAGGTCGGCGTGCAGATGGCCAACCGCACCGGTGCGCTCAACGAGATCGAATACTCCGAGTTCGTGGTCAAGGCCCAGGCCTTCGCCGATGCCCTCAACGGCGCGCCCGAGTTTCCCGAGATGCTCGACGAGGTGGCGCGGGCCCGCGAGCTCGACCAGTTCGCGAGTTCGCACGATGCCCAGCTGAGCTTCGTGCTGCGTGCCCGCCATGCGGCCTGGAGCCCCGGCTACGTGCAGCAGAACGCTTCCCGCCTCGGCTTCGTGGCCGGCATCATCCCGGGGCGCATGGTGCTGCCGGCGGGCGAGCAGGGGCTGCCGCCGATCCTCGGGCTGTCCTTCGATACCCAGGCCGCGCTGGCCGACGATCCGGCGCAGTCGGCGATCCGCGAGTTGACCCTGAGCCTCGACGTGCCGCAGGTCGACCGCGCGGAGCGCCCCTTCGAGCGCATGCGCGAGTCGGCCGCCGCGCTGGCGCGCGAGATGGACGGTGTGGTCACCGATAGCGACGGCCAGCCGCTGCGCGACGAGACCATGGATGCCATCGGCGTCGACCTCGAGCAGCTCTACGACACGCTCGACACGCGCGACCTGTCGGCCGGCTCGCCGCTGGCGCGGCGTTTGTTCAGCTAGTCCGGAGATCCCCATGCCCACGCGCGAAGACGCAGCTCGCGAGGCCGCTGCGCTCAGCGAGCAGCTGCACCGCCACGCCCATCTCTACTACGTGCTCGACGCGCCCGAACTGCCGGACGCCGAGTACGACCGGCTGTTCCAGCGGCTGCAGGCCCTGGAGGCCGAATTTCCCGAACTGCGCACCCCCGATTCGCCGACCCAGCGGGTCGGCGGCAAGCCGCTCGACGGCTTCGCCAAGGTGCGCCACAAGGTGCCGATGCTGTCGATCCGCACCGAGACCGACATCACGCCCGCCGGTGCCAGTGCCTTCGACGCCCGGGTCCGCAAGGAGCTCGGACTGGCCGAGGATGGGCCTCAGGTCGAATACGTCTGCGAACTCAAGTTCGACGGCCTGGCACTGAACCTGCGCTACGAGGACGGCGTGCTGGTGCAGGCGGCGACCCGCGGCGACGGCGAGATCGGCGAGGAAGTGACCCAGAACATCCGCACGGTGCAGCAGATCCCGCTGCGCCTGCAGGGCGACCCAACGGCCATTCCGCCGGTGGTCGAGGTGCGCGGCGAGGTCTACATGCGGCGCGACGATTTCGACGCGCTCAACGAGCGCCAGCGCGAGAAGATCGCGGGCGGCCAGAAGAACGAGAAGGTCTTCGTCAATCCGCGCAACGCGGCGGCGGGCGCGGTGCGCCAGCTCGATCCGTCGATCGCGGCCCAGCGGCCGCTGAGCTTCTTCGCCTACGGCCTGGGCGAGGTGACGCCGCCCGAGCAGGGCGGGCCGGACTTGCCGACCCAGTTCGACTGGCTGCAGCAGTTCAGTGCCTGGGGCTTCCCGGTGGCGACGCAGACCGCGCGCGCCCGTGGTGCCATCGAGCTGATCGCCTTCCACGAGACCATCGGCCGCCAGCGCGACTCGCTGCCCTACGACATCGACGGCGTGGTCTACAAGGTCGACAGCCTCGCGCTGCAGCGGCAGCTCGGCTTCGTCTCGCGCGAGCCGCGCTGGGCGGTCGCCCACAAGTACCCGGCCCAGGAGCAGCTCACCGAGGTGCTGGCGATCGAGATCCAGGTCGGGCGCACCGGCAAGCTCACGCCGGTGGCCAAGCTGGCGCCGGTGTTCGTCGGCGGCGTGACCGTGACCAACGCCACCCTGCACAACGAGGACGAGACCCGGCGCAAGGACGTGCGCGTGGGCGACACCGTGATCGTCCGGCGCGCCGGCGACGTGATCCCCGAGGTGGTCGGCGTGCTGCCCGAGAGCGCGGCTCGGCCCGACGCCGAGCGCGGCCCGGTCTTCACGATGCCGCACCAGTGCCCGGTCTGTGGATCGGACGCCGTTCGCGAGGAGGGCGAGGTCGACTACCGCTGCACCGGCGGGCTGTTCTGCGCAGCGCAACGCAAGGAAGCGATCCTGCATTTCGCGGCCCGGCGCGCGCTCGACATCGAAGGCCTGGGCGACAAGCTGGTCGAGCAGCTGGTCGATGCCGAGCTGATCCGAACGCTGCCCGACCTCTACAAGCTGGGCTTCACGACGCTGGCCGGCCTGGACCGCATGGCCGACAAGTCGGCCAACAACATCGTCGCGGCGCTGGAGGCGTCGAAGAAGACCACGCTGCCGCGCTTCCTGTTCGGGCTCGGCATTCGGCACGTGGGCGAAAGCACGGCCAAGGACCTGGCGAAGCATTTCGGCAAGCTCGACGCCATCATGGACGCGAGCGAGGAGCAGCTGCTCGAAGTCAACGACGTCGGTCCGGTGGTCGCGACCAGCCTGCGCACCTTTTTCGACCAGCCGCACAACCGCGAGGTGGTCGAGCAGCTGCGTGCCTGCGGCGTCCACTGGGAAGAGAGCGAGCCCGCCGCCCGCGCGCCCAGGCCGCTGGCAGGAAAGACCTTCGTCATTACCGGTACGCTTCCTACGCTGGGTCGCGACGAGGCGAAGGACAAACTCGAAGAGGCCGGCGCCAAGGTTGCCGGCTCGGTGAGCAAGAAGACCGATTACGTGGTGGCCGGCGCCGAGGCCGGCAGCAAGCTGGACAAGGCGCGCGACCTCGGCGTGACCGTGATCGACGAAGCGCAGATGCTGGAGATCCTCGCCCAAGGACTATCCTGAGATTGTTTCGTTTTCCCGGTCAACAGGCGGGCGCGCCGGCCGTTGAATCGAAGATGACCCAGGAGGTCCGGATGAAGCGATTTCGTTCTGTGTCGGCCGCCATCGCCGTGGCGAGCGCCGCCCTGCTCGGCGGCTGCGTGGCGCCCGGTCCGTACTATGCGGGCGCGGCCTATCCCTACTACGCCGACCCGGTCGTGGTGGCGCCATCGGTCTACATCGGCGCCACCGGCTACTACGGCTGGGGCGGCTACTACGGCGGCTACCGCTATCCCGGCTACTACGGCTACTACGGACGGGCCGGCTACTACGGGCATCCGGGCTACTACGGTCGGCCCGGGTACTACGGCAGGTACTACGGACGACGCTAGGCCACCGCGATAATCGCGCATGGCCATCCGCGAAATCCTCAAGATGGGCGACCCCCGGCTGCTGCGCATCGCGCAGCCGGTCGCCGCCTTCGACACCGACGAGTTGCACCTGCTGGTGCGCGACATGTTCGAGACCATGTATTCGGTCAATGGCGCCGGGCTCGCGGCGCCGCAGATCGGGGTCGACCAGCAGCTCGTGATCTTTGGCACCGACACGGTGAATCCGCGCTACCCGGATGCGCCGATCGTCCCGCGCACGGTGCTGCTGAACCCGGTCGTCACGCCGATCGGGGACGAGGAGGAAGAGGGCTGGGAGGGCTGCCTGTCGGTGCCGGGCCTGCGCGGCGTGGTGCCGCGCTTCGCCAACATCCGCTACACCGGCTTCGATCCGTACGGGGACCCGATCGATCGCACGGTGAGCGGGTTCCATGCCCGGGTCGTCCAGCACGAGGTCGACCACCTGCTGGGCAAGCTGTATCCGATGCGGGTGCGCGACTTCTCGCGCTTCGGCTTCACGGAGGTGCTGTTTCCGGGGCTCGATGCGGGTGAGGATGACTGAAGGAGGCGTCCTGTTATTTCGCTTCCGAAAAATCCTAGTTCTTCAATGAAATGCATTAATCATTTGAAGAATTAGTGAAAAGTTCACGGAGAAATTTCATATCTTCAGGTTGAATGCCATGTTTGGGGCGTTTTGCTTGGGAAAACAAGAAAAAAGCATTGCAGTGCAATCCCATGCGGTGAACCTGGGGTTGAGGAAAACTCAACCCAATAAGCGTAGCCTTGGACTCGTCAAGGAAGATCGTCCGGGGATTCTCCTTGACATTCAGTCGCTCCTTTAGGAGTGATGCTCATTGTTCAAGGGGGTTAAAATGGGAAGAGCCAGTTACAATGTGGAAGCTGTCTGCGATCATGCGACGCCGGAGAAGGATTCGGCGTTGCGATTGCACATGGATCTTCCTATTTCTCATGAGGAATTTCAAGTAATTCAAGAGAAATTGGATGTCAATGATTGGGCGGCAGTGAAGGTCTTGATGCTTAAGAAGTATCCAGAGCTTCAGGACGCCATTGGTTCATGGTTGAAGAATGGTGAGGCAAGAGCGCTCGGTGCCTTACATCATGAAAATCGCCTTCGAATCGTCAACGGATAGTTGAATAGTGATTCGGGGAGCACTGCATCGGTGGCAAGCGCAACACCCATCGTTCTGCGCATCGTGGTGTGCGGCGTGTTGTTCGATGCATTGATCCCCCTTTCGCCCTTCATCGTCGAATCCTTAGGCATCGGCTTCGGGGACTTTCAGCGAATCCTGTCCATGGGATTCTTGATTTTTTCCGGCACCCAGTTTCTTGCTCCGCGATTTGCCAATGCGGGGGAGCCCGAGCAACTGCTTCTTGTCTCCACGCTGGGGGTCGCCGCGCTGTGCGGCATGTTGGCGCTTCCGTCCAATTTCTGGGGCTTTTCCCTCATCCTGTTGCTGATGTTCTCCGCCAATGCGGTGGGATCCGTATCGGCGCGTACATCGCTTCGCGGCTTGCTTGATAGTCAGCGCTTCGAGAAAGCGCTTTCGTCTTCCTACTCGCTCATGAGCGCCGGCGCCGTTCTGACGCCGATTCTTGTCGTCGCCGTCGCCACGCGATTGCATTGGAAATGGCTGGTGCTCTTGCCTTCGATGGTGCTGTGCGGGCTTTGTTTCTTTCTGCCGCGATCAACACGGGGTCGGCGCGAACGAACGGAGGCGCCTGATGCATCAACCCGAAAGGTCGGTGCATTCACCAGAATCGCGAGGAAAAAAGAGTTCCATATTCCATTGTTGATGGGGATGGCTGCGCAAAGCCTCTTCGCTGCGGTGCTGATCAGCAAACCGTCGATATTGGTGGGGCAGTTCAAGATGGCGCCGTCGACGCTCGGCGCTGCGTTGGCGTTCACGGCCGCCGTCGAGGTCCTGGCCTTCCATCTTTCAGGAAAGGCCGCCGGAAGATTTGGCTGGCAGCGCAGAATCTGCGCCGCATGGGGTTTCCTGGCCCTGGGAATCCTGGCGCTGCTGGCCTCCGCCTACGCAGACAGCGTGGCGCTGTTTCTGGCTTTTGCGGTGATGGTCGTCGTCTTCTTCTGCATCGTGCTTCCGATTTCCGCCACCTTGGCGCTCGACGTCGCACCCGACGAGAGATTCCATGCCGCGGCCTTGTACGGTGGAATCCAGAGCCTGGGAGGCGCTTCGATCGTGTTCCTGTTGTCCGCGTTGCCGGGCTCGCCGGTCGCCGCACTGATCATTCTTGCCGTGCTGGTATGGGTGGGCATGCCGGGCCTGCAGTTCGCGCTGCATCGGCCAACCCGCCAAGCGCACGGCGGGTAGCCGCGACTCCGAGCTAGTTCAGTCGTCCGCTGGTGCCGCCCAGGCTGAAACGCCCGGCGCCCAGGAAGGCCACCGCCAGCGCGGCGAACAGAAACATGCCCTGCAGTTCGAGCGCCCAGCCGCCCGACTTGCCGATGACCGTCAGGTCCTTGAGGTGGACGAGCCAGATGGCGACCAGCATGTTGATGACCGTGATCCAGGCCGCCGGACGGGTGTAGACACCGATGATCAGCAACACCGGTGCCAACAACTCGCCCACGTAGACCAGGTAGGCGAGGGCGCCTGGCAAGCCATGCGACGTCAGCATGCCCTCGACGAAACCAACGCCGTTACTGAGCTTCGAGATGCCGTGAAGCAGGATCAGGATACCCAGGGCCAGACGCAGGACGAGCTTGCCGGTGTCATCGGAACGGATCATGTGAAAAACCTTTCGTTGCTAAAAACAGGGGCGATTGTGGTCGATCTCGCACCGCGTTGCCGCATCGGGGTCTCGCACGAGGCGATTTTCCGGATCGGACAGCGATGTCACGGCCGGCTCGCCGGGTCTCGGCAGCGGGAGTGACGTCGATCGGCGCCGCTGGGGCTGCATGAGGGTCGCATCGATCGTCCTGAAGGGGTTGTCGGCATCCCGAGTCAGGGCCTCCACCACCGGCAGCCAGGCGCCGCTGCTGCGCCATCGCGTATAGCGCAGGTGCACGACGCGGAAGTCACCGAAGCGCGGCGGCAGGTTGCGCCACGGAATCCCGGTGCGATAGCGGTACAGCACGGCCTCGACGAACAGCCGGTTGTCTTTGGCTGTCACGCCGACATGACCGCGGCGCCCGGGCAGCAGGTTCTTGATCAACATCCATTGGTAGTCCTTCAGCGCGTACATCCGTCCCCATGATTTGATTTCTATTTCCGCGAATATAACTGTCGGAAAACGTGCGTAATTGATGACAGTTACAAAGTGAAGTACTGAGGGTGTCTATTTTACCAATGAAGACAGCGGCAGGCCTGAGTTCAGTCAATTGAATTGATGACAAACGGGTTTCTCGCATCGATGTTACCGGTGGTTAATAAATTCCTAATTTATTACACCATCGAGGTCAATTGATGGTTTGATGGAATTCCAATTTCTGCTCACTCTATCGGAATTTTCCGCACCGGCGGGCTTCGCTTCGATGATTAGAATCCACGCCGTGCATCAATGCCGGGTGGCATTGACAATTGATTCTTAATCAAAAGATGGGGCGGCGAACACCTCCCCTTGCACGCATTGTCAACTTCAATATGGAATTGCCATGAAGAAAATCATTCTGTCGACTCTCGTTGCCAGCGCCTCGGTTCTTGCTTTTTCCGCCCATGCATCGGGCCGGATCAATTTCGACGGCGAGGTGGTGGCCCAGACCTGCAACGTGACCGTCAACGGCCAAGCCACGACCCTGGTGCCGGGGACCAACGTATCGCTGCCGCACGTCACCCAGGGTGCCCTGGCCAACGTCGGCGACGTGGCTGGCGAGACGCGCTTCACCATCGGGCTCAGGGATTGCCTGGCGACCCCGGGCACGGCCGCCGCCTTCTTCGAGCAAGGCCCGACCGTGGATGGCTCGGGTCGGCTGAAGAACATGACGGTCGGCGGCGCCGACAACGTGCAGCTGCAGCTGCTCGATGTCGACGGCAACAATGCGCCGATCAACGTGGGTGACGCATCTCAGCGCACCAACAACGTCCACGGGACCATCTCCGGCGGCGCAGTGGATCTGCCATACGGCGTCCGCTACTACGCGACGGGTGCCTCCACCGCCGGCCTCGTGACCAGCTCGGTCACCTACACGATCGACTACCAATAAGGTTGATCGCGCCCGCGCGCCCTGGCGTGCGGGCGCCTCGGCGCGCCTCGCCGGCGCGCCCGTGCGAGCGACTTCGAACAGACTCAATGAAAAATCACTTTCGCACCGGCGTGCGCCGGCTCCTGGCCCTGTCCGCCTTCGCATTCGGCCTTTCGCATGCGGCCATCGTCATTACCGGCACCCGTGTCGTCTATCCGGCCGAAGAGCGCGAAGTCACGGTCAAATTGAACAATACCGGCGCGTTGCCGGCGCTGGTCCAGAGCTGGATCGACGATGGCAATGAAAAAACCAGCGCTCAAGAAAAATCGGTGCCGTTCGCGCTATTGCCGCCGATATTCAGGATCGATCCGGGCAAGGGGCAGTCGGTGCGGATGACCTATACCAAGGAGCCGCTGCCGCAGGATCGGGAGTCGGTTTTCTGGCTCAACGTCCTTGAGATTCCGCCGCGGCCCGATGCCGAGCTTCGAGACAGCCGGAATATTCTGCAGATGGCATTTCGCTCGCGGATAAAGATATTTTTCCGGCCCAAGGGGCTGCCCGGCGACGCCAATGAAGCGATCGCCGGATTGCGCTGGCAATTGACTGCGAACGAGGCCCGCAACGGATACGACCTGAAGGCCGAGAACCCGTCGGCCTACCACGTCAGCGTGTCCAGGGCATCGGTCGCCTTCGGCGACCGCACCTACGAAACCGAGCGTGGCATGGTCGCGCCGCACGACAGCCTGCGCTTTCCGTTGGCCGGGCTGACATCGAAGCCGGATGCTGCACCCCGGATCCGCTTCACCGCGATCAACGACTACGGCGCCCCGGTCGACAGAGAGGTCGAACCCGCAGCCCGCGTCGAGACCCGGGCCGCGCAGCCGGACACGCCGCCCTGAGGGGCTGAATCGATTCCTGCCGGTGCCGCTTCAGGCACCGGGCCTCCCTTCACGACGACCCGCCTCCAGGGGGCTGGCGTGGCGCAGCGCTTTCCGCTGCCATGCGATGGATACAGAAAGATGCGAGCTTTTTCCCGGGGCGCCGTGCCCTCGTGGCCGTTGAGCCGCCTGAGTGCGGCGTTGATCTTCGTGTTCGGCCCCATGCCGCTGGCTCTCGCGCAGACCGGCGCGCCCGCTTCGGCCGACGGCTTGGCCGTGATCGAATTCAACGACGACTTCGCCCCTGCGGCGGCCGGTCCCAAGGTGGATTTCTCGCGCTTCGCCAAGGGCAATCCCCTGACACCAGGCGAGTACCGGGTCGACCTGTCGGTCAACGGCAAGGGACTTGGCCGCACCGAAGTCACGGTGAAGGCGATCCGCGGGCCGGACGAGGCGCAACTGTGCGTGACGCGCGCATTGCTCGAGCGGATGTCGGTCGACTTCGAGAAGCTGAGCGAGGCGGCGCTGCTCTCGCTGGCCGGGCCGGCGTGCCTGTCGATCAAGGACCTGATCCCCGATGCCACGCTGACCCTGGACACTTCCTCGCTGTCGCTCGACGCCAGCATCCCCCAGGCCCTGGTGCGCAAGACGCCGCGCGGCTATGTGGATCCTGCGGGCTGGGATCAGGGCGTCACGGCGGCGATGCTCGGCTACTCCTTCAACCACTATCGCCAACGCACGGCCGGACAATCCTTCGACTCGTCCTACCTCGGGCTGAACCTGGGCTTCAATGCCGGCGGCTGGAACTTCCGCCACAACGGCAGCATGTCCTGGCGAGCGCAGGGCGGCTCGACCTACCAGACGCAGAACACCTACGTGCAGCGGGACCTCGGCGCGCTGCGCGGCCGGCTCACGATCGGCGAGGCCAACACCAGCGGCGAAATCTTCGATACCGTGCCCTTCCTCGGCGCGCAGGCGGCCTCGGACGACCGGATGCTGCCCGATTCCCAGCGCGGCTATGCATCGGTCGTGCGCGGGATCGCCACCACCCAGGCGCGGGTCACCATCCGGCAGAGCGGGGTGGTCATCTACGACACGCCGGTGCCCCCTGGTCCCTTCGAGATCAATGACCTCAATCCGGCCGGCTACGGCGGGGACCTCGATGTGACGGTGACCGAATCCGACGGCCGCCAGCGCATCTTTTCGGTGCCCTACGTGTCGGTGCCGCGCTTGCTGCGTCCGGGCACCACGCGGTTCAGCCTGACGGGCGGCCGCTTGCGCAATGCCGCCCTGATGGATCAGCCGGGTTTCCTGCAGGGCACCCTGCAGCGGGGCTTCAGCGACCGCCTGACCGGCTACGGCGGCATCCAGGCGAGCGAGCATTACGGCGCAGCGTTGGCGGGGCTGGCCGCGGCAACGCCGGTGGGGGCGCTGTCGGCCGACCTGACCGCGGCCAGTTCGGAGATCGGCGAGGCGCGCCGGTCGGGCCAAAGCCTGCGGCTGGGCTACAGCAACTTCCTGGAGCAGTTCGCCAGCAGCGTCTCGGTGTCGGCGGCCCGCTTCTCGACCGACGGATTCTTCGGTTTCAGCGATGCGGCGCTGGCCGCTGACGCGGTTCGACGGGGGCTGGCGTTCGACTCGATCTGGCGGCCGCGCAATCGGCTGTCGCTCAGTTTCAGCCAGGCGCTGGGAGAACGCGGCGGCCAGCTCTCCCTCAGCGGCTACGCGCAGGACTACTGGAACCGGGATCAGCGCGACGTGCAATACCAGTTCAGCTACAGCAACAGCTTCGGCTCGATCAGCTATGCCCTGTCGATCAATCGATCGCGGGATGCCCTCGGCCGGATGGCGAACGTGTTCATGGCGAGTCTTTCGATCCCTCTGGGCAAGGCCGACAGGCCGCCGATCAACGCCATGCTCAACCTCAGCCGCAATGCCGACGGCGCGAGCGCCAGCCAGGCGACCCTGAGCGGGGTGGCCGGCTCCGGCAACGCGCTGTCCTGGGGCGTGGCGGCCGGACAGGCGGAGCAGCAGGGCGCCAACGGTTCCCTCAACGCCCAGTACCGCAGCCCCTACGCGAACCTCCAGGCGTTCTACGGGCAAGGCCGGGACTACACCAGCGGTTCGCTGGGCGTCAGCGGCTCGGCGGTGCTGCATGCCGGGGGGCTCACGCTGTCGCCGTACATCGGCGAGACGATCGGACTGGTCGAGGCCCCGGGCGCAGGCGGGGCACGCATCGAGAGCTATCCGGGCGTGGTCCTCGATGGCCAGGGCTTCGGCATCGTCCCTTACATGACGCCCTACCGGTTGAACGAAGTCGCGATCGATCCCAAGGGCATCTCCACCGACGTGGAACTGCAGGCCTCGAGCCAGCAGGTGGCACCGCGCGCCGGCGCGGTCGTGAGGCTGCAATACAAGACGGTGACCGGTCGCGCGCTGCTGGTCGACAGCCGCCTGCCGGATGGCGGCCCACTGCCGTTCGGCGCCGAAGTCAGGGACGCCAACGGCGACAACGTCGGGACAGTCGGGCAGGGCGGTCGCATCTTCGCGCGCATGCCCGAGACCAATCGAGTGCTGACGGTGCGATGGGGCGATCAGGATTCGCGCCAATGCAGCATCGATTTGTCGGCCTTGCCGGACCGCGTGTCGGGCAGCAGCGCGAGCCTGGAGCATTTCGACGGACCCTGCGCGGCCGCTGCGCCGTCCGCGGCGCCCGAAACCACGGGCGCCGTCAAATGAAACAACCTGGAGCACGCATGCAAGCATTTCCAACGCAGGCCCACGCCGTGGCCGGCCGATTCGGCGCCGCGCTCGCGCTGCTGGCCCTCTCGACGGCGGCGAGTGCCGCGATCCGCTGCGACTATGGCCTGGACAACGCCTATGGTCCGGCACCCGCTTCGCTCACCCAGTCGCTGGTGGTCCAGGCCCTGACGATCGGGCCCGACGTGCCGGACGGCACGATCATCTATCAGCAACTCACCGACCTGCAGCCGTTCAGCATCCAGTGCAGGGGCGGCATCGGAAGCGTCGACCTGAGGTCGAACTACGGCGCCAATCCGCGGCCGCTGGCCTCGTGGAACACCGGACCCCATGCGGGCCAGGTCTACGAGTCCGGACTGCCGGGCATCGGGGTCTTCATCGAGGATCTGTCGTCCGATGCCGCGTTGCCGGTCGTGAGGAACCTGCCAATCACCTCGAACCCTGCCGCCGTCGGCGGCAAGCAGGCCCAGTTGCGCCTGAACCTGATCAAGATCGGGCCGGTGTCGCCCGGTGTGGTCAGCGGCAGCCAGCTTCCCGGCGCCGAGGTGTCGATCGCACAGCTGCCGCTGCTGCGGCTGCAGTTCGTCGGCGGCCTGCAAATCGTCTCGCAGACCTGCACCACGCCTGACGTGAACGTCGCGATGGGGACTTACCGAAGCGGTGAGTTCTCGGGCCCCGGCAGCACCACGGCGTGGAAGCGTTTCGAGATCCGGCTGGAGAACTGCCCGGCTTTCTACGGCGCATCGGTGTCGGCGACCAACAGCCACACGGGCGGGAGCGGATGGCAGTTCTCGGGTGTGACGCAAAGCAATCAGATCGGCTACAGCCTGTCCGGCACGACCCGCATGATCGGCCCGCCCAGCCAGGGGGTCGTCGCCCTGAGCCCGGCCCGGCGCGGCGGGATGGCGGCAGGCGGCATCGGGCTGCAGCTCGGACGGCCCGACGGTGCGCCGCATGGCTTCGATACGGTCTATCCCTCGGGGATCGACCCGAATTCGGAGCCGGGCGCCAGCTATGCGATCCCGCTGGCCGCGCGCTATGTGCAGACCGACCCGGTCGTGACCCCGGGCGAGGCCAACGGCGCGGTGATCTTCACGATCGACTACCAGTAGGGCGGGGCGCCATCGGCGGCGCGTCAGTCGTAGGTCGTGATCACCACGGCGAGCGCGGAGGCGCCGGCTGGCGGCGCCAGCGTCAGGCTGCCGGTCTCGTGGCCCAGCCGGCAGCCGCGATCGGATGTGGTTTGCATCCCGGCGCCGCAGCGGATCTCAACAGGTTCGCGATCCGGTCGTTCGATGCGCACCACGGCGCTCCTGGGTTCGGATGGCGAGGCGATGAATCGCAGCTCGGTCCCGCGGAGCGTCGGGTCGTCGCGGGCGCCGCCAGAGGCGGCGGGTGAAACGACGACACCGTACGACGACGGGACGATCGCGCCGGCGAAGGCGATCGAGCCGCCCGCCGCGCTGGCGGCCGTGGTGAAGAGACAGGCGGCAATGACCGGGACGATGGCCATGCGCGAGGAAGCGCCAGTGCGCTGCTGCATATCTACCTCCTTGAGCTCGTGGTGGTTTCAAATATATTGCAAATGTTTCGACCAGTCACACGCTGAAACAACGAACCTTGACCGCCGACAAGCCGCCGCAATTGGATGCCCACCCCACGTAAACTGCCGGCCTGCCGTCATTTCGAAGAAAAGAGGACCACCGCATGAATTCACGCATCCGCCCGGCGCTCGCCGCTGTCGCCGCCACCCTGGCCTTCGCGGCCGCGCCGGCTTTCGCCGGCAAGACGCTCGACGCCGTCAAGCAGCGCGGCACCGTCAAGTGCGGCGTGACCAACGGGGTGGCCGGCTTCTCGGCGCCCGACACCCAGGGCAACTGGTCCGGGCTCGATGTCGACACCTGCCGCGCGATCGCCGCGGCCGTGCTCGGCGACGGCAAGAAGGTCGAGTTCGTGCCGCTGAATTCGCAGCAGCGCTTCTCGGCCCTGCAGGCCGGCGAGATCGACATCCTGGCGCGCAACACCACCTGGACGCTGACCCGCGACGCATCGCTCGGCTTCCACTTCACGACCATCACCTACTACGATGGCCAGGGTTTCCTGGTGCCCAAGAAGCTCAAGGTGACGAGCGCCAAGCAGCTCAAGAACGCCACCATCTGCACCCAGGCCGGCACCACCAACGAAAAGAACGTCGCCGACTGGTTCAAGGCCCAGAACATCCCGGTCAAGACGGTCGTGTTCGAGAGCTTCGAGGCCTCGTTCAAGGCCTTCTTCGCCGGTCGCTGCCAGGCGTTCACGACCGACACCTCGGCGCTCGCGGGCCTGCGCAACAAGGAAGCGCCGAACCCCGACGACTACGTGATCCTGCCCGAGCTGATCTCCAAGGAGCCGCTGGCGCCGCTGGTGCGCCGCGGCGACGACGAATGGTTCGCGATCGCCAAGTGGGTGCCCAACGCGCTGATCGAGGCCGAGGAGTTCGGCATCACCCAGGCCAACATCGACGAGCTCAAGGCCTCCAGCAAGGACCCGGCGCAGCAGCGCCTGGTCGGCAGCGGCGACGACCTCGGCAAGCTGCTGGGCCTCGACAAGGACTGGTCCTACCGCGCGATCAAGGCGGTCGGCAACTACGGCGAGATGTTCGAGCGCAATGTCGGCCCGAAATCGGTGCTCAAGCTGCCGCGCGGCTCGAACAACCTCTGGAACAAAGGCGGGCTGATGTACGGATTGCCGGTGCGATGAGCCGGCGCCGGGCCGCCTGGCTCGCCTGGGCCCTGCAGGCCCTGCTGATCGCGGCGATCGCGTCCGGCGTCGTCTGGCTGGTTCAGCATGCGCTCGAGGTGCTGCGCAGCCGCGGCGTGCACTCGGGCTTCGACTTCCTGCTGCAGCCGGCGGGTTTCGAGATCTCCGAGGGCTGGCTCGATTTCGATGCCGGCCAGCCGTTCTGGCGCGCCTTCCTGGCCGGCCTGATCAACACGGTGCGCGCCGCCGTGCCGGCAGCGCTGATCGCGGTCGTGCTCGGCACGCTGATCGGCATCGGCCGGCTGGCGCCGCACGTGCTGGTGCGCGGGCTGTGCAGGGCCTATGTGGAGACGATCCGCAACGTACCGCTGCTGGTGCAGCTGCTGATGCTGTACTTCGCGCTCACCCAGTTGCTGCCTGATTCGACCGAGCCGCTCGAACTGCTGCCGGATGTCTGGCTGAGCAAGGGCGGGCTGTCGCTGCCCTGGCCGGTGCGGGAGGAGGGCGCGTGGTGGCCCAGCCACTTCGAATGGCCCGAGCGCGGCAGCTTCAATGTCAGCGGCGGCGCGGCGCTGAGTCCCGAATACCTGGCGGTGGTGACCGCGCTGGCCCTCTACACCGCCTCCTTCGTCGCCGAGATCGTGCGCGCCGGCATCGCCTCGGTCGCGCAGGGCCAGAAGCTGGCCGCCCAGGCGCTGGGCCTGACCGGGTGGCAGCAGCTGCGCATCGTGGTGCTGCCGCAGGCGCTGCGCGTGATCGTGCCGGCCCTCACCAACCAGCTGCTGAGCCTGACCAAGAACTCCTCGCTCGCGGTGGCGGTCGGCTATCCGGAGCTGGTCTCGATCGCCAACACCTCGCTCAACTCGACCGGCCGCGCCTTCGAGTGCATCGCGGTGATCATGGCGGTCTACCTCGGGCTTTCGCTGCTGATCTCCTGGGCCATGAACCGCTACAACGCGCGCGTCGCGCTGCGGGGCTGGCGATGAGCGCCGGCGTGCGGGCGCCGATCGAATGGCGCGAGGAACTGTGGGGCTCGCCGCTGCGCGGGGCCTTCACGCTGGCGCTGCTGCTGCTGTTCGGCTGGGCGGGGTTCCACGCGTTCGAATGGGCGGTGCTGCAGGCCGTGTTCCGTCCGGATGCGCAGGCTTGCCGGGCCGTGCCCCATGGCGCCTGCTGGGGCGTCATCGCCGAGAAGTGGCGACCGATCCTGTTCGGCCGCTATCCCTATGAGGACCAGTGGCGGCCGGCGGTCGCCGTCACGCTGCTGTCGCTGACCACGCTGCTGAGCGCCTGGCCGCGCAGCTGGCGCTGGTGGCTGCTGCCGCTCTGGCTGGTGTCGCTGTCCGCGTTCGTGCTGCTGATGCGCGGCGGCGTGGCGGGACTGGCGGCGGTGGCGACCAATCGCTGGGGCGGCCTGCCGCTCACCATCGGGCTGGCGGTGGTCGGCCTGGCACTGGCCTTTCCGCTGGCGCTGCTGCTGGCGCTCGGCCGGCGCTCGGAGTGGCCCCTGATCCGCACCCTCTGCGCCACTTACATCGAACTGGTCCGCGGCGTGCCGCTCATCTCGGTGCTTTTCATGGCTTCGTTCCTGCTGCCGCTGCTGTGGCCGGCCGGCTGGCAGCCCGATGTGCTGGTGCGGGTGCTCGCCGGCCTGTCGCTGTTCGTCGCCGCCTACCTGGCCGAGATCATCCGCGGCGGGCTGCAGGCGGTGCCGCGCGGCCAGATCGACGCCGCGATGGCACTCGGCTTCGGCCGCTGGCCGGTGCAGCGCGACATCGTGCTGCCGCAGGCGCTGCGGCTGGTGGTGCCGGCCCTGACCAACAACGTGGTCGGCACCTTGAAGGACACCTCGCTCGTTACCGTGGTGGGCCTGTTCGAGCTCACCGGCGCGCTCGGCCTGGCGCTGGGCGGCGACCCGACCTGGCGGCCGTTCTACCTCGAGGGCTACCTGTTCATCGCCGCCGTGTACTGGGTGCTGTGCTTCGGGCTGTCGCGCTACAGCGGCTGGCTGGAGCGGCGGCTGTCGAGCGGGCATTGAGCGGTCTCATCGACAACTTCGAAATTGCATTTGTGCGTCGTTTGTACTAACATGGCGTACGTTCTGAAGGAAATCGCGATGACCACTGCTGCTCGTTCCTCCCGGCTCGGACTGCGTGCCACCCCGCAGCAGGAGACCGTACTGCGTCGCGCCGCGGAGGTCAGCAACAAGTCGATGACCGAGTTCATTCTCGATAGCGCCTACCAGGCCGCCGAACGAACCCTGCTCGACCAGCGCTTGTTCCTGGCGACGAGCAGTCAGTCGCAGGCGTTGCTGTCGATGCTGGATCGGCCCGAACAGGACAACCCCGGCCTGAAGAACCTGCTCTCGCGACGCGCTCCCTGGGACACCTGATGGCATTCGGTGCTCCGCAGGCGCTGGATGCGAGCCATCGCCTGGAAGCGTTCGATTGCGGCAAGCCTTCGCTCGATGATTGGTTGGTTCGGCACGGGCGCCAAGCGCAGGCCAGCGGATCGGCCAAGACCTTCGTGGTTGCGCAGGGCGCACGGGTCGCCGGCTACTTCAGCCTGACGGTGGGACAGATCGACACGCTGGATGCGCCTGATCGGGTACGCAAGGGCATGGGGGCCTTCCCCATTCCGGTGATCATCCTGGCCAGGCTGGCAGTGAGTTCGTCCGATCAAGGTCGGGGCATTGGCGTCGGCATGCTCCAGGACGCCATCCGACGCACGCTCCTCATCGCCGACCAGGCCGGCGTCCGCGCCATGTTGACCCACCCCATCGACGAAGATGCCGAGCGCTTCTATCTTCGATTCGGCTTCGAGCCGTCGCCCGTTCGTGAGCAGCAGTTGCTGCTGCTCCTCAAGGACGCGCGCCGGATCTCGTCGAGCCCGGCGCCCTGAGCTTCAAGGGGCCGCATGGGTCCCGAACGGGTTCGACGCACCGATGGCCGGAAAGTCGACGAAGGCCTTGCTGCAGTCGAGGATCTTCGAAGGCTCCTGGGTGTGCGCCGACGCGCCGCTGACGACGATGTTGTTGGCCGTCGATGCGGCGATCGGCAGGTTCACGTCGCTGAGCGTGAGGTTCGCATCCGAGGCGATCACCGAGATCAGCGCCGGATCGTCCGCCAGCACGTCGGTCATGGTCATGCCCAGCGGGTGGCCCGGCAGATAGCCCGTCGGAATGGCAGGCGTCGGCGTGAAGTAGCCGCCGGTGCCGGCCGCGAAGCCCTGCAGCTTGATCATCGCGCTGCCCATGATGCGAACGTTGCTGAGCGAGATGTCGTGGAAGTTCGGCACCTTCGGCCCCGTGCCCGGCAGCGACTTGGTGCTGTAATAGGTGGTGAACAGCAGGGCGTTCTGCGCGTCCTTGATGCAGATGTCGCGGTAGTCGATGTTGCTGACTTCGCCGCCGCGCGCGTAGTCCGACTTGATGCGCAGGCCTTCTTCCGAATCCTGGAACGAGTTGTCGTACACATGGACGTTGGTGACGCCGGCATTGGTCTCGCTGCCGATCGAGATCCCGTGGCCCCAGTAGATGTGGTTGTGCGCGATCACGATGCCATGGGCACGGTCGCTGCGCTTGTCGCGATTGCCGTCGATGCCGAAGCCGACCGGGTTGGGGTTGTTGCTGCCCTTGAGGGCGATGTCGTCGTCGCCGGTGCTCACGTAGTTGTAGGCGAAGACGAAATTCTTCAGGTAGCCATCGAACGAGACCTTGGCGGCCGAGGTCGTCTTGCTTCCGGTGGTCAGGGCGCTGGCCTTGGCGCTGGAGGCGGAGCCTGGGTCGAAGGCATCGGTGTTCTTGACGTTGTCGGCGTTGTAGGTGGCCCCGGTAAAGAGCGGATTGCCGTTGCCCGCCGGATTGGCGAAGGCGGCGAGCGATGGCGTCTGCACCTTCACGCCCCAGACGGTCAGGCCGTCTACGCCGCTCGGCACGACGTGGAAGTTGGCGCTGTTGTTCAGGCTGATCCTGTAGAGCGTCAGGTTCTTCGCGTAATTGAACACCATCGTTCGGAAGTTCGATTGCGAGCCGAAGCCGGTGGTCCCGTTCTGCACCATGTTGCCGAGGTACGCGAGGTCCCACCAGGTCATGTTGCGCGTCGACGACCTGGAGTCGACGAAGGTGCCGCCGTTGTCGCACGGCGTGCCGTCCGGGGCCTGCCGGTTGCTGGCCTGGGCATAGGCGGCGTAGGTGTTCGAGCAGCTCTGGTCCACCTTCATCAGCGGATAGAGCGGGTCGGAGGTGACGATTTCCGCGTAGGCGCGGCTGTCGATCGCGCCGTCGCCCACCACGGCCGAGTTGACCAGGTAGTCGCCGCCGATGAGCGGCAGGCAATTGCCCGAACTGCCCGCCTGCGTGGCGCTGACGGCGGTGTTGGCGCAGTACTTGGCCGGCGTGGTCTTGGGCAGGTAGGCCATGACGTCGCGCGTGGCGTAGAGGGTGACGCCCTTGTCGATCCACAGGGTCACGCCCGAGGGCAGGGTCAGCGGGCCGGAGATGAAGCCGTTGCCGGCCCCGCTGCTGTTGACCACCAGTCGGACCGCGAACTGCGGCGCCTTGTAGGCGGGCTTGGCCAGTTCTTCTCCGGAGACGCCCGCGATGTTGATGTTCGGGAGCGCGGCAGCTTTCTGGCTCGACGTGGCACTGGCGTCCGCGGTGGCGATCGCCGCGCCGACGGCCGCATCGACCGCGGCACCGCAGGCATCGAGCGCGGCCTGGATCCGCGCCTGGTCCGGGTTGGCGCTGGCGACGTTGACCGCCACGCCGACGCCGGGAGTGGACGGATCGGCCTCCGGCGGCAGCGCGCCGTCAGGGCGCCGCACCAGGTTGTTGCTGGCCTCGAGCGTGGCGCAGACCTGGGCCTCGGTGGGCAGGGCCGGTTCGGGCGGCAGCGCAGGGTCGAAGGTCGTGGTGCCGACCTGGAACACGCTGGGCTTCGGCGTCGACGCCGAGGCCGGCGCTGTCGAATCCGCGGCCTGGCCGGTGGCCGGCGCCTGGTTCTGGCTGGCGGCGGATGGGGAGAACAGGCCCGCACCGTTGTTGCCGCCTCCGCCGCAGGCCGACAACAAGGCCGCCGCGAGCAGCGGCAGGGTGAGAAGGGAGGCGCCGGGGCGCAGGGTCGAGGCTTGTCTCATGGCGTTCATTCCTTTTTGTGGTGGGGGGCAATCGGTATCTGCCGCTCAGCGAGCGTCCGAGACGGTGGTGTTGAGCGTCCGGCCTGCGATCAAGGTGTTCACGAGCGCGATGTCATGCACGTTGTAGGCATAGATGGGACCGGCCGTGGTGGCGCTGGCGGGCCCGCTGGCGATCGGGGTGCCGAAGTCGCAGTCGATGATGCGCACGCCCTCGATGGCCGGCACGGCGGGTGCCGGGGACGGGCCGTTGTAGTCGAAGGCCACCGGGCCCTGCGCCACGATGGCCTGGAAGCAGGAGCCGGTCTTCCCGCCCAGGCTCACGTTCTGAGCGACCAGGTTCGAGATCTGGATGTTCTGCAGTGCCGCAGGGCGGGCCCGGATGGCGTCCTTCGAGGGCTGGTAGTCGCAGTCGAAGGTGATGATCCCGCCCTGCGAGGCCGACGGGTTGCAGTTCGCCGGGCTGCTCACGCCGATCGGCACGCTGCTGTTGATCGGACTGCCCGGCAGCATGCTGCTGCCGTAGCCGGCGCCGCTCAGGCTGACGCCGTGGGGCAGTGTCACGCCGTCGACATAGAAGTCCTTGACGAAGCCGCCGCGGTTCATGTTGGTCTTGACCCGGATCGCGATGTTCAGCGCGTTGGTGGCCCAGAACTGGTTGAGCATGGACAGGTTCCGGCAATAGATCCTTTCGATCCCGCCGCCCATTTCGCTGCCCAGCGTGATGCCGCCGTGGCCGCTGTTCATGGTGCAGTTCTGGATCACGTGATCGACCGCCGGGCCGTAGGCGTTGTCGAGGTTCTTGCCGGACTTGATGGCGATGCAGTCATCGCCGGTGTTGAACACCACGTCCTCGCAGAGCACGTGGTCGCAGGCATCGGGATCGAAGCCATCGTTGTTCGGGCCGATGCTGTTGACCGTGACCTTGCGGATCACGACGTTCCTGCAGTCGGTCGGATGGTGCTGCCAGAACGGCGTGTTCTGCGTCTGATAGCCCTCCATCAGCACGTCGGTGCAGCCCAGGAACTCGACCATGCAGGGCCGCAGGTAGTGCCCCTTGCCGAAGATCCGCCGTTCGATCGGAACGCCGGCTTCGGACAGCGCCGGCAGGTAGTTCTGATCCTGCTGCCAGGGCGTGACCGGGTTGGTCAGGAGCGTGTAGAGGGCATCGGAGATGCCCGGCGCGGCCGTGCGCAGGTCGACGTTGGCCGGGTTGACGCTGGCTTGCGAGGGCGTGCTGGCGTCGACCACGCCATAGACGCCGGCGTTGCCCTTGAAAGTCCACCAGCAGGTGCTGGTGTTGCCGCTGCCGGCGAAGGGCGTCATGGCCTGGCCGTTGAAGACCGAGCTGTCGCCCTCGCCGGTGACCGCGATCCGGGTCTGGTTGCGGGCGTAGATCGGCGCGCCGTAGTTGAGGCAGTCGTTGGCCTGCCAGCGGCCATAGAAAAGTTGGCCGTTGGCACCGCAGTCGACCGGGCCGTCCTTGGCGTAGTCGGCCGGGTCGGGGCTGAAATAGATGGTGCAGTTCTGGCTCAGGTGGAAGTTGACGTTGCTGAGCAGCACGATCGGGCCGGCGCAATACCAGGTTCCCGGCGGCACCACGACCCGGCCGCCGCCGGCTGCATGGCAGGCGGCGATGGCGGCCTGGAAGGCGGGCCGGGCATCGAAGGAACCCGGCGCATGGGTGGTGTCGGCGCCAAGGCTCAGCGGCGACTTGCTGGCATCGGTATAGGGGTTGGGCGCCGCCACCGTGGCGCAGGGCTGCGCGCCATACCGGGTGACCGGAAAGTCGACCGCGGGGAACATCGACGTATTGATGCCTTTCAGGGCCGCGACGATCTGGGTGCCCAGGCCGGCAGGCCCCCAGATGGGATCGGGCGCAGGCGCGGCCGCGGCCGGCGCCGGATCGATCGGTGGGGCTGCCGCGGCGGAGGGCGCGGGGGCCGGCGCAACGAACGCCGTGCCGCTGCCGCCGCCGCCGCAAGCGCTCAGCAGGGTGGCGCCGGCGGAGGCGCCGGCCAGGGCGATGAAGGCCCGGCGTTCGGGGGAGGGCAGGCCGGGTGCTGCCGAAAGGGACGATCGGTCTTCTGCGATGCGGGTGCTTTTCATGGGGGGTCTCAGGTTTTTTCAGGAACGAATGCCCGCAGCAGCGCCCGGCGCGCGCGCCGCTGCAGGACGGGGACCGGGCTCAGACCGTGGGATTGGAGGCGGCGGGCATGGCGGTCCAGCGGGCGCCGGCCGGTCGGTGTTCGCCGCTGCGGGCGAGCACGCAGACCACGAAGGCCACGATCAGGAAGGCAGCATTGCGTGCGAGGTAGTTGACGATCAACCCGGCCGTCACCAGCCCGACCATCCACCACCGGATACCCCTGATTTTCATGATCGCGTGTCTCCTACTGTCTTCGACTTGTATGTTGTCGGACAACGTGGGCGACTATCTTTCATGAAATTGGCATTCAATATTGGTATTTACCCTGTTAAATATTGCTAACTTAACTGCAAATTCATGCGGAAGTTTCTATTTTTCATCGGATGTCCGACAACATGGCGACTACAGAGATCTTGCTGGCAGGGCCGCGCGCAGGGCCGGTCCTTATGATCGGCAGATGCAGGAAACTTCCGCGACCTTTTCCGAAGCGAGAGTGCTCAGCGAGCCGGAGCCGGACGTCATTCCAGCCGCGGGGCGTCCGGCCGCGCGCAGCAGGGGGCTGACGCACGGGCTGGTTGAGGCGCTGGCGGCGCAACTGGCGGCCGGAAAGATCAAGCCGGGCGACAAGCTGCCGACCGAGTCCGAAATCATGGAGCGCTTCGGCGTCGGCCGCGGCGTGGTGCGCGAGGCGCTGTCGCGGCTGCAGGCCGCCGGGCTGGTGCAGACGCACCACGGTGTCGGCACCTTCGCACTCGAGCCTGCGTCGCAGGGGCGCTTGCAGTTCGGACTGTCGGCCCCCGGCGGCATCGCCGACATGCTGCAAATGCTCGAGCTGCGCACCAGCGTCGAGTCGGAAGCCGCAGCCCTTGCCGCCACGCGGCGCACCGACGAGCATCTGCGGGAAATGCGCGGCGCACTGACCGATTTCGAGCGCCATCTGACGGGGGTCGGCGAGACCGTCCCGCCCGATTTCCGCTTCCACCTGGCGATCGCCCAGGCGACCGGCAACCGGTACTTCAGCGACCTGATGGCGCACCTGGGCCTGGAGGTGATTCCGCGCACGCGGGTCTCGTCGTCATGGCTGAACGTCGAGCAGCGCGCCCAGCATCTGCAGAAGGTCCACCAGGAGCATCAGGACATCTTCGGCGCGATCGAGCGCCACGACCCCGAGGCGGCGCGCGCCGCCATGCGGATCCACCTGGTCAACAGCCGCGAGCGCCAGCGGCTGGCGCATGCGGATCCGTCGTCCGGCGGCGTCCCCGCGGTGGCTTAGGTCTTGCGGATCGTCAACTCGGCGAAACCGGTCGCAGGATCGAACTCGCGGGTGAACCGCCACGCCGGCAGCCATGCCACCAGCAGCTCGGCGGTCGTGCGCACGATGCAGCCCGGCGCGACATGGCCCCCGCGCACCCGGCCTTCGGAATCGGACACGCTCATGTGCAGGTGCGAGCCGGTGGGCGACAGGGTGCCCGCCAGCGTCAGGATCTCCAGGTCGCCGAGCAGGGTCGCGGGTGTCTCGATGCCGGCGTAGCGCAGGCGTGCGGCGCCCAGGCTGCCGATCCCCGAGAGCACGAACCCGGCCGCGCAGCTCCGCGCGGCCAGCGCCGCATCGAGGGCGCCGCGCAGGTCGTCGCCGGGGTGCAGGCGCAGCGGCGTCGCTTCCACCTCCGGCTCCTCAGGCCGCCAGCGCCTCGAGCAGCTCGGTCTCGATCGCCAGCTGGGCCCGCTGGCCCTGGAGCTCCGGGCCGCTGATCAGGAAGGTGTCCTCGACCCGCTCGCCCAGGGTCGTGACCTTCGCCAACTGCAGGTTCAGGTGGTGCCGCGCCAGCACGCGGGCCACCGAATAGAGCAGTCCGGCGCGATCGCTGGCCGAGATGCTGAGCAGCCAGCGCTGCGCCTTCTCGTCGGGCAGCAGGCTGACGCGCGGCTTGATCGGGAAGCTGCGCACCCGGCGCGAGACCCGGCCCTTGCTCGGCGCCGGCAGCGGGCCGGCCTCCCTGAGCGTCTTGGCCAGGCCGGTCTCGACCATGCTGATCAGGTCGCGGTAGTGCTCCGGGATGAAGGTGGTCACGACCTGGAAGGTGTCGAGCGCGAAGCCGTTGCTCGCCGTGTGCACCTTGGCGTCCAGGATGCTGAAGGACGACTGGTCGAAGTAGCCGCAGATGCGCACGAACAGGTCGGCCTGGTCGGGCGTGTAGACCACCACCTGCAGGCCTTCGCCGACCGGCGACAGCCGGGCCCGCACGATCGGCGGCGTGTGCGGATCGATCGGCACGCCGGCATGCGGCACGTGGCGCGACAACTGCTTGGCGTGCCAGGCGATCTCGTTGGCATCGTGGCGCATGAAGTAGCCGACGTCGAGCGTCTCCCAGAGCGCCTTGTGCGCGTGCAAGGGCTCGGCGTAGAGCGCCAGCTGCACCAACGCCTCGCGCTTGCGGGCCTCGATCTCGGCGCCGGGGTCGGGCATGCGGCCGCCCAGCACGCGCGAACTCAGCCGGTAGAGGTCCTCGAGCAGCTTGCCTTTCCAGGCGTTCCAGACCCTCGGCGAGGTGCCGCGGATGTCGGCGATCGTCAGCAGGTACAGCGCCGTCAGGTAGCGCTCGTTGCCGACGCGCTTGGCGAAGGCGCCGATGACCTCGGGGTCGCTCAGGTCCTGCTTCTGCGCCACCTGGCTCATCACCAGGTGCTCGGCGACCAGGAACTCGATCAGCCTGGCGTCTTCGCGCGGGATCTCGTGCTGGCGGCAGAAGCGCCGCACGTCGCGCGCGCCCAGGGTCGAATGGTCGCCGCCGCGGCCCTTGGCGATGTCATGGAACAGCGCCGCGATGTAGAGGATCCAGGGCTTGTCCCAACCGGCCGCGAGCTGCGAGCAGAAGGGGTACTCGTGCGCGTGCTCGGCGATGAAGAACCGGCGCACGTTGCGCAGCACCATCAGGATGTGCTGGTCGACCGTGTAGACATGGAACAGGTCGTGCTGCATCTGGCCGACGATGGTCCGGAACACCCGCAGGTAGCGCCCCAGGACCGAGGTCTGGTTCATCAGCCGGAGCGCGTGCGTGATGCCGCGCGGCTCCAGCAGCATCCGCATGAAGGTCGCGTGGTTGACGGGGTCGTTGCGGAACTTGCTGTCCATCACGTGGCGCGCGTTGTAGAGCGCCCGCAGCGTGCGCGCCGACAGGCCGTTGACGCCGATGGTCTTCTGGTAGAGCAGGAAGGTCTCAAGAATCGCGTGCGGATCCCTGAGGTAGAGGTCGTCGCTGGCGACCTCGATCAGGCCGCCCTTCTCGAAGAAGCGCTCGTTGATCGGCGTCGGCTGGTCGGCCTGCGGCTGCAGCTTCTCGGCGATGTTGAGCAGCAGGATCTGGTTCAGCTGGGTGACCGCCTTGGCGGCCCAGTAGTAGCGCCGCATCAGCGCCTCGCTGGCCTTGCGCTGCGACTCGCCGACATAGCCGAAGGTGGCGGCCACCGCCGTCTGGAGGTCGAACACCAGCCGGTCCTCGCGGCGATTGGCAGTGACGTGCAGGCGGGCGCGGATCAGGCTCAGCAGCGCCTCGTTGCGCTTGATCTGCTGGATCTCGAACGCGGTCGCCAGGCCATTCCTGGCGAGGTCGTCCCAGCGGTTGCCGAAGCCCGCGGCCTTGGTCATCCACAGGATGGTCTGGAGGTCGCGCAGGCCGCCTGGCGACTCCTTGCAGTTGGGTTCGAGCGCGTAGGGCGTGTTGTCGAACTTCTGGTGGCGGTGCCGCATCTCCTGCGACTTGGCGGCGAAGAAGGCCTGCGGGTCGATGGCGGCGAAGAAGTTCTTGCGGAAGCTCGCATAGAGCTTCTTGTCGCCGATCACCAGGCGCGATTCGAGCAGCGAGGTCTGGACCGTGACGTCCTTGGCGGCTTCGTCCAGGCATTCGGAGACCGTCCGCACGCTGGAGCCGATCTCGAGCCCGGCATCCCAGCACTGGCCGATGAAGGCCTCGAGCCGTGCCGGCTCGACCCCGCTGTCCTCGCCCTCGGGCAGCAGCAGCAGCACATCGACGTCGGAGTAGGGAAACAGCTCGCCGCGCCCGAAGCCGCCCACCGCCACCAGCGCCAGCCGGTGGCCGAAGCCGGCGTCGGCCCACAGCGCGCCGAGCGTCTCGTCGGCCAGCGCCGCCAGCTGCCGCAGCACGGTGTGGACGCTGCGCGTCGGCGCCCGCGCGCTGCGCAGCTGGTCGAAGAGCGCCAGCTTGTGCGTGCGATAGGCGTCGCGCAGCGAGGCAATGTCGACCATGGGCGCCAGGAGCAGCCGGCGCGGTTTCAAGCCGCGGCGCTGACGAAGGCCGGCACGGGTGGGCTGCCGGCCGACAGCGTCAGCACCTCGTAGCCGGTCTCGGTGACCAGCACCGTGTGTTCCCACTGCGCCGACAGCGAGTGGTCGCGGGTGACGATGGTCCAGCCGTCGTATTGGCCACCCTTGGCGTCTTCCTTGATCTCGCGCTTGCCGGCGTTGATCATCGGCTCGATCGTGAAGGTCATGCCGGGCTTGAGTTCCTCGAGCGTGCCCGGACGGCCGTAATGCAGCACCTGGGGCTCCTCGTGGAAGCCGCGGCCGATGCCGTGGCCGCAGAATTCGCGCACCACCGAGAAGCCGTTGCTTTCGGCGAAGCGCTGGATGGCGAAGCCGATGTCGCCCAGATGGGCGCCCGGCTTGACCTTGACGATGCCGTGCCACATGGCGTCGTAGGTGAAGGCGCACAGCCGCTTGGCCGCGATCGAGGCATCGCCGACCACGAACATCCGGCTGGTGTCGCCGTGCCAGCCGTCCTTGATGACCGTGATGTCGCAATTGATGATGTCGCCCTTCTTGAGCGGCTTGTCATTCGGGATGCCGTGGCAGACCACGTGGTTGACCGAGGTGCAGATCGACTTGGGGTAGGGCGTGCTGCTGGCGCCCATGTAGTTCAGGGGCGCCGGAATGGCGCCCTGGACCTGCGTGATGTAGTCGTGGGCGAGCTTGTCGATCTGGTTGGTCGTGACGCCGGGCACGACGTGGGGCGTGAGGTAGTCCAGGACCTCGGAGGCCAGGCGGCAGGCCACGCGCATGCCGGCGACGCCCTCGGCGTCTTTGTAGGTAATGCTCATGGCCGGAATTATCCCATCCGAGCCGTTAAAATTCAGGGTTAGCGCGGATGGCCCCAGTCAGCGGCCGCCGCCTCATTCTCATGAATCCCAACGCGGCCCCTGCGGCCGACCCGAACGTGACGCTGCCCGTGAACCCGTCTTCCCCTCGTGCTGTCCATGCCGCCCCCGTGGTGAGCTTCTTCGAGGGCGGCAGCGCCCTCAGCGATTTCCGGGCCCGGCAGCTGCTGCCCCGCCTGCAGGCGGTCGAGCCGCGCATCGAGGGCCTCAGCGCGCGCTTCGTCCACCTGGTGGTCACCGACGACCCCCTCGACCAGGCCGCGAAAGAGCGGTTTGCCGCCCTGCTGGGCTATGGCGAGCCCTTCGTGGCGCCGGCCAAGGCCGGGTCGACGGTGGTGGTCACGCCCCGGCTGGGCACGGTGTCGCCCTGGGCCTCCAAGGCCACCGATATCGCCCACAACTGCGGCCTGGCGCTGCGCCGGGTCGAGCGGGTGACCGAGTACCACCTGGTGCTCAAGGCGCCCCTGCTGGGCAAGGCGCCGGTGCTCGAAGGCGGCAAGCTGGCCGCGGTGGCCGACCTGCTGCACGACCGCATGACCGAATCGGTGCTGGCCCGGATCGAGCAGGCCGCCGAGCTGTTCGCCGAACTGCCGCCGCAGCCGATGGCGCAGGTCGACGTCCAGGGCGGCGGACGGGCGGCGCTGGTCGAGGCCAACAGCCGCTTCGGCCTGGCCCTGGCCGAGGACGAGATCGACTACCTGGTCGATGCCTTCACCCGCCTGGGCCGCAACCCGAGCGACGTCGAGCTGATGATGTTCGCCCAGGCCAACAGCGAGCACTGCCGCCACAAGATCTTCAACGCCGACTTCGTGATCGACGGCGCGGCGCAGCCGCAGAGCCTGTTCTCGATGATCCGCAACACCGAGCGCCTGAGCCCGCAGCACACGGTGATCGCCTATGCCGACAACGCCTCGGTCATGGAGGGCACGCAGATCGAGCGTTTCGTGGCCGCCTCCGAATCCGGCGGCTACCGCAAGAAAGAGGCGCTGAGCCACGTGCTCATGAAGGTCGAGACGCACAACCATCCGACCGCGATCTCGCCGTTCCCGGGCGCCTCCACCGGCGCCGGCGGCGAAATCCGCGACGAGGGTGCCACCGGGCGCGGCTCCAAGCCGAAGGCCGGCCTGACCGGCTTCACGGTGTCGAAGCTGTGGCCCGCCGAGGGCAGCTACGGCAAGCCCGGCCACATCGCGAGCCCGCTGCAGATCATGACCGAGGGCCCGCTGGGCGGCGCCGCCTTCAACAACGAGTTCGGCCGGCCCAACCTGCTGGGCTACTTCCGCGAGTACGAACAGGCGATCGAAAGCGACCGGGACACGGTCCAGCGCGGCTATCACAAGCCGATCATGATCGCCGGCGGCCTCGGCAGCATCGATGCCGGCCAGACCAAGAAGATCCGTTTTCCCGCCGGCGCGCTGCTGATCCAGCTCGGCGGGCCGGGCATGCGCATCGGGATGGGCGGCAGCGCCGCCAGCTCGATGGCGACCGGGGCCAATGCGGCCGAACTCGACTTCGATTCGGTCCAGCGCGGCAACCCGGAAATCGAGCGCCGGGCGCAGGAAGTCATCAACCATTGCTGGCAGCAGGGCGAGGCCAACCCGATCCTGGCGATCCACGACGTCGGTGCCGGCGGCTTGAGCAACGCCTTCCCCGAGCTGACCAACGACGCCGGCCGCGGCGCGCGCTTCGACCTGCGGGCGGTGCCGCTCGAAGAATCCGGCATGGCGCCCAAGGAGATCTGGTGCAACGAGAGCCAGGAGCGCTACGTGCTGGCGATCGCGCCGGAGTCGCTGGCGCAGTTCCGCGCCTTCTGCGAGCGCGAGCGCTGCCCGTTCTCGGTGGTCGGCGTGGCGACCGAGGAGCGCCAGCTGCTGGTGGCCGACGAAGGCGCCGAGGCGCAGCCGGTTGACATGCCGATGGACGTGCTGCTGGGCAAGCCGCCGAAGATGCTGCGCGACGTCCAGACCGTGGCGCGCAGCTTCAAGCCGCTCGACCTCACGGGCGTCGACCTGCAGCAGGCCGCCATCGACGTGCTGGCGCACCCGACCGTGGCCTCGAAGCGCTTCCTGATCACCATCGGCGACCGCACCGTCGGCGGCCTGAGTCATCGCGACCAGATGGTCGGCCCGTGGCAGGTGCCGGTGGCCGATTGCGCCGTCACGCTGGCTGATTACCGCGGCTTCGCGGGCGAGGCGATGAGCATGGGCGAGCGCACGCCGCTGGCCGCGCTCGACGCCCCGGCCTCGGGCCGGATGGCGGTGGCCGAGGCCATCACCAACCTGCTGGCGGCGCCGATCGAGCTGTCGCGGGTCAAGCTGTCGGCCAACTGGATGGCCGCCTGCGGCGAGCCCGGCGAGGATGCGGCGCTGTACGAGACCGTCAAGGCCGTCGGCCTCGAGCTCTGCCCGGCGCTCGGCATCTCGATCCCGGTGGGCAAGGATTCGCTGTCGATGCGCACCCAGTGGCAGGACGGCGGCGAGGCGAAGAAGGTCACGTCGCCCGTGAGCCTGATCGTCACCGCCTTCGCCACCTTGGCCGACGTCCGCGGCACGCTGACGCCGCAGCTCGACGCCGACGAGCCCGACAGCACGCTGGTGCTGGTCGACCTGGGCCGCGGCAAGCAGCGCATGGCCGGCAGCATCCTGGCGCAGACGCTGGGCCAGAGCGGCGACTCGGTGCCCGACCTCGACGATCCGCAGGACCTCGTGAAACTGGTGGCCGCGGTCAACGCGCTGCGCGCCGAGGGCAAGATCCTGGCGCTGCACGACCGCAGCGACGGCGGCCTGTTCGCCGCCGCCTGCGAGATGGCCTTCGCCGGCCATGTCGGCGTCGCGCTCAATGTCGACCTGCTGGTCACCGAGGGCGACGGCATCAGCGACAGCCGCGCCGAATACGGCGACGCCAAGAACTGGGCCGGCCAGGTCAGCGCGCGGCGCGAAGAGCTCACGCTCAAGGCGCTCTTCAACGAAGAGCTGGGCCTCCTGCTGCAGGTGCGCACCGCCGAGCGCAACGAGGTCATGCAGACCCTGCGCGCCCACGGGCTCAGCGCCCACAGCCACTTCGTCGGCAAGACCCGGCCGGCCAGTTCGCCGATGGACGCGGGCAAGGGAAAGGTCGAAGTGTGGCGCGACGCCAAGGCCGTCTTCAGCGCCGGCCTCGCCGACCTGCACCAGGTCTGGGATTCGGTCAGCTGGAAGATCTGCCGCGAACGCGACAACCCCGACTGCGCCGATGCCGAACACGCCGCCGCCGGCGATCCGCAGGACCCGGGCGCCCACGTGCTGCTGGCGCCGGGCGCGACCGACGATGTGGCTGCGCCATTCCTCAATCTGGCCCGCCCCAAGGTCGCGATCCTGCGCGAGCAGGGCGTCAACTCGCATGTCGAGATGGCCTACGCCTTCACCGAGGCCGGCTTCGAGGCCTTCGACGTCCACATGACCGACCTGCAGACGGGCAGGGCGGACCTGGCCGACTTCAAGGGCGTGGTCGCCTGCGGCGGCTTCAGCTACGGCGACACGCTGGGCGCGGGCATCGGCTGGGCCCGGAGCATCACCTTCAACCCCAGGCTGGCCGAGCAGTTCAAGGGCTTCTTCGGCCGCGCCGACACCTTCGGCCTGGGCGTGTGCAACGGCTGCCAGATGTTCGCCGAGCTGGCCGACATCATTCCGGGCGCCGAGGCCTGGCCGCGCTTCACGACCAACCAGAGCGAGCGCTTCGAGGCCCGCCTGTCGATGGTCGAGGTGCTCGAATCGCCCAGCCTGTTCTTCGCCGGCATGGCCGGCAGCCGCATGCCGATCGCAGTCGCGCACGGCGAGGGCTACGCCAACTTCAAGCACCGCGGCGACCCGGCCCGGGCGATCGCGGCGATGCGCTTCGTCGACAACCACGGCGAGGCGACCGAGCGCTATCCGTTCAACCCGAACGGCAGCGCCGGCGGCCTGACTTCGGTGACCACCGTCGACGGCCGCTTCACCGCGCTGATGCCGCATCCGGAACGCGTTTTCCGCAACATCCAGATGAGCTGGACCTCGGGCGACCGCAGCGAGCTCAGCCCCTGGATGCGGATCTGGCGCAACGCGCGCAAGTGGGTGGGCTGAGCCCCGTGCGGCGACGTTCGGTGCTCGGCGCAAGCGCCGTGATGGGCGGCGCGCTGCTCGGAAGGATGCCCTTGTCCGGCGCGGCCGAAGCCTTCGGCGCGCTGAAGAAATCGCCGCGCATGCCGCTGCTCTTCGTCGGCCACGGCAGTCCGATGAACGCCATCGGCGACAACGCCTATCGAAGGAGCTGGCAGGCGCTCGGCGCCGAGTTCGGCGCCCGCTACCCGAAGCCGCAGCTCATCCTGTGCGTCTCCGCGCACTGGCTGACACGCGGCGGCTGGTTCCTCACGGGCATGGCCAGGCCCAAGACCATTCATGACTTCGGCGGCTTTCCGCAGGAGCTGTTCGACCAGCAGTACCCGGCGCCCGGTGCGCCCGAAGCGGCAGCGCAGATCGCGCAGGGCGTGCGCCAGCCGCTCAGCGGCGCCGCGCTGGGCCTGGACGAGGCCGAATGGGGCTTCGACCACGGCACCTGGTCGGTGCTCAAGCCGATGTTCCCGCGCGCCGACATCCCCGTGGTGCAGCTCAGCATGGACTACAGCCGCCCGCCGGCCCAGCATTACCAGCTCGGCCAGCAATTGCGGGCACTGCGCGAGCGTGGCGTGCTGATCGTCGGCAGCGGCAACATCGTGCACAACTTGCGCGCCACGCGCCGCGACGCCAGCCCGGGCCAGGCCTACGACTGGGCGATCGAGTTCGACCGCATCGTCGGAGAGCAGATCAGGAACGGCGAGCTCGCCGCGCTGCCGGACTTCAAGAGCCTCGGCCCGATCGCGGCGCAGGCCCATCCCACGCACGATCACTACCTGCCGCTGCTGTACGCCGCCGGTGCGGTCGATGGCAAGGAAGCGCCGCGCTTCTTCAACGCCGACTTCCAGTCGGCATCGATCTCGATGCGTTCGGTGGTCTGGGGCTGAAAGCAAAAAGGGCCGGCGAAAGCCCGGCCCTTTTTGGGAAATGCGGCGGAACCGGCCTCGCCGGGCCCGCAGCAATTACTCGACCTTGGCCTTGGCCCGCAGGTCTTCCTGGTACTTCTGCAGCCGCTGCTGCTGCAGCTGCTGCACGACCTGCGGCTTGACCTCTTCGAGCTTCGGCAGCTGCGCCTGGCGGATGTCGTCGACGCGGATGATGTGGTAGCCGAACTGCGACTTGACCGGTGCCGCCGTGGTCTCGCCCTTCTTGAGCTTGATCATGGCTTCCGAGAATTCGGGCACGAAGCTCGCGGGCGCTGCCCAGTCGAGGTCGCCGCCGTTGGCGCCCGAGCCCGGGTCCTTGCTCTGCTTCTTGGCGATGTCCTCGAACTTGGCGCCCTTCTTGAGGTCGGCCAGGATCTTGTTGGCCTGGTCCTCGGTCTCGACCAGGATGTGGCGCGCCTTGTATTCCTTGCCGCTGTTGGCGGCGACGAACTTGTCGTACTCGGCCTGGACGTCGGCGTCGGTCACCGGGTTGTTCTTGCGGTAGTTCTCGAACAGCTGGCGGATCAGGATCGCCTGACGCGCGAGCTCGAGCTGGTTCTTGTAGTCGTCGGTGCCGTCGAGGCCTTGCTTCTGGGCTTCTTGCATGAAGACCTCGCGCGCGACGACTTCCTCGCGCAGCTGGCCCTGCATCTCGGGCGTGACCGGGCGGCCGGCGGCCGCGAGTTGCTGGGCCAGCACGTCCATGCGCGCCTTCGGCACGGCCTTGCCGTTCACGATGGCGGCGTTCTGCGCCAGGGCGGCGAACGGAATGGCGCCGACCAGGGTGGCGAGCGCGACGGCCTTGAGGATGTTTTTCTTCATAAGGGGAGGGGGTTGTCGCCGCACGACCGTGCGGGTGATGTGAACGACGCCCTAGAGCGTCTCGATGGCAAGCGCGTGGAGGCCCTGTGCGATGAAAAGTTGCAGCGCATCATACACAAGCCGATGGCGCGCCACGCGGGGCTTGCCGGCGAACAGAGGGGAGGCGATGCGGACCCGGAAATGCGTGCCGTAGCCTTCGGCGCCGGCGCCCGCATGACCGGCGTGGGCGGCGCTTTCGTCGATCACTTCGAGCGCCGTGGGCTGCAGCGTTTCGCGCAGCCGCGCTTCGAGGTCGCTGGCGGTCGGGAGGCTCATGCTGCGGGCTTGTCCGATTTGAGGTGCGGCGAGATGTAGATCCCCTGCGCGACCAGGAACACGATCGGGAAGACGTAGCCCCAGAGCTTGAAGTTGACCCAGGCCTCGGTCGTGAAGTAGGCCGCGACATAGCCGTTGAGGACCGCCATGAAGACGCAATAGGCGATCCAGGCGACGTTGAGCTTGCCCCAGATCGGGGTCGGAAGCTCGAGTTGTCCGCCCAGCAGCATCTTCAGGAAATTCTTCTTGAAGCCCCACAGCGCGACCGCCAGCGCGATCGCCATGGCGCCGTAGAGCACGGTCGGCTTCCACTTGATGAAGCGGTCGTCGTGCAGCGCCAGCGTGAGCGAGCCGAACAGCAGGATCAGCACCAGCGTCGCCTTCTGCATCGGCTGCAGCCGGCGTTCCATCAACCAGATGATCGCCATCTGCAGCGCGGTGGCGGCCATCAGCACGCCGGTCGCGGTGTAGATGTCGTAGAACTTGAAGGCGCCGAAGAACAGCAGGATCGGGAAGAAGTCGAGGATGAGTTTCATGTTCGGGATCAGTCGGTTTCGCGATCCTTGAACTCGAGCGAGGCCGAATTCATGCAGTAGCGCAGGCCGGTCTCGGTCGGGCCGTCGGGAAACACGTGGCCCAGGTGGGCGCCGCAGTTGGCGCAGACGTTCTCGGTGCGCACCATGCCGTGCGAGCGGTCGACGATGTTGCGGATCGCGCCGGGCACGGCCTCCTGCGAGAAGCTGGGCCAGCCGCAGCCGGCGTCGAATTTGGTGGCCGACTCGAACAGCTTGGCGCCGCAGCAGATGCAATGGTAGGTACCGTCGTCCCAATGGGCTTCGTACTTGCCGGTGAAGGGGCGCTCGGTGGCGGCGTGCCGCGTGATCTCGAAGGCGCCGCGCTCAGCGCCCTTTTCGGCCAGCAGGGCCTTCCATTCGGCATCGGTTTTCTGGACGGGTGAAGTCATGATGAGCAGCTGATTTCGATCGTGGAGGCCCAGTCGGGCGGGAAGCCGGCGAAAGCGTCGTGGCCGGCATGTTCGTCAAATGGGGATTCGAGCAGGCGCAGCAAGGTGGCGACGCCGGAGAAATCCTTTTGCCCGGCGGCTTCGATCGCCTGCTGGCCCAAGTGGTTCCGCAGGACGAATTTCGGATTGCTGCGCAGCATCCGGGCGGCGGTGTCCGCGGCCGGCGTGCCGGCACGGCGCTCGGCGTAGCTCTGCAGCCAGGCATCCAGGCCCGGCCGGTCGACGAACAGGTCGCGCACCGGCTCGACATCGCCGCTGGCCACGCCATGGGAGAGCCAGCGCCAGAAGATCGTGTAGTCGACCTTTTCCTGGGCCAGCAGTTTCAGCACGCCTTCGATCAAGGCGCGGTCGCCCTCGGCGGCCTCGGCGAGGCCCAGCTTGGCCCGCATCCGGGCCTCGAACTCGCGCGGGAACACGGTCTTGTACGACTCCAGCGCGGCGACCGCCACCTCCTGGTCGCCGATCAAGGGGAGCAGCGCCTGGGCCAGGCAGAACAGGTTCCAGTAGGCGACGTTGGGCTGCTGATTGAAGGCGTAGCGGCCGGAGGTGTCGCTGTGGTTGCAGATGTGGCGTGGGTCGAAGCCGTCCAGGAACTGGAACGGCCCGTAGTCGATCGTGAGCCCGAGGATGCTCATGTTGTCGGTGTTCATCACGCCGTGACAGAAGCCGACCGCCTGCCATTGGGCCAGCAGGGCGGCGGTGCGTTCGCTGACCGCCTCGAGCAGTGCGGCATAGGGGTTGCCGCCGAAGCTGGGGCTGACGCGGCACTCCGGGTAGTAGCGGTCGATCACGTAGTCGGCCAGGGCGCGCAGTTCGTCTTCGCGCTGGTTGGCGGCGAAATGCTCGAAGTGGCCGAAGCGGATGAAGCTGGGTGCGACCCGCGTCACGACGGCGGCGGTTTCGAGTTCTTCGCGGCGTACCCGGGCGTCGGAGCCGGTCACGCACAAGGCCCGCGTGGTCGGGATGCCCAGGCCGTGCATGGCCTCGCTGCAGAGGAATTCGCGGATGCTGGAGCGCAGCACCGCCCGGCCGTCGCCCATGCGGGAGTAGGGCGTCGGGCCGGCGCCCTTGAGTTGCACCTCGAGCCCCCCGGCGGTTTCACCCAGGAAGATCGCTCGGCCATCGCCGAGCTGTCCGGCCCAGACGCCGAACTGATGGCCGCTGTAGACGCTGGCGAACGGGCGGGTGCCGGCGACTGGCGAATTGCCGACAAAGGCGGCCAGGCCTTCGTCGGATTGCAGCCAGGACGGGTCCAGGCCGAGATCGCCTGCCACGCGGGCGCTGGCGCCGACCCAGTAGGGATCGGGCAGGGGACGGGGCTGGAGTTCGGTGAAGAAGGCGGGGCCCAGCGCCGAAAAGCCCGGGGCCCAGCGCAGACCCAGGTCGACCAGGTCCGCTTCGTCTGCAAGCATGCTCATGAGGGCGATTGTCCTGCAGCGGGCGAGACCCCGGACGGGTGAGGCCATCCCGGGGCACACGAAGTCAGTTAAAGTATCTACATTGTCGATACATGGAGGTGTCATGCACGTGGTCATCAAGAAATGGGGCAACAGCGCCTCGGTCCGCCTTCCGGCGTCCGTGATGAAGTCGCTCAATCTGCAACTCGATCAGACAGTCGATGTGCGTGACGAAGGCGGACGGATCGTGATCGAGCCGGTGCGCCATGCGGTCGACCTGGCGGAACTGCTTGCCGCCATCACGCCCGAGAACCTGCACGGCGAGGCCGAGTTCGGTCCGGTCGTGGGCAAGGAATGGTGATGGCGAGCCGCTACGTTCCCGAAGCCGGGGACATCGTGTGGCTGCAGTTCGATCCGCAGGCCGGGCACGAGCAGTCGGGCCACAGGCCTGCGCTGGTACTGAGCCCGGCCGCCTACAACGGCAAGACCGGCCTGATGCTGTGCTGCCCCATGACGACGCAGATCAAGGGCTATCCCTTCGAGGTCCCGATCGCCGGCAGCCGGGCGACCGCGGTTCTCTCGGACCAGGTCAAGAGCCTGGATTGGAAAGTTCGCCGGGCGACTCGGAAGGGGCAGGTTTCAACGGGGGAGCTGTCGGATGTCAGGGCCAGGATCCTGGCGCTGGTCGGAAAGCCCTGAGGTGCCAACGCGCTGCGCTCAGGTGCGCACCATGCCGCCATCGACACATCGCGCCCGGTACTGCGCCGGCGGCAGCCCGAACCAGCGCTTGCACGCCCTGAAAAAGTTGCTGCTGTCGACGAAGCCGAGCAGGTCGGCCACATCGGTCAGCGTATGGCGCCGGTCGGCCAGGTACTGCTGGGCCAACTCGCGCCGGGTCTGGTCGAGCAGGGCCTGGTAGGAACTCGATTCGGCCTGCAGCCGGCGCTGCAGGGTGCGCTCGGTGACGCCGAGCCCGGCGGCCACATCCTGCCGGCGCGGCTCGCCCGCGGGCAGCCGGCGCGCGATCTCGGCGCAGACACGCCGGCTGATCGTGCTGTCGGCCAGGGTGATCAGTTGCTCGTCGAGCAGGCGCTCGTGCAGCGCCGCCAGTGCCGGGTGCTGCGAAGGGATCGCCGCGCGCATGTCGGCATCGGCCAGCAGCAGCCGGTTGGCGGCGGCGCCGAAGCGGATCGCGCAGCCGAAGGCGGCCCCGTGCGGCGCGTCGCTCGGCGGTGCCGGGTACACGAACTCGACCGCCAGCGGCCGCAGCTCGCGCCGAGTCAGCCAGCCGCACAGCACCAGCATGGTCAGCATCCCGTACTCGACGCGCTGCCGCGGCACCGGCCGTCGGCTGCCGACGTGCCCGAGCACCAGCCAGTGGCCGCGTGCCTCGGGCTCGAGCTCGAAGGTGGCGGCGTCCGAGACCACCGCCAGGTAGCGCGCCAGGCGTTCCAGGCCGGCGTGCAGATGCGGGCTGCAGGTCATCGCGTGACCCAGCGTGTCGAGATTGCCGTGGCGGGCGGCCAGTTCGCGCGAAAGGCCCAGCGTGGCCTTGCCGGAGCGGGCCACGGCCAACTGCCACAGCTGGCTGATGTCGTCGGCCGGAAAGCGGGCCTCGGGCCGTTCGAGCCCGGTGGCGTCGAAGCCGCAGTCGCGCAGAAGGGACGGCACATCGAGCCCTTCGGCCGCGAACATGTCGAGCACGCCTCGCAGCCAGGCGCCCGAACTGGTGCGCAGCGGGGCCGCGGGGGGCGCAGGTCGCACTGATTTCGATGCTCGCGTCTCTGAAGTCACTGGTTTGGCGCGCTTGCGATAGCAGGCATGGGGCGGGTCGTTCCTAGAATTTTTCCGGGCTCGCGAAGAAGCCCAGAAGTATCGAGGCCGGTCCCGGCAGCGCGCATTCCGGATAACCCGACGAGGAGACCAGACATGACCACGACAAGCCGGAAATGGCGCGCGGGATTGGTGCTACTGTGCGCCATCATCGCCGCTTGCGGCGGATCGTCCGATCCCACTTTCAGCGTTCCGCCGCCCGCGGCGGCCACCACCCCGACCATGACGCCGACGACCTCGACCACCGTTCCCGCGACACCGCCCGCCGAAGCCCCCACGGTGCGCACCACCGCCCAGGGCAAGGTCGAAGGGGTCGACGACAGCGCCCGCTCGGGCACCTGGTCCTGGAAGGGCCTGCCGTTTGCCCGGCCGCCGGTCGGCGCGCTGCGCTGGCGGGCCCCGGCCGAGCCCGAAGCCTGGGTCGGCGTCCGACCGGCCAAGCAGTTCGGCAACCCCTGCCTGCAGAACGGCCGCCTCTACGGCCCCGGCGCCAACAACACCTACGACGCCACGATCGCCACCACCTTGAACACCCCGGTCGGCAGCGAGGATTGCCTGACGCTCAACATCTGGCGTCCGGCTAGCACCGACGAGAAGCTGCCGGTGCTGCTCTTCATCCATGGCGGCAGCAACATCTCGGGCTACACGGCCGACCCGGTCTACGACGGCGCCAATCTGGCGAAGAAGGCCAACGCGGTGATCGTCACGGCCAACTACCGCCTGGGCGTGCTGGGCTTCCTGAATCTGCCGCAACTGCACGTGGGCGGCACCGAAGGCGACGATTCGGGCAATTTCGCGCTGCTCGACAACCTGGCGGCGCTGCGCTACATCCAGAAGAACATCGCCGGCTTCGGCGGCGACGCCAGCAACGTCACGGTGATGGGGCAGTCGGCCGGCGCGATCAACCTGCTGGCCCTGATGGCGTCGCCGATGGCCAAGGGACTGTTCCACAAGGCGATGCCGCTGTCGGGCGGCATCTCGCTGGCGACCAACCTGCCGCCCGGCAGCCTGCCGACCTTGAACCCGGCGTCGACGTACCTCGCACAGGGCAATGGCCTGCTGCTGAACCTGCTGGTGGCGGATGGCAAGGCGGCCGACCTGGCTGCTGCCACCACCTACGCCGCCGGGATGAGCCCGGCCGACGTCGCCGACTACCTGCGCGCCAAGGACGCCAGGACGATCCTCGGCATCGTGCTCGCCAAGGGCCTGACCGGCTCGGGCCCGATCCCGGACGGCACGGTCCTGCCGACCGACCCGATCGCGGCGATGGCCGCCGGGCGGTACCTGAAGGTGCCGACCGTGGTCGGCGTCACGCGCGACGAGGGCAAGCTCTTCACGCCCTTCCTGCCGCTGGTCGGCGGCCCCAAGCCCGGCCTCAAGATCGACGATGCGACCCGCTTCACGATGATGCAGAACTTCGACCCGGACGCTGCCACCACGCTGAGTTCAGCCGACATCATCGATCCGGCCTACCTGCCGGTGACGACGCCCGTCACGGGCTACGACGCGATGACCGCGCGGATCACCAACGCCTTCATGGTGCCCAGCCGCGACAACCTGCTGAACACCCTGAAGACGCAGCAGTCGGACCTGTGGCACTACCAGTTCGACTGGGCCCAGCTGCCGCCGCCCTGGAACGAGGTCTATGGCGCGGCGCATGCCTTCGACCTGGGCTTCGTGTTCGGCAATTTCGGGCCGTCGCTGTTCTCCAACGCGAGCTTCAGCGCCGCCAACCGGCCGGGCAGGGAAGCGCTGTCCAACGCCATGATGGGCAGCATCGCCGCCTTCATGCGCAGCGGCGACCCGAACAGCGCGGCGCTGGGCACGACCTGGGCGCCCTGGCCCTCGCGGCTGCTGCTCGACGCCACCCCCGGCGCGGCCAGCATCTCGACCCAATAGCCGACCGTTCGCAGCCGGTCTCCTCGGGGACCCGACTGCGGGTTTCTGGCATTGCACTGCAACACGTATTTGAAGGATTCTCGGGACCAGCGGGACGCCGGTGGTTACATTGGCTTTCCTCTCAGAATTACCAAGAATACTTACGCAAGGAGCTGATAGATGCTGGGTTTGATGCAGGACCAACCGTTGCTGATCTCGTCGCTGATCGAGTTCGCCGAGCGCCACCATGGCGACGCCGAAATCGTCTCGCGGCGGGTCGAGGGCGACATCCACCGGACGACATGGCGCCAGGTCGCCGCGCGTTCGCGGCAGGTCGCCAACGCGCTCGAGGACGAGCAGCTGCTCTTCAGCGACCGGGTCGCCACGCTGGCCTGGAACGGCTACCGCCACCTCGAGCTCTACTACGGCGTGAGCGGCTCCGGCCGCGTGCTGCACACCATCAACCCGCGGCTGCATCCCGACCAGATCGCCTGGATCGCGAACCACGCCGAAGACCAGATCCTGTGCTTCGACCTGTCGTTCCTGCCGCTGGTGCAGGCGGTCCACGCCAAGTGCACCACGATCCGGAAATGGATTGCGCTGTGTGATGCCGACAAGCTGCCGGCCGACACGGGCGTGCCGAACCTGGTGAGCTACCAAGCCTGGATGGGCCAACGCTCCGATGTCTATCCGTGGCCCAGCTTCGACGAGAACTCGGCGTCGAGCATGTGCTACACGAGCGGCACCACGGGCAACCCGAAGGCCGCGCTCTACAGCCACCGCTCGACCCTGCTGCACGCCTACGCCGCCGCGCTGCCCGACGTGATGTGCATCTCGGCGCGCGATTCGGTGCTGCCGGTGGTGCCGATGTTCCACGTCAACGCCTGGGGCATCCCGTATTCGGCGGCCCTGGTCGGCGCCAAGGTGGTGTTCCCTGGCCCGGCGCTGGACGGCAAGTCGGTCTATGACCTGATCGAGGCCGAGAAGGTGACATTCGCGGCCGGCGTGCCGACAGTCTGGCAGATGCTGCTGGGCCACCTGCAGGCCAACGGCCTGAAGTTCTCGAGCCTGAAGCGCACCGTGATCGGCGGCTCCGCCTGTCCGCCGGCGATGATCCACGCCTTCCAGGAGCTCTACGGGGTCGACGTGCTGCACGCCTGGGGCATGACCGAGATGTCGCCGCTCGGCACCCTCTGCACGCTCAAGAACAAGCACCTGGCGCAGAGCCCCGAGCAGCAGACCGCGATCCGCATGAAGCAGGGCCGCGCGATCTTCGGCGTCGACATGAAGATCGTCGACGGCAACGGCGAGGAGCTGCCCTGGGACGGCAAGGCCTACGGCGACTTGCTCGTCAAGGGTCCTTGGGTGGTCAAGGAATACTTCAAGGGCGAGGGCGGCAATCCGCTGGACGCCGACGCCGAGGGCCGCGGCTGGTTCCCGACCGGCGACGTCGCCACCATCGATGCCGACGGCTTCCTGCAGATCACCGACCGCAGCAAGGACGTGATCAAGTCGGGCGGCGAATGGATCAGCTCGATCGACATCGAGAACATCGCGGTGGCGCATCCGGCGATCGCGATGGCGGCCTGCATCGGCGTGTTCCATCCCAAGTGGGACGAGCGGCCGATCGTGGCGGTGGTGAGGAAGCCGGGCGCCGAAGTCTCGCGCGATGAACTGCTCGCCTTCTACCAGGGCAAGACCGCCAAATGGCAGATCCCCGACGACGTGGTGTTCGTGGAGGCGATCCCGATCGGTGCCACCGGAAAGATCCTCAAGACCAAGCTGCGCGAATTGCTGCGCGACTACAAGTTGCCGGGGGTCTGAAAACGAGCCCATCCTACCGCCGAGTAGCACCAGCCCGAACGGGGCTGTCGCATGGGTGATAGAAACCGCCCCTGCAGCCTCGTCCTTACGGGCATTCCCTGACGGGCGGGTCCCCAAAGACTTGTAATCTCGCCCAGCCCTGACAGCCTGAACTAGGAGACAAGAAATGAAATTCACCCTGAAGATCGCCACCGCCGCCATCCTCGTCGCGAGTGCCACCGGCGCCTTCGCCCAGAAGGGCGAGACCGTGAAGATCGCCTGGCTCGATCCGCTGTCCGGCCTGATGGCCGCCGTCGGCACCAACCAGCTCAAGACCTTCCAGTTCCTGGCCGACGAGTTCAACAAGAAGAACGCGGCCGGGGTCAAGTTCGAGATCATCGGCATCGACAACAAGCTGAGCCCGCAGGAAACCACCAGCGCCCTGCGCTCGGCCATGGACCAGGGTGCGCGCTACGTGGTGCAGGGCAACGGCTCCGGCGCCGCGCTCGCGATCATCGACGCGCTCGAGAAGAACAACGCCCGCAACCCGGGCAAGGAAGTGCTGTACCTGAACTACGCGGCGGTCGATCCCGACCTGACCAACAGCAAGTGCAGCTACTGGCACTTCCGGCTCGATGCCGACACCTCCATGAAGATGGAAGCGCTGACCACCTTCATGAAGGACCAGCCGGATGTCAAGAAGGTCTACCTGCTCAACCAGAACTACTCGCACGGCGTGCAGGTGGCCAAGTACGCCAAGGAGAATCTGGCGCGCAAGCGGCCCGACGTCCAGATCGTCGGCGAAGACCTGCATCCGCTCGCGCAGGTGCGCGACTTCGCGCCGTACATCGCCAAGATCAAGGCCTCGGGCGCCGACACCGTGATCACCGGCAACTGGGGTTCCGACCTGTCGCTGCTGATCAAGGCGGCCAACGACGCCGGGCTCAACAACGTCAAGTTCTATACCTACTATGGCACGGTCAGCGGCACGCCGACCGCCATGGGCGCGGCTTCGGACGGCAAGGTGTTCCAGGTCGGCTACGGACACTACAACATGGGCGGCGAGATCCAGCGCCTGTCCGTCGACTTCAACAAGAAGTTCAAGGAAGATCTCTACACCTCGGCCGCCTACACCTCGCTGCAGATGCTGGTCGACGGCTTCGTCAAGGCCAAGTCGACCGACCCGGTCAAAGTGGCCGCAGCGCTCGAGGGCATGCGCTTCAAGAGCTTCAACGGCGAGGTCGAGATGCGCAAGGCCGACCACCAGCTCCAGCAGGGCCTGTACGTGGCCAAGTGGGAGAAGGCGGGCGGCAAGTTCCCGATCGACGCCGAGAACACGGGCTACACCTTCGTGCCGGTCAAGTACTACGAGCCCTACGTGGCCAGCACGCCGACCACTTGCGAAATGAAGCGGCCCAGCCCCTGAGGCATGACTTCGCGCTGACCGGTCGAGGCCCGACTTCAACACTCGGGCCTTTTTTCTTTTCCACGTGACCCCGAGGACCGATGAACGTCGAATTTTTCGTCATCTCGCTGCTCAACGGCGTGAGCTACGGCTTGCTGTTGTTCATGCTGAGCTCTGGCCTGACGCTGATCTTCAGCATGATGGGCGTGCTCAATTTCGCGCACACCAGTTTCTACATGCTGGGGGCCTACGTGGCCTACACGCTGTCCGGCATCATCGGCTTCTGGCCGGCGCTGTTCATCGCGCCGCTGCTCGTCGGGGCGCTCGGCGCCGGCTTCGAGCGCTACAGCCTGCGGCGGGTCCACAAATTCGGCCATGTCCCCGAACTGCTGGTGACCTTCGGTCTCTCGTTCCTGATCCTCGAGGTGGTGCAGCTGGTCTGGGGCCGCTCCACCGTCCCCTATGCGCTGCCGAGCCAGCTGCAGGGCCCGCTGTTCACGATCTACGGCACCCAGTTCCCGAAGTCGCGCTCCTTCATCATGCTGGTCGCCTTGCTGATGCTGCTGTCGGTGTGGCTGCTGCTCACGCGCACCCGCATCGGCCTCGTGATCCAGGCTGCGCTCAAGCATCCTGAAATGGTCGAGGCGCTCGGCCACAACGTGCCGCGCGTCTTCATGCTGGTGTTCGGCGGCGGCGCCGCGCTGGCCGGGCTGGCCGGCGTGGTGGGCGGCAACACCTATGTCACCGAGCCGGCCATGGCCGCGTCGGTGGGCTCGATCATCTTCGTGGTGGTGGTGGTGGGGGGCCTCGGCTCGCTGGCCGGCGCCTTCCTGGCGTCGCTCCTGATCGGCATCGTCCAGACCTTCGCGGTGGCGATGGACCAGTCGATGGCCGGCGGCCTGCAGGCGCTGGGCGTGGCAGTGACCGAAAGCACCTTCGGCTACCCATTGCTCAAGCTCACCATCTCGCAGGTGGCGCCGATCCTGCCCTATCTGTTCCTGGTCCTGATCCTGATCTTCAGGCCCAAGGGCCTGCTCGGCACGCGCGAAGACTGATCCGATGACGAATACGCAGTACTACCGCTTCAAGCCCCTGAATCTCGGGCGCTTCTTCATCTGGTCGCTGTTCGCGATCGTCCTGATCGTCGCGCCGATGGTCTTCAAGACCAGCCTGGCGCTGACGATGCTCTCGCAGATGGGCTACCTCATCATCATCTGCCTGAGCTACAACATCCTGCTCGGGCAGGGCGGCATGCTGAGCTTCGGGCATGCTGTCTATGTCGGGCTCGGCTCCTTCATCGCGATCCATGCAATGAACCTCGCGAGCAAGGGCGGCTGGCCGATCCCGCTGGTGCTGATCCCGGTGGTGGGGGGCGTGGCGGGCATGTTCTTCGCGATCATCCTGGGCTTTGTCACGACCAAGAAGTCGGGCACCACCTTCGCGATGATCACGCTGGGCATCGGCGAGCTGGTGGCGTCCATGGCGCTGATGTTCCCGGGCTTCTTCGGCGGCGAGGGCGGCATCACGACCGACCGCGTCTACGGCCGGCCCTTCTTCGGCCTGACCTTCGGGCCGCAGATCCAGGTCTACTACCTGATCGCCGTCTATTGCTTCATCTGCACCGCGCTGATGTACGCCTTCACCGGCACGCCGCTGGGCCGCATCCTGAACGCGGTGCGCGACAACCCGGAGCGGGTCGAGTTCATCGGCTACAACACCCAGCGGGTGCGCTACTTCGCCTTCATCATCGCCGGCTTCTTCGCTGGCGTCGGCGGCGGGCTGGCGGCGATCAACTTCGAGATCGTCAACGCGGCCGACAGCCTGAATGCGCTGCGCTCGGGCAGCTACCTGCTGTTCACCTTCCTGGGCGGGGCGATCTTCTTCTTCGGGCCGATCATCGGCGCGGTGCTGCTGGTCTTCGCCGCGGTGCTGCTGTCGGAGCTCTCCAAGGCCTGGCAGCTCTATTTCGGGCTGGTCTTCGTCTTCATGGTGATGTTCGCGCCGGGCGGCATCGCCAGCCTGGTGATGATGAACCTTCGCGTGGCCAAGTTCGGCAAGTTCAAGCAGTTCTGGCCGCTTTACGGCGGCCTGCTGGTGGCGATCATCCCGGTGGTGATCGGCGCCGCCGCCCTCATCGAGATGATCTATCACATCCAGCTCAATTCGGCCCTGGGGCCGAACCTCCCGTTCATGGGCGTTTCGCTCGACACCTCCGGCGTGGCCAGCTGGCTCGGCGCGTCGCTGATCCTGGTCGTCGGGCTCATCGCGCTCGAGTTCGCGCGGCGGCGCTTCGTGCGGGCCTGGGGCACCGCCCAGGAGCAGATCGAGGCCGAGATCAAGCGCAGGGAGCTCGCATGACCCACGCCCTGGAACTCAAGTCGCTGCGCAAGAACTTCGGCAAGACCGAGATCATCCGCGGCGTCGACCTGGCCGTGGAGGCCGGTGAGCGGATCGCCATCATCGGCCCGAACGGCGCCGGCAAGTCGACCCTGTTCAACCTGATCAGCGGCCGGCTCGCGCCCAGCAGCGGCGAGGTGCTGCTCGACGGCCAGCGCATCGACGGCAAGAAGCCGTTCGAGATCAATCGGCTGGGCCTGTCGCGCAGCTTCCAGATCACCAACATCTTCCCGAAGCTCAGCGTCTTCGAGAACCTGCGCTGCGGGGTGCTGTGGAGCCTGGGCTACCGCTACAGCTTCCTGCGCTTCCTGTCGAACCTGCACGATGCCAACGCGCGGACCGAGGAACTGATCCACCAGGTCGGCCTCGACCGCAAGCGCGACGTGCAGGCCGTGAACCTCACCTATGCCGAGCAGCGGGCGCTGGAGATCGGCGTCACGATTGCCGGCGGCGCCAATGTCATCCTGCTCGACGAGCCGACCGCCGGCATGAGCAAGACCGAGACCTCGCACTTCATCGCGTTGATCAAGCAGGTGACGGTCGGCAAGACGCTGCTCACCGTGGAGCACGACATGGGGGTGGTGTTCGGCCTGGCCGACAAGATCGCGGTGGTGGTCTACGGCGAGGTGATCGCCTTCGACACCCCGGCCGCGGTGCGCGCCAATGCGCGCGTGCAGGAGGCCTACCTCGGCTCCTCCGTTGCCGATGCCCAGGGCGGAGGACACTGAGATGCTCAAGCTACAAGACATTCACGCCTATTACGGCAAGAGCCATGTGTTGCATGGTGTTTCGTTCGACGTCGGTCCCGGCGAGATCGTCGCGCTGCTGGGCCGCAATGGCTCGGGCCGCTCGACCACCGCCAAGGCGATCATGGGCCTGGTCCATGCCGAAGGCACGCTGCGCTGGAAGGACAAGGACATCCTGCGCAAGAAGGCCTACGAGGTGGCGCACATGGGCATCGGCTACGTGCCCGAGAACCGCGACATCTTTCCCAAGCTCACGGTGCACCAGAACCTGCTGCTGGGCCAGAAGGGCAACGGCCGCGGCAGCCGCTGGTCGTTCGACGACATGTACGGCATGTTCCCGCGGCTCAAGGAGCGCCAGCACACCGAGGCCGGCGTGCTGTCGGGCGGCGAGCAGCAGATGCTGACCCTGTGCCGCACGCTGATGGGCGACCCCGACCTGATCATCATCGACGAGCCGACCGAGGGCCTGGCGCCGAAGATCGTCGAGCTGGTCGGCCAGTACCTGCGCACGCTCAAGGACAAGGGCATCTCGGTGCTGCTGATCGAGCAGAAGCTGACCATCGCGATGCAGATCTCCGACCGGGCCCTGGTCATGGGGCACGGCAGCATCGTGTTCGACGGCACGCCCGACAGCCTCAGGGCCGATGCCACTACCCGGAAGGAATGGCTGGAGGTCTAATCCACCTCGGCGCCTTGTCCCGGCAGCGACTTGGCATGGTTGCCCGGTCCCTCGAAACGCCTAGAATTCGATAAAAAAGAACACTCGTGCTTTTTGTGAGCGGGGTCTTGGCGTCTGATCGCGCCATGGCCCTCGAACCCGTTTTTTTCGATCCTCTCCCATCCCAAAGGAACGCAGCATGACGGCTGAATACAAAGTGCTCGGCGACGTCGCCGTGATCACGCTGAACAACCCCCCGGTCAATGGCCTCGGCTTCTCGACCCGGGTCGGCATCACCGACGGGCTTTCCAAGGCCATCGACGACCCGGCCGTCAAGGCGATCGTCATCACCGGCGAGGGCAAGGCCTTCTCGGGCGGCGCCGACATCAAGGAATTCGGCACGCCCAAGGCGCTGCAGGAGCCCAACCTGCTGAGCGTCATCCTGGCGCTCGAGGCTTCCACCAAGCCGATCGTCGCGGCGATCCATTCGGTCTGCATGGGCGGCGGCCTCGAACTGGCCCTGGGCTGCCACTACCGCGTTGCGGCACCCGGCACCAGCGTCGCGCTGCCCGAGGTCAAGCTGGGCCTCCTGCCCGGCGCCGGCGGCACCCAGCGCCTGCCGCGCGTGCTGGGCGTGGAGACCGCGCTCAACATGATCGTCAGCGGCGAGGCCGTCAAGAGCGAGGTGCTGGCGTCGATGCCCGGCCAGAAGCTGTTCGACAAGCTCTCGGGATCGGCCGAGTCGCTGTTCGACGAAGCGCTCGAACTCGCCCGGCACGTGGCCGGCAAGACCGGCGATGCACTGCCGCTGGTGCGCAACCTGCCGTGCAAGCACCCGCAGGGCGACGCCTACTTCCAGTTCGCCAAGAACATGGTCGGCGGCATGTCCAAGAACTACCCGGCGCCGCTCAAGTGCGTCGACGCCGTGCAGGCCGCGACCCAGCTGAAGTTCGACCAGGGCATGGCCGAGGAGCGCCGGCTCTTCACCGCGCTGATGTTCACGCCCGAATCGATGGCGCTGCGCCACCTGTTCATGGCCGAGCGCGCGGCATCGCGCATTCCCGATGTGCCCGAGGACACGCCACAGCGCGCCATCAAGTCGGTCGGCGTGATCGGCGCCGGCACCATGGGCGGCGGCATCTCGATGAACTTCCTGAACGCCGGCATCCCGGTCAAGATCCTCGAGATGAAGCAGGAAGCGCTCGACCGCGGCGTGGCCACCATCAAGAAGAACTACGAAGCCCAGGTCAAGAAGGGCAAGCTCAAGCAGGACAAGTACGAGCAGCGCATGGCGCTCTTGAGCACCACGCTGAGCTATGACGACCTGAAGGATGTCGACCTGGTCATCGAGGCCGTGTTCGAGGAACTCGGCGTCAAGGAAGCGGTGTTCAAGGAACTCGACCGCGTCGCCAAGTCCGGTGCCATCCTGGCGTCCAACACCTCGACTCTCGACGTCGACAAGATCGCCGCCTTCACGAAGCGTCCGCAGGACGTGGTCGGCATGCACTTCTTCAGCCCGGCCAACGTGATGAAGCTGCTCGAAGTGGTGCGCGGCAAGAAGACCGCCAAGGACGTGCTGGCCACGGTGATGTCGCTGGCCAAGAAGATCAAGAAGACCGCGGTGGTCTCGGGCGTCTGTGACGGCTTCATCGGCAACCGCATGATCGAGCAGTATTCGCGCCAGGCGGGCTTCCTGCTGGACGAAGGCGCGACGCCGCAGCAGGTCGACCGCGCGATCGAGAAATTCGGCTTCGCGATGGGCCCGTTCCGCATGGGCGACCTGGCCGGCAACGACATCGGCTGGGCCATCCGCAAGCGCCGCGCGACCGAGATCGCCGACATGAAGTACAGCCGCACGGCCGACAAGCTCTGCGAGCTGGGCCGCTTCGGCCAGAAGACCGGGGCAGGGTGGTACGACTACCAGGCCGGCAAGCGCGATGCGATCCCGTCCGACCTCGTCAACAAGATGATCGAGGACCACCGCAAGGAACTCGGCATCACGCCGCGCAAGATCTCCGACGACGAGATCGTCCAGCGCCTGGTCTATTCGCTGGTCAACGAAGGCGCCCGCATCCTCGAGGACGGCATCGCCTCGAAGTCGGGCGACATCGACATGGTCTACCTCACGGGCTATGGCTTCCCGATCTGGCGCGGCGGCCCGATGCACTACGCGTCGCAGGTCGGCCTGTTCAACGTGGCCGAGTCGATGAAGCGCTTCGCGAAGAATCCGCGCGACGACGCGAGCTTCTGGCAGCCGGCCGCGCTGATCCAGAAGCTGGTGGCCGAAGGCAAGAACTTCAGCTGAAGACGGAAGGCGACCGCTCATGGTGAAACGCGTCTTCCTGGCGTTGCTGCTGGTGCCGGTGGCGCTGGCGGCAGCTGTGGCGGTCAATACCTGGCGCACGCCGTCGCGGCAACTTGCCGTGGCGCCGGCGCCGAAGCTCGCGATCGACGTCCAGGCCGCCGCCAGGCGGCTGGCGGGCGCGATCCCGTTCCGCACGGTGTCGAGCCTCGACAACCCGAGCGGCAACGACGCCGAGTTCGACAAGCTGCATGCCTACCTGGCCGAGCAGTTCCCGAAGGTCCATGCCACCCTCAAGAAAGAGGTGGTGGGCCAGAAGGCGCTGCTCTACACCTGGGCCGGCAGCGACCCGGCCGCCAAGCCGATCGCGCTGATGGCGCACCAGGACATGGTGCCGATCGCGCCGGGCACCGAGAAGGCCTGGTCGGTCGACCCGTTCGGCGGCGCCATCCAGGACGGCTTCGTCTGGGGCCGCGGCACGCTCGACAACAAGGGCAACCTGTTCGCGCAGATGGAAGCCATCGAGCTGCTGATCGGGCAGGGCTTCAAGCCCACCCAGACGGTCTATCTCGTGATGGGCGACGACGAGGAGGTCAGCGGCCTGCGCGGCGCGCTGCCGATCGCCGAGCTGCTCAAATCGCGCGGCGTGCGCCTCGACTGGGTGCTCGACGAAGGCCTGCTGGTGCTCGACGGCGTGCTGCCGGGTCTCTCGAAGCCGGCGGCGCTGATTGGCCTGGCCGAAAAGGGCTACGGCACCTTCTTCCTCTCGCTCGACACCGCCCCCGGCCACTCGTCGATGCCGCCGCAGCACAGCGCGATCGGCAGCATGAGCGCCGCACTGGCACGGCTCGAGGCCAAGCCGATGCCCGGTGGCATCCAGGGCGTGGCGGCGCAGATGTTCGGCGCGCTGGCCCCCGAGATGGGCGGCCTGAACCGCGTGATGCTGTCCAACCTGTGGCTCACCGGGCCGCTGGTGGAGGGTCAACTCGAGAAGAGTCCGAGCAGCAATGCGATGCTGCGCACCACCACGGCGCTCACCATCGTGCGGGCCGGCAACAAGGACAACGTGCTGCCGGGCCGCGCCGAGGCGGCGGTCAACTTCCGCATCCTGCCGGGCGACTCGATCGACAGCGTCGAGAAGCACCTCAAGGGCGCGCTCGGCAACGACGCGATCCAGGTCAAGCGCTACCCGGGCAATTCCGAGCCGTCGCCGGTGTCGCCGACCGACAGCACCGGCTACCGCGCGATCGAGCAGGCGGTGCGGCAGACCTTCCCGGACGCGGTCGTGGCGCCGGGCCTGATGACGGCCGCCACCGACTCGCGCCACTTCAGCCTGGTGAGCGATGCGGTCTACCGCTTCTCGCCGTTCCGGGCCAAGGCCGAAGACCTGCCGCGCTTCCATGGCACCAACGAGCGCGTCTCGATCGCCAACTACGGCGAGATGATCCAGTTCTATCAGCAACTGCTGCGCGATACGCAACAGCCCCAGTAACCGTCATTCCTCTTTCTCAAAGGACCTCACCATGACCCGCGCCGTCATCGTCTCCACCGCCCGCACGCCGCTCGCCAAGAGCTGGAAGGGTGCCTTCAACATGACGCACGGCGCCACGCTCGGCGGCCACGCGGTGCAGCACGCGGTGCAGCGCGCAGGCATCGACCCGGCCTCGGTCGACGACGTGATCATGGGCTGCGCCACGCCCGAGGGCGCCACCGGCTCGAACATCGCGCGCCAGATCGCGCTGCGCGCCGGCCTGCCGATCACCACTTCGGGCATGACCATCAACCGCTTCTGCTCGTCGGGCCTGCAGACCATCGCCACCGCCGCCCAGCGCATCATCGCAGGCGAAGGCGAGGTCTATGTGGCCGGCGGCGTCGAGAGCATCTCGTGCGTGCAGAACGAGGCCAACAAGCACATGCTGGCCGACCCCTGGCTGGTCAAGCACAAGCCCGAGATCTACTGGAACATGCTGCAGACCGCCGAGCAGGTCGCCAAGCGCTACAACATCGGCCGCGACGCCATGGACGAATACGGCGCCGCCAGCCAGCAGAAGGCCACCGCCGCGCTGGAAGCCGGCCGCTTCAAGGACGAGATCGCACCGATCACCGTGCTGGCCGGCGTGGCGGATGCCGTGCTGGGCCTGCGCACCAAGGAAGTCACGATCGAGAACGACGAAGGCATCCGTCCCGGCACCACCAAGGAAGGCATCAGCGGCATCCGCCCGGCGATTCCCGGCGGCCTGATCTCGGCCGGCAATGCCAGCCAGTTCTCCGACGGCGGCGGCGCCTGCGTGCTGGTCGACGAGAAGTACGCCGAGCAGAAGGGCCTGAAGCCGCTGGGCCGCTTCCTCGGTTTCGCGGTCGCCGGCTGCGAGCCCGACGAGATGGGCATCGGTCCGGTGTTCGCGATCCCGAAGGTGCTGAACCGCCTGGGCCTGAAGGTCAGCGACATCGACCTCTGGGAGCTCAACGAAGCCTTCGCGGTGCAGGTCATCTACTGCCGCGACAAGCTCGGCATTCCGGCCGACCGGCTCAACGTCGACGGCGGCGCGATCGCGGTTGGCCATCCCTACGGCGTGAGCGGCCAGCGCCTCACGGGCCACGCGCTCATCGAAGGCAAGCGCCGCGGCGCCAAGAAGGTCGTGGTCACGATGTGCATCGGCGGCGGCATGGGCGCGGCCGGCGTGTTCGAAGTCCTCTGACGGGCGAGCCTCGCGGGCCGGTCCGTACCTGCGAGGCCTTCACGGTCAACGACGGGCAAAAGAAGCCCTGGGCGCTGGCCCGGGGCACCATTGCACATCTGCCATCGGCACCGGATGCTGCGGCAGAATCGAAATCCAACCTCTCGCCCAGCGATCCTCGCCATGAGCCTTCGTCCCACCCTCGACTTTCTTCTCTACGACTGGCTCGACGCCGAGTCGCTCAGCGGCCGCGAGCGCTTCGCCGACCATTCGCGCGAGACCTTCGACGCCGTGCTCGACACCTGCGAGCGGATCGCGCGCGAGAAGTACGCGCCGAGCAACCGCATCGTCGACACCCAGGAGCCGCACTTCGACGGCGAGAAGGTGATCCTGCCGCAGGCCACCCACGATGCCCACAAGGCCTTCGTCGAATCCGGCATGCTGAGCGCCGCCCAGGACTACGACATCGGCGGCATGCAGCTGCCCTACACCCTGTCGGCGGCGGCCAACAGCTTCTTCGCCATGGCCTCGGTCAGCATCGGCTCGAACATGCTCACCAGCGGCAATGCCAACCTGCTGATGGTGCATGGCACCGAGATGCAAAAGGAAGTCTTCGCCAAGAACGAGTTCGCCGGCCGCTGGTCGGGCACCATGTGCCTGTCGGAGCCGCAGGCCGGCTCCAGCCTCAGCGACGTCGCCACCCGCGCGGTGCCCGACGGCCCCGATTTCCAGGACGATCCGCTCGGCCCACGCTTTCGCCTCACCGGCAACAAGATGTGGATCTCGGCCGGCGACCACGAGCTGACCGAGAACATCGTGCACATCGTGCTGGCCAAGATTCCCGACGAGAACGGCAAGCTGATCCCGGGCACGCGGGGCATCTCGCTGTTCATCGTGCCCAAGAAGATGGTCGGCACCGACGGCCAGCTGACCGGCGAGCGCAACGACGTGGCACTCGCCGGCCTGAACCACAAGCTCGGCTGGCGCGGCACCACCAACACGCTGCTCAATTTCGGCGAGGGCAAGTTCCCGGTCGGCGGCAAGGCCGGCGCGGTGGGCTACCTGGTCGGCCAGCCCGGCAAGGGCCTGCACTGCATGTTCCACATGATGAACGAGGCGCGGATCGGCGTCGGCACGGCCGCGACCATGCTCGGCATGGCGGGCTACTTCGCCTCGCTCGACTACGCGAAGAACCGGCCGCAGGGCCGGCCCGCGGGCCCGGCCGGCAAGGACGCGGCCAAGCCGCAGGTGCGGATCATCGAGCACGCCGACGTGCGCCGCATGCTGCTGGCCCAGAAGGCGTACTGCGAAGGTGCGCTGGCGCTGGAACTCTATTGCGCGCGGCTGGTCGACGAGCAGAAGACCGGCGACGCGCAGGCGGCCGACGATGCGCGGCTGCTGCTCGAGGTGCTGACCCCGATCGCCAAGAGCTGGCCCAGCGAATGGTGCCTGGAGGCCAACTCGCTGGCGATCCAGATCCATGGCGGCTACGGCTACACGCGCGATTTCCCGGTCGAGCAGTATTGGCGCGACAACCGGCTGAACATGATTCACGAAGGCACCCACGGCATCCAGGCGGCCGACCTGCTCGGGCGCAAGGTGCTGATGGAAGACGGACGCGGCCTGCAGCTGCTGGCCGGCCGGGTCGGCCAGACGATCGCCCGCGCCGCCGCGGTGCCGGCGCTGGCCGGCCACGCCAAGGCGCTCGGCGAGGCGCTCGAGCGCATCGGCTCGGCCACCCGGGCCGCCTGGGCCACCGGCAACCCGCAGGAGGCGCTGGCCAATGCGGTGCCGTACATGCAGGCCTTCGGCCATGTGGTGCTGGCCTGGATCTGGCTCGACGTCGCGCAGCACGCGCTGGCGCGCGACGGCGCCAAGGCCTTGCCGGCCACGGTCGGGCGCCTCGGTGCGGCCGACTTCTTCTTCCACTATGAACTGCCGAAGATCGGTGCCTGGCTGCAGGTGGTCGAGCGCCGCGACCCGACCTGCGCGGCCCTGCCCGAGGAGGCCTTCTGATGGCCGGCGTGTCCCAGGCGAAGCCGCATGCGACGCTCGAGAAATGGATCTGGATCCTGATCTTCGGCGGCCTCTTCGGCGTGGTCATCGGCATCGCCGTCGGCCGTGCCGACGAAGCGCTGGGCTGGGCCCTGGCCGTGCCAGGCGCCGCGCTGGTGGCCGTCGGCGTGGTGCTGATCTATGTCCGTTCCCGGTTCCCCGACAGCAAGGATTCGCCATGATCAAGCACGTCGTGATGTGGAAGCTCAAGAACCCCAAGGACGCCGCCGCGTTCAAGGCCCGGCTCGACAGCTGCCAGGGCCTGGTGCCGGGCATGCGGCAGTTCGAGGTCGGCGTGCGCACGCCCGGCCTCGAGGCCAACTGCGACGTGGTGCTGAACTCGGCCTTCGACGACGAGGCGGCGCTGCAGGCCTACCTGGAGCACCCCCGGCACGTCGAGGTGTCGGCCGTCCTCGGCAGCCTGCGCGAGTCGCGCAGCGTGCTCGACTATCAAACCCCCTGAATTTCCCGGAGACACCATGACTGCACGCAGCATCCAGAAGCTTTTCGACCTCAGCGGCAAGACCGCGCTGATCACCGGCGGCTCGCGCGGCCTGGGCCTGCAGATGGCCCACGCGCTCGGCGAGGCCGGCGCCCGCATCATGCTGAGCTCGCGCAAGGCCGACGACCTCGAGCAGGCCACGGCCGAACTGCAGGCCGCCGGCATCGACACCCGCTGGATCGCGGCCGACTGCTCGAAAGAGGAGGACACCCGCCGCCTCGCCACCGAGACGCTCGAGCGCATGGGCGCGATCGACATCCTGGTCAACAACGCCGGCGCCAGCTGGGGCGCGCCGGCCGAAGACCATCCGGTCGAAGCCTGGGACAAGGTGATGAACCTCAACGTCCGCGGCTACTTCATCCTGGCGCAGCAGGTCGCCCGCGCCTACATGATCCCGAAGAAGGCCGGCCGGATCATCAACATCGCCTCCATCGCGGGCCTCAACGGCAACCCACCCGAGATGCAGACCATCGCCTACAACACCTCCAAGAGCGCGGTGATCGGCTTCACCCACACGCTGGCCGCCGAATGGGGCAGGTACAACATCAACGTCAACGCGATCTGCCCGGGCTTCTTCATGACCAAGATGGCGGCGGGCCTGATCAAGTCGATCGGCGAAGACAAGATGGCCTCGCACGCACCGCTGGGCCGGCTCGGCGACGACGAGGACCTGAAGGGCATCACGCTGCTGTACGCCAGCGACGCCGGCAAGCACATCACGGGCCAGTGGCTGGCCGTCGACGGCGGAGTGAGCGTGGTTCTTGGCGCCTGACATGACCGATTCCGACGACAGCATCAACCTGCGCTCCTATACGGACCAGATTCCGTTCGCGCGCCATCTGGGCTTCGAGATCACGAAATTCGAGGGCGGCGAATCCGAGCTGCGCTACACCGCGAAGCCCGAGCACCTGAACACCTTCGACGTGACGCACGGCGGCGCCGTCATGACCATGCTCGACATCGCGATGGCCGCCGCCGCGCGCAGCGAGACGCCCGAGATCGGCGTCGTCACGATCGAGATGAAGACCACCTTCATGGCGCCGTCGGTCGGCCCGCTGATCGCACGCGGCAGCCTGCTGCACCGCACCGCGACGATGGGCTTCACCGAGGCCAAGATCTACGACGCCCAGGAACGCGTCTGCGCCCACGCCACCGGCACCTTCAAGTACGTGAAGCGCCGCCTGCCCACGGGCGCGGCCAGCGCCAATGCGATGCGCCCGCCCTCGACCGACTGACCCCTTTTCTCCGGAGACCTCCATGCCCACCAACAGACAACAGATCCTCGACAACCGCCCCGAGGGCGAAGCCGTCGCCAGCAACTTCAAGCTCGTCAGCACCGAGACACCGGCGCTGAAGGACAACCAGGTGCTGGTGCGCCACCACTACATGAGCCTCGACCCCTACATGCGCGGCCGCATGAACGATGCCAAGAGCTACGCCCAGCCGCAGCCCCTGGGGCAGGTCATGCAGGGCGGCACGGTCGGCGAGGTGGTCGAGAGCAAGCACCCCAAGTACGCCGTCGGCGACAAGGTGGTCGGCTTCGGCGGCTGGCAGGAATACAGCGTGGTCGATGCCTCGCAGCCCGGCGCGCTCAAGAAGGTCGACACCACGCACGTGCCGCTGTCGCACTACCTGGGCGCGGTCGGCATGCCTGGCGTCACGGCCTGGTACGGGCTGGTGAAGATCATCGCGCCGAAGGCCGGCGAGACCGTGGTCATCACCGCCGCCAGCGGCGCGGTCGGCAGCGCTTTCGGTGCGCTGGCCAAGGCGCGCGGCTGCCGCGTGGTCGGCATTGCGGGCGGCCCCGACAAGTGCAAGTACGTCACCGAGGAGCTCGGCTTCGATGCCTGCATCGACTACCGCCAGCATCCCGACGTCAAGAGCATGAGCGCGGCGCTCAAGGAAGCCTGCCCGAACGGCATCGACGGCTACTTCGAGAACGTCGGCGGCTACATCTTCGATGCGGTGCTGCTGCGCACCAACGCCTTCGCGCGGATCGCGCTGTGCGGCATGATCGCCGGCTACGACGGCCAGCCGCTGCCGCTCGCCAACCCGGCGCTGTTCCTGGTCAACCGGCTCAAGCTCGAGGGCTTCATCGTCAGCGAGCACATGGAGGTCTGGCCCGAGGCGCTGGCCGAACTCGGCGCGCTGGTCGCCAGCGGCAAGCTCCGGCCGCGCGAGTCGGTGGCGCAGGGCATCGAGGCGGCACCCGAAGCCTTTCTCGGCCTGCTGAAGGGCCGGAATTTCGGCAAGCAGCTGGTCAAGCTGATCTGAACGCAGCCACGGGGAGAGCCGGCCATGGACACCACGCACGAGGTCTTCAACCAGCCGGCGCCGCTCACCGGCTACAACCTGTTCGACAGCCACCGGCCGCTGCGTGACGCGCTGAAGTTCAACGCGCCGCAGCTGCAACTGGCGCCGCTCGAACACCTGGGCGCCAGCCTGGGGACGGCCGAGATGCAGACCCATGCGCGACTGGCCAACATCCACCCGCCGGTGCTCCATACCCACGACCGCTTCGGCCGCCGCATCGACGAGGTCGAGTTCCATCCGAGCTATCACGCGCTGATGGCGGCGGCGGTCGGCGCCGGACTGCACGGCACGCCCTGGACCGGTGAATCGCAGTCGCCGCACGTCGAACGGGCGGCCGGCTTCATGCTGTTCACCGAGCTCGAGCCCTCGATGCTGTGCCCGATCTCCATGAGCTATGCCGTGACGCCGGCGCTGCGCGGCAATGCCGGCGTCTACGCCGACTGGGGCCCGAAGCTCGCCAGCCGCTGGTACGACCCGAGGCTCCTGCCCTGGCGCGACAAGCCGGGCGTGACCATGGGGATGGGCATGACCGAGAAGCAGGGCGGCTCGGACGTCCGCGCCAACACCACGCAAGCGGTGCGCACCGGCAGCGATGGCTGGGGCGAGCGCTACGCGATCACCGGCCACAAGTGGTTTTTCTCGGCACCGATGTGCGACGCCTTCCTGGTGCTGGCGCAGGCGCCGGCCGGCCTGTCGTGCTTCTTCCTGCCGCGCGTGCTGCCGGACGGCAGCCGCAACGAGATCCGCATCCAGCGCCTGAAGGACAAGCTCGGCAACAAGGCCAACGCCAGCTCCGAGGTCGAGTTCCATGGCGCCAGCGCCTGGCTGGTGGGCGAGGAGGGGCGCGGCATTCCGCAGATCCTCGAGATGGGCACCATGACCCGGCTCGACTGCGCGCTCGGCACCAGCGGGCTGATGCGGCAGGCCCTCAGCCTGGCGCTGAACCACACGGCGCAGCGCCAGGCCTTCGGCCGCCCGCTGATCGAGCAGCCGCTGATGAAGAACGTGCTGGCCGATCTTGCGCTCGAGAGCGAGGCCGCGACCGCATTGGCGATCCGACTGGCGCGCGCCTTCGACCATCCCGGCGACGAACACGAGCGCCTGATGGCCCGGCTGCTGACGCCGGTGGCCAAGTTCTGGATCTGCAAGCGCGGCAGCCACTTCGCCCAGGAGGCGATGGAATGCCTGGGCGGCAACGGCTATGTGGAAGAGGGCGGCGAGGGCGTGATGGCGCGCGTCTACCGCGAGATGCCGCTCAATTCGATCTGGGAGGGCGCCGGCAACATCATGGCGCTCGACCTGCTGCGCGGGCTGCGCAAAGGCGACGCCGTCGCCGCGCTGGCGCACGAACTGGCGCCGGCGCGCGGCAGCGATGCCGCGCTCGACCGGCTGGCCGACGCGCTGCCCGCGCGCATCGAGGCGATGGCGACCGAGGTCGAGGCCCGTCGGCTGGCGCAGGATGTGGCCCTCGCGGTGCAGGCCGCGCTGCTGGTGCAAACCGCGCCGCCGGCCGTGGTCGGCGGCTTCTGCGCCTCGCGCCTCGGCGGCGACTGGGGCCATGCCTTCGGCACGCTGAGCGCCGGCGTCGACCTCGATGCGATCATTTCCCGCGCGCGGCCCCAGTGACGGCGCAACTTCGAAAGACCCCATGGCCGACCTGATCCTCCACCACTACGCCACCTCCCCCTTCTCGGAGAAGCTGCGGCTGATCCTCGGCTACAAGAAGCTGGCCTGGAAGTCCGTGATCATTCCGCAGATCGCGCCCAAGCCCGACCTGGTCGCGCTCACCGGCGGCTACCGCCGCACGCCGGTGCTGCAGATCGGCGCCGACATCTACTGCGACACGGCGCTGATCTGCGACGTGCTAGAACACCTGGCGCCGCTGCCGTCGATCTACCCGGAGCCGGGCAAGGGCCTGGCGCGGGTGCTCGCGCAATGGGCCGACAGCACGCTCTTCTGGGCCGCGATGGCCTACAACTTCAGCCCCAAGGGCGCGGCCGACATGTTCGGCAAGGCGCCCCCGGAGGTGGTCAAGGCCTTCACCGAAGACCGTCGCGCGATGAGCGGCAACATGGTGAGGCTGCGGCCGGCGGATGCCGCCGCGGCGTACAAGTCGTACCTGCGCCGGCTGTCCGACATGCTCGACGACACCGACTACCTGCTGGGTGCCTTCCCGACCGTGGCCGACTTCGCCTGCTACCACCCGCTGTGGTTCACGCGCAAGCGCACGCCCTCGATGGCTGGCATCCTGCAATTGACGCCCGCCGTGGGCGACTGGATGGACCGCATGGCGGCCATCGGCCACGGCACGATGGAAGTCTTCGATGCCGCCCGGGCGCTCGAGGTCGCGACCGCGTCGACCCCCCACACGCTGCTGTCCGACAGCACCTTCCAGGACGAGCACGGCATCGCGCTCGGCTCGCCTGTCACGATCGCCGCCGAGAGCTTCGGGCCCGAGGCCACCGAGGGCGAACTGGTCGCGGCCACGCGCACCCACTACACGCTGCGCCGCACCGATCCGCGCGCGGGCACGGTGCATGTGCACTTTCCGCGAATCGGGTATGTGTTGCGGGCGGTGTCCCCCTGAGCGTGAAGCACCTGCGCGACTCCGATTTCGCCGGTTTCGTATTTCAATAGCGCCTCAACGCCAAACCCAACACAAGAGACGAAAGGACACGCGCAAATGATCCAGGACTTCAAGGGCACGACGGCCGTTCTCACCGGCGCCGGCTCCGGCTTCGGCCTCGAATGCGCGCGCATCGGCGCGGCACGCGGCATGAACCTCGTGCTGGTCGACGTCCAGCAGGATGCGCTCGACCGGGCGCAGGCCGAGATGGAAGCCGCCGGCGCGCAGGTGCTGGCGCGCAAGGTCGACGTCGCCGACGCGGCCCAGATGGAAGCACTCGCCAAGGCGGTGCAACAGCGCTTCGGCGCACCGCATTTCGTCTTCAACAACGCCGGCGTCGGCGCCGGCGGGCTGGTGTGGGAGAACAGCGTCGCCGACTGGGAATGGGTGCTCGGCGTCGACTTGTGGGGCGTGGTGCACGGCGTGCGCCTGTTCACGCCGATGATGCTGGAAGCGGCGGCCAAGGACCCGGCGTACCGCGGCCACATCGTCAACACCGCCAGCATGGCGGGCCTGCTGACGCCGCCCAACATGGGCATCTACAACGCGGCCAAGGCCGCGGTCGTGAGCCTCACCGAGACTCTCTACCAGGACCTGAAGCTGGTCACCGACCAGGTCGGCGCGAGCCTGCTGTGCCCGTACTTCGTGCCCACCGGCATCACCCAGAGCGAACGCAATCGCCCGGGCGCGCTGGCCGGCGGTGCGCTCACCAAGAGCCAGCTGATCGGCCAGGCGATGAGCAACAAGGCGGTCAGCAGCGGCAAGGTCAGCGCCGCCGAGGTTGCCCAGATGGTGTTCGATGCGATCACCGCCAACCAGTTCTACGTCTTCAGCCACCCGAAGGCGCTCGGCAACGTGAAGAGCCGGATGGAGAACATCGTGTCGATCACGAACCCGGCGGACCCCTTCCTGGAGCGGCCGGAAATCGGCGCCAACCTGCGCGCCCAATTGCGCGCGAACTGAAGTCGGCCCGCGCAGCGAGGCCCCTTCGGGAAACCCCTCGGAACCGGCTTTGCCGGGCCGCTGGGGTTGCCCCCGGCGAGGGGGTGGGCGGGCTACACGAAGTGAGCCCAACCTGGGGGAGAGGGGTGGGTCTAGGGCGGCAGCAGCCAGGGCACCAGCAGCACGGCCACGGCGCCCACCATCACCGCGAGCGGCAGGCCGATCTTGACGAAATCGCCGAAGCTGTAGTTGCCGGCGGTGCTGACCAGCGTGTTGACGGGCGACGAGATCGGCGTCATGAACCCGGCCGACGCGGCCAGCGCCACCATCATCGCGAACGGGTAGGGCGATGCGTCCAGATGCTTGGCCAGCGCCAGCGCGACCGGCGCCATCAGCACCGCGGTGGCGGTGTTCGCGATCACCAGGCCGATCAGCGAACTCAGCACGAACAGACAGGCCAGCACCGGACGGATGCCGTAGCCGCCCACCAGCGCCAGCAGGCCGTCGGCCGCCAGGTCGATGCCGCCGGTGCGCTGCAGCGCCAGCGAGAAGGGCAGCATCCCGATGATGAGGATCAGGCTGCGCCAGTGGATCGCCCGGTAGGCGGAGTCGAGGTCGATGCAGCGGAACAGGCCCATCAGCAGGCAGCCGGCGATCGCCGCCTGCACGTTGGGGACCGCGCCCGACAGCATCAGCCCGATCACCAGCAGCAGGCAGAACACCGCGTGCGGCGCGCGGCGCGGCGCGGCCAGCAGCGCCCCGCCTTCCTGGGGCAGGCTCAGGCCGACCAGGTCGTGGCCGTCGGTCTGCAGGGCCCGGATGGCTTGCCACGGCCCGACCAGCAGCAGCGTGTCGCCGACCTTGAGGCGCGCGCTCTCCAGGCCGTGCGCGTGGGTGACCCGGCCCCGGCGCAAGCCCACGACCGTGAGGCCGTGCTGCGCCAGCAGGCGCGATTCGCTGCCGGTGGTGTCGACCAGCGTCGAGTCGACCGGGATCACCGCCTCGGCCATGCCGACGTCGCGCGACTGGTCGGTGAAGTAGGCGCCGGAGATCGGAAGACGGTGCAGCGCATAGCGCTCGCACAGGGCCGGGACGTCGAAGTCCTTCGACTCGACGTCGAGCAGCAGGATGTCGCCGGCCCGGATCTCGGTGTCGGCCGAGACCCGCAGCACCTCGCGCCGCAGCGTGTGCTGGCGCTCGAGCGCGATCACGTGGGCATCGGAGGCAGGGCCGAGTCCCAGGCCTTCGAGGCTGCGCCCCACCAGCGGCGAATCGGCTTGCACCGCGAGGCGGAAGGCGCGGTCGTGCAGCTTGTACTGGTCCACCCAGTCGTTCAGGCTCGGCCGGCCGCCGCTCGTCGAGCCGCTCTCGCCGCGCAGGCGCCGCCTGGCCACCGCCATGTAGGCGATCGCGAGCAGCAGCACCGGCACGCCGATCGGCGTGATGGTGAAGAAGCCGAAGCCTTCGGCCCCGTGGCGCATCAGCTCGCTGTTGACGATCAGGTTGGGGGTGGTTGCGACCAAGGTCATCATCCCGCTGATCAGGCCCGCCACGCTCACGGGCATCAGCAGCTGGCCGGCCGCGACACCGGTCTGCTGGGCGATGCGGATCACGATCGGAATGAAGATCGCGACCACGGCTGTGGAACTCATGAACGAGCCCATCAGGCCGACCGCCAGCATCAGCAGCACCAGCAGGCGGGTCTCGCTGCTGCCGCCGTGCTTCACCAGCCAGTCGCCGACGTGCTGGGCCACGCCGGTGCGCACCAGGCCTTCGCCGAGCACGAACAGGGCGGCGACCAGCACGATGTTCGGATCCGAAAACCCCGCCAGGGCCTCGTTCATGTCGATGATGCCGGTCATGGGCAGCAGCACGATCATGATCAGCGCCACGGCGTCGAGGCGCGGCCGGCCCGAGATGAACATGGCGATCGCGACGCCCAGCAGGGCGAGGACTTGGACCAGCTCAGACGACATGGAACCACCCGCGAGAATGAGAGACCGAATTCTGCGCGATCCGGCCGTCGCATCGGCCATCTCGCAATCCCTCATCCAGATGCGGGACTTGGCTGCCGCCCGGGAATGCATATACTGAACCGTACGGTTCTGTGTAAGTTCGATCCACACCCAGGAGACCTTCCATGGCCTATGTCGACGGCTACGTGCTTCCCCTCAAGAAGAACAAGATCGATGCCTACCGCCAGATGGCGGCGCTCGCCGGTTCGGTCTGGCGCGAGCATGGCGCGCTCGAATACCGCGAGTGGATCGCCGAGGACGTGAAGGCCGGCGAGCACACCTCGTTTCCGCAGGCCGTGAAGCTCGAGGACGACGAGATCGTGGTGTTCTCGTGGATCGTCTTCGAGTCGCGCGACCACCGCGACGAAGTCAACGCCAAGGCCATGAGCGACCCGCGCCTGGCCGGCATGATGGACCCGAAGTCGATGCCTTTCGACGGCAAGCGCATGTTCTGGGGCGGCTTCGAGCCGCTGGTCGCGCTCTAGTCGGCGGAACGTCAGCGCGGCTGCACGGCGACCGGACTGCGCTCCGCGAACTGGCCGTTCCAGTAGGGGTAGTAAGGGTAGGGTGGCGTCGTGGCGCTGGCAGCATCCAGCCGTGCGATCTGGTCTGCCGTGAGCTCCCAGCCCAGCGCGCCGAGGTTCTGCCTGAGCTGCGTTTCGTCGCGCGCCCCGATCAGCACCGACGAGACGGTCGGCCGCCGCAGCAGCCAGTTGAGTGCGATCTGCGGCAGCGTCTTGCCGGTTTCCTTGGCCACCTGGTCCATCGCGTCGACCACGCGGTAGAGGCGCTCGTCGTCCACCGGCGGCGCGGCGCCGGCCGTGTCGTGCAGGCGGCTCGCCGCCGGCCAGGGCTGGCCGCGCCGGATCTTGCCGGTCAGGCGGCCCCAGCCGAGCGGGCTCCAGACGATCGCACCGACGCCCTGGTCGAGCCCGAGCGGCATCAGTTCCCATTCGTAGTCGCGGCCGACCAGCGAGTAGTAGGCCTGGTTGGCGACATAGCGCGACAGCCCGAGCCGATCGGACGCCGCCAGCGATTTCATCAGCTGCCAGCCCGAGAAATTCGAAGCGCCGATATAGCGGACCTTGCCCGCCCGGATCAGGTCGTCAAGGGTGCGCAGCACCTGCTCGACCGGCGTCATGGCGTCGAAGGCATGCAGTTGCAGCAGGTCGATGGTGTCGGTGCCCAGGCGCCGGAGCGCGGCGTCGACACCCTGGACCAGATGATGGCGCGAGGCGCCGACGTCGTTCGGTCCGTCGCCGGCGCGCAGAGCGAGCTTGGTCGACAGGATGACCTTGTCGCGCCGACCCTGGATGGCCGCGCCGAGTATCGATTCGGAAGCGCCGCTGGAGTAGACGTCGGCGCTGTCGAACAGGTTGACGCCGGCGTCGAGGCAGATGTCGACGATGCGGCGCGCCCCGGCGACATCGGTGTTGCCCCAGGCGCTGAACAACGGGCCTTCGCCGCCGAAGGTTCCGGCCCCGAAGCCGAGGGCCGGGACCTTGAAGCCGGAGTGGCCAAGATAGCGGTATTCCATGGTGCGTCCTTGTGTGCGTGGGTGTGAAAAAGGGTGGTGCGGTTCAGGCGCAGGCGGTGGCGGCGCCCGCCGGAAGCCGTCGATCGAGCGCCCGGCTCCAGAGCGCGATCGCCAGCCCGGCCAGGGTCAGCAGCGCCGCCACCCAGCCCAGCGCCTGCAGGCCGGGCCCGCGCTCGATGACGACGCCGCCGGCCCAGGCACCCAGTGCGTTGCCGAGATTGAAGGCCGCGATGTTGAGGCTGGAGGCCAGGTTCTGTCCGGCGCCCGCCGCCTTGTCGAGCACGCGCAGCTGCAGTGGGGCGACAGTGGCGAAGGCGGCGATGCCCAGCAGCAGCACGAACACCACCGCGGTCCAGGGCGTGTGAACCAGCCACCGCATAGCGCCGAGCACCGCGGCCAGTGCCACCAGCGAACCCAGGAGTGACGGCATCGGCGCACGGTCGGCCAGCCGGCCGCCCAGCAGGTTGCCGACGGCCAGACCGCCGCCGAACAACAGCAGGATCGGCGACACCGCCGCCTCCGACACGCCGGTGACGCGGGTCAGCAGCGGCTGGATGTAGGTAAAGACGGCGAACACGCCGGCAAAGCCCAGCACCGTGATCGCCAGCCCGAGCAGCACCTGCGGCCGGGCCAGCACGGCGAGTTCGTCGCGCAGCGCGGCCGGCGCGGCGTCGGCCCGGCCGCGCGGCACGAACAGCGCCAGCACCGCGAAGGCGGCGACCCCGATCAGCGCCACCGCCCAGAAGGTCGAGCGCCAGCCGAAATGCAGGCCGAGCCAGGCTCCGGCCGGCACGCCGAGCAGCGTCGCCGCGGTGAGCCCGGTGAACATGACGGCGATCGCCGAGGCGCGGCGCTCCGGCGGGACCAGGCCGGTGGCGACCACCGAGCCGACGCCGAAGAAGGTGCCGTGCGCCAGCGAGGTGACGACCCGCGCAGCCATCAGCAACTCGTAGCTGCCGGCCATGGCGCAGGCGATGTTGCCGAGCGTGAAGATGGCCATCAGCCCGAGCAGCACGGTCTTGCGCGGCAGGCGGCGGCTGGCGATGGTCAGCAGCGGCGCGCCGACCGCGACGCCGAGCGCGTAGCCCGAGATCAGCAGGCCGGCAGCCGCGATCGAGACCTGGAGATCGGCGGACACCTGCAGCAGCAGGCCCATGATGACGAATTCGGTGGTGCCTATTCCGAAGGCACCGGCGGTGAGGGCGAGGAGGGCGATGGGCATGATGGCCATGACTGTGCCGGTTCCGCGGCGGCATGAATAGAATGCCGATCCGACATGCTCCTGTGAATCGAAGTCACAAATGCCCCGCTCCGAGGTCAACCGTTCCGGCGAGATGGAAGCCTTCGTGCAGGTGGTCGATCGCGGCAGCTTCTCGGCCGGCGCCCGCGCCCTGGGAATGACCCCGTCCGCGGTCAGCAAGCTGATCGGGCGGCTCGAGGCGCGTCTCGGCGCCCAGCTGGTGCACCGCTCCACGCGCAAGCTGCAGCTGACGGCCGAAGGCCAGCTGTTCTACGAGCGCAGCGTCCGCGTCCTGGCCGACATGGACGAGGCCGAGCGCTGCGCCGCAGCCGGCGCGGCACCGAGCGGCCGGGTCAGCATCAACGCCAGCGTTCCTTTCGGGCAGCAGGTGCTGATCCCGCTGGTGCCGCGCTTTCTCGAACTGCACCCGCAGATCACGCTCAACATCGTGCTGACCGACCGCGTGGTCGACCTGATGGAGGAGCGCGCCGACGTGGCGATCCGCTGGGGCGCATTGCCGCCGTCCGATCTGGTGGCCCGGCGACTCGGCGCCACCGGACAGGCGATCGTCGGCGCGCCCGCCTATCTCGCCCGATACGGCACGCCCTACACGCCGGAAGAGCTCGAAGCGCACAACCGGCTCGGCTTCACCTACCGGCGCAGCGTGCCCGACTGGCCGCTCGCGGTCGACGGCAGGGTGGTCGACATCCCGGTCAACGGCAACGTCAGGGCCGGCGATGGCGAGGCGCTGCGCGCGCTGCTGCTGGCGGGCGTCGGCCTGGGCCGGTTATCGCTCTACCAAGTGCAGGCCGACCTCGATGCCGGCCGGCTGGTGCCCGTGCTGGAGGACTTCAACCCGGGCGACACCGCGCCGATCCATGCCGTCTACCTGGGCAAGCCCGGACGCTTGCCGGCACGGGTGCGGGCGCTGCTGGACTTTCTCTCGGCCCACGTCCTGGCCGATGGGCGGCCGCGCCTTGCGCCTGCGGCTTTCGGAAATTTCCATTGGCAATAAAGGAATCGTCGGCGTCTCGCCTTCGCGGACCGGGCGCGCGGCGGGCGGAAAATCGTCGGGTGCCTCCGGCGCCTGCGTTCCGACTCCGGAACCGACAGCTCTTCCCTATCCTCCAAGACAATCATGACTTCATTTCTTCGCCCCGCGATCGCGGGGCTTTTCGCCGTCGGTCTCTGCGCCGGTGCCTCCGCGCTCGAACACGCGCACTGGTCCTACGCCGGCAAGACCGGTCCCTCCGAGTGGGCCGCGCTGGCCCCCGACAACGCGACCTGCAAGACCGGGCAGCAGCAGTCGCCGGTCGACCTGCCTGCAGCCAAGGCCAAGGCGCTGGCGCAACACGATGCCGAGATTCGCTACGGCAAGGCCGCGGGTCGGCTGGTCAATAACGGCCACACCCTCGAACTGGACCTGGACGGCGCGGCGGACAACAAGGTCGTCTACCAAGGTGTCGAATATCGCCTGGCCCAATTCCATTTCCACACGCCCAGCGAACATCACCTCGACGGCCGTGCGTTCCCGATGGAGATGCACCTGGTCAACAAGAGTGCCGACGGCGCCATCACGGTGATCGGGGTGATGATCAAGGCCGGCCGCAAGAACAACGCGTTGGCGCCGGTCTTCGCCAAGCCGCCGAAGGCTGGCGACGCCGCCCACGACCTCGGGATCGATCTTGCCGCCGTGCTGCCGGCCGACCACAAGGCGCTGCTGTACACCGGCTCGCTGACCACGCCGCCGTGCACCGAGCAGGTGCACTGGGTGGTGCTGGAGCGCCCGATCGAGATGTCGCGGGCGCAGATCGAAGCCTTCCGCCACTTGTTCCGGGACAATCATCGCCCGATCCAGCCGCTGAACGGCCGCGAGCCGGTGGAAGAGACCGCCGGCGAATAGGCTGCAGCAGCGGCTTTGCGCTTGCCTGACAATAGCTGCGCAAATCCATGAAAGAAGTCCCCGACGCCATCGTCTGCGAAGGCTGCGACGCGGTTTATCGCCGCGTGCGGCTGCGCCGGCGCGAGGTCTCGCATTGCCCGCGCTGCAGCACCGAGCTCGACCGCCATCCCGGCGACCAGAGCGCCCGCGTGCTGCCGCTCACCGTCGCCTGCCTGATCCTGTTCGCCATCGCGAACCTGTTCCCGATCGTCGAGATCGAACTGCAGGGCCTCAGCAACGAGACCACGCTGGCCGGCGCGGTGGTGGCGCTGAGCGCGGGTGGGATGTCGCCGGTGGCGCTGCTGGTGCTCGCGACCACCTTGCTGTTCCCGCTGCTCCAGCTGTGCATCCTCTTCTACCTGCTGGTGCCGATGCGCTACGAGCGGCGGCCGGCGGGTTTCGGGGTGCTCGTGAACGCCCTGGTGGCGTTGCGTCCCTGGGGCATGATCGAAGTGTTCCTGCTCGGTGTGCTGGTGGCGATCATCAAGCTGAGCAGCATGGCGCAGGTGATCGCCGGTCCGGCGCTCTGGGCCTTCGTGGGGCTCACGGTGCTGCTGACGGCGGTGCTGTCCTTCAACCCCCGGACCTTCTGGGAAATGGCGTTCGAGCCGCGGCCGGGTCAGGACGGATGAGCGACCCCGGCGTCGAGACCGCGGCCGCCCTGCGCCTCGTGGCCTGCCACCGCTGCGGCACCACCTGGCAAGGTGCGCAGGACGGCGAAGCCTGCGACCGCTGCGGCACCCGGCTGCATGCGCGCAAGCCCGACAGCATCAACCGCACCTGGGCCTACCTGGTCGCCGCCGCGATCCTCTACCTGCCGGCCAACCTGCTGCCGGTGATGATCACCAAGAGCCTGCTGGGCACCCAGCAGGACACCATCCTGAGCGGCGTCATCTATTTCTGGGTCTCGGGCGCCTACGGCCTGGCGGCGCTGATCTTCGTTGCCAGCTTCCTGGTGCCGCTGTTCAAGCTGACCGCGCTGGTGCTGCTCAACATCACGGCGCAGCGCCGAAGCAGCTGGCGGCAGCTCGAACGGGCCAAGCTCTATCGCATCCTCGAGGTGATCGGGCGCTGGTCGATGCTCGACGTCTTCGTGGTGGCGCTGCTGGCCGGCCTGGTGCGCATCCAGGGCTTTGCCGAGATCACGGCCGGGGTCGGCATCGCCGCCTTCGGCGCGGTGGTGGTCCTCACCATGCTGGCGTCGCTGAGCTTCGATCCGCGCCTGACCTGGGACACCGGCCCGGATGCCCTGGCGGAAGAAATGAAAATGGACAATGAACCGATATGAATGACGAAAGCACCCGACCCGAGCCGCAGCCGCCCCGGGCTGCGCCGAAGGTCGTCAGGCGGCGCAACTGGCTGCCGTCCCTGATCTGGCTGATCCCGGTCGTGGCGGCCCTGGTCGGCATGACGCTGGTGGCGCGCATCCTGATGGACCGTGGCCCCGAGATCGTGCTGACCTTCAAGAGCGCCGAAGGCCTCGAGGCCAACAAGACCGTGGTCAGGTACAAGGACGTGCAGATCGGCACCGTCACGCACATCCGACTGGCCACCGACCGTTCGCATGTCAGGGTGCTGGTGCAGCTCAAGAAGGAAGCCAGCGCATTCACGGCGCAGGACACCCGATTCTGGGTGGTCCGCCCGCGGCTCGACACCTCGGGCATCTCCGGTCTGGGCACCTTGCTTTCTGGCGCCTACATCGGCGTCGATGCCGGCACCTCGGAAGAAACCTCGGGCGAATTCACCGGGCTCGAGACGCCCCCCATCGTCACCCGCGACGATTCGGGGCGGCAGTTCCTGCTGCGGGCCCGCGACGTCGGTTCGCTGGACATCGGCTCGCCGGTGTACTTCCGCCGCATCAAGGTGGGCCAGGTCGCGGCCTACGAGCTCGACCCCGACGGCCACGGCGTGACGCTGAGGGTCTTCATCAACGCGCCCTACGAGAAGTTCGTCGGCGTCAACACGCGCTTCTGGCATGCCAGTGGTTTCGACATCGACCTGAACGCCAGCGGCCTGAAGGTTCGCACCCAGTCCCTGATCACGGTGCTGATCGGCGGCATCGCCTTCCAGGCGCCCGACGACCAGAACGGGCCGGTCGCCGGGGAGAACACCGCCTTCGTGCTGGCCAGCGACGAGACCACCGCGATGAAGGAACCCGACGGGCCTTCGCAGACCATGCTGCTGTACTTCAACCAGTCGCTGCGCGGCCTGTCGCCCGGCGCGCCGGTCGACTTCCGGGGCGTCGTGATCGGCGAGGTCAAGTCGATCGGGGTCGAATTCGACCGGGGCGAGCGCGCCTTCAGGATGCCGGTGGTGATCCAGGTCTACCCGGACCGCATGCGGCGCCGTTCCGCCACCGATCCGGACGCTCGCATCTCGTCGTTCCAGCGCTGGCAGCTGCTGGTCAGCAAGGGGATGCGGGCCCAGCTGCGCACCGGCAACCTGCTGACCGGCCAGGTCTACGTGGCGATGGATTTCTTCAACGACGCCAAGCCGGCGAAGCTCGAGCCGAACCAGGTCCCGCTCGAGCTGCCGACCCAGCCCAACCGGCTCGACGAGCTGCAGTCGCAGGTGGCCGACATCGCGCGCAAGCTCAACCAGGTGCCTTTCGAGGAGATCGGTGCCGATCTGCGCAAGAGCCTGGCCTCCCTCGACAAGACCCTCAACAGCACCGAGCAGCTCGCCAGGCGCCTGAACAACGACGTCACGCCCGAGATGGCGGCGGCCTTGAAGGACGTGCGCCAGACCCTGCGCTCGGCCGAGAAGACCATCGCCGACGATGCACCGCTGCAGCAGGACCTGCGCCAGACCCTGCAGGAAGTCACGCGCGCGGCGGGGTCGCTGCGCGTGCTGACCGACTACCTGGAGCGCCACCCCGAATCCCTGATCCGCGGCAAGCCGGAGGACAAGCAGAAATGAAGACGACCCACTTCCGGCTCGCGGCCGCAGCCCTCGGCGCGGCCTGGCTCGTGGCCGCCTGCGGCAGCAGCGGCGGGCCGCAGTACTACAGCCTGGCAGACAGCGCGGCGCCGGCCCGGGCGCCGATGTCGGCGGGCGGCGCGCCGGCTTACATCGAACTGGCCCCCATCGCCATGCCGGAGCGCTTCGCCCGGCCGCAGCTGGTGGTGCGCAAGAAAGATGCGCCGGACAGCCCGGCGGTCGACATCCTCGAGCAGCACCGCTGGTCGTCCTCGTTCGAGGACGAGCTGCGCGACAGCCTCGGCAGCGGCATTGCCAGCCGGCTGGGCGCGGTCGACGTCACCAAGTCCGGCCGCCAGCGCGGCCAACCGGCGACGCGCATCGCGGTCCAGCTGGAGCAGTTCGACGCCATCGAGGGCAAGCGGGTCGATGCCAGCTTCACCTGGACGGTGCGCCGCACCGACGAGGGGTCGGCGACCGGCTGCCGGCTGTCGCTGTCGGAACCCGTGGGCGGCGGCTTCGACGCCCTGGCCCAGGGCGCCCAGCGCCTCACGTCGCGGCTGGCCGATGCCATCGCGGCCAGCGTTCCCGCCCCTGCGGGCCAGCCCACTGCGAAGTGCGCGGCCTGACATAGAGACAGGGCGGTGGCCATGGCCCCGAACGGCTTCGCGCTCTTCGCCACGGCGATCGGCGCCTGCGGCATCGCCTGGGGGCCGGGCGGCATCGCCGGCGTGCAGTTGCCCGAGGGCGGGGAGGGCGCCACGCGGGCGCGCATGCGGCGGCGCTTTCCGAACTGGCCGGAGCAGGACGCGCCAGCCGACGTGGTGCCGGCGATCGAGGGCATCCGCGGCCTGCTGGCCGGCGAAGCGCTCGACCTGGCCGAGATCGTGCTCGATCTCGAAGGTGTCAGCGACTTCCATCGGCGCGTCTACGAGATCGCGCGCCGCATTCCACCCGGGCGCACCCGCACCTACGGCGACATCGCGGCCGAGCTCGGCGACAAGGGCCTGGCGCGCGCGGTCGGGCAGGCGCTCGGCCTCAATCCCTTCGCACCGGTGGTGCCCTGCCACCGGGTGCTCGCCGCCGGCGGCCGCTGGGGCGGCTTCTCGGCCCACGGCGGTGCGGCGGCGAAGCTCCGGATGCTGGCCATCGAAGGTGCCAGGCCGGACAGCGAAAGCGGTGATTTGTTCTGAGGCCTAGCACAGGCCGACGCGTCGCGCTGCCGACGGTTCATCGCCGCCTTGGCGACAATCGGGCGATGACTTCTTCGCGCTTCTTCAAGATCGCGCTCGTGCTCGGCCTGTTGTCGGCCATCGGCCCGTTCGCGATCGACATGTACCTGCCGGCGCTGCCCGAGATCGGCAGCAGCCTGCAGGCCGGCATCGGGCCGGTGCAGATGAGCCTCACGGCTTTCTTCATCTCGCTCGGCGTCGGGCAACTGCTCTACGGACCGGTGTCCGACATGGTGGGGCGCAAGCCGCCGCTCTACTTCGGCCTGGGCCTGTTCGCGCTGGCCAGCATCGGCTGCGCGCTGGCCACCAGCATCGAGATGCTGATCGCGCTGCGCTTCGTCCAGGGCCTGGGCGCCGCGGCCGGCATGGCCATCCCGCGCGCCGTGGTGCGCGACCTGCACACCGGCACCGACGCGGCGCGGCTGATGTCGCTGCTGATGCTGGTCTTCAGCGTGTCGCCGATCCTGGCGCCGCTGGCCGGCAGCGCGGTGATCGCCTTCACCGGATGGCGCGGCGTGTTCTGGTCGGTGACCTTGGCGGCCGTGGTCGGACTGGCGACCATCGCGATGGTCCTGAAGGAGACCCGGCCGGCCGAGGAGCGGGTCGAGAGCAGCCTGGGCAGCGCGCTGGCCGCCTACGGCGTGCTGCTGCGCGACACCCACTACCTCGGGCTGGTCTTCATCGGTGCCTTCGCCATGGCGGGATTCTTCACCTACCTGGCGAACTCGTCCTTCGTGATGATCGACCACTACGGGCTGTCGCCGGTGATGTACAGCGTGGCCTTCGGCGTCAATGCGGCCGCCTTCTTCGCCGCCGCGCAGCTCAACGGCCCGCTGTGCGAGCGCTTCGGGATCGAGCGGGTGGTCAAGACCGGCGTCGCGGCCTGCGGCGCGGTGATGCTGGCCATGTTCGCCCATTTCGCCGCCGGCGGCGACCGGCTGGCGGTGCTGATCGTGCTGTACTTCATCGCCAGCGGCCTGATGGGCCTGGTCATTCCGACCACCTCGGTGCTGGCCCTCGAGAAGCACGGCGCCATCGCCGGCACCGCGTCGGCGCTGCTCGGCACCTTGCAGATGCTGACCGGTGCGGTGGTGATGGCGGTGGTCGGGCTGTTCACCGACGGCCGGCCGCTGCCGATGGTGACCGGCATGGCGGGCGGCGCGCTGATCGCGGTGGCGCTGACCTGGCTCACGCTCGATGGCCGGCGCCAGCCCGTCGGGCAGGCCGGCTGAGCGATGTCGTCCATCCCCGTCGGCCAGGCCGTCCACACCGCACGCGATGGCCTGCCGCAGCCGCAGCGCCGCCACGCGATGGTGGTGGTCATCCTCGGCATCGCGGTGGCGGTGCTCGACGGCACCATCGTCAACCTCGCGCTGCCCGGGATCGCGCGCGAGCTGCAGGCGGACCCGGCGCACGCGATCTGGGTGGTCAACGCCTACCAGATCGCCGCGCTGGTCATGCTGCTGCCGCTGGCCTCCCTGGGCGACCGGATCGGCTATCGCCGGGTCTACCTCACGGGCATGGCCCTGTTCGCGGCGGCGTCGCTGATCGCGACCCTGTCGCATTCGCTCGGCATGCTGATCGCGGGCCGGGCGCTGCAGGGGCTCGGCGCGGCCGGCATCATGAGCGTCAACGCGGCGCTGGTGCGGCTGATCTACCCCCGGAACCAGCTCGGGCGCGGCATGGCGATCAATTCGATGGTCGTGGCCACCGCCTCGGTCGCGGGCCCTTCGGTGGCGGCCGGCATCCTGTCGATCGCTTCCTGGCCCTGGCTGTTCGCGCTCAACGTGCCGCTGGGGGCGCTGGTGCTGGTGCTCGGGATGCGTTCCTTGCCGTTCAACGAGGCCAAGGCGTCGGGGGTGCGGTTCTCGCTGCTGGACGTGGCGCTCAACGTGGCGATGTTCTCTCTGGTCTTCGTCGGCGCCGACCGGCTGGGCGTGCGCGGCGAGGCCGGGCAGGGCGCCAGCCCGATGGCCTGGCTGCTGCTGCTGGCCGGCCTGGTGGTCGGCTTCGTCTACCTGCGGCGGCAGGCCGCGCAGGCGGTGCCGCTGTTCCCGGTCGACCTGCTGCGCATCCCGGTGTTCGCGCTCTCGATGGGCACCTCGGTCGGCGCTTTCTGCGCCCAGATGCTGTCCTTCATCGCGCTGCCGTTCCTGCTGCTCGACACCTATGGCCGCTCGCACTTCGAGGCCGGCCTGCTGATCACCGCCTGGCCGCTGGCGATCGTGGTGATGGCGCCGATCGCCGGCCGGCTCATCGGCCGCTGTCCGGACGGACTGCTCGGCGGCATCGGGCTGGCCATGCTGGCCACCGGCCTGGCGCTGCTGGCGGCGCTGCCGGCCCAGCCGGGCAACGCCGACATCGTCTGGCGCATGGTCTTGTGCGGCGCCGGCTTCGGCCTGTTCCAGTCGCCCAACAACCACACCATCGTGACCACGCCGCCGCCCCAGCGCAGCGGCGCGGCGAGCGGCATGCTGGGCACCGCGCGGCTCACGGGCCAGACCCTGGGCGCCGTGCTGCTGGCCGGCATCTTCAGCGTCTGGAGTCCGCACGACGGCAAAGGCCAGGTGATCGCATTGGGCCTGGCCGCCTGCTGCGCGGCGGTGGCCGCGGTCTGCAGCACCTTGCGCACGCGGGCCCGGTAGCGCACCGGCTCAGGGCGGCGGCAGGGTCTGCGCGATGCGCTCGGCCATGAAATCGTAGAACGGGTTCGACGACAGCCGCGTGAGCGAATCCAGGCTGACGATCAGGCCGCCGCGCTCGCCACGCATCGCCAGGGCCCCGAGGTTGACGCCGAAATCGTCGCTGTCGTCGGGCCGCAGGCCGTAAAGCGGGTCGGTGAGCGGAAACGGCAGCGCCAGGTGCGAGAGCGAAAACACCTCGAGCGGAAACTCGAGCCCGATCGGCCGCGTCTGGACCGTGGTGGCGCCGGCCTCAGTGACCTGCTCGACCACCTGCCGGCTGTGGACGTCGGCATTGGTGACGAGGGTCGTGCGGAAGCGCCGCGGCGCCGGCGGCAGCACCCGGTCGGGCCGCAGGTCGCTGCCGGAGCGCAGCAGCGGCCCGAACTTGATGCTGCGGTTGAGGTCGAACAGCACCAGCTCGCTGCCGTTCGCGGGCAGCCGTGCATAGAGACCGGTGACGATCGCGCGGGTGCTCACCGTGAAGTCGATCAGCGACTGGAAGGTGAGGGTCGGCGGCATCTGGTCGAGCCGCCCGTCGCGCTCCTCGCGGGCCACGTGGGCCTGCAGGTCGCGCGTGAGCAGCGACGACTGGCGCGCCCCGTTGACCGGGAACGAGTTGTACTTGAAGGGGTTGAACTCCGGCACGATGCCGAGCCAGGCCGCCTTGGCGAAGGCCGGAAAGATCGCCGGCCAGCCGAACACGCCGGCGAAGCGCGACAGCTCGGTGATTCCGATCATCGGCGCGATCAGGATCAGGCGATCGGGCCGCGCCAGCTTCGGGTTGTCGATCGCATCGAGCGCGTACTTGGTCGCCAGTGCGCCGCCGTTCGAGAAGCCGACCACGTGCAGCGGCAGCGGCGCCGGCACGCGGCGGCGTGCTTCGCGCACCGCGAGCTCGGTCGCGGCCGACCAGTCTTCCCATGGCACGTGGGTGAGCCCGGCCGGCACGGTGCCGTGGCCCGGCATGCGGATCGCGACGACCGCGAAACCGCGGTCGCGGTACAAGGTGGCCACGTGGCGCAGGCTGAAGGGGGAATCGGTCAGGCCATGGAGCAGCACCACCACGCCCTTGGGCGGGCCTTGCGGATCGAGCGTGTAGGAGCGGTTCCAGTCCTGTCGGAAGTGACCCGGGTAGATCGGGCTGCCGTCGAAATAGCGGTTCGACGGCGTGCGCAGTTCCGGCGGCAGCTTGTCGGTGACTTCGCGCCGGACCTCGTCGAACGTCGCGTTCTCGGCCGCCAGCCAGGCCGGCCAGTCGGCCTGGCGGATCTGCGCGCCCGACAGTTCGTGCGGCACGTGCGTGTGCCACGGCTCGAGCGGGGGGCCGCGCTGCACATCGTAGGTGCGCACGGCGAGCAGTGTGACGAAAACGATGCCCAGCAACAGCGCGGTGCGCTTCAGCATCCTGGCCAGCCAGGGTCCCATTCCGTTTCCTCTTGCGTTCTTGTTCGGGCAGGCGTTTCGCGGGAAACGTCCTGCCGCGCAATCTATCACGCGGCCCCGGGGCGCCGGCTCGCGATCCGGCCCAGTGTCGCGATCGCCTGCTCGGCGCGTTCGTCCCACGGATGGCCGTAGTTGAGGCGCAGGCAGTTCGTGAAGCCGCGCTGGGCCGAGAAGATCGGCCCCGGGGCGACGCTGATGCCTTGGGCGAGCGCCTGCCGATGCACCTCGAGGGCATCGACGTGCCCGGGCATCTCGACCCACAGGAAATAGCCGCCCGCCGGCCGGGTGGCACGGGTGCCGGGCGGGAAGTGCTCGGCGATGGCCTGCGCCAGCAGGGTCTGCTGCCCGGCCAGCGCGCGCCGGAGCTTGCGCAGGTGCTTGTCGAAGCCGCCCTTCTCGAGGTAGGTCGCCAGTCCGTTCTGGGTCGGCGCCGAGGCGCCCAGCGTGGTGGTCAGCTTGGCGCGGGCCACCGCCCGCGTGAAGCGTCCCGGCGCCGCCCAGCCGATGCGGTAGCCGGGCGCCAGGCACTTCGAGAACGACGAGCAGTGCATCACCAGGCCCTGCGTGTCGAAGGCCTTGGCCGGCAGCGGCCGCTTGTCGTCGAAATAGAGCTCGCCGTAGACGTCGTCCTCGATCAGCGGCACCTGGTGGCGGGCCAGCAACTCGACCAGCGCCTTCTTCTTTGCGTCGGGCATCAGGCTGCCGAGCGGGTTCTGGAAGTTGGTCATGAGCCAGCAGGCCTTGGGCCGATGGCGCTGGATCGCGCGCTCGAGCGCGTCGAGCGCCATGCCTTCGCGCGGATGGGTCGGCACCTCGATCGCCTCCAGGCCCAGTCGCTCGAGCGCCTGCAGCGCGGCATAGAAGGTCGGCGATTCGATCAGCACCGCATCGCCCGGCCGCGTGACGCTGGCGAGGCAGAGGTTCAGCGCCTCGAGGGCGCCGTTGGTGATGACGATCTCGTCGGTGTGGACCTGCACGCCGTCGGCCAGGTAGCGCAGTGCGATCTGCCGCCGCAGCCGCGCGTTGCCGGGCGTCAGGTCGTCCACGGTGCTCCATGGATCGAGGTTCTGGACACTGGAGGCCATGATGCGGCCGAGGCGGGCGAGCGGAAACAGCAGCGGGCTCGGGAAGGCCGAGCCCAGCGGCACCACATCGCGCACCATGGTCGACTCGAGGATCTCGAACACATGCTCGCTGACATCGAGCGGCACGGCGTCGTCCTCGGGCTGCGAGGCAGCCTCGGGCTCGGGCGGCAGTTGCCGGGCGCCTTCGGCCACGTAGTAGCCGGAGCGCTCGCGGGCCCGGATCAGGCCCTGGGCCTCGAGCAGGTAGTAGGCCTGGAACACGGTCGACGGGCTGACGCCGCGGCTGGCCCGCGCCTGGCGCACGGAGGGCAGGCGGTCGCCGGGGTGCAGCACCCCGGTGCGAATCGATTCGGCGATCTCGGCGGCCAGGGCCTGGTAGCGTGTCATGGAGCGGCGATTGTCCGGTACTGCGCGCGGCCTCATACTTTGGCGATGCCGCAGATCGGAAAGCCTCCCGGTGACGACAGCCTGATCCGGCACGGTTGCGAGGCCGCCGACTGCCCGCCGGCTTCGCGGCCCTGGGTGCTCGCCGCGGCCATCGTCGGATCGAGCATGGCATTCATCGACGGCACCGTGGTCAACGTCGCGCTGCCGGCGATCCAGGCCGACCTGCATGCCAGCGCCTTCCAGGCCCAATGGGTGGTCGAGTCCTATGCGTTGTTCCTGGCCGCGCTGCTGCTGGTCGGCGGCGCGCTCGGCGATCACTTCGGACGCCGCAGGATCTTCGCGCTCGGGGTCGCGTTGTTCGCACTGGCCTCGATGGCCTGCGCGCTGGCGGGCGACGTCTCGCAGCTGATCGCTGCGCGCGCGGTGCAGGGCATCGGCGGCGCCTTGCTGGTGCCCGGCAGCCTGGCGCTCATCAGCGCGTCCTTCCCCGAGAAGGAGCGCGGCCGGGCGATCGGCACCTGGTCCGGGTTCAGCGGCATCACGGCGGCCATCGGACCGGTGGTGGGCGGCTTCCTGGTCGACCACTATTCGTGGACCTGGGCCTTCCTGGTCAACCTGCCGATGGCGGCCGTGGTGCTGCTGATCGTCTGGCGCCACGTGCCCGAGAGCCGCGGCGGCGCGGCGGCTTCGGCGCGGCTCGATCCCTGGGGCGCGGCGCTGGCGACGGTGGCGCTCGGGGGCATCGTCTATGCATTCATCGAGGCGCCGACACAGGGCTGGCGCGCGCCCTCGGTGCCGTTCGCGCTGCTGGCGGGCATCGTGGCCAGCGTGGCCTTCGTGATGGTCGAGCTGCGCGTGCGCTCGCCGATGCTGCCGCTCGGACTGATGCGCGTCGGCAACTTCGGCGGCGCCAACCTGCTGACGCTGCTGCTCTATGCGGCGCTCGGCGGAGGGCTCTACTTCCTGCCGCTCAACCTGATCCAGGTCCAGGGCTACTCGGCCACCGTCGCCGGCGCGGCGCTGCTGCCGTTCATCCTGATCATGTTCGCGCTGTCGAGCTGGGCCGGGCAACTGGTCGACCGCATCGGAGCGCGCCTGCCGCTGGTGGTGGGCCCCGCCATCGCCGCCGCCGGGTTCGCGCTGTTCGCACTGCCGGGCGTCGGCGCCGATTACTGGACCTCGTTCTTCCCGGCGGTGGTGGTGCTCGGCTTCGGCATGGCCGTGACCGTCGCGCCGCTCACCACCACCGTCATGAACGCGGTCGGGCCGGAGCTCGCGGGCATCGCCTCGGGCGTCAACAATGCGGTCTCGCGCGCCGCCGCGGTACTGGCGATCGCGGTCTTCGGCGTCGTCATGGCCTGGGCCTTCGACGCCGGCCTGGGCCAGGGCCTGCTCGACATGGGGGCTTCGCCCGAGGCGGCAGCCTTCGTGCGGGCGCAGCGCAGCCAGCTGGCCGGCGCCACGCTGCCGCCGGGTGCCGACCCGGCTGTGGCGGCGGCGCTGCGGCACACCATCAACGCGGCATTCGTCTCCGGCTTTCGCTGCGTCATGCTGCTGTGTGCCGGCCTTGCCCTGCTGAGCGCGGTGAGCGCGTGGCTGCTGATCGGCCGCGCCGAGGCCATCGATCGCCATACGTCGCATGGCCGATAGCCAATAGGGGAGGCCCCCTCCACACTGCGCACTCGATGGCCCGTTCACCCAAGGTCTGGCCGCAGGAGGAATGGCAATGAACCAGGGTTTCCACCGCGCCGCTCGATGGTGGCCGCTGATTGCGTGCGTGCTGCTGGCGGGCTGCTCGAAGGGCCCGCAGCCCGGCGAGGTGCAGGACGAAGCGAAGCTCGCGGGCCGCGACGCGGCATCGTTCCCGCATGCCGGCGAGGACTACTTCCACGACATGGACAACGCAATTGCGCTGTCGCCGGAAGAGATCAAGGGCCGCAACATGTGGCTGGTGTGGAGCGGCGGCAACGACCGCTTCTGGACCCGGATGAGCGACTACACCTTCGGCGCCTTCGACCTGCTGAAGGTGATCAGCTCGCACCCCAGCCTGGGCTATTCGCGGGCCAATCGCTGGCAGTACTTCGGCCTGGTCAACGAACCCTGCTTCAACAACGCCGCCGGGCCCGACAAGGCGCGCCGCGATCTCTGGCTGGATGTCCGCAGCAAGGACTGCGCGCCCGATCCGTTCGAGAACGAGAGCAAGTACCCGGGCGTCGCGATCGGCTCGCGCGGCAAGCCGCTGGGCGACGGCACGACGCAGCCGGTGGGCTCGTTCTACGGCTGGGGCACCGGCATCGCGGGACTGCGCCTGTTTCCGAATCCGGACTTCGACGAGAAGGCCGCCAAGGCATGGGACGCCGAGAAGTACTACACCGACCCGAGCTACTACAACCGCAAGGACCTGGTGCGTCCCTACCGGGTCGGCATGTCCTGCGGCTTCTGCCACGTCGGGCCGAGTCCCGTGAAGCCGCCGGCCGATCCGAACAACCCGAAGTTCGAGAACCTGAGTTCCTCGGTCGGCGCCCAGTACATGTGGGTCGACCGGCTCTTCATCTACAACGCCAACAAGCCCGAGGGCCGGACCAACTACATGTACCAGCTGGCCCACACCTACCGGCCGGGCGCGATGGACACCTCGCTGGTCTCGACCGACGGCATCAACAACCCGCGCACCATGAACGCGGTCTACGACTTCGCCTCGCGGCTCGAGATGGCCCGGCGCATCGGCCGCGAGAAGCTCGCCGGCGGCGAACTCGACAACAAGCAGTTCAACGACTTCATCGCCAGCGGGCCATTGACCGAGTTTTTCTCGAAGGCCGACTCGATGGTCTACACGCCGCACGTGCTCAAGGACGGCGCCGACTCGGTCGGACTGTTGGGCGCGCTGAACCGCGTTTACCTCAACATCGGCCTGTTCAGCGAAGAGTGGCTGCTGCACTTCAACCCGGTGGTCGGCGGCAAGACCATCACGCCGATCAAGATCGCGTCGGCGCAGAAGAATTCGAGCTACTGGCAGGCGACCGAGGCCGGGACGCCGAACACCGCGCTGTTCTTCCTCAAGGCCGCGCAGCCCGACCATCTGAAGGACGCACCCGGCGGCGACAGGTACCTGAACGCCGACGCCGCCACGCTGGAACGCGGCAAGCTGGCTTTCGCCGACACCTGCGCGCGCTGCCATTCGAGCAAGGCACCGCCGCTGCCGGCATCGCTCGAACTCTCGCCGCAACGGTGCGCGGGGCCGGGCTACGTCGACTGCTTCAAGCGCTACTGGGGCTGGACCCAGACCGAGGACTACAAGGTGCAGATGCGCAAGATCGTCCAGGCGCCGGACTTCCTGCAGAACAACTACCTGTCGACCGAGGCGCGGATCCCCGTCACCTTGCTGCGCACCAATGCCTGCAGCCCGCTGGCGACCAACGCGCTGGCGGGCAATATCTGGGACAACTTCTCGTCGCAGACCTACAAGAGCCTGCCCTCGGTCGGCACCGTGACGCTCGCCGATCCCTTCACAGGCGCCCCCAAGCCCTACGAAATGCCAGCGGGCGGACGGGGCTACACGCGGGTGCCGTCGCTGATCAGCGTCTGGTCGACCGCGCCTTTCCTGCTCAACAACACGGTCGGCGAGGCCAACGGCGATCCTTCGGTGGACGGCCGCATGAAGGTCTTCGACCAGGCGATCGAGCAGATGCTGTGGCCCGAGAAGCGCAAGGCCGACGCCCTGCTCGGCGCCAAGGTCGGCGGCACCATCGACCGCACCACCGAGCGCAGCGTGGTCACCATCCCGACCGGCTACGCCCCCGAGGCGCTGCAGCCGCTGCAGGGCGCATTGCACCGCTGGCTGCCGTGGCTGGTGCAGAAGGACGGCGACATCGTGCTGGGTCCGATCCCGGGCGGCGTGCCGGTCAACCTGCTGTCCAACCTCAAGCTGCGTGCCGAGAGCGACGATCTCGGCGACAAGGCCCAGCACGTGAAGGACGCGGGCGCGCTGCTGGTCAAGCTCAAGCTGGCGCTCGCCAGCGCGCCGGCCGGCGCCTCCGACGAAGAACTGCGCCAGCACTTCGCCAACCTGGCCGAGCCGATGCTCGAACTCAGCAAGTGCCGCGACTTCGTGGTCAACCGCGGCCACTACTTCGGCACGGCGGAGTTCAACCGGCAGGACGGACTCAGCGCCGACGAGAAGGCCTTCGGCCGCGAACCCGAGCTGAGCGACGAGGACAAGCGGGCGCTGGTCTCGTTCCTGAAGACCTTCTGAGCCCAGCGAAACGCCACGCATGCAGGGCGCCGATCCGACGACGAGCGACTGGGACTACGTGATCGTCGGTGCGGGCGCGGGCGGCGGCCCGTTGGCGGCCCGGCTCGCCGAACACGGCATGCGGGTCATGCTGCTCGATGCCGGCGGCGATCCGCGCAGCGGCGATGCCCGCCTGCCCGACGACTACGACGTCCCGGCCTTCCATGCCTTCGCCTGCGAGAACCCGGCGCTGCGCTGGGACTTCCGCATCCGCCACTACGCCGACGAGGCGCAGCAGGGGCGGGACTGGAAGTACCAGGCCGGGCAGGGCGTGCTCTACCCGCGCGCCGCCGGCCTTGGCGGCTGCAGCGCGCACAACGCGATGATCTTCATGCCGCCGCACGCCTCGGACTGGGACCGGATCGCGCGGCTGACCGGGGACCCTTCATGGCGCGCGGTGCGCATGCGCCGCTATGCGCAGCGCGTGGAAGATTGCCGCCACCGGCCGGTCTGGCGTGCGTTCAGGCACCTCGGGCTCGATCCGACCGGCCATGGATGGGGCGGCTGGCTGCAGACCGAGAAGTCGATCCCGCTGTCGGTGCTCGGCGACCAGGGCCTGCTGCGGGTGCTGCGCGAGAGCGCGCGCAGCTTCACCCACGACCTGCCGACACCGCTGCTGAGCACGCTGCGCTGGCTGGGTGGCGGCCTCGGCGATCCGAACGCGAGGCGCTGGCGGCCCGGCAGCTTCGAGGGCCTCTGCTACACGCCGCTCGCGACCGCCGGCCACCGCCGCAGCGGCGTGCGCGAACGCCTGCTGGCGGTGGCAGCGCGCCATCCCGATCGGCTGCACATCGAACTCGATGCGCTGGCGACCCGGGTGCTCTTCGATGCCGAGGGCGGCGCCGTCGGCGTCGCCTACATCAAGGGCGCGCGGCTCTACCGTGCGCATGCGGCGCCGAGCGAGCAGGCGGGCGAGGCGCGCGAGGCGAGGGCGCGGCGCGAGGTGATCCTCTGCGGCGGCGCCTTCAACACGCCGCAGCTGCTGATGCTGTCGGGGATCGGCCCGGCCGCAGAACTGGCGGCACACGGCATTCCGCTGCGGGTCGACCTGCCCGGCGTCGGACGCAACCTGCAGGACCGCTACGAGGTCGCGGTCACGCACCGGATGCAGCTGCCGTGGAAGGCGCTCGAGGGCGCGCGCTTCGAGCGCGACGATGCGCTGTGGCGCCGATGGCAGAAAGACCGCGGCGGCATGTACGCGTCCAACGGCGCCGCGCTCGGCGTGGTCCAGCGCTCGCGCGGCGCGGCGGGACCGGACCAGGAGCCGGACCTCTTCTGCATGGCGCTGCTGGCCCGCTTCGAAGGCTATTTCAGCGGCTTCTCGCACTGGATCCGCGACCATCCCGACCAGCTGACCTGGGCCGTGCTCAAGGGTCACACGCGCAATCGCGCCGGCAGCGTGCGACTGCGTTCGGCCGATCCGCGCGACATGCCGCTGGTTAATTTCCACTATTTCGAGGAAGGCGACGATGCCCAGGGCGTCGACCTGAAGGCGGTGGTCGAGGCGATCCGCTTCGTTCGGCGCATGACGGCGCCGCTGAGGGAGAAGGGATGGATCGCCGAGGAAGTGGCGCCCGGCACCGCGGTCGACAGCGACGCGGCACTGGCCGACTATGTGCGGCAGACCGCGTGGGGGCACCATGCCTCGTGCTCGTGCGCGATCGGTGCCGTGGACGCGGGCGGCGTGCTCGACAGCGCGTTCGCCGTGCATGGCGTGAAGCGGCTGCGCGTGGTCGACGCCTCGGTGTTTCCGCAGATCCCGGGCTTCTTCATCGCCGCGGCGATCTACATGATCGCGGAGAAGGCGGCCGATGTCCTGCTCGAGGCGGCGCGTCGAACACCTCTTTCGGCAAGTTGACGAAGCCCATCGAAGGGCTGACACTTTCTGAACGGCGGGGCTTCCGCGGAGGAGAGAGCAGATGGCTTATGACGTCCAACAGTTGCTCGACATGTCGCAGCAGCAACTCGACGAACTGTTCCGCGCCAGCCCGCCCGGAGAGATCCCGAACGGCCAGGCCGACGGCACGGCGATCATCGCGCCCGGCACCCACTACACCCAGTCGATCGCGCAGATCATCAACTTCTTCGGTTGGCAGGGGAAGGTGTTCGACGCCGCGAACGGCGTGCTCAAGAACAAGGTCGGCGTCCTCGGCGTGGAGGCCATCGTCGCCAAGGTCTACCAGGGCAGCAGCTGGCTCGACAACAAGCCGTGCATCGTGCTCGACTACTCCGATACCTCCTTCGTGGCCCAGTGGATCCGCGACGAGATCCGGCTCATCTCCCCGAACTTCTACCTCGGCAAGGTCTATTGGGGCAAGGATCGGTTGATCGACTTCTGCCTCCAGTTCTGAGATGCGGTGACACCCCAATCGCATTTCATGGTGGTCGCGGCCGTCGCGAGCGGCCGGGAGACCGGCCTCCGCAAGCTGCTGGACAGCCTGAACCTGAAGCCCGGCATGGCCGACCCGGACAACGCGCTGGTGCCCTTCGGCCGCTTCGAGCGACTGCATTACGCGCGGTTCGCGCTCCTCACCGACACCACGCTCGGCGATCTCGAGGCCTTCGAACTGCCGCGGCCGCGCGTGCCGCTCTACCTGAGCTTTCTCGGCGAATGCGACGGCCCTGCCAACGACCAGCTGGCCGAGTTCGCGCAGGTCGCGGGCGATGGCCTGCGCAGCGTCTTCGCGCACTGCGAAGGCTTCGATGTCGACGGCAACCTGTTCGCGTGGCTCAAGGCGCGCTCGCTGCCGGTGGCCGCGGGCTACGTCAACCGCATCGGCCGCACCGTGCGGCAGGTGCGCGAAGACAGCGCGCTGCAACGCGCGCTGGCCTCGCAAGTGCCGCGCGACATCGCCGCCGAAGCCGAGGACCCGCAGGCGCTGCGCCATCGCCTGCTGGCCTTCGTGCAGGCCGAGCAGCTCGAGGGGCGGCTGCTGCTGACCTCGCCCGAACGCACGCCCACCGGCTGGTGGCTGCGCAACCTGCTGCATGCCATTGCACCGTTCGCGGTCCTGCTGGTGCTCGTGCTGCTGGTGTGCAGGCTGCCGCTGCTGCTGCCCTTGCTGGTGCTGCTGGCGGTTTGGCTGGTGTGGCAACTGCGGCGCCGCGAGAAGAGCGACCCCGAGTTCTGTCCGCGCCCGGACCGCGAGGCGGTGCAGGAGATGCAGCGCCTCGAAGACCACGACCTCACCAACAGCTTCACCGCCCTCGGTCCCGTCAAGCCGGGGCTGTTCCGGCGCTGGCTCACGCAACTGATCCTCTACGCCATCGACTATGCCTGCCGCCATGTCTTCGGCCGCGGCCACCTGGCGCGGGTGCAGACCATCCACTTCGCACGCTGGGTGTTCCTCGACGGCAAGACCCGGGTGCTGTTCGCGAGCAACTACGACGGCAGCCACGAAAGCTACATGGACGATTTCATCAACAAGGCGGCCTGGGGCCTGAACCTGATCTTCAGCAACGGCTTCGGCTGGCCACGCACCGACTGGCTGCTGAAGGGCGGGGCGCGGCACGAGTTGCGCTTCAAGTACTACCAGCGGCGGCACCAGCTGCCGACCCAGGTCTGGTACAAGGCCTACCCCGGCCTGACCTTGACCGACCTGGAGCGCAACCGGCGCATCCGCGAGGGCTTCGAGATGCACCAGGTGACGGACGCCCAGGCGCTCGAATGGCTGAGGCTGCTATGAGCGCCACGGCGGTCGAGTACGACGACATCCAGGGCCTGGTGCGCTTCGGCTACAGGCGCCTGACCCAGGCCTGCTTCCTGTTGTTGCGCGTGACCGATGCGCAGGCTGCACGCGACTGGCTCGCACGCGCACCGGTCAGCAGCGCGACGACGCAGGAGCCGCCGCCGACCACCGCCCTCCAGGTGGCCTTCACCAGCGCCGGGCTGCAGGCGCTGGGGGTTCGGCCGGACGTCGTCGAGGGCTTCTCGCACGAGTTCATCGTCGGCATGGCGAGCGACGCCAGCCGCGCGCGAAGGCTCGGCGATCTGGGCGCCAACGATCCGGGAGGCTGGCTGTGGGGCGGCTCGCCGGAACGCCTGCCGCACGTGCTGTTGATGCTCTATGCGGCGCCGGGCGGCCTCGACGAGTGGCAGCACAGCGTGCTGGCGCAGTGCGAGCAGGGCTTCGAGCAGCTCGGGTACCTCGACACCGCCGACATGGACGGCGTCGAGCCCTTCGGGTTCGCGGACGGCATCTCGGAGCCTTCGATCGACTGGCGGCGCGAACGCCGGGCGCGCGACGAGGAGGTCGGCCGCTACAGCAACCTGTCGTGCCTCGGCGAGTACCTGCTGGGTTACCCGAACGAGTACGGCGCCTACACCGACCGGCCGCTGCTCGATGCCGACCGCGATCCCGATGCGCTGCTGCCGCGCGCCGAAGACGCGCCCGACAAGGTCGACCTGGGCCGCAACGGCAGCTACCTGGTGCTGCGTCAGCTGGAGCAGGATGTCTCCGGCTTCTGGCGCTTCATGGATGCGCAGGTCGGAGGCGACCCGGCGCTGCGCAAGCAATTGGCCGAGGAGATGGTCGGCCGGACGATGGAAGGCGAGCCATTGGTCGGCCGCACCGGCGAACGCATCCAGGGCGAGGAGGACCCGCGCAACAGCTTCACCTATGGCGGCGACGGCGAAGGCCTGCGCTGCCCGATCGGCGCCCACATCCGGCGCAGCAATCCACGCAACGCCGACCTGCCGCCGGGCAGCCCGGGTTTCTATTCGTGGGTCAGGCGGACGCTGGGTTTCGATGCCACGGCCCTGGCGGCCGACAAGGTCTCATCGACCCGCTTCCACCGGCTGCTGCGGCGCGGCCGCGAATACGGCCGCGCGGTCTCGGTCGAGCAGGCCCTGTCGCCGGCGCCGGCGAACCCGGGCGACGCCACCGGCCTGCACTTCATCTGCCTGGGCGCCAACATCGCGCGCCAGTTCGAATTCGTGCAGTCGGCCTGGCTCGCGGGCCTGCGCTTCGATGGCCTGCCTGGCGACAGCGACCCGCTGACCGGCAACCACCTGCCGCGCGACGACGGCACGCCGACCGACGGCTTCGCGATGCCGCTCGACTCCGGCCCGGATCGACGCGTCTGCGGGCTGCCGCAGTTCGTGACGGTGCGCGGTGGGGCCTATTTTTTTCTGCCCGGCCTGCGGGCCTTGCGCTACCTGTCGAAGGTGCAGCCATGAACTCGAATGCCAGCCGTCCGACGCCGCGGGCCAACACCGGCTCGGCCTGGCGCAACTTCGTCAGCGATTCGGGGATGGCGCTGATCCGGCTGGAGCGCCGCTTCGATCCGCTGCTGCGGCCGGCCTTCGACGCCTTCCTGCGCGATCCGCTGGCGCGCTTCACGACCGCGCTGATCAACCGGCGGCGCACCGACGAGGGCCTGGCGATCGCCGAGGAGCGGCTGCTGCCCGACGAGGAGAGCTTCACCGACTCGATCGTCAAGAGCTTCACGCGCCAGATGACCGATCTCTGGAAGCCCGGTGGCTTCGAGCGCGGCGGCAACACCAAGACCCAGGGCATCGTGCGCGGCGAGTTCCGGGTGCACGACGACATCCCCCCGCACATGAAGCGCGGCATCTACGCCGAGCCGCGAACCTTCCGCTGCTGGGTGCGCTTCTCGGGGCCCGGCCCCTACGTCACGCCGGACATCGACGATGTCGGCTTCATGAGCATCAGCATCAAGCTCATGGGCGTGCCGGGGCCGAAGCTGATGGACGAAGAGCAGCACACGCTCGACATGTTCGCGGTTTCGACCCCGACCTTCGTCACGCCCGACGCAAAGTGCAACGCGGCGCTGCAGCGCGAGAGCGTGAAGAACGCGCAGATCTTCTACTTCGTGAACCTGCACGACCCGCATGTGCTCGACCTCATCATGCAGTCGCTCTTCATCAAGACCCAGAGCAGCCCGTTCGAGGCGCCGTATTTCAGCTGCGTGCCCTACCTGATGGGCGAAGGCCAGGCGATGCAGTACTCGGTCTGGCCGAAGACCCGGCAGCGCACGCCGATCCCGCGGCTGCCGCTGCGTCCGCCCGACGACTACCTGCGCCAGGCGATGGTGTCGGCGCTGGCCAACGACGATGTCGAGCTCGACTTCCGGGTCCAGATGCAGACCGATCCGCACCTCATGCCGATCGAGAATGCCGGCGTGCTGTGGCCCGAGAAGCTGTCGCCGCGCGTCAGCGTGGCGACGCTGCGGCTGCCGCGCCAGACCTTCGATTCACCGGCGCAGATGGAATTTGCGAAGCGGCTCTCGTACAACCCGTGGCACACGATCGCAGAGCACCGGCCGCTCGGCAACCAGAGCCGCGCGCGCCGGCGGATGTACTGGGAGCTGGCCAAGCTGAGGCACACGATGAACGCGGTGCCGCATTACGAGCCGACGGGGGACGAGGTGTTCGAGTAGGCCTCTGATGATCGTCCACACCTTCGGCCCCGCCTGGAACGCCATCGACCTGAGTCCCTTCGCCGTCAAGCTCCTGACCTGGCTGCGGATGGCGCAGCTGCCGTGCACCACGCAGGTCGCCAACGTGCGGAAGATGAGCAACAGCAAGCTGCCGGCCCTGACGCTGGACGACGGCAGGCTCGTCAACGACTCGCAGCAGATCATCGGAGCTGGTCGCCAGCCGTGCGAACCTGGTGCGCTACCACCAGCGGATGCTGCGGCAGTACTGGCCGGAGCGCTACGCGGCGCCCGGCTGACCGGGCGGAAAACCGATGCCGGGCTGGCCGCTTCGCCACGGCGCGTGCTTCGCCATCACGCGCTCGAAGACCGGCGCTTCGAGCCGAGCCCGCAACCATCCGCGCAATGCGGGCCACGGCTGCTGGTCGAACCAAGCCGCGTCGACCTGCGCGAACTGCCGCACGAAGGGCGCGATCGCCATGTCGGCCAGCGCGGCGTGCTCGCCGTGCAGGCAGCGCGCGGACTGCAAGCGAGCCTCCAGCCGGGCGAGGAAGAGGGCGCCTTGCGCCCGATGCGCTTCGGCGTTCGAACCGGGCTGCCGCTCGGGGTACTTGTAGCCGTCCAGGTCGCGCTTGAAATCGCCGTCGCAGGCGGCGATCAGTGCGAGCATGTCTTTCAGCGTGCCGCGCGCGGGTCGCAACCAGCCGTCGGGGTCGCTGCGTTCCAGCGCCCACAGCATGATGTCCAGGCTCTGGTCGATCACGCGGCCGTCGGTGTCGACCAGCACCGGCACCGTGCCCTTCGGCGAGGCGGCCAGCAGCTCGGCCGGCTTGTCGCGCAGCACGACCTCGCGCAGTTCGCAGCGCTGGCCGCTGACCGCGATCGCCATCCGCGCCCGCATCGCATACGGACAGCGCCGGAACGAGTACAGGACCGGCTGCGCGGCCGCGCTCAGATCAGCCTTCGGATCGCCTTCTTGCGCCATACGAACCGGTAGTAGCAGGCCTGCAGCGTCAGCATCGCGCTGAATGCCACCGGGTAGGCCACCCAGATGCCGTTGAGTCCGAAGCGCCGCCCCAGCCACCAGGCGACCGGCACCTCGATCAGCGCGATGCAGAAGACCGAGATCGCCGTCGGCACCAGCACCGAGCCGCTGGCGCGCATGATCCCCGACAGCGCCGAACCCATGCCGAAGATGACAGTGCTCCACAGCATGATGTGCAGCAGCGTCTGGGCCACTTCGATCACTGGTTCGCTGGTGATGAAGAAGCCCATCAGCGGTCGCGAGAACAGGTAGCCCAGCAGCACCAGCGAGCCGGTCAGCACCAGGTTCATGAGCAGCGCGGTGCGGGTGATGGCGCCGAGGCGGTTCGCATGGCCGGCGCCGATCGCCTGGGCGCCGAGGATCGACGCCGTGATGGCGATCGAGATCGCCGGGAACTGCACGTAGGCCACCACCTGGTTGACGGCGCCGTAGGCCGCCGTGGCGTTCGAGCCGTAGGCGTTGACGAAGGACAGCAGCGCGATCTCGGCCAGCGACACGACGATCATCTGCACGCCGGTCGGAACGCCCACCTTGAGCACCGCTTTCAGAAGCGCCGGTCGGACCCGGAGGTGCCGCATGAAATCGGCATCGGGTGCCAGCACGCTTTTCTTGCGCCGCAGGTGGAAGCCCAGCCAGGCCGTCGCCACCACGAAGGAGACGACGGTGGCGCAGGCGCCGCTGGCCACGCCGAGCTGCGGCAGCCCGAACCAGCCCTTGATCAGCGCTGGCGTGATCAACAGGCCGAGCGCGGTCGAGATCATCAGCGTGTAGAGCGGCGTGACGGTGTCGCCGACGCCGCGCAGCATCGCGGTCGACAGCAGGAACACGAACAGCCCCGGCATCGCGATCAGGATGATGCGGGCGTAGCGCGTGGCATCGGGGAGGATGTCGGCCGGCGTGCCGAGCAGCTTCAGCATCGGCTCGGTGAAGACGCCGCCGAAGAACGCGACGCCGAGGCCGAACAGGATGCCCACCGTGAGCGTGGTCCCGGCCACGGCGCGCGCCTTGTCGGGCTCGCGGGCGCCCCAGGCCTGGCCGATCAGCACCGAGGCGCCGGCGCCCAGCCCGATGGTGAAGGCAATGAAGAAGAACATCACCGGAAAGAAGCCCGACACCGCCGCCAACGCGCCGACGCCGAGCATCTGGCCCAGGTAGATGTTGTTGATCGTGCCCGACAGCGACTGCAGGATGTTGCTGAGCAGCATCGGCGCGAGGAACAGCAGGAACACCTTCCACAACGGCTTGGAGGCCATCGCCGCCAGGCGCGGGTTGACGGGCGGCGCCTTCTGCAGCGGCGCCGGGTCGGCGAGCACGGCCGGGTCGCGGGTGCTCATGCTTGGCTCCAGGCCGGGGCGGAGAGTCGCCTGAGTTGTTCGACCACGTCCTCGGGCCAGGCGGCGATCAGGTCGCCGAAGCGGGCCCGCTCGCCCGCGAACAGGGCGCGGGCGGCTTCCTCGAAACCGGGCAGGTCGCCTGCGATCGCGGTCATGAAGCGGTAGGCGGCTTCGCGTGCGGCCCGCTGCGCGTCGCGGTCGGCATGCACGTGACGGGCCTCGTCGACCAGCTTGCGCAGGGCCACCGAGGCGCCGCCGGGCTGGCGGTTGAGCCAATCCCAGTGGCGCGGCAGCAAGGTGACTTCGCGCGCGACCACGCCCAGCTTGGGACGGCCGACGCCGCGCGCCACCGGGTCGTCGCAGTGCCCGGGGGCCGGCGCTGATTCAGCGCCTGCGCGCAGGTCGAGGTCGAGGCGCTCGCCGGTCAGGTCGTCGAAGACCAGGGGCGGCGCGCCGTTGTCAGCTTGCTCGATCTCGCGCAGCCGCGCGATCACTTCGGGGCGCGGGCCGGAGGCGATGCGACGGAAGCCGGCGAACGCGGACAGGGTGGGTTCAGGGGTAGGGGAAGGCATTGGGCGCGAATAATACCCGGGCAAAAAGCATTTGGCAATCTACCCGGACAAAATTGATCGACGAATTCAGGAGGTGTGGCGCACCGCATGCCACCAGCGGCGCAAGCCAGACCTTGCGCGGCCGACCGCCCGCCAGGGGGCGCTCAGGCGAACGCGTTCGAGGACGCCGTCCTTCCAGACCTTCCAGCGCGGGTAGAAGCGAGCGAACCACGGCAATTGCATCAATGCCGGCTCGACCAGCTGGAACAGCCGGGCCAGGATCGCGGTCCCGACCAGCTTGGCGACCAGCAAGAGCAGCAGCGCGCTCATCGCGTGTCCCTCGCCGAGCAGGAAGAGTCCGAAAAGCTTGACCGGGAGCAGCATCAGCGCCGGCAGAAAGAAGGCCAGCACAGCCCCCCACGGCGGCAGGGAGCGCACCGCCGCCTCGATGCGCGCCCAGACGCGCAGCTTGGCCAGCCGGGCCGTTGCGCGGGCCATCGGCTCCCAGCCCCATTCCTCGAACAGCAGCACCGGCACCAGGAGGGCGGTGGCGACAGCGCGCAGGAGTTTGGCAAGGAGGCGCATGGCCGATGCATTGTGATCGCTGGGCGGTGCGGGTTGCGGCTTCAAGTCGAATTCGAGAATTTTCTCCAGGCCCCGGAGGTTCGCGATCGGGGTTCGACGCATTACAAATCGGTCATGAGTAAGGGGAAAAAATGACGGGATCCACCATCACCGCCAAAGGCTGCGGCTGTACCGCAACGCCACGGCCGACTTTGGCGACTGCCTGCATATCGCCCTGGCGGCACAGGCGGGTGAATCGCCGCTCTGGACTTTCGACAAGCGCGCAGCCAAGGTCGGTGGGTCACGGGTGCTGAGTCGGTCATCTGGTCCGCGGGACCTGGCGGGGTCTGCCTATGGCAAACTTCCTGGCTTTATCCGGCTGGCCGCCCGGCGGCCCAGGCCCCAGGGACGCCCTTCAGACATGCAGAAAATCATTCGCCAGCTCGCGGCCGAGATCAAGGTCGGCGAGCACCAGGTGAAGGCCGCCGTCGATCTGCTCGACGGGGGTGCCACCGTGCCCTTCATCGCCCGCTACCGCAAGGAAGCCACCGACGGCCTCGACGACACCCAGTTGCGTGAGCTCGAAGCGCGCCTGTCCTATCTGCGAGAGCTGGAAGACCGTCGCGCAGCGGTGCTGAAGAGCATCGACGAGCAAGGCAAGCTGACGCCCGAGCTGCGCGCCGCGATCGACGCAGCGCCGACCAAGCAGGAGCTTGAAGACCTGTACCTGCCGTTCAAGCAGAAGCGCCGCACCAAAGGGCAGATCGCGCGCGAATTCGGCATCGAGCCGCTGGCCGACAAGCTGCTGGCCGATCCCACGCTCGATCCGGCGGTCGAGGCCAAGGCCTTCCTGCAGCCCGCGACCACGCTGGACGATGGCAAGCCGGGGCCCGATTTCTCGACCGTCCCGGCGGTGCTCGACGGCGTGCGGGACATCCTGTCCGAGCGCTGGGCCGAGGACGCCCCGCTGGTGCAACGGCTGCGCGAATGGCTCTGGGCCGAGGGCCTGCTCAAGTCCAGCCTGATGGCGGGCAAGGACGAGAACAACGCCGACGTCGCCAAGTTCCGCGACTACTTTGACTACGACGAGCCGATCGGCCGCGTGCCCTCGCATCGCGCACTGGCGGTCTTCCGCGGCCGCGCGCTGGAGATCCTCGATGCCAAGCTGGTGTTGCCGGTCGAGCCCGAACCGGGCAAGCCCTCGATCGCCGAAGGCAAGATCGCCCTCCACCTGGGCTGGAGCCACGCCGGCCGCGCCGCCGACGACCTGATCCGCAAGTGCGTGGCCTGGACCTGGAGAGTCAAGCTGGCGCTGTCGACCGAACGCGATTTGTTCACCCGACTCCGCGAGGATGCCGAAAAGGTCGCGATCAAGGTCTTCGCCGACAACCTGCGCGACCTGCTGCTGGCGGCGCCAGCCGGTCCGCGCGTCGTGATGGGCCTGGACCCTGGCATCCGCACCGGCGTCAAGGTGGCGGTGGTCGATTCGACCGGCAAGCTGGTCGAGACCGCGACCGTGTTCCCGCACGAGCCGCGCAAGGACTGGGAAGGCTCGCTGCACACGCTCGGCAAGCTGTGCGCCAAGCACGGCGTCAACCTGATCGCGATCGGCAACGGCACCGCCAGCCGCGAGACCGACAAGCTGGCCGCCGACCTGATCAAGCTGCTGGCCAAGATGACGGCGCAAGCCGGCGCGCCGGCCGTCAACGTCGACAAGGTGGTGGTCAGCGAGGCCGGCGCCTCGGTCTACTCGGCCAGCGAATTCGCGTCGCAGGAAATGCCCGACGTCGACGTCAGCCTGCGCGGCGCCGCCAGCATCGCGCGGCGGCTGCAGGACCCGCTGGCCGAACTCGTCAAGATCGACCCGAAATCGATCGGCGTCGGCCAGTACCAGCACGACGTCAACCAGAGCGAGCTCGCGCGCACCCTGCACGCGGTGGTCGAGGACTGCGTGAACTCGGTCGGCGTCGACCTCAACACCGCCAGCGTGCCGCTGCTGTCGCGGGTCTCGGGCCTGTCGGCCAGCGTCGCCAAGGCCGTGGTGCGATGGCGCGAAGCCAACGGCGCCTTCGCCAGCCGCCAGCAGCTGCTGGACGTCAGCGGCTTCGGCGCCAAGACCTTCGAGCAGAGCGCGGGCTTCCTGCGCATCCGCGGCGGCAGCAATCCGCTCGACATGACCGGCGTGCACCCCGAGACCTACCCGGTGGTCGAGCAGATGATCGAGAAAACCGGCAAGCCGGTGGCCGAGCTGATGGGCCGCGCCGACATGCTCAAGACCCTCAAGCCCGAGCTGTTCGCCAACGAGAAGTTCGGCGTCATCACGGTCAAGGACATCCTCGGCGAACTCGAGAAGCCGGGTCGCGATCCGCGCCCGGACTTCAAGGTGGCGCGCTTCAACGACGGCGTGGACGACATCAAGGACCTGGTCGAGGGCATGGTGCTCGAGGGCACGGTCAGCAACGTGGCGCAGTTCGGCGCCTTCGTCGACCTCGGCGTGCACCAGGACGGCCTGGTGCACGTGAGCCAGCTCTCGCACAAGTTCGTCAACGATGCGCGCGAGGTCGTGAAGACCGGCGACATCGTGAAGGTCAAGGTGATGGAGGTCGACGTCGCGCGCAAGCGCATCGGCCTGTCGATGAAGCTCGACGCCGCGCCGGCGCGCCGCGACGGCCCGCGCGACAACCGCTTCGAAGGGGCAGGGCGGGGCCAGCAGGGCCCGCGCCGCGACAACTCGCCGCCGCCGGCCGGCCAGATGGCCTCGGCTTTCGCCAAGCTGCAAGGGCTGCGCAAGTAAATGGCGCCTGCCCGCGACAGCGCACGGTTCTTGCCTCTCGTCCAGGCATGAAGGCGCTTCGCATCTACGCCGGCCCGGCCGCCCGCGAGCACATCGCCGCCCATGGCCTGCACCCGCAGGACGTGCGCACGGTGCCGGGCGCGGCCGGCGGTCCCAAGGGGCTGGTGCTCGGCCCGATCGACCGTTTCCTGTTCGGCGACTGGCTGCCGCGGAGCACGCACGCCATCGACCTGGTCGGCGCCTCGATCGGCGCCTGGCGGCTGGCCAACGCCTGCCTGGACGACACCGAGACTGCCTTCGAGCAGTTCGAGCAGGGCTACATCCACCAGCATTTCGAGCTGCCGCCGGGCCAGAAGCGCCTGAGCGCGAAGCAGGTCAGCAGCCAGTTCGGCGAGGGCCTGCGCAGCTTCTACGGCGGCCGCACGGCGGAGGTGCTGGGGCATGCGCGCTACCGGCTGCACGTGATCACCTCGCGCGGCCGGCACATCCTCGGGCGCGAGGGCCGGGCCCGCACGCCGGTGGGCTACCTCGGCGCCTTCCTCACCAACAGCGTGCACCGCAAGAGCCTCGGGGCTTGGCTGGAGCGCGTCGTGTTCTCGACGCCGGGCGCGGCGCTGCCTTTCGGCACGCGCGACTTCCGGACCCGGCAGGTGAACCTGGTCGAGGCCAACTTCGAGCTCGCGCTGCAGGCCTCGTGTTCGATCCCGTTCATGCTCGAGGCGGTGCACGACATTCCGGGTGCGCCCGCCGGGGCCTACTGGGACGGCGGCATCACCGACTACCACCTGCACCTCGACTACGGCAATGCCGAGGGCGTGGTGTTGTACCCGCATTTCCAGCAGGCGGTGGTGCCGGGCTGGCTCGACAAGGGCCTCAAGTGGCGCCACAAGCCGACCGGTTTCCTCGACCGCATGGTGGTGCTGGCGCCGGATCCGGAATGGGTCCGGACTTTGCCCAACGGCAAGCTGCCCGACCGCAACGACTTCATCCGCTACGGCAACGACCTGCGCGGGCGCATCAAGGCCTGGAGCACTGCGGCGCAAGAGTCGCGCCGGCTGGCGGACGAGTTCGCCCAGTGGCTGGACCAGGGCTGCGGCGTTCAGGACGTGCGACCCCTCTAGCCAGAAAGCTCCCCATGAACCCGCTGCGAATCCTCGGCCTGGTCCTGATCGCCGCCGGCCTGCTGGCACTGGCGATCGGCCATGTCAGCGTCACCCGATCGACCCACCAGATCAAGATCGGGCCGGTCGAACTGGCGGTGAAGGAGAAGCAGGACATCGAGCTGCCGGTCTGGGCCGGTATCGGCGCGATCGTCGTGGGTGGGGTGCTGGTGGTGCTGGGCGGACGCAAACGCTGACGTCAGCCGAAATCGCGCTCTTGCAACGCGATGGCGTGCCCGTGCGGCGTGCGATCCGCCGCCCGGTCCCAGGCCTGCCGATAGCGTTCGAGTTCCACGGCCGAACTTGCGCCCTTGTCCGCGACCAGCGACTCCAGTGCTGCAAGCCAATGGCGGTAGTAGGTGTCGCCGAGGTCGGCGTCGCCGGCCGCCCGGGCGGCACCGATCTGCCGCGCCAGCGCATCGGCCCATTCGGGCCAGGTGAAGAGGCCGCGCTGGTGGAGCGAGACGGCCAGGGCGAAGGCGTGCGCTTCCCAGGGCTCGCGGAACACCGGCTCGGTGCCGTCGTCGCTCGGCATGCCGGGCAGCAGCGGGATGGCCTCGTTCATGCGGCCGGCTCCAGGTAGCTTTCCCAGGCGTCGACCGAGACGCTGAGCCCGGGCTCGGCGCTTTCGCCCCACAAGGCCACGCCGTCGAAGACGACCGTGTAGAGCCATTGCGGCTGTTCGCCCAGTCCCTGCGCGTGCGCGTCGGCGAACACGTGCATGCCGTGCAGGTGCTCGATGGTGCCGACCTTGCCCTGAACGTAGCCGGGCAGGCGGGTGTGGTGCTCGACCGCACCGCTGCGGGTGCGCACGCGCTCTCCGGGCGCGAAGCGCGCCGGCGCGGTGGCGGGGCGTTCGGTGGCCGTCCCCCGGGCCAGGGCGGCCGGCACGTCGGCGGCCCGCAGCACGCGCTTGACCGGCCGCGGTGCATGCAGCATCCGGCCCGCGGCCAACTCGTCGGGCTGCAATTGCAGTCGCTCGGCCATCATCTTTTCGAGTGCCGCGAGCCATATCTGGTAATAGCTCAGCCGGGCGTAGTCGGGCAGGGTCTCGCGTGCGGCGCGGCTGGCATCGATGTTCCAGGAGCCGGTACCGCCCATCGCCAGCGTCAGGGCCAGCGCACGGGCCTCCCATGGCGCATGGAAGGTTTCGCCTTCGGGTTCGGGGACGATCGCACCGGGCAGATCGCGGCCGCCGAGGTCGGCATGAGAGAGGTAGCTCATGGCGCGGCCTCCGGCATGCGGGCGAGGCCGGTGCCGATCATCGAATCCCGGGTCACGAGTTCGGCCAGGGCTTCTTCGCTCCAGCCCTCGGTGCCGTCCGGACGCTGCGGAATCACGAGATAGCGCACCTCGGCCGTGGAGTCCCAGACCCGGATCGCGGTCGATGCGGGCAGCCGCACGTCGAACTCGGCCAGCACACCGCGCGGGTCCTTCACGGCCCGCGAGCGGTAGGGCGCGCTCTTGTACCAGGTCGGCGGCAGCCCCAGCACCGGCCAGGGGTAGCAGCTGCACAGGGTGCAGACGACCATGTGGTGCTGGCTGTCGGTGTTGGCGACCGCGACCATGTGCTCGCCCTGGCGGCCGCTGTAGCCGAGCGAGGCGATCGCCGCGGTGGCGTCCTTCAGCAGCCAGTCGCGGAAGGCCGGGTCGACCCAGGCCCGCGCCACCACGCGGGCACCGTTGCGCGGGCCGATCTTCGTCTGGTAGGTGTCGATCAGGACATCGAGGGCGGCCGGGTCGATGTAGCCCTTCTGCGTGAGCACGGTCTCCAGGGCGCGGACCCGCAGGTCCATTTCGCCGAGCTCGCTGTGGTCGTCGGGATGCGCGTGGTCGTGGTCGTGTGCCATGCGCGGATGCTAGCGCGGCTCAGCGCTGGTACAAGTCCTTGTGCTGCCCGCGGATCAGGTGCTTCTGCAGCTTGCCCGTGCCGGTGCGCGGAAACTCCGACACGAAGACGATCGCCTTCGGGGCCTTGAAGCCGGCCAGCCGGCCGGCGCAGTGCGCCATCAGCGCCGCTGCGTCGAGTTCCGCCCCGGGCCGGCGCACCACCACGCCGGTGATCGCCTCGCCCCAGTGCGGATGGGGCAGGCCCACCGCCGCGGCCTCGGCCACGTCGGGGTGGTCCATCAGGCAGCGCTCGACCTCGATCGAGGCCACGTTCTCGCCGCCGGTCTTGATCACGTCCTTGTAGCGGTCCTCGAACCAGATCGCGCCGTCGTCGTCGATGTGCGCGACGTCGCCGCTATGGAACCAGCCGTGGCGCAGGCAGGCCCGGCTTTCCTCGGGCATGTTCAGGTAGCCGTTCATGACCTGCGGCCCTCGGTAGACCAGTTCGCCGGTCTGGCCGCGCGGCAGCAGCCGGCCCTGCTCGTCCATCACGGCGACCCGCGTCATCGCGGTGGCGGTGCCCCAGGTGGCGGCCTTGCTCCATTGGTGTTCGGGCCGCTGCACGCAGGTGGCTGGCGTGAATTCGGTCTGGCCCGAGCCGAGCACGACGTCGGCGTTCGGGAACATGGCATGGATGGCAGTGAGGCGCTCGTGCGGCATCGGCGCCATCGCATACATCGCGCGGCGCATGGCCGGGAAGGTCCGGCCCTGGAGCGCGGGGTGGCCGAGCAAGAGGCCATACATCATCGGCAGCAGCACGACCAGGTGGACGCCTTCGGCCTCGAACAGCGTCGCCACCTGCTGCGGCTCGAAGCCCTGCGTCAGCACCAGCGTGCCGCCGATCACCATCAGCGGCAGCACCACGCTGTTGAGCATGGCGCAATGGAACAGCGGCAGCGCGACCAGCGAGGTGTAGCCCGGCCCGCCCTGCAGCGCCAGCGCACCGGTCAAGCCCGCCATCACGACCGCGAGGTGGCTGGTCAGCACGCCCTTCGGATTGGAGGTGGTGCCGCTGGTGTAGAGCAGCTGCACGACGTCCCGGTCGTGGACTTCGACCTCGAGCGGGGCGCTGCGGCCGCTGGCCAGCAGCTGGTCGAATTCGGGGCCGGTGTGGAAGCGATGTGCGAGCCGGGGCAAGTCCTCGGCCAGCACGCCCCTGGCCATGTCGGCGAGCGGGGCCTCGACGATCAGCACGCGGGCGGCGGCATCGCGCAGGCACCAGGCGATCTCGGAGGGGCGCAGCCCGAGGTTGACCGGCGCGCACACCAGGCCGGCCCGCGCGCACGCGAAGTAGGTCAGCAGCAGCTCGGTGCAGTTGCGCGCCATCACGGCCACCACGTCCTGGTGCCGGAGCCCGAGCCCGAGCAGCGCGTGCCCGAGCCGGTCGACCTGGCGGTCGAAGTCGGCGTAGCTGAGCCGCCGCGCGCCGTCGACGATCGCCACCTGGTGCGGATGGAGGTCGGCGGCGCGGGTGACCGTGTCGGCGACGCAGACCCGCTCGATCAGGTTGCGGCCGAGTGCGCCCGAAGGGTCGGATTCATGCAGAGGCATTGCGGTCTCGCTGTAGGTTGTGCCGCGACGATAGGGAGGCGGTCGCGCCTCGTCTTGTGCGTACTGGCTGCAGCCACGCCGCGGCGGGCAAACCCTGAGCGTCGACCTGCGAGCGGTCTTCCAGAATGGGCCGATCATTCCTGAGAGTCCCTGATGCCCCATGTCCCTCTGTCTCGCCGCGCCTTCAATCTCTCCGCCGCTGCGGCCGCGGTCTCCGTCGCGGCACCGTCGCTGGCGCAATCGGCGTGGCCGAGCAAGCCGATCCGCATCGTCGTGCCCTACACGCCCGGCGGCTTCACCGACCAGATGGCGCGGCTGATCCAGCCCGGGCTGCAGAGCCGGCTCGGGCAGACCGTCATCGTCGACAACAAGCCGGGGGCCAACAGCCTGATCGGGGTCGACGCGGTCGCCAAGGCGGCGCCCGACGGGAGCACCTTCGGCGTCGTCATCGCGGCCTTTGCGGCCAACACCACGCTGTACCCCAAGCTGCCCTACGACCCGCGCAAGGACCTGGTCGGCGTCTCGTTGATGGGCGTGTCGCCGCTGCTCGCGGCGGTCAACAACGACGCGCCCTTCAAGACCGCGAAGGAGCTGATCGACTACGCGCGCGCGAATCCGGGCAAGGTGAGCTTCGGTTCGTCGGGCAACGGCTCGGCGGCGCACCTCACGAGCGAGTTGTGGAAGTCGCTCACCAAGACCTACATGATCCACATCCCGTACCGCGGCGCGGTGCCGGCGCTGACCGACCTGATGGGCGGCCAGATCCAGCTCTTCTTCGATGCGCCCACTGGGCTCATCAACCAGGGCAAGGCCGGCAAGGTCCGACTGATCGGGGTCGCCAGCGAGCGGCGGCTGCCCGTGCTGCCGGACGTGCCGACCTTCATCGAGCAGGGCTTCCCGGGATTCACCGGCAGCACCTGGGCCGGCATGCTGGCGCCGGCCGGCACGCCGCGCGACATCGTCAAGCGCATGTCGGAGGAGGTGGCGCGGATCATCAAGAGCGACGAGACCAAGGCCAAGCTGGAGGCCATGGGCACCTTCCCGGCCGGCAGCACGCCCGAGGAGTTCGACGCCTTCATCGCGGCCGAGACGGCCAAGTGGGCGCAGGTCATCAAGACTGCGGGCGTGAAGCCCGATTGACCAGGGCGCCGGCCGACGCGATGGCGGCATCGCGAACGTCCATCGGGGCTTCCGTGCCGGTCAGATAGGCCGTCACCAGGATCGGCGCGCGGCCCGGCGGCCGAAGGATCGCGATGTCGCAGGTGCTGCCGCGGCTGCCGGAGCCGGTCTTGTCGCCGACCGCCCAGTCCGCGGGCACGCCGGCGCGCAGGCGCCTGGCGCCGGTCTGGCAGCCGTCGAGCCAGGACTGAATCTGCGCGCGCGAGGCGGGCAGGAGCGCGTCGCCCAAGAGGATCTTCTGCATGGTGGCCAGCATGGCGGCCGGCGTGGTGGTGTCGCGCGGGTCGCCGGGCAGCGATTCATTGAGGCCGGGTTCGTTGCGGTCGAGCCGTGTCTGGGTGTCGCCGAGACTGCGCAGATAGCGGGTCAGGCCGGCCGGCCCGCCGAAGCTCGCGAGCATCAGGTTCGCGGCCGGGTTGTCGCTCAGCGTGACGGCCGCCCCGCACAATTCGGCCATGGTGAGTCCGGGCTCGCCGAGATGCTTCCCGGTCACCGGTGCGTGCGGAATCAGGTCGCGCTGGCCGATGACGATGCGCCGCTCCAGCCGCTCCTTTCCCTGGTCGACGCGGCTCAACACAGCCGCGGCGGCCAGGAACTTGAAGGTGCTGCACATCGGGAAGCGTTCGTCCGCGCGATGGCCGGCACGCAGGCCGCTGCCGGTGTCGAGGATGCACACCCCCAGCCGGCCGCCGCTGGCCTTCTCGATGTCGGCCATTTGCCGTTGCAGTTCGGTCGTGCCGTCGGCCCGCGCCAGGGCCGGCGCGCTGGCCAGGGCGGCGAGCAGGGCGGCCGAAAAATGTCGGCGATCCATCATGAAAGTCTCCTTGAAAGCGGCGTACTGTGCGCGATCGAGGGCGGCTCGACAAACGATGGTATTTTCTGCCTCGCAAAAGAAAATCTATCGTCTAATTCATGGCCCGCACCCATCTGCCGCTCAATGCCCTGCGCGCCTTCGAATGCGCCGCCCGCCACCTGAGCTTCACGCTGGCGGCGGCCGAACTCAGCGTCACGCAGGCGGCGGTCAGCCAGCAGGTGCGCGGGCTCGAGGCCAGGCTGGGCGTCTCCCTGTTCCGGCGGCTGCCGCGCGGCCTCGCGCTCACCGACGAAGGACTGGCGCTGCTGCCGGTGTTGGTCGACGCCTTCGGCCGCATCGAATCGGTGATCCAGCAGTTCGACAACGGCCATTTCTTCGAGGTGCTGAGCGTGGGCGTGGTCGGCACCTTCGCGGTCGGCTGGCTGATTCCGCGGCTGCGGCTGTTCCGCGACAGCTGTCCCTTCATCGACCTGCGCCTGATGACCCACAACAACGTGGTCGACCTGGCGGCCGAGGGGCTGGACTTCGCGATCCGCTTCGGCGACGGCAACTGGCCCGGGCTGCAGGCCGAGGCCTTGATGGACGCGCCGCTCTGCGTGCTGTGCGCCCCGGCGGTGGCGGCCCGCGTGCGCCGCCCGCAGGACCTGGCGCACGAGACACTGCTGCGCTCCTACAGGGCGGAAGACTGGCCGGGCTGGTTCGCCGCGGCGGGGGTGGATTGCCCCGCCATCCGGGGACCGGTGTTCGATTCGTCGCGGCTGATGGTCGAAGCCGCCGTGCAGGGCGCCGGGGTCGCGCTGGCGCCGGCCTCGATGTTCGAGCGCGAGCTGCAGGAGGGGCGGCTGGTCCGGCCGCTCGGCACTTCGGTAGCGACCGGCAGCTACTGGCTCACCCGGCTGCGTTCGCGGCCGGTGAGTCCTGCGATGGCGCTGTTTCGCGATTGGCTGTTCGCGCAGGCGGGTGCCGCGCCCGTGCCGGCGGGCTGAGGCCTACATCGACGCTTCGAGCATCTGGCGGTAGTCGTCGCGGCTCGCGAGCCGCGGATTGGTCTTGTGGCAGTGGTCCACCATCGCGCCGTCGATCACCTGCTCGAATTGCGCGGGCGTGACGCCGACTTCGGCCAGCCCCTTGGGCAGGCCGAGCCGTGCGCTCATGTCGCGGATGGCGTCGCCGAGGTCGCCGGCCGAGTCGAGGTGCATGGCTTGCGCCATGCGCTGCAGGCGCTGCTCTTTCTGGACCGATTCGGCGCCGGCGTTGAAGTGGATCACGGCCGGCAGGAAGAGGGCGTTGAGGGTGCCGTGGTGCAGCCGCGGGTCGACGCCGCCCAGGCTGTGGCTCAGCGAGTGCACGCAGCCCAGGCCCTTCTGGAAGGCCATAGCGCCCTGCATCGAGGCGCTCATGAGATTGAGCCGCGCCTCGCGGTCGCTGCCGTCGCGGGTGGCGCGCTCGATGTGGCCCCAGGCACGCTCGAGGCCATCCAGCGCGATGCCGTCGGCCGGCGGGTTGAAAGCCGCCGACATGAAGGTCTCCATGCAGTGCGCGATCGCGTCCATGCCGGTGGCCGCGGTCAGCCTGGGCGGCAGGCCGAGCGTGAGTTCGGGGTCGCAGATGGCGGCCTTGGGCATCAGGAACCAGTTGTGGAACCCGAGCTTGCGATGGTCGTCGACGATCACGATGGCGCCGCGCGCCACCTCGCTGCCGGTGCCGCTGGTGGTGGGCACGGCGATCAGCGGCGCCACGCGCTCGGTGATCTTGGTCGAGCCGCCTTCGATGGTCGCGTAGGTCTTGAGCGGGCCCTCGTGCGTGGCCGCGATCGCCACGCCCTTGGCGCAGTCGATGGCCGAGCCGCCGCCGACTGCGATCAGGCCGTCGCAGCCCGCCTCGCGGTACTGGGCCGCGGCCAGCCGGACGGCGGCCTCGGTCGGGTTCGAAGGCGTCTGGTCGAACACCGCGACCGGCAGGTCGCCGAGCGCGTCGAGCGCCTTCTGCAGGATGCCGGCGGCGCGCACGCCGGCATCGGTCACGACCAAGGGCCGCGTGATGCCGATGCGCTCGCATTCGCTGCGCAGCAGCCGGATGGCGCCGAAGTCGAACTGGATCTGGGTCAGGTACTGGATGAGAGCCATGGGGATGACGCCGGGGCTACCGACGGTACGATGCGAGTCTTCGAATCTAACAAGCACGGACGCCCTTGGACACGAAAAAAACCCTTGCGCTTGTCACCAGCGGTACAGCCCGGCCATGCCAGCGCTGACCGCCCAGATGGCCAGCGTGGTCGAGCGCATGGCCCGCGCCGGACGGCCGCCGCTGAATCTGCTGACGCCGGATGAAGCCAGGGCCGCCTACGAGAAAGGCGCCGGCGTGCTCGAAGTCCCGAAGCCGCAGCTCGCGCGGGTGGAGGATTTCAGCGTCCCGGCACGCGACGGGCATGCGCTGCCGGTGCGGCTCTACGCACCTTCCCGCGAGCGGCTGCCGCTGCTGCTGTTCTTCCACGGCGGCGGCTTCACGGTCGGCAGCATCGCCACCCACGACACGCTGTGCCGGGTGCTGAGCCAGCGCAGCGGCTGCGCCGTCGTCTCGGTCGACTACCGGCTGGCCCCGGCGCACCGCTTCCCGACCGCGTCCAACGACGCCTGGGACGCGCTCGCGCACATCGCAGGCAACGCTGCGCAATGGGGCCTGGACGGCAGCCGGATCGCGGTCGGCGGCGACAGCGCCGGCGGCACGCTGGCGGCGGTCTGCGCGATCCTGGCGCGCGACGCCGGGCTGCCTGTCGCGCTGCAGCTGCTGTTCTATCCGGGCATGGCGGCCCACCAGGACACCGACTCGCACCGGCGCTACGCCGAGGGCCCGCTGCTCGGCGAGGCGCTGATCAGCTGGTTCTTCAGCCTCTACGTGCATTCGAGCGCCGAGCGCGACGACTGGCGCTTCGCGCCGTTGAACGCGGACGACCTCGAAGGCGTCGCGCCGGCCTGGATCGGCCTCGCCGAGATCGATCCGGTGGTCGACGAAGGCATCGCCTATGCCGACAAGCTGCGCGCCGCCGGCGTCGCGGTCGACCTTGAAATCTATCGCGGCGTGATCCATGAATTCGTCAAGATGGGCCGCGCCATCCCCGAGGCCCTGCAAGCCCACGCCGATGCGGCGCTGGCCCTGAAACAAGCCCTGCAACCCTGACCGCCATGACCGAACTGCACCGCAAATCCGACTTCCGCTTCTTCCACCGCCTGCGCGTGCGCTGGGCCGAGGTGGACATGCAGAAGATCGTCTTCAACGCCCACTACCTGATGTACTTCGACACCGCGATCGCCGACTATTGGCGCGCGATGGCCCTGCCTTACGAAGAGGCGATGCGCGCCCTCGAGGGCGACCTGTACGTGCGCAAGGCGACGATCGAATTCAATGCCTCGGCGCGGGCCGACGACGTGCTCGACGTCGGCATGAAATGCCTGCGCGTGGGCAATTCCTCGATCGTCTTCCACGGTGGCCTGTTCCGCGGCGACGACCTGCTGGTGAGCTGCGAACTGGTCTACGTCTTCGCCGATCCGGCGACCCAGACCTCGAAGCCGGTTCCGCCGCTGCTGCGCGAGATCCTGGCCGGCTACGAGGCCGGCGAACCGATGCGCGAGGTGGCCACCGGCGACTGGGAGCAGTGGGGCGAGGGCGCCGGCAAGGTGCGGCGCGACGTCTTCATCGAGGAGCAGCGCATCCCGAGGGAACTCGAGTGGGACGAGCACGATGCGGTGGCGCTGCATGCCGTGGCCCGCAACCGCCTGGGCCAGGTGATCGCCACCGGCCGGCTGGTGGCCGAGGCGCCCGGGCTGGGCCGCATCGGCCGCATGGCGGTGCACCGCGCGCTGCGTGGCGGCGGCCACGGCGAGGCGGTGCTGCGCGCACTCGAGGCGGCGGCCGCGGTGCGGGGCGACACCGAGGTGATGCTGCATGCGCAGCGCAGCGCCGAGTCCTTCTACCGGCGCCTGGGCTACGTGCCGCATGGCAGGCCGTTCGAGGAAGCGGGCATCGCCCACGTCGAGATGCGCCGGAAGCTCTGAGGTCCCGCGCCGGGATTACCCGATGGCAGCCGCCGGGCGGCACGCCCAAGATGTGCGCCTCTCAGCTTCTTCTGGAGACACATCGATGGCCAACTTCGTTCTGGTTCATGGCGCCTGGCACGGCGGCTGGTGCTACAGGGAAACCGCGGCGGCGCTGCGGGCGGCCGGACACACGGTGTTCACGCCGACCCACACCGGCGTCGGCGAGCGCTTTCATCAGTCGGCCGAGAACGTCACGCTCGAAACCCACATCCGCGATGTCTGCGGCTGCATCGAATGGGAAGAACTGAGCGACGTGATCCTGGTCGGCCACTCGTATGGCGGGATGGTCATCACGGGCGTCGCCGACCGGATGAGCGACCGGATCCGTTCACTGGTCTATCTCGACGCCTTCGTGCCGGCGCACGGCGATTCGCTGATCGGGCTGCTCTCGAAGGCGCTGGTGCCGGAGGTGGCGGCGCAATTCATCGGCGCCTTCCGCGGCACGGCGCTACTGGACAACGGCGGACTGATGCAGCCGATCCCGGCAGAGATGTTCAACATCGCCCAAGCCAACCGCGAACGGGTCGACCGCCTGTGCCGGCCGCAGGCACTGGCCACGTTCGAGGTGCCGCTGCTGTTGACCGGCGCCGGCGACAAGATCGCGAACCGGCTCTACATCCTGGCCGACGGCTGGGATCCGAGTCCGTTCCGCTACTTCGCTGCCAACTGCGAGAAGGCGGCGGGATGGCGCGTGGTGAAGATGCCGTGCAGCCACGACGTGATGGTGGATATGCCGAAGGAGCTTGCTGCGGAGTTGGTGAAGCTGGCTGTCTGAATTGTTCAAGGGCCTTGGCTTTGGTTGGTGCTGGGGCGGCGGCGGCGGGCGGCATGCCCCGGGCCGGCCGACGTCACCGGCCGCTTCGCGGCTGCCCTGCGCTGCTCGCGACAGGCGGGGTCCGCGCAAACTCGCTCCACTCCGTTGCGCTCAAACACGCGCGGCCCTTTTTCCGCCTGCCGCTGCGATGCTCGGCGGTGCCTCAACGGCCGGCCCGGGGCATGCCGCCCGCCACCGCTGGTACGTCGGGGTTGCATCGGCGTTGGAGACGTTGGGATCGCTTGCACACCCCCTGAGCCCGGCAAGCGGTGCGGGACGGGCGATCCCCTCTGCGCCGCTGAGCAGCGCAGCCTTTCGCGGATCAGGGCTCGCGACTGTTTGAGTGGAGCGTAGCGGAGCGAGTTTGAGCGAGACCCCGCGAAAGGCGAGCAGCGCAAGGGAGCCCGAAGGGCCGGCGCGGTGGGGTCGACTGGCCCGCACCGCTTGCCGGGCGCCCTCCGCACAGGGCGCGTACCAAATGTTAGTCTTGCCGCCCCATGAACCTGAGGACCAAGATCGTCGCGCTCGCCGTGGCTCCGCTGCTGGTCGCGCTGATGCTGGTCGCCTTTGCGGTGCGCCACCAGGAGCGCGACCTGGCGCAGCGTGAACGGGCGCTGATCGAGCAGACCTACATGACGCAGCGACGCAACGAACTGCGCAGCTACGTCGACCTCGCGGTGAGCACGGTGAAGCCGCTCTACGACGCCGGCCTCGACGACGAGGCGACGCGCGCCGAGGCGCTGCGCCGGCTGGCCGCGCTCGACTACGGCAACGACGGCTATTTCTTCGTCTACGACTTGCAGGGCCGCTCGCTGATGCATTCGCGCCAGCCCGAGCTGGTCGGCCAGACCCTGTGGGACCTGCGCGATTCGCAGGGCCGGCTCACGATCCAGGACCTGATCGCGCGCGCCCGCGAGGGCGGCGGCTATGTCGAGTACCAGTGGCGCAAGCCCTCGAGCGCGCAGCTGGCGCCCAAGCTCGGCTATGTCACGGCCTTGCCGCGCTGGAACTGGATGGTCGGCACCGGGCTCTACCTCGACGACATCGAGTCCGCGATGCAGACGCTCGACCGCCAGATGAACACCAACGTCACGACCACCATGCTCTGGATCGCCGGCATCGCCGCGCTCTGCCTGGCCGTGGTCAGCGCCACCGGGCTGCTGCTGAACCTGAGCGAGCACCGCATCGCCGAGGCCCGGCTGCGGCTGCTGGCACGCCAGGTCGTGCAGTCGCAGGAAGACGAGCGGGCCCACCTGGCGCGCGAGCTGCACGACGGCACCAGCCAGACGCTGGTGTCGGCCAAGCTGATGATCGAGTCGGCGGTCGACGCCCTCGAACGGGCGCGCGAGCAGGTGCCTCCGGCGCTCGGCAAGGCGCTGCAGCGGCTCAATGAATCGCTGGTGGAGGTGCGCCGCATCTCGCACCGGCTGCGTCCGGCCCTGCTCGATACGCTGGGGCTGCCCGCGGCACTGGAGCGGCTGGGCGCGGAGTTCGGCGAGGAGGGCGGCGTCGCCGCGTCGGTCACCGTGCAGGGCCGTCCGCGCGAGCTGCCCCAGGAAGTGAAGACCGCGCTGTTCCGCGTCGCGCAGGAGGCGCTGACCAACGTGCGCAAGCATGCGCGGGCGCGGCAGGTGCGCATCGTGCTGGCCTTCGAGGGCAGGGCGGTGCAGCTGGAAATCGGCGACGACGGCACCGGCTTCGACCCCGCCGCGCTCGAACTCGATCCGAAGCGCGGCATCGGCCTGCGCAACATGCGCGAACGGGTGGCGGCCATCGGCGGCTCGCTCGGCGTGCGCTCCGATGCGGACGGCACCTCGATCCTGGCCGAGGTGCCGGTCGACGGGGAAGACACCGCATGACAACCGCTGTGATCCGGCTGTTCCTGGTCGACGACCATCCCCTGGTGCGCGACGGGCTGCGAGCCCGCCTCGGGCCCTTGCCGACCCTCGAGATCGTCGGCGAGGCCGGCAGCGCCGCCGAGGCGCTCGAAGGCATCGCCCAGGCGCGGCCGGACCTGGTGCTGGCCGACGTCGGCATGAAGGGGATGAGCGGCATCGAGCTGGCATCGCTCTTGCAAGATCGTCAGCCTGACGTGCGGGTGCTGATGCTCAGCATGTACGACAACCCGGAATACGTGCAGCAGGCGCTGCAGGCAGGCGCCCGCGGCTATGTGCTCAAGGATGCGCCGGCGGCGGAGATCGTCGCCGCGATCGAGGCGGTGGCGGCCGGCGGAACCTTCCTGAGCGCGGCCGTGTCGCACCGGCTGTTCGCGACCCAGCAGCCGCGGCCGCTGCTGACGCCGCGCGAGAGCGAGATCCTGACGGCGCTGGGCCGTGGCGACTCGAGCAAGCAGATTGCGCGCGACCTGGGCTTGAGCGTGCGCACGGTCGAGGCCCACCGCCAGAGCATCAAGCGGCGGCTCGGGCTCGAGGGCCAGTCGGCGCTGATCAAGTACGCGGTCGAGCACGCGCGCGAGTTCAAGAACAGCTGATTCAGGGTTATCCCTTAGGTGATGCCACGCGATCGATTCGCGCAGTGCAACCGATGCCGCCGCGGGCCAGGCTCGCCACACTTCCGGGGGTTCATCTTCCGGAGACATTCCAATGCACAGCATCCGCCGCCACCTGGTGTGGCTCGTCGTGGCCGTGGTCGGCGCCTTCGCGCTCGGCACCGTGGCCCTTTCGCGCGGGGAGTCCATCAACGCGCTCTGGATCGTGGTCGCCGCGATCTGCACCTACCTCATCGCCTACCGCTACTACAGCCTGTTCATCGCCACCCGCGTGCTCGGGCTCGACGGCAACCGCAAGACGCCGGCACACAAGTACAACGACGGCCTGGACTACGTGCCGACCGACAAGAACGTGCTGTTCGGCCACCACTTCGCGGCCATCGCCGGTGCCGGTCCGCTGGTCGGCCCGGTGCTCGCGGCGCAGATGGGCTACCTGCCGGGGCTGCTGTGGATCCTGGCCGGCGTGGTGTTCGCGGGCGCGGTGCAGGACTTCATCGTGCTGTTCATCTCGACCCGGCGCGACGGTCGTTCGCTGGGCGACCTGATCAAGCAGGAGATGGGAACCGTGCCCGGCATGATCGCGCTGTTCGGCACCTTCATGATCATGATCATCATCCTCGCGGTGCTGGCGCTGATCGTGGTCAAGGCGCTGGCCGAATCGCCCTGGGGCACTTTCACGGTGGCGGCGACCATCCCGGTGGCGCTGTTCATGGGCGTCTACCTGCGCTACATCCGCCCGGGCCGCATCGGCGAGATCTCGGTGATCGGCTTCGTGCTGCTGATGGCGGCGATCTTCGGCGGCCAGGCGGTGAGCCAGAGCCCGGTCTGGGGCCCGATGTTCACCTTCGACGGCAAGGCCCTGACCTGGATGCTGATCGGCTACGGCTTCATCGCCGCCAGCCTGCCGGTGTGGCTGCTGCTGGCACCGCGCGACTACCTGTCGACCTTCCTGAAGATCGGCACCATCATCGCGCTGGCGATCGGCATCGTGTTCGTCGCGCCGACCCTGCAGATGCCGGCCGTGACCCAGTTCGCCCAAGGCAATGGCCCGGTCTGGTCGGGCAACCTGTTCCCGTTCCTGTTCATCACCATCGCCTGCGGCGCGGTGTCGGGCTTCCATGCGCTGATCTCCTCGGGCACGACGCCGAAGATGCTCGACAACGAGCTGAACGCGCGCTTCATCGGCTACGGCGGCATGCTCGCCGAGTCCTTCGTCGCCGTGATGGCGCTGGTGGCCGCGGCCTGCATCGACCCGGGCGTGTACTTCGCGATGAACAGCCCGGCCGCGCTGGTCGGCAGCACCCCCGAGGCGGTGGCGCAGACGATCTCGGGCTGGGGCTTCGCAGTGACGCCCGACATGCTGCTGCAGACCGCCAAGGACGTCGGCGAGACCACCATCCTCGGGCGCGCCGGCGGCGCCCCGACCCTGGCTGTCGGCATGGCGCACATCCTGCACCAGGTGATCGGCGGCCAGGCCATGATGGCCTTCTGGTACCACTTCGCGATCCTGTTCGAGGCCCTGTTCATCCTCACCGCCGTGGACGCCGGCACCCGGGCCGGCCGCTTCATGCTGCAGGACCTGATGGGCAGCTTCGTGCCGGCCCTCAAGCGCACCGACTCGCTGCCGGCCAACCTGATCGCGACCTTCCTCTGCGTCGCGGCCTGGGGCTATTTCCTGTACCAGGGCGTGGTCGATCCGCTGGGCGGCATCAACACGCTGTGGCCGCTGTTCGGCATCTCCAACCAGATGCTGGCCGCGGTGGCGCTGATGCTCGGCGTGGTCGTGCTGTTCCGCATGAAGCGCGAGCGCTACGCCTGGGTGGCGGCGGCGCCGGCGGCCTGGCTGCTGATCTGCACGCTGACCGCGGGCTGGCAGAAGATCTTCTCGGCCGACCCGAAGGTGGGCTTTCTGTCGCACGCCGCGAAATACGCCGACGGCCTGGCACAGGGCGTGCTGATCGCGCCGGCGAAGACCCCCGAGGCGATGGCGCGGATCGTATTCAACGACCGCCTGGATGCCGGCCTGTGCGCGCTGTTCATCTTCGTGGTGCTGAGCGTGCTGGTCTACAGCGTACGCACCTGCCTGGCCGCGCGCCGGGCCAACCATCCGACCGCGCGCGAGACGCCGTTCGAACCGATGGCCGCGGCATGAGGAATTCCGGCGCCAGCCTGGCCGAGACCGGGCGCTACCTGACCCGCTCGCTGGCGCAGTCGCTGCGGCTGATGGTGGGCATGCCGGACTACGACACCTACCTGAGCCACATGGCGCGCACGCACCCGGGGCAGGAGGCAATGAGCTACGAGGCGTTTTTCAGGGAGCGGCTGGAGGCGCGGTATGGGGGAGGGAAGGGGCGGTGCTGCTGAGCGGGCGCCGCGCTTCATTCCCACCACTTCGCTTGCGCGTCGATGAAGAGCGTGCATTCCGGGATTCGCACCGAGGTGCCGGCCCATGCCGGTCGACAGGTCCTTCGAAATCCATTCGACACCAGGACCGGCTCGCCGGGCTGAGGTTTCCGCCAGCGTCTTGAACGCTTGTCGTAGCCGCCGGCCGAGTGGACGTGACCATGCTTGCGCCAAGTGCTTTCTTCCACACGGATCGACAGCGGCGCAAAGTGAATCGGCCGCAAGGTCTGCCCACCCGCCCAGTAGTAGACGCGTCCGAAATACGCTGCGTGGCACCAGCGCTCCCAGGCGGCCAGGCTGTATCTCGACAGACCCAGGTCGCCGTTCGGGATGCCGATCCAGAGGACTGCGATGCCGAGCCGGTGGTACTCGGCGGTCCGGGCGGTGATCTCGCCGATCGCCAGCGCGCTGCGCTGAACCTCTATCGCCACAGGCACGCCGGAGATGATCGCGAAGACATCGGCGACGGATGTCCCGAAGCTCTTTTCGAGCTCCACGTCCTGCACGTTGGCCTCCTTCCGCAAGGCGTCGAAGAGGCTCAGCTTGGTCAGCAGATGGTCTTCGGTTTCGCCTGCGCCGAGCCGGCATGCGACACGGGCCTTGTGGGCGAAGTGAGGGATGCGCATCAGGCCCTTGTGCAGCACGACTTCGCAGCGGCATGCCGGACACATGAACGGCGCGTCGGGCTTCGCGCTGGACCGCGCAAGGACTTTTTCGTTGTCCGAGGTGCGCAGGGCGGTGAGCATGGTGTTCAGGACTCCGGCAACGTTCGCGACGACCCCATCCGATCATCCCGCTCCCGAGCGCTTCATCCCCACGACCGGGTCAGCAACTCGTCCATGGCGTCAGTGATCTGCTGGCCATGTGCGGCCAGCGACCCGACGCGAGGGCCCAGTTCATCGATGGCCACTGAAACCGTGTCCAGCGGATGCAGCACGAGATCCGAGCCATCGAGCACGAAGATCGGGTTCATGCGGGTGCCAGCCACCTGCGCTCCCGCGGGCAACGCGGTGCGCAGGACCAGTGGGACCACGACACGACGGCGGTAACGGTCGAACTGGGCCGACTGAACCACCACGACAAAGGGGATGCTGCCGCTCTGCCTGCCCCTTGTTGCGATGGATGTCGAACTGCGGCACGTCTTCGCCTACAGCGTGGAATGCTCGTCGGCGAAAGACCCCAGTTCCTCGTCCACCCTGTTCCATGCCTCCGCGCAGACGGCGGCCCATTCCGGTTTGCTTGGAACTTCGCGAAGGGCGGCTTGCGCTCGTTGAAGCGCTTCCATGTCCTGCGGAGAAATCAGATAGGCCGCAGGGCGCCCGTGGCGGGTAATGATGATCGGCTCGCGCTGGGCCTTGTCGAGCAGTTGCCCGAAACGGTTCTGAGCCTCCACCGACGATACTTGCATCATGATCTGCTTCGGGAGTAGCTAACCTGAACAGTTTATGCGATGACTCTCGGTGCTTGCACAAAAATCCCGGGCCTCGCGGGCTCATGCCGCCGCGCACTTCTTCACCGTCTCCCAAGTCCGCGTCGTCAACTCCGTCCCGAAGGTCTTCTCGATCAGCGTCATGAACACCGGCCCGCGCGGCCCCGGGACATAAGCCGAGAACACCTGCATCTCGTCCATCGCCAGAATCCGCGCCGCTTCGAACTCGATCGGCAGCGCCAGCCGGGTGGCTCGCGGTTCGCGCAGGAAGGTCACGACCCGCTTCGCGCCGGCGGGCAGTTCGTGCGGCGCACAGGGGTCGGCTGCCAGCAGGTCGCGCAGGGCGTCGGACGAACGCACGATGGTGAGAAAGCGCCGTCCGAGCGCCGCTTCCATGGCCGCCTCGGCCTTGCGTTCGAGCGTCGTCCGCGCCGCGGCACGCGCATCGAACGCCACGTTGCCGCTCGACAGCAGGGTCTTCACCTCCGTGAAGCCTGCGCTTTCGAAGCAGCGCTTGAGCTCCGGCATCTTGGCGTTCATCGGACTGACGCCACGAAGAAAGGCGACGTAGCGCGGCACTTCAGATGTCTTCGAGCAGCGGGTAGGGCAATGGCTCCACTGTCAGCGCCGGCCCATCGACCGCCCGCGCATGCAGCCCGCCTGCATCGATCGCCGCGATCTGGATGGAGATCAAGGCCGCCCAGCCGCCACCCGGCGCCGGCGCGGCCTGCGCTACGGTGCCGACCGGCTGCGCCGGATCGTTGACAGCGAAGACTTCCTGGCCGGCCGCCACCTCGCCGTCGGCCTGCACCAGGTAGGTCCGGCGCTTCAGGGTGCCGCGGAACTGGCTGCGGGCCACGATCTCCTGGCCCGGGTAGCAGCCCTTCTTGAAGTTCACGCCGCCGACCGACTCGTAGTTGATCATCTGCGGCACGAAGGCCTCGACCACCGGGCTGGTCAGGGTCACGATGCCGCTGCGCACCTCGCTCCATTCCCAGATCGCCGGATCGAGTTCGGCGCCCTGGGGCGCGGGGCTGGCGGCCGGTGCGATCCACAGGGCGCGAGGCACGCCGTCGGACGGGTAGAGCGACACCACGTGCGCCGCGCCGACCGTGCTGGCGCGCCCCGGGAGCGCCCCGGCATCGACCCCATTGGCGGCCAGGGCGGTGCCGGTCAACCCGTAAAGCGAGAAATCGGCGCTGGCGTCGCTGAGCTTGGCCTTGGACCGCAGCACGTACATCGACAGGCGCTTGAGCGTCGCGGCCAGGATGTCGCTGCTGCAGACCAGCAGGATGCGATCGGGTTCGGGCCGGATGCCGACGAAGCTCGCGATCGCGCGGCCCTTGGCCGTGCAAAGCGCCGCCAGCCGCGCCTCGGAGGCATCGAGCAAGACGAAATCCTGGGTCAGCTGGCCATGCAGGAAGCTCGCTGCATCGGGGCCCTCGGCACGGATCACGCCGAGGTGGGGGAGGGCGGTGACGCCATTCGGAACGACAGAGGTCATCGCTGAATTATCATGGGCGTCTGCGTTCCGTTCGGCCCACAGGGCTTAGCCGTTCTTGCTACCGTCATCCGTCCGCCTCCCTTCCCGGAACCCGTGCGTCGCTTCTTCCTCACACTTTTCCTGCTGGCTGCCCTGATCGTGCTCGGCGCCGGGGCAGCCGGGCTCTGGTGGGTCAACCAGCCCCTCAAGCTGCCGGCCCCCAACGTCGACCTGTCCGTCGAGCCCGGCACCACGCCGCGCGGCATCGCGCAGGCAGTGGCCGATGCCGGCGTCGACGTGCCGCCGCAATTGCTCTACCTGTGGTTTCGCTTCTCCGGCCAGGACCGCCAGATGCGCGCCGGCAGCTACGAGCTCGACCGCGGCGTGACGCCGCGCCTGCTGCTCAACATCCTTGTGCGCGGCGAGGAAGCCACCCGCAGCCTGGTGCTGGTCGAAGGCTGGAACTTCCGCCAGGTGCGCGCGGCGCTGGCCAAGGCCGAGCAGCTCAAGCCCGAGACCGCCGGGCGCAGCGACGAGGAAATCATGGCGCTGGTCGGACGGCCTGGCGTGCATCCCGAAGGGCGCTTCTTTCCCGACACCTACACCTACTCCAAGGGCTCGACCGATATCGCCCTGCTGCAGCGCGCGATGCGCGCCATGGACAAGAAGCTGGACGCCGCCTGGGCCGCCCGGGCCTCCGACCTGCCCCTGAAAACGCCCGATGAGGCGCTGATTCTGGCCAGCATTGTCGAAAAGGAGACAGGCAAGGCGCAGGACCGGGCCGAGATCGCCGCCGTCTTCACCAACCGCCTGCGCCTGGGCATGCCCTTGCAGACCGACCCGACCGTGATCTACGGGCTCGGCACGCGTTTTGACGGCAACCTGCGCAAGCGCGATCTCCAGGCAGACACGCCGTGGAACACCTACACCCGCAACGGCCTGCCACCGACGCCGATCGCGATGCCCGGCAAGGCGGCCTTGCTGGCGGCGGTGCAGCCGGCACAAAGCAAGTCGCTCTATTTCGTTTCCCGAGGCGACGGCACCAGCCAGTTCAGCAGTTCGCTGGACGACCACAACCGGGCAGTGAACCGCTACCAGCGCGGCGGCAACACCGACCCCAACCAGCGGAGCGGGCAATGAAAGGGCTTTTCCTGACCCTCGAGGGCATCGACGGCGCCGGCAAGTCGAGCCACATCGATGCGCTCGAGGCGTTGTTCAAGGCCCAGGGCCGCGCGGTCACGCGCACCCGCGAGCCCGGCGGCACGCCGCTGGCCGAGAGCCTGCGCACGATGATCCTCGAACAGCCGATGGACCCGCTGACCGAGTCGCTGCTGGTCTTCGCCGCCCGCCGCGACCACGTGGTGCGGGTGATCGATCCGGCGCTGGCACGCGGCGACGTGGTGCTCTGCGACCGTTTCACCGACGCCACCTTCGCCTACCAGGGCGCCGGCCGCGGTTTCGATCCGGCCGTGCTGTCGACGCTCGAAGCCTGGGTGCAGGCGGCACCGCAGGCCCTGCTGCAGCCCGACATCACCCTGTGGTTCGACCTGCCGCCCGAGACCGCGGCCGAGCGCTTGGCCGGGGCCCGGCTGCCGGACAAGTTCGAATCGCAACCGGTCGAGTTCTTTCGCCGGGTGGCGGCCGGCTACGCGGCGCGCGCCGCGGCGGCCCCGCGCTTCGCCCGCATCGACGCCAGCCGCTCGCGCGAGCAGGTCTGGCAGCAGGTCGAGGCCGTGCTGGCCCAGCGCGGGCTGGTTCCGGCCGATTCGGGAGCCAGCGCATGACCGCCGATTCGCTCCCGCCCTGGCTGCGCCAGCCGCTGGTCGAACTGCTGCGCCAGCGCGGCCATGCCTGGCTGCTCCAGGGCCCCTCGGGCCTGGGCCAGTACGAGCTCGGGCTGGCGCTGGCGGCCGCCTGGCTCTGCGAGCAGCCCGAGGAAGCCAAGGCGCAGGGCGCCTGCGGCCATTGCCCGAGCTGCCACGCGATCCAGGTGCGCACCCACGCCGACCTCTGCGTGCTGATGCCCGAGGTCGCGATGCAGGCGCTGGGCTGGCCGCTGGATGAAAAATCGCAGGCCGACATCGACGACAAGAAGCGCAAGCCCAGCCGCGAGATCCGGGTCGAGGCGATGCGCGACGCCATCGGCTTCGCCCAGCGCACCAGCGCCCGCGGCCGCGGCAAGGCGGTGCTGGTCTACCCGGCCGAGCGCATGAACAACATCACGGCCAACGCCCTGCTCAAGACGCTCGAGGAGCCGGTGGGCGAGGTCCGTTTCGTGCTGGCCAGCGAAGCCGCCTGGCAGCTGCTGCCCACCATCCGCAGCCGTTGCCTGGGCTTCACGCTGCCTTGGCCCGACAGCGGCCAGGCGCAGGACTGGCTGGTCGGGCAGGGCGTGCCCGCGGCCGACGCGCCCGGCCTGCTGCGCGCGGCCGGCGGCCGGCCCAGCGACGCCTTGCGGCTGGCCAGCCAGGGCCAATCGCCCAAGGCCTGGTCGCTGCTGCCCAAGGCAATGTCGCGCGGCGAGGTCGGGGCACTGTCCGACCATGCGCCGGCCCAGGCCATCGGTGCGCTGCAGAAGCTCTGCCACGACCTGATGGCGGTCGATTGCGGCGCGCTGCCACGCTTCTTCGAGCCCGCCGACCTGCCGCCGGCACCGCCGCGGGCTGCATTGGCTCGCTGGTCGCGGTCGCTCGCCAGTGCGGCAAAAACCGCAGAACACCCGTTCAATGCGGGCCTGATGCTCGAAGCGCTTGTGAGCGAGGCGCGAACCACCCTAAACTCGGCACGCCGCCGCCCATGAACACACCTGTCGCCCCCACCCCCTCCGCGCCCGTCCGGCCCAGCGTCATCCAGTTGGCGATCAAGGAAAAGGGCGCGCTCTACGCGGCGTACATCCCGCTGTTCGCCGAAGGCGGGATCTTCATCCCGACCGCGCGCGAGTACCGGCTGGGCGACGACGTCTACGTGCTGCTGACCCTGCCCGACGACCCGCAGCGCTATCCGGTCGCCGGCAAGGTCGCCTGGATCACGCCGGCCCGCGCCGCCGGCAACCGGGCGCCCGGGGTCGGCATCCGTTTTCCTTCCGACGACAAGTCGCGCCAGCTCAAGGCGCGCATCGAAGAGGCACTGGGCGCCACTCTGGCCTCCGACCGCCCGACCCAAACAATCTGAATTCCGCTCCCAGGGCGCGCAGCCGCTTGCCGCGGCGGCCGCGCCGTTTCGACGACGTTTGCCGAGATGTTCACCGACTCCCACTGCCACCTGACCTTTCCCGAGTTCGCGGACCAGATGCCGCAGATCCGCGCCGCGATGGCAGCCGCCCAGGTCGACCGGGCGCTGTGCATCTGCACCACGCTGGAGGAGTTCCCCGAGGTCCAGGCGCTGGCCGAGCGGCACGACAATTTCTGGGCCAGCGTCGGCGTCCATCCCGACAACGAAGACATCCTCGAGCCCACGGTCGAGGGCCTGGTGCAGCGTGCCGCACTGCCCAAGGTGATCGCCATCGGCGAGACCGGGCTCGACTACTACCAGATGGAAGAACGCAAGGGCGGCCGCAGCATCGCCGACATGGAGTGGCAGCGCGACCGCTTCCGGGTCCATATCCGGGCCGCCCAGCAGACCCGCAAGCCGCTGGTCATCCATACCCGTGAAGCCTCGGCCGACACGCTGGCCATCCTGAAGGAGGAGGGCGAGACCGGCGGCGGCCAGGCCGCCGGCGGCGTCTTCCATTGCTTCACCGAGACCGCCGAGGTGGCGCGAGCAGCGCTCGACCTCGGCTTCTATATTTCGTTCTCGGGCATCCTGACCTTCAAGAAGGCGCAGGACCTTCGCGACGTGGCGGCCTTCGTGCCGCTCGACCGGATGCTGATCGAGACCGACAGCCCCTACCTGGCGCCCGTGCCCTATCGCGGCAAGACCAACAATCCGTCCTACGTGCCCTTCGTCGCGCAGCAGATCGCCCAACTGCGCCAATTGCCGATCGAGGCGATCGCAAAGGCCACCAGCGACAATTTCGAGACCCTGTTCAGCGGGGCCAAGACATGACAAATTACTTTAAAAAATTCATTTATCTCGTTGTCATTGCTTCATCTTTTGCTGCGCACGCCAGCGACTATGACGATTTCTTCCGGGCCGCCCGGGCCGACAACGCCAGCGGCATGAAGCGCCTGCTGGCCAAGGGCTTCGACCCCAACACGCGCGACGACAAGGGCCAGACCGCCTTGCTGATCGCGATGCGCGAGCCCTCGCCGGAGGTGATCGACGTGCTGATCGCCTTCCCGAAGACCAACGTCGAGGCCCGCAACGCGAAGGACGAGAGCCCGCTGATGCTGGCGGCCATCAAGGGCCAGCAGGACCTGGTGACCAAGCTGATCGCGCGCGATGCCGACATCAACAAGCCGGGCTGGACGCCGCTGCACTACGCGGCGACCAGCGGCCAGGTCGCGATCATGAAGCAGTTGCTCGACAAGGATGCCTTCATCAATGCCCAGTCGCCGAACGGCACCACGCCGTTGATGATGGCCGCGATGTACGGTTCGGCGGCCGCGGTGCAGTTGCTGCTCGACGAAGGCGCCGATGTCGCGATGAAGAACGAACAGGGCATGACCGCCGCCGACTTCGCCGAGCGCGCCAAGCGGCCGGACGCCGTCCGGCTGCTCGGCGCAGCCGCCGCGCCGAAGCGGCCGGCCGACGGCAAGTGGTGACGCGACTCAACGCTTCGTTCCTCCCTGCCGCCTCGGCACAGACCCCGCCGCTTGCTTCGCCGCGCCGGCGACCTGCCGTTCGACGCTCGCGCAGTTCGTCTCTTCCCCCGGACCGGTCTCGACCAGGGGAACGAGTGCCGCCAGCGGGTTGACCGCTGCAAGTCCGAGCGCGGCGCCGAGGCGGGTGGCCAGCGGGCCCTTCACGATCTCGAATTCCGGCTGCTTGAACGACCCGTGCAGCCGCACCGGCGTGCGCAGCGACAGCAGGCCGACCTCCTTGGGCTTGGGCGCCACCGTGAGGTCGAAGCGCTCGTGCGCGAGGTCGAAGCTGCCGCTGCCCAAGACCTGCGTCTGCTCGGTATCGATCACGAAGAGGGTCGACTTGCCGCGTCCGCCGGCGACGTCGAAATTCACGCCGCCGCAGCGGATCACGATGTCCTTGTCGCCGCCGAGCAGAAGCGCCAGCACCTTGCCGCCGTTGAGCCCGCTCGCGGCATCCAGCAGGTTCGAGATCCTGCCGTTCACCACCGTCGCGGCGATCCGCCCGTCGGCCTTGGCCGCCGCGTCCGCGATCGAATTGCCCGTGCCCTTGAGCCGCAGCGTGGCGCCGACCCGGCCCGCACCCTTGGCCACGGTCGCCGGCATGGCGGGGAACAATTGGCCGATGCGCACGCGCTGCAGGTCGATCTGCACGTCGGACCGGATCGTCGGCTCGCGGGCGTCGAGGGCGACCTTGGCTGCCAGGGTGCCGCCGGCAAAGGCGAAGTCAAGCGGATCAATCTTCAGCCGCGCGTCCTGCAGGCGCAGCGAGGCCTTGAGACTTTGCAGCGGCAGGGCCTCGGGCACGACGAGTTGGGTGGCGACCAGGTCGACCTCGGCGTCGATCTTCTGCAACCGGCTGCCGTCGAAGCTGCCCGCCGGCAGCAGGTGGTCGGGGTCGATCGCCTTCTCCTTGGACTTGGCGACCGGCCGACTGCTGCTCTCGGCTTGCGACACCGCAGGCTTGCCACCGCTCTCCTGGGTCTGGACACCGATCAGCGGGCCCAGGTCGGCCAGGTTGAGCCGCTTGCTGTGGAGGTCGGCCGTGAGCAGGGGACGCGGCTTGCGCGCCACGTAGGCGCCCTTGCCGCTGACGTCGCTCGAGCCGATGTGGCCGGCCAGGTCGTCCATCGTGTAGCGGTTGCCCTTGAGCACCAGGTGGCCCTGCAGCCGGTACGGCGGCGATGCCGGCAGCGGGAGCAGCAGGAACGGATAGAGGTTGGCCAGCGTCTGGCCTTTGATGCGCAGGTGCACGTCGATGCCCGAGATGTCTGCGGCGTCGGCGATCGTGCCCTCGACCGCCGCGCGCGTGGTTCCGGCGTCGAGCCGGCCTTGCAACGGGAAGGGCACACCGGACTCCTGGAAGCTCAGCACGTCGCCCGTCAGTGCACGGCCCGAGAAGCTGGCGTGGTGGTAGCTGCCCTTGAAGTCGTATTGCGTGGTGTAGCGGTTGTTGTCCGGCCTCGCGTCTGCGTCCTTGGCCTTTTCCTGGGCCGCCGGATCGAAGGTCGTGCCCCGGACTTCGAGCTCGAAGGGCTCGCCGTGGTCGATGTAGCGCAGCCGGCCGTGGTCCACCGAGAGCGTGCTGATGCGCAGCTTGCTCGGCGAGGTGTCGGCGGGATCGGAGAGGATCCAGTTCTTGCGGTTGTCGGGCAGGCGTTCGAAGACCAGGTCGGGACGCGTGAGCGCCACCCGGGGCACCAGGATCTTCTCGGGCAGGTCGCGCAGCGACACCGAGAACTCCACCATCTCGACCTGGGCCATGGCCGGCTCGTCCTTCGCCCAGGCGGCATTGCCGAAGTAGACGTCGCGCATCCGGATGGTCGGTGTCAGGCCGAGCTTCACATGCAAGTCGGAGGTCCGGAACTCACGCTCGGTCTTGTTCGAGATGTAGCGCTCGAGCGAAGGCCGCACCCAGTTCCAGTCGAAGAGTGCGACGAAAACGACGGCCGCAGCGACCAGCAGGGCCAGCCCCATCCAGATCGGATGTCGGCGCAGCAGGGTGCGGCGCGATGGGTTCATGGCGAGCTCGACGCTCGGGCTTTCGCCGCGGGTTGGCCGGGCTCCGCGGGGGCTCGGCGAGGATCGGCGGACGAATCAACTGGCCGGAAACTGCTCGGGCAGAGGCCCCGGATCGTCTTCTTCTTTCGCGTCGGCGCGCTTGCCGGAATCGCGGCCCAGCTCCTTCATCATCTGCTCGCCCACCGGGTCCTCCCCGTCGAGCGGAATCGACTCTTCGGCGCCGAGCTCCGGCTCTTCGTTGCTTGCGTCTCTTCGGGGTGTATTCATGGCAATGCTCCTGTGAACGAGCACGTTGACCGTGCGGCCTAGGGAGAAAGCCGAAACCCCTGTCAGCGTTGGCCGATCATTGGCATCCGAAGGACCTCGACGTGCCCAAGAGAGGCGACCGCCCGCACAGCCCGGTATCGCCCCCCGGAGTCGGAGCTGCGCGGGCGTGCGCGAGGCCGGCATCAGGACAGCGCATTGGCTGACGTTCAGTAACGTCGCGTACAAGAAAAATCAGGCGACAGATCCTTCAGGGGAGCCGCCATGTTCGAAAGGTACAAGGTCAGGATTCAAGCCTATTGCGAGGAAGCGGGCATCGAGGTGCCGGTCGGTTTCGGCCGCCACGCGGCCGCCCGCTACGCGGCCATCGACGAGGAATGTTCGCCACCCAAACTCGTGGCGACGACCTGGCCGACCCGCAAGGAGGCGGTTAACTACCTGGTCAACCTGGCTGCAGGCAAGAGGACCCGGATTCTGGATTTCGAGGATCGGTGCGAACTCAGCTTCGACGGCAAGGCGAGCTTGCTCAGGGGCGCCACGTTCTGAGACCCGCGCGGTAACGCGTGCGCGAAGCGGCTTGCTCTCAGATCAGAAAATAACACAATGTTAATTATGTTAAATCTACGAGCAGCAAGAACTCCGGGTGCAAAGCAGCATCTGCAGAAATCTGTTCGCCACCTCATCCCCCCTCCCGCCAGTCCCAGGCAATTCGTTGGCAAAGGCCAGGCAAGCTCCTACAATTTTCTCGATGGCCAGTCTCCGCGCATTTCTGCTGTGGTTTGTGGTGCTCGCAGTGCCCTTTCAGGGCTACGCGGCGGCTGCCATGACGTTTTGCGCGCCTCAGCCGGCGCACGCGAACTCGGGAGCCGTCCACGACCACAATCGGCACGATCAAGGCGCACAAGGCGCTGAGCATCACCATGCAAAGGTGACCAGCGATGACAGCTCGGGCCACCATGATGCCCTGGGCTCGCAGCACGACGATTCCTCGGACGCGCCTCCCCACAAATGCGGCAATTGCGCCGCGTGTCATTCGGTCGGAATGACGCCGACCCTCGGCACGGCCATTCTTCGCGGTCTGCCTCAGGCCGATTTCGCCGAGCCCTTGCGCGCTTTGGCGACCGTGTCACCTAGCGTTCCCCACAAACCACCTCGCGTCTGACCGCGTCTGAACCGTCAGCGATCATCGGTTGCTGACGCGTCGACGCGCATGTACCCGCCGCCGAAGCTGCGTCCCCATCTTCCTTGCGATCGGTGATGGACGGCCTCAGGCCCTGCGCCGACGAAACCCTGAGGAGAAACCGCAAAGCGGCTGCCACAACACGTGTCGATCACGCGCGCTGTACAGGCTCTGAGAACTAGGAGGCGAGGATGACGATGCTCAATTGGGCGAGACGGTTGCAGCAGCTGCCGAATGCCCCGGTGCTTCGCTCGGCAATCCTCCGGTTGAAAGCCCGGGAGTTCCTCACTCCGGAAGGATTCTGCAAGTATTTTGGCGTCTTCGAGAGTTTCGACGCGGCACGTGCCTGGCTGCCCCGGAATGATGGATTCGATCATGCTGCATTGGCCCAAGGCTACGATGAGCATGTCCGTCACGTGTTTGCCTATGACTATCCCGCCATGTGGTGGCTTCAGCACGCTTTTGGCGATGGCTTCAGAAAGTTGCTGGACATCGGAGGCGCCTATGGTGTGCACTACTACGCCTATCGTCGCTATATCGAAATGCCGGATGACCTGATATGGGAGGTAGCCGAGTTGCCGGCAATGATCGCCATCGGCAAGGAATATGCCGCTCAGAAGGAAACCGCGCTTCGTTTCACTGGCGATGTCCAGGAGGCCGGAAGGCGCGCCAGCATCTGGCTCTCGTCTGGCACCCTCCAGTACATGGACGGAGGTCGAATAAGTCGCTTGCTCGGGGTGTCCGGAGCGCGACCGTCTCACATCCTTCTAAACAAACTTCCAATTTATGAAGGAAGCGACTTCGTCACGGCTCAGAACATCGGCTATGGCTGCTACTCGCCGGTGCAGGTCTACAACCGCGCTAGCTTCATCCGCGAGGTCGAGGACCTTGGCTACACGCTGAGGGACGAATGGAAGGTTCATGAGAGAAGCATGTGGATTCCAGGACACCCGGAGTGCACCATACAGGCCTTCTCCGGATTCTATTTTTTGCTGGCAGGCTAGTTTCTCTCGTTGCACGGATCGAATCCTGTCGGCGGCCCCTTGCGCTCACCCGCCCGAAATCCGGCTCACCAGCGCCTTGGCGTAGGCCGCGGTCCCCGCGCTGCCGCCGAGGTCCCCGGTGCGCACCTTGTCGATGTTGAGCGTCTCGTCGATCGCGCGCCGCAGGCGCGCCGCGAGTTCGGGCAGCTTGCAGTGGTCGAGCATCAGTGCGGCCGCGAGCATCAGCGCGGTCGGATTGGCGATGCCCTTGCCCGCGATATCGGGCGCCGACCCATGGACCGCCTCGAAGATCGCCGCGTCGGCGCCGATGTTGGCGCCCGGCGCCATCCCCAGCCCGCCGACCAGCCCGGCCACCAGGTCCGACAGGATGTCGCCGAACAGATTGGTCGTCACCAGCACGTCGAACTGCCACGGGTTCAGCACCAGCTTCATGGCACAGGCGTCGATGATGACCGTGTCGAGTTCGAACTTGCCCTTGTACTTGCGTTCGTAGAGCTCGAGCCCGGTCTCCAGGAAGATGCCGGTCAGGGCCTTCATGATGTTGGCCTTGTGGACGATCGTGACCTTCTTGCGGCCGGTCGCGATCGCGGTCTCGAAGGCGAACTCGAGCAGCCGCCGGCTGCCCTGGCGCGTGTTGATGCCGGTGGCCATGGCGACCGCATGCGGGTCGCCGTCGATCGGCACGTAGTGCTCGTGCCCGATGTAGAGGCCCTCCAGGTTCTCGCGCACCACCACGAGGTCGATGTCGTCGAAGCGGCCGCCAGGAATCAGGGTGCGCGCCGGCCGCAGGTTGGCATAGAGCCCGAACTCTTCGCGCAGGCGCACGTTCGAGGATCGATAGCCGCCGCCGGATGGCGTCTCCAGCGGCCCCTTGAGCGCCAGGCGCGTGCGACGGATGCTGGCCAGCGTGGCGGCGGGCAATGGGTCGCCGGCGGCTTGCACGCCGGCCAGGCCGCCGAGCTGGCGATCCCATTCGAAAGGCGCGCCCAGGGCGTCGAGGACGGCGAGCGTGGCATCCACGATCTCGGGGCCGATGCCGTCGCCGGGGATCAGGGTGGCAGGGATGGGAGTGGACATTCGCGTGGATCCCGAAAAGTGAGTGAGGGCCGAGGACCGGACGATTATGGGATGACCGGCGGCAGCAGGCCATCCCGGTTCGGTGCATGATGACTCCCCTCGTCCCATGCCTTGCTTCTCGTTCGTCCGCGCCCGCGAAAGGCACACCCCACGGAGCCCCCGATGACCGACGCCGAGCTCGACACCCTGTGCATCAACACCATCCGCACGCTGTCGATCGACGCCGTGCAGGCCGCCAACTCCGGCCATCCGGGCACACCGATGGCCCTTGCGCCGCTGGTCTACACCCTGTGGAACCGGGTGATGCGCTTCGACCCGAAGGACCCGATCTGGCCCGGTCGCGACCGCTTCGTGCTGTCGAACGGCCATGCCTCGATGCTGCTCTGGTCGGCGCTGCACCTCAGCGGCACGGTGGCCGTCAACGCCGAGTACGAACTGCTCGGCGCGCCCGCCGTGACGCTGGACGACATCCGGCGTTTTCGCCAGTTCGGCAGCAAGGCGCCCGGCCACCCTGAATACCACTGGGTGTCGGGCGTCGAGACCACCACCGGCCCGCTCGGCCAGGGGATCGCCACCAGTGTCGGCATGGCGATGGCGCAGCGCTGGCTGGCCAACCGCTACGACCAGGACGGCCCTGCCCTGTTCGACTACAACGTCTATGCGGTCTGCGGCGACGGTTGTCTGATGGAAGGTGTCGGCTCCGAAGCCGCGTCGCTGGCCGGTCACCTCGGGCTCGACCGGCTGTGCTGGATTTACGACAACAACCACATCACGATCGAAGGGCGCACCGAGATCACCTTCACCGAGGACGTGGCGATGCGATTCGCCGCCTACGGCTGGAAAGTGCTGCGGGTCGGCGACGCCAACGACATCGCGCTGATCGAGGCGGCGCTGGCCACCTTCAGGCAAACGCGCGGCCAGCCGACGCTGATCATCCTCGACAGCCATATCGGCTGGGGCTCTCCGCACCGCCAGGACACGGCCGCCGCGCACGGCGAGCCGCTCGGCGACGACGAGGTCCGGCTGGTCAAGCGCGCCTACGGTTGGCCGGAGGACGCGAAGTTCCTGGTGCCCGACGGCGTGCGTGCGCATTTCGATGCCGGCATCGGCGCCCGGGGCGCCGCAGCGCGCGCGGCCTGGAACGAGGCCGCCGCCGCCTTGCGCGCGCGCTCCCCTGCCCTGGCGCTCGAGATCGACCAGATGCAGCGCCGCGAGCTGCCAGCCGGCTGGGACAGCCAGCTGCCGGTCTTTGCGGCCGACCCGAAGGGCCTGGCAGGGCGCGACGCCTCGGGCCAGGTGCTCAACCTTCTTGCACAGAGCGTGCCCTGGCTGATCGGTGGCTCGGCCGACCTCGGCTCGTCGAACAAGACCACGCTCAAGTACCCGGGCGCCGGCGATTTCCAGCCCGGCAACCCGGGCGGCAAGAACCTCCACTTCGGCATTCGCGAGCATGCGATGGCGGCGGCCGTCAACGGCATGGCGCTGTCCAAGCTGCGTCCTTTCGGCGCCACCTTCTTCATCTTCAGCGACTACGCGCGGCCGGCGATCCGGCTGGCGGCGCTGATGGAGCTGCCATCGCTGTTCGTCTTCACCCACGATGCGATGGGCGACGGCGAGGATGGGCCGACCCACCAGCCGATCGAGCAGCTGGCCTCGCTGCGCGCGATGCCCGGCCTCACGGTGCTGCGCCCGGGCGATGCCAACGAGGTGGTGGAAGCCTGGCGCGTGGCGCTTCAGTCGCCGCACCGCCCGACCGCGCTTGTGCTGTCGCGCCAGGCCCTGCCGACCCTCGACCGCAGCCGGCTCGCGCCCGCCGCCGGCGTCTCCAGAGGCGCCTATGTGCTGGCCGACGCCGCGGACGACGCCGAGCCCGAGCTGATCCTCATCGCGAGCGGCAGCGAAGTCTCGCTGGCGCTGGAGGCGCACGATCAGCTCGTGGCCCAGGGCGTGCGTGCGCGACTGGTGTCGATGCCTTCGTGGGACCTGTTCGAGCAGCAGACGCCCGACTATCGGAACAGCGTTCTGCCGCCGGGCGCGAAGGCGCGGGTGGCCGTCGAACAGGCGTCGGCCTTCGGCTGGGAGCGCTACGTCGGCGCGATCGGCAGGGTTGTGGGCATGCAGACCTTCGGCGCCTCGGCACCGCTGGCGGCGTTGCAGCGGGAGTTCGGCTTCACGGTCGACAACGTTGTGGCCGTGGCCTTGTCGGTGCGCGCGGCGGCCAGTCCATAGGCCGCGCGCGGCGGAGCTTTCAGCGCCGGCTGCCCCGCAGCGCGGCGAGCATCAAGGTGGTCACCGCGGCACCGCCCGCGGCTGCCATCACCATCGAGCGGACCGGCCGATCCGAGACATAGTGGCCGCCCTGCTCCCGCCACTCACGGCCCCGGGCCCTGAGATCGTCCATCACCTGCCGGGCCCCGCGTCTTGAAGGCCCGGCCGCATGCGCGACGCCCGCGGTATAGGCGTCTGCCCCGTCGGCGGTCTCGCGCACGGCCTGGCGCGTCGCCTCGGCGATCTGTTCGGGGCTCTTGTAGTCGGTGAAATTCGTGCTCTGCATGGAAGTCCTTTCAAGAAGTGCAACGCGACCACGTCGCACTGCATTCATTGAAGGTTCCTGCTCGGCCCAGGCGTGTCGGCACCGTTGTCCAGGCGGCGTAGGTCGTCACCCACCCGGCGGGTTCGCAGTGCCGCCGCCGCGCAGGTCGCCCAGGCGGATCGAGCAGCGGGTGCCGCGCCCCGCCACCGAGTCGAGCCGGACCTCCGACTTGAGCGCCTTCGCCAGCCGCGCGACCAGCGACAAGCCGAGCCCGACACCGTCGGCTGCCGGCGTGGCCGCGTCATTGACGCGATAGAACTCCTCGAACACCTTCTCGATCTGGTCGGCCGGGATGCCGATGCCCTGGTCGAAGACCTCGACCACGACATCGCCCCGCTGCAGCCGCGCGGCCAGCAGGATCTTCTTGCCGGGCGGGCTGTACTTGATCGCGTTCGACAGCACGTTGCCGACCATGCGCCGCAGCCGCACCGGGTCCGACTGGATCGTCGCCTGCCCGGTGCGCACGCGCAGCCGGATGTTCTTCGCCTCCGCCAGCGGCTCGTACTGCAGCTGCAGGTCGCGCACCACATCGGCGATCTGCACCGGCTCGACCGACAGCTGGACCTGGCCGCTGTCGAGCACCGACAGGTCGAACAGCGAATCGAACAGATGGCTCACAGCGGCCGTGGCCTTGGCGATCTTGGGCGCCAGTTCGGCATGCGTCTCCGGGTTCTCCTTCAGGAAGTCGGCATAGAGCGCCAGCGCCGACACCGGCTGGCGCAGGTCGTGGGTCGCGGCGGCAAGAAAACGGTTCTTGGTGCTGACCGCCTCGGTCGCTTGGCGTTCCCTGAGGGCGAGGTCGTATTGAAGACCGAAGTGCTCTTCCTGGTTGGCGTGGATCGCCCTGCCGAGGCCGAGGATCACGACCCAGTGCAGCAAGGTGAGCCCCACGAACCAGTAGTTGAGCGATCCCTGCATCGGCCCGAGGAACACGCCATACAGCACGCAGACCAGCATCACGACGAAGAATCCGTTCATCGACCAGTAGAGCAGGAAGGGCACCAGCGCCAGGCGGGTGATCGGTCCGTAGACCACCAGCGTCAGGACCAGCCAGCAGCCGAGCTGGTTCGCCTCCGGAATGCGAGCGAAGAACAGCAGCACCGAGACGCCCCAGAACGGGGCCTCGAGGATGAAGACCGGCGCCGCCCGGGCGAGAAAGAGATTGAGCGATTCGGAACTGGCGCCCTGGTGGTCGCGGGCATGGAGGTTCACCACGCGACGGCGCATCGCGGCGATCAGCAAGCCGACCGCCAGCCAGGCCGACACGGCCAGATGGCTGCCGCTGCCCCAGCACAGTGCGGCCATGGTCAGGATCAGCAGCAGCCCCAGCGGCTGGCGCGCGCGCGATTGGCGCATGAAGCTGCGCGTCAGCTGGCCCTGGATCCAGCGGGCGCGCAGGCCGGGCGCATCGTCCTCGATGTCACCGGGGGCCGGGTCGTGAGCGGATCGGGCGTGCGCGGAGACCTGGGCGCGTGCGAATGCCGGGCTTGGGTGGAGCGACGCCTCGGAGGCCATCCCGGAGTCCAGAGTTTCAGAGTCTTGAAGACTCCCTGTTTGTCAACGAGATCGCAACTCGGGATCACCCCGGGTTGTGTGCGTTATTACCGCAATCGCCGGCGGAGCGAAGGCCATTCGATGGCCGCCTGCGCCGTCAAATCGCCACCACACGACAAATCCGCCGCAGATGAGGGCTTGTTCCTCTCGCGCTGGCGCCTGTTCGCGGGAATAATTTGATCGCCATGGGACAAGCGCTTTCAGACCACGAGACCGTTGCCGGCGTGTTGATGATGCTGGTTCGCCAACGGGCGGCCGCGTCGGGGGGTGGCAAGACCTCGCGCACCGGCCTGCAGGCCAGCGTGCCTGTCAACGAGCGGCCCGGCGTGCGACGCGGACTCGACGCCCTGATCGAGCACGGACTGCTCGCGATGAGCGGCGAAGATATCGGCGTGACCGCCAAGGGCAAGCTCTTCCTGGCCCATGTGCAGCGGGCGCGCGGCGAGACCCCGACCGCCCACGAGCACGACGACAAGAGCCCTGCCTTGCTGGCGGCGACCCTGCAAGCGATCAATGCCGAGGACCGCCTGGGCCCCCAGGGCCCGATCGAAGACCTGCGCACCCTCCCCGCGCGGCTCGAAGGCTATCGCTCCGAACGTGCGTCTCGCTTTTCCAAGGCCAAGGGCCTGCTGGTGCTCGGTGGCGTGGCGGCCGCGGTGGCTGCCTTCAGGCTGCTGCGCTGACGCCTGGCTGTTGCACCGGGGCCTTGTCCCCGCCGCCTGTCATCCAATTGCCCGAGTTGCATTCGCGTCTTTCCTACGCGGAGTCGGCCTGTCAGCAGACGCGAGCCGGCCGCATCCGCCCGCATGCTCCCGCCACACCATCATTCGAGGAGCAATAAATGATCAAGATCGGAATCGTGGACGACCATGCCATCGTTCGTTCGGGCCTGCGCGACTTCTTTTCGCAGCACGTCGACCTGCGCGTGGTCGGCGAAGCCGCCAGCGGGCGCGAAGCCATCGACCTGGTGCGCAACCACGAGATCGATGTCCTGGTGATGGACCTCTCGATGCCGGGCCAGAGCGGCATCGACGCCATCGCGATGGTGAGGGCGAAGGCGCCCGACACCGGCATCCTGATCCTGAGCGGCTATCCGGAAGAACACTACGCCATGAGCCTGATCCGCCAGGGCGCGAGCGGCTACCTCAACAAGGAATGCGACCCGAAGGAAATCGTCGAAGCGATCCGCACGATTTCGCTCGGTCGCCGCTACATCACGCCGGGCGTGGCCGAATTGCTGGCCCGCCAGCTCGACCGCAACACCGACACCGCGCCGCACGAGCAGCTCTCCGAGCGCGAGTTCCAGGTCTTCCTGAAGCTCGCCACCGGCGAGACCGCGGGCAGCATCGCCGAGCACCTGTCGCTGTCGGTCAAGACCGTGAGCACCTACCGCAGCCGGCTGATGGAGAAGATGAACCTGGCCTCCAACAGCGACCTCACCTACTACGCGCTCAAGAACCAGCTGATCAGTTGAGGCATCGGCGGCCGCCGGCTGCCTGGCGATCAAGCAAGACTTGTCTTAGTATCTGGGTACCAAGACAAGTCTTTTCATTTTCGCGATGCAGCCTTCCTCTTCCGACGCGGCGCAATGCGCGAACCGCCTGCGCGGCGCCGTCACTCTGCTGTCCCGGCGCCTGCGGCCGGCCCTGCAGGATGCCGGCCTGAGCGTGGCCAAACTGAGCGTCATCGGCCGTCTCTACCGTACCGGCCCGATGACGCCGACCGAGCTCGCCCATCGCGAAGGCGTCATGCCCCAGTCGCTGACCCGCCTGCTGGCCGAACTCGAAGCCGATGGCTGGCTGGCCCGCAAGGCGGATGCCGCCGACGGGCGGCGATCGCTGCTGCGCCTGACCCCGTCGGGTGCCCGGCGACTGGTCACCGCGGTCCAGGCCGGTGAAGCTTCCCTGGCCGAGATCATCGAGGCCCGCCTGAATCCGCAGCAGCGTGCGCTGCTGCTCGAGGCCTGCGCCTTGCTCGACGACATCGCCGGCGTCCTCGACCCCGCGGCGGCCGCCGCACGGCGCGAATGAGCTTCGCCGCGCTGGCCGCGCGCCTGCCCTTCGATGCCGAGCGGCGGCATCATGGGCTGCAACTGGCCGCGGCGGTGCTCCTGGCCTCCGCGCTGTCGGCGCTGCTCGCCCTGCCCGAGCACCTGTGGGCCGTGATGAGCGCGCTGATCGTGCTGCGCCCGAGCAGCGGCGCGACCTGGGAGGCCAGTTGGGACCGCACGCGGGCCACGTTGATCGGTGCCGTGGCCGGCCTGCTCGGCGTCTTCCTGCAACACCATGGAAGCCATCCGCAGGCCACCTTGCTCGCCATCGTGACCGGACTCGCCTTCGCGAGCGCCGCCAGCCCCGCCTTTCGAAGCGCGCCGGTGGCCGCCTTGATCATCCTGGCCGCCGGCGACCTCCCGGGCCATTCCGCCTTGCAGGTGGCGGTGCTGCGGGTGGCGCAGATCCTGATCGGCGTCGCGGTGGCCATGGCGGTCGCATTGGTTTCGTCGCGCTACCGCGCCGCCGATCGCTTCTGTGCCGGCTGCGCCGCGCTGCTGCGCCAGGTGGGGCGGCAATTCCAGCAGCCGCCGGCCGCCCGGACCGAGGCGCAGGCCGAGCAATCGGCCGCTGCCGTGCGCCATGCGCTCGCCCGGCTGAGCGTGCTGGCCCGCGGCGCCGACCATGAAGGACGCCCGTTCGGCCGCGTGCGCAATGCCCCTGGCGCCGATCGCCACCGCCGGACGGCCGCGCTGACAGCCCGCATCGTGCAGGACGCGCTGCTGCTGAAGCGCCTGCTCCGCGCCGAGGCCGGTGCATCGCGCGACGCCGACAACCGCGAAGTGGCCCGCATCGCGGGTGCCGCGCTGGCGGCCATCGCCGCGCGGGTGGAGCGCCGTGGGCAGCCGGTCGACGGCAGCGTCGTAACGCCGAGCCGCGAAGCCCCTTCGGTCGCTGACGGCATGGCCGCCCCGCTGCGCCTGCTCCTCGACGACCTGCGGCAGCTCGATGACTTGTTCCGGCTTTCTGTGGATAACACTGTGTGAAGCGCCGGGACGGCCAGGCGCGAAGCGTGGCCCCACGCGGGGTCCCGTCCCGTTGCCTGCAAAACAGGCAGCCCGCTGCGACGCCCGTCGCCGGGCCGGATTGTTAAGCTCGGGGCCATGACGACCATCCAGTCCCGGCGCAAGCTCATCGTGATCATCCTGCTGTGTGTCGCCCTCGGAGGCGCGGCGATGCGGCAGCTCGCCGCGCCCGGCTCGACCCTGCGGGACATCGGCACCCTGCTGATGCTGTTGTGGGTGCCGATCATCGGCAACGTGATCTCGTGGCTGATCTCGCGCCTGCGCCGGCCGGCACCGATGGCGGCCTCCCCCTTCGACGAACGGCCCGCCTTCGAGCCCCAGCTGCTGGTCGAACTCACGCTGCGTCCGCCGCTGCTGCCGGCCGAAGACATCCCGGTGCCTGCCGGCGAGCATCGCTGCGCGCTGGTGGTCGGCAACGAGGCGTTCTCGGCCCGCTGGCGGGTTCCGCCGGACCGGTCGTTCCGGCGTGGCATCCCGCAGGCGCTCGAAGTGGAGTTTCTCGCGCCCCAGCTGGCGATGCCCAAGTTTCAGGCCGAAGCCGGCTTCAGGATGCTGGTGGGCGAGTCGTTCATCGGCGATGGCCGCGTGCTGCGGCCGGTCGAACCGACCCGTCTCTAGCGCAGGTCGCGGCGCGCCAGCAGCACGTTGCCGCCGGTGGTGTTGAACGAAATGGTCGGCGCGCTGAAATCGCTGAGCGGCGCACCCAGGCCGATCTCGCCGCTGCCGTGCAGCACGCACTCGTCGCGCCGCAGCGCGATCTCGCCGCTGGCGCCGGCAGTGCCATGAAAGCGCACCCAGGTGCCGTAGGTGCTGACGTCGACCAGCACACAACTGCCCTGGCGGGCTTCGATGCGCGCATGCAGCCGCGACACCCGCGGGTCGTTGACCACGAACTGCGCCTCGTCGACCCGGCCCAGGTGGATCGGGAGTTCGGCGGCGCGGAACATCGAGCGGACGTCGAGCCAGGCCAGCTCGATCTGTCCGAAGGACGAATCGGGTCCGCGCGGCTGATGCACCAGCGAGGCCGGCATCGTCAGGAACTCGGACACCTCGTCCTGCCAGTCGACCCGGTGCACCACCGGCATCTCGTTCTTGCCGCGGATGTTGATCGGCCCCAGGCTGCGGTGGCGGACTTCGCCGCCATGCAACTGCTCGATCACCGACTCGGTCGCCCAGATCTGTCCCGGCCCGGCCAGGTCGCTCAGGCGCGAGGCCAGGTTGACCGCGTCGCCGTAGCAGTCGCCATCGACCTCCACCACCTCCCCGCTGGCGACGCCGATCTGCAGTTCCATGCGCAGCGGCGCGGGCCAGGTTTGCAGGCGCTTCTGGTGGTTGCGCTGCATTTCGAGCACGGCCCGGGTGGCGCTGATGCCTTCGGCGAATATCGCAAAGACGCCATCGCCCAGCGATTTGACGACACGGCCCCCATGCGCTTCGCAGACACCGCCGATCCACTGCGTCAGCCGCGTCACGGTCTCGGTGGCGCGCGCGTTCCCCATAGCCTCGAAGACTCTGGTACTTCCCGTCAGATCGGCAAATACGACAGTGGAATTGGCGCCCATGTTGTGCAGTTTTTGGTAGCTCTCGCCGTTCGATTATGGCAAAGCGGCGCCGAAACACGGTCCCGGAAGCTCAAATCGGGCCGCTGGCGCACCAAGCTGTTGCTTTTTCATTTCGACACACGCTGTACGTTTACTTTTCTCCTTAAAAGTAGAACTTAGGCATTAGTTCTTCAAGCGCTTCATGAGCAGTTTCGTGAAGTATGTTGTTTTTGAACATGAAATGTCGTGTCGATGCTTGTGCGGCTCGGGGGCCAGCCTTAACGTAGCACCTGTCCAGGTTTTGGCAATACGCCTTCCGTCCATGGTGTCACCCAGCAGTCTCCTTCGCTTTCTGAGCTTCCCCGGCTTCGGCTTTCGCCGTTCCGCGGATCGTCAGATGGGGCAGATCCGCACGGCGATGCTGTCACTGCTGCAGGTCCACGGCGGCCACACGATGCAGCGCGTGGCGCAGCGCGTGCGTTTCGCAGGCGACCTCGAAGCACTCTGGTACCTCCGCCAGGATGTGCTGACCGCCCTCAGCGCGGTCGACGGCGAAGTCGCCGCCCGGCGCCAGATGCGCCAGATCAACCGCCTGTTCAAGGGCGGGCTTCCCGGCAGCATGGAGCCCCGTACCCACCACAGGGTCCACGGCTGACCCGGCATTGAGCGGCCCGCGCCAGCGGGCCAGCGCTGTTTTCAATGATGGTGAGGGTGCCGGTGGCCCCAGACCATGAAGACGTCCCGGCCGTCGGCGGCCACTTCCACCTTCGCGCCCACGGGCAACAGCACCTTGGTCGGCACATGGCCGAACGGCAGTCCGGTCAGCACCGGCGGCTTGACCAGGCCGCGCAGACGGGCGACGACCCCCTGCATGCCGAAGCCTCGATCGTGCGGAACCTTGCGGATGCCCGTGAACTGCCCCAGCACGATCGCCTTCTGGCGCCCCAGCACCCCCGCGTGACGCAACTGGTCGAGCATGCGCTCGACCCGGTAAGGATGTTCGTTGACGTCCTCCAGGAACAGCACGCCCTTGTCGATGGCGGGAAACCACGGCGTACCTAGCAGGCTGGTCAGCACGCACAGGTTGCCGCCCCACAGCACCGCGTCGTGGATGGACCGGAAGGCCGGCAGGTCGGCGCTGTCGCGCGCCGGCATGCGCCATCCGGTGCCCTCGCCTTGCCCGCCCAGCAGGTCGTCGAAGCAGGCTTCCATGATGTCGTCGGCACCGGCTTCGGCGCCGAAGTCCTCGCCGACCGCGGGCCCGGCCCAGGTGACGGCGCCGGTCTTGGCCAGCAGCGCGCTCTGGAAGGCGGTGAAGTCGCTGAGCCCGACGAACTCGGTGCCGCGATCGATCGCCTTGGCCACCGCCTTGTAGGGAATCTGGTCGAGGATGCGCGTGAGTCCGTAACCGCCGCGCGAAATCAGCGCCACGTCGGCGCCGCTGGCCGCGGCGCGCGCAATGGCCGCCAGCCGCGTGGCGTCGTCGCCTGCGAAGCGCTGGTGGGTGGCAAGAACGGCCTCGTCGAGTTCGACCTCGTGGCCCAGGGCCTGGAGCCGCTTGACGCCGCGCTTGAAGGCGGCCTTGTCGCGCACGGCGCTGGAGGGCGAATAGATGTAGATGTGTTTTTTCACGGGCCGAAGTATCCCATTGCCTCGCGCACCCGCTGGGCCAGGGCGCTCGCCTGCGCCGGCGTCGGGCCGGAGGCGCGCTTCGGGATCGGGCCCAGGGCCCGCAGCCCGGCCTCGTAGCCGCGGTCGGGGAATGGAGCGTGCCAGGCGTCCGGCACCGGGGCGGCGCCGTCCGGCACGGCCATCACGGGCGCAAAGCGGGTTGGCAGGGTTTCGGCCAGCGATGCGGCCCAGGCGGCGGCGCCGGGGCTGTGCAGCAGCGCCAGCGGACCGGGCGCGAGCTGTTGCGTTCGTTCGAGCCACGCCAGCCATTCGGCCAGCAGGCGCCAGTGCCATTCGAGTCGGTGCACCGCTTCGCGCTTGGGCTTGTCGCTCTGCCCGAAGCCGATCAGGTCGGGCACCAGCAGCCGCAAGCCCGCGGCGCCTGCCAGGTGGCGGAAGAAGTAGCGCCACTCGCCCGGCCCGTGCAGACAGAGACAGGTGCAGGGCGCATCCCGTGGGCCCTCGTCGAGATAGCGCATCCGCCAGCCGCGCTGGCTCGGCAGCTCGCTCACCTGGCGCGGCGCGGGGCCCAGATCGGCCAGTCCGGCGAAGCGCTCGTCGGGCGTGCGCAAGGCGTCGTCGCGCAAGGGCTCGGCCGCCTCGCGCGCGGCGCAGCGACGGGCCTGGAAGAAGTCCTGGAGCAGCGCCTGCGATTCGGCGGCGAGCAATCCGCCCTGCACGGCCGTGCGGTGGTTGAGCCGGCTCTCGCGGAACAGGTCGATCACCGAGCCGGCGGCGCCGGTCTTGGGGTCGGCGGCGCCGAACACGACCCGCGCCAGCCGTGCATGCAGCATGGCGCCGGCGCACATCGCGCAGGGCTCCAGGGTCACGAACAGCTCGCAGCCGTCGAGCCGGTAGTTGCCGAGCGCGGCCCCGCCGGCGCGCAGCGCATTGACCTCGGCATGCGCGCTCGGGTCGTGCAGCGCGATCGGCGCATTGCGTCCGCTGGCGACGAGCCGGCCGTCCTTGACCAGCACGGCGCCGATCGGCACTTCGCCGGCCTCCGCCGCCTGGCGCGCCTCGGCCAGCGCGAGCGCCATCCAGTCGGCGTCAGTTGTCATCGGGGACCGGCCGCGCCTGCATCGCGGCATCGAGCGACTGCTTGAACTGCTGCTGGATCTGCTGCGGGTTCGGCGCCCGTGCCTCACCCGCCCCAGCGCTGGCGGCCGGCAGCACCGGCGCGGCGACGCCGCCCAGTTGCTTCCTGGCCAGCAGCCCGACGACGACCAGCGCGACCAGCAATCCTGCCAACCCCAACATGCGCATCTCAGGCCTCCCCGGTGATGCCGAGCGTCTTCATCCAGTCCGCCAGCGCGCGCTCGTCGGGCGTGCCGTTGCGGTAGACCTCGTAGGTCGCGGCATGCGATTCCTTGCGATGCTGGTTGAGCTTGACCTTGCATTGCAGCGCGGTCACGGTCAGCTCGAAACCGACGATGCCGTTGAGCATCTTGTGCTGGAAGTCTTGGCCAAGGTCGCGCCATTGCTGCGCGTACGCGGGCTCGTGCTGGCCGATCAGGCGCTTGAGCAGCGCGTCCTTCTCGTCGGCGCCCTCGACCAGGCGCGCCTCGACCGTGCAGTGCACGGCCAGGTAGTTCCAGGTCGGCACCCGCGCCAGGTCGGGGTAGACCGAAGGCGACAGGTAGGCATGCGGGCCGAGAAAGCTCACCAGCGCCCGTGGCCGCGCCTGCAGGTAGCGCCACTGCGCATTGGGCTTGGCGCAGTGGCCCCAGAGCACGAAGTCATCCGTGCCCCGTTCCTCCAGCACCAGCGGCAGGTGCGTGACGTAGGGAAGGCCCTGGTCGTCGTTCGAGATCAGGCTGGCGAACGGATGGTCGCGCATGAGCCGCGCGGCGATGGCGCGGTCGGTGACGTTGAACTGCGGAGGCATGTACATGGGGCTTGATCCTGCGATCCGTCATAAGGACCGCCCGATTGTCCCCGAGCCGCCCCTATCTCGCGCCTGCGGCCCGCAGCTTTTCGACCATCGCGGTGTAGCCGCGCGCGGTCGCGAGCTGCAGCGGCGTATGGCCCTGGCGATCGGCCAGCTGCAGGTTGGCGCCGGCGTCGACCAGCGCAATGAGGGTGCGCTGGTGGCGCGGTCCGCCGTCGCCGAGCACGATGGCTTCGATCAGCGCGGTCCAGTGCAGGTTGTTGACATGGTCGAGCGGTGCGCCGGCCGCGATCAGCCGGCGCACCACCTCGTCGTGCCCGACATGGGCCGCGGCGATCAGCGCCGTGCCGTCGTAGCGGCTGGTGGTCTGGCCGGGGTTGGCGCCGAGCGACAGCAGCAGCGCCAACGTGGGCACGTCGTCGGCGACCGCGGCGATGGTGACGGCGTCGTAGCGGTCGTTCTCGAACGCGTCGAGCCTGGCGCCGGCCCGGGCCAGCACGCCGATGGCCTCGCGTTGACGCGCGTAGGTGGTCACGTGGAGCGGCGTGCGGCCCATGGCGTCGCGCGCCTCGAGGTCGGCGCCGCCGGCGATCAGCGCCTTCAGCTGCGGCAGGTCGCCACGCCAGGCGGCGCGGTGCAGGCCCTGGTAGGCCTGCGCCTCGACGGCGGCCGGCGCCACCTGGGCCGCCGCCGGAGCGGCCAGCCCAGCGGCCAGCAGTGCCAGAGCGACAGCCACGGCCTTCATCGGAATCAACCCAGCTGGCCCTTGACCTTGTCGAGCGCCGCGTTGGCGCATTGCTCGTCGAGGTGGCCACCCGGCGCGCCGCCGACGCCGACGGCGCCGATGACCTCGTTGCCCGACTTGACCGGCACGCCGCCGCCCAGCAACAGGAAGCCCGGGATGTTCACGAGGTTGGCGGCGGCGGGGTTCTTCTGGGCGTTTTCCATCATCGCCAGGGTCGGCGTCTTGGCCGAGGCCGAGGTCCAGGCCTTGCGCTCGCTGGCGCCGAGCGTGTGCGAGCCGGCGTTGTTGGCGCGCTGGACGGCACGCACGGTGCCGGCGCGATCGACCACGGTGGCCGCGACCGCGTAGCCGTTGGCCGCGCAGGCGGCCACCGCCGCACCGGCGATCTCGTTCGCCAGTTCGAGCGACATGTTCTTCTCGGCGCGCACGGCCGGGCTCGGCGCCGGTGCCGGCGTCGCGGTCTGGGCCTGGACGCCCAGGGCGGAAGCGGCGAGCAGGACGGCGAGGCTGCCGAGGCGAAGGGACGGGTTCATGGGGTTCTCCGGAAGGTTGGGATCGAATCGCGCCGGCACATCGCCGACGGTGGCGCAACTTTAGGAACTGCAGCCCCCGCCGCCCATTCGTACGGCTACCCTCGCCGCTCCGTAGAAATACGGAGCGGAACGATGACCGTTCAGCCAGTGGCTTCGACCAACCCCGCGTAGCGCCGGATCAGCTGCGCCAGCGAATCGCATTCGAGCTTGGCGAAGAGATTGGCCCGGTGGGTCTCGACGGTGCGCGGCGAAAGCGCCAGCGCGCGCGCGATCTCCTTGTTGGTGAGTCCGGCGACGATGAAACCCAGCACCTCGCGCTCGCGCTCGGACAGCTGCTGGTAGCGCTCGCGGGCGGCCTGGTCGGCTTGCGTGCGTTCGCGCGAATCGACGTGCCGGCGCACCGCCTGCTGCAGCGCCTCGAGCAGTTGTTCGTCGTCGACTGGCTTTTCGAGGAACTCCGCCGCCCCGGCCTTGAAGGCGCGGCGGCACATCTCCACAGTGCCATGGCCGGTGAGCATGATCACCGGCTGGTCGACGCCCTGCCCCACCAGCGCATCGAGCAGGGCGAGCCCGCCGATGCCGGGCATGCGGACGTCGAGCACGATGGCGCCGATGCTCGCCCGGTCGAACTGGTCGAGGAAGGCTTGCGGATCGCCCCAGGTCTGGGTGCGCAAGCCGACCGTGCCGATCAGCAGCGCCAGGCTCTCGCGCACGGCGAGGTCGTCGTCGATCAGGTGGATCAGCGGGGACAAGGGTCCGCTCATCGATGCATCTCCTGGGCACTGGCGCCGGCGAGCGGCAGCCGCAGCGTGAAACGGGCGCCGCGCGGCTCGGCATGTGCCGCTTCGAGCGCGCCGCCCATCCCGCTCGCCAGTGTCTCGGACAGGCTCAGGCCGAGCCCGAGCCCGCCCTCGCGCGTGCTGAAGAAAGGCTCGAAGACGCGCGGCAGGGCCTCCGGCGACAACCCGGCGCCGTTGTCGCTGACGGCGAGCAGGCCGCGGCCGGCCTGGATGCCGATGGACAGCTGCAGGCGGCGCTCGCCGGCGGGCACCTCCTCGAGCGCCTGCAGCGCGTTCATCAGCAGGTTGTGGACGATCTGCTCGAGCGCGACCGGCTCGGCCAGCACCCAGACCGGCGCCGCCGTCGCGTCGTCGATGGACGGCGTCACGGTACGCCTGGCCATCTCGGGCGCCAGCAGGTGCAGCGCGCTGCGCAGCACCTCCTGCAGCGCCACGGGCCGCAGCTCGGCCTGCCGGTCGGGGCGCTCGATCACCCGCCGCAGCCGGCCCACCACGTCGGCGGCCCGGCGCGCCTGTTCGGCCGCCTGCTTCATCGCCGAGCGCGCGGTCGCCAGTTCGGGCGGCTCCTCGGCCAGCAGCCGCTGGGCGGCCTGGGTGTTGGCCAGCACCGCGGTCAGCGGCTGGTTCAGCTCGTGGGCCATCCCGGCCGCCAGCTCGCCGAGCGCGTTGAGCCGCGCGACCTGCCCGAGCCGCAGCAGTTCCTCGGCGCGGCGCCGCGCGATGCGCTGGCGCCGCAGCGCGTAGGCGCCGCCCAGCGCAGCGGCCATGGCGAGCGACCATGCGGCCATTGCGGTCCAGGGCAGTCCGGTCCAGGGGACCCGCTGTTCGGCCACCAGCTCGAAGGCCTGGCTGTCCGAGGCGAGCACCTTGCGGAAGTCGAAATGCCAACCGCCCTCGGCGGCCGCGGCGCCCGGCTGGACCACGAAGCGCTGCCCCGCGTACTCGAGCGTCACCCGCACCGGGCTGGTCTTCGGGTCCATCGGCCAGTCGCGCCAGGGCACGGCCGTGGCGAGGTCGATGGCCAGCGCATAGCTGATCGGCAAGGCGCCGATCACGAGCCGGTAGCGCCCGCTCGCGAAGTCGTCGGCGACGAATTCGGGACGCTGCAACTGGCGCGAGCGGGCCTCGGCGGGGGCCAGCGACGGGTCCGGCCACGACCCGCCGGCCTCGCGCCGCTCGACATCGAGGATCGACGGGTAGACCGACGGCAGGCGACGCTCGGAGCGGGCCGCGCCCGGCGCCGGCTCCAGCAGCGCCAGCGTGGCCAGCACGGCGTCGTACTGCACCACCTGCTGGCTCATGAGCCGGTGGGCGATGCGGCCATTGACCTCGAAATCCTCGCGCAGCTGCCGGAGCTCGCCGCGCGCGAGCCAGACCGCGCCGGCGCCGGAGACCAGCAGCCATGCGAGCCACCAGCCCCCTTGCGTACGCAACCATTGCCTCATGGCGGGGGATTGTGCCCGGGCCCGCGGGGCCGGGTCCGGTGCTTGCGTCGGCTGCGGACCTGAGTCCACAATCCCAGGCGCCGTCCACCCTCCAGGCTCCGCATGTCAACACCTCCTCTACCCGCAGAACTGCCGGCGGCCCCGGAGACGCCGCAGCATTCGGCCACCCGGGTGGCCCGGCATGCCGCCCTGTCGCAGGGCCAGGACACCACGCGCCTGGTGCTGGGGCTGCTCAAGCCCTACCGCGGCTGGCTGGCGATCGTGCTGGTGGCGATGCTGGTCGAAATCGCGATGAGCCTGGCCGCACCCTGGCCGCTGAAGCTGGTGCTCGACGACGCGCTCGGCACGCACCACTTGCCGAGCTGGCTCGAATGGGCGCACGACCTGGGCATCGGCCGCCACACGCTCGGTGTCGCGCTGTTCGCCGGCATCGCGACACTGGCGATCGCGGTCATCGGCGGCATCGCGACCTACATCGACAACTACTTCACGACCAGCATCGGGCAGTGGGTCGCCAACGACCTCCGGCTGCGCATCTACGAGCACCTGCACCGGCTTTCGCTGGCTTTCTACGACACCGCCAAGACCGGCACCCTGATGTCGACCATCACCAGCGACGTGGCGACGGTACAAAGCTTCGCCTCGTCCTCGACGCTGTCGATCGTCGTCGACATCGTCACGATCGTCTTCATGCTGGGGCTGATGATCTGGCTCGACTGGGACTTCACGCTGATCGCGATCGCGGTGATGCCCTTCCTGCTGCTGTTCGTGTTCCGCTTCAAGAAGGCCGTGAAGGACGTGACGCGCGAGGTGCGCGTCAAGCAGAGCGAGATCGTCGCCGTGGTGCAGGAGGGCCTGGGCTCGGTGCGCGCGATCAAGGCCTTCGGCCGCCAGGATCTCGAGCTGACGCACATGACGGCGGCCAGCCACGCCAGCACCGAGGCCGCACTGAAGGCCCGGCGCATCAAGTCGCTGCTGTCGCCGGTGGTGGCGGTGGTGGTGGCGCTGTGCACCGGCATCGTGCTCTGGAAGGGCACCTCGCTGATCATCGCCGGCACCATGACGGCCGGCGCGCTGACCGTCTACCTCGCCTACCTGAGCAAGTTCTTCAAGCCCGTGAAGGACCTGGCCGGGATGGCCAGCACCATCGCGCAGACCACGGTGGCACTGGAGCGGATCCAGAAGATCCTCGGCGCCGACGACATCATCCGCGAGCATCCCGGCGCCACCGATCCCGGCCGCACGCGGGGCGAGATCAGTTTCGAGCACGTGGCCTTCGGCTACGGCAGCGAGCCGCCGGTGCTGCGCGATGTCTCGTTCAACATCAAGCCGGGCCAGGTGGTCGGCATCGTCGGGCCCACGGGCAGCGGCAAGTCGACGGTCGTGAGCCTGATGCCGCGCTTCTACGAGCCGAGCAGCGGCCGCGTGCTGATCGACGGCGTCGACATCTCGACCCACAAGCTCGCGGCGCTGCGCGCGCAGATCGGCTTCGTGCTGCAGGAGACGGTGCTGTTCCGCGGCACCATCGGCGAGAACATCGCCTACGGCAAGCCGGGCGCGACCCGCGAGGAGATCGTCGCCGCCGCGAAGCTCGCCAACGCCGACGAGTTCATCGCCCGCATGCCGCACGGCTACGACTCGCTGGTCGGCGAGCGCGGCGACACGCTGTCGGGCGGCCAGCGCCAGCGCATCGGCATCGCGCGCGCCGTGATCCGCAACAGCCCGATCATGATCCTGGACGAACCCACCGCCGCCCTCGACACCGAGTCCGAGCGCCTGGTGATCGAGGGCCTGGAGCGGCTGATGGAAGGCCGCACCGTGATCATGATCGCCCACCGCCTGAGCACCCTGCGCAACGCCGACAAGATCATCGTGCTGAAGGACGGCGTGGTGGTCGAGGAAGGCACCAACGACGAGCTGGTGGCCCTCGGCGGCGTCTATGCCGAGCTGCATCGCATCCAGTACGAAGACCCGGCGGCCCACGCGGCCGCCACCTCATGAGGCCGCCATGTCCCACCGACTGATCGTTCTGCCCGACGACACCGCCAAGCCGATCCTGGACGCGATCAACGCGGCCAAGTCGGCGTTGAACATCCGGATGTTCCTGTTCACCGACGATACGCTGATCGGCGCGGTGATCGCCGCCAAGCAGCGCGGCGTCAAGGTGCGCGTGATGCTGAACCCGGCACGGCGAACCGGCGAGACCGAGAACGAAGCCGCGCGCCAGGCGCTCGTGGACGCGGGCATCGAGGTCCGCGACAGCAATCCGAAGTTCGACCTCACGCACCAGAAGTCGATGGTGGTGGACGACCAGGTGGGCTTCGTCGAATCGCTCAACTGGGAGCCCAAGGACCTGACCGAGACCCGCGACTACGCGGTCGTCACGACCCACGACCTCGAGACCCGCCAGATGGTCGACTGCTTCGACGCCGACTGGGCGCACGAGGACTTCACGCCGCATCCCGAGTCGCGCCTGATCTGGTGCCCCGACAACGGCCGCCAGCGCGTCGCCGCGTTCATCGACGGCGCCCAGGACTCGCTCTGGGTGCAGAACGAGCGCTATCAAGACATGGTCATCATCGAGCGGCTGGTGCGGGCGGCGACCCGGGGCGTGAAGGTCCACATCCTGACCAAGCCCCCGCATTCCCTCAAGGCCGAGAAGCTGATCGAGGGCGTCGGCGGCCTGCGCATCCTGCAGGACGTGGGTGCCAAGGTGCACACCATGAAGCACCTCAAGCTGCACGCCAAGATGATGCTGGCCGACGGCAAGCGCGCCATCGTGGGCTCGATCAACCTGGCGCCGGGCAGCTTCGACGGCCGGCGCGAACTGGCGATCGAGACCGAGCACGAAGGCACGGTGCAGCGGCTGGCGGAGACCGCCCAGCGCGACTGGACCGCCTCGCACAAGATCGACCTCAGCGATGCGGGCCTGCTGCACGACCTGCAGAAGCGCCAGCTGGATCCGAGCAAGCTGGTGCTCGACGGCGTCGACGAGCCGGCGCCGGACAAGCCGAAAAAGCACAAGTCGAAGGAGTGAGCGCACCATGAACAAGCCCCTTGCTTCCGCATGCGGAGCGGTGCTGGCCGCGATGGCCATGCAGGCTGCGCAGGCGGCCGACACTTTCTCGGCGCCACCGACCTTGCAGCTGGCCGGCGCCCGCTCGCAGATCGCCGCCAAGAACTGGCCGGCGGCGATCGCCGAACTCGAGCGCGTCAAGGACACCCGCAGTGCCGACTGGAACAACCTGATGGGCTACAGCGTGCGCAAGGGCCCCAACCCCGACTATGCGGCCGCCGGACGCTATTACGACGCCGCTCTGCGGATCGACCCGATGCACCGGGGCGCGCTCGAATACTCGGGTGAGCTGTTCCTGATCCTGGGCGACCTGCCGCGGGCCGAGGAGCGGCAGGCCAGACTGACCAAGATCTGCACCGTGCCCTGCGAGGAACTCGAAGACCTGCAGGCGGCGATCGCCCGCTACAAGGCGGCCGGCAACAAGTACGTGCCTCAGCCCTGACCGGGCTGCGCTTCGCGGGTGGCCGCGCCCATCGTGCGGACCATGTCGTCCACGATGAGCCGCAGCAGTTCGGTCGCGGCCGGCGCCAGCATCCGGCCGTGGCGCGAGATCACGTGCGAGCGGCCCTGGTGCAGCAGCGGATTGCGCATCGGCAGTTCGACCACCGCGGCCGTGTCGAGGTGCGGCGGCAGCGACATGCGGGTGCTCAGCGCATAGCCCAGGCCGGCGACGACGAAGTAGCCCAGCGCGCTGAACGAAGTGGTCGTCAGCAGGGTCGGCAGCCGCACGCCTTCGCCGATCTCGGCCGCCTCGATGTGCTGCCGCACCCCGAAGCTGCGCTGCAGCGTGGCCCCCGGGTACGGCAGCAGGTCGGCCAGCCGGAGCGGCCGGCCCAGGCGCGCCAGCGGATGGGTCTCGAGCACCAGCGCCTGGATCGGCTGCGGGTGCGAATGGTGCGAGCGCAGCCGCTCGTCCCTGGGCGGCTGGAACAAGAGCCCGATGTGGGCCCGCTCGTCGACCACCCGGCGCACGATCTCGTCGCTGCTGCCGACTTCGAGCGAGACCGTGATCGCCGGATGCGAGCGCATGAAGGCCTGCAGGCTGTTGCGCATCAGCCAGTCGATGTAGCCCTCCCCGGCGACGATGTCGATGTGGCCGCGCTCGACCTTTCGGATGGCGTCCATCTGGGCCAGAAGGTGCTGCTTCTGGCTCTCCTGGCGGCGCAGGTAGACCGAGAGCAGCTCGCCGGCATCGGTCGGCGCCACGCCGCGCCCGCGGCGCTCGAGCAGCACCGTGCCGCATTCCTTCTCGAGCAGGCTCACGGCCCGGCTGACGGCCGAGGGGTCCATGTCGAGCACCTCGGCCGCGCCGCGCACCGAGCCGCTTTCCAGCACCTGCATGAAGTAGCGCAAACGCCGCGTGTCGAGCTTGTCGTCCATGGTCGGATCCGGTGAGTGTTGCATTCAATGCAACAAAGATCCTGGATTTTAGTCATTGATGCAACGGCTTCTTTCTCTGAGACTTGCCGGGCATCCACTCCAGCCACTCGAATTCCATGACCTCCGCCACCGCTGCGCTCGCGTCCGAACCGTCGGGCACCTCCGTCCCGGGCAAACTCAAGCTCGTTGCCGTGGCCCTGATCGTGGTCGCGGTCGCCGAGCTCATCGGCTCCGCGCAGTTCAAGCTCGGCCCGGGCAAGGTGGTGCTGCTGCCGATGCTTTGGGCCCTGCTGCTGGCGGCGGCCTGGGGCATCGCCGCGCGCCGCACGCCGTCGATGGCGCGCATCGACACCGGCCTCCAGGCCTATGCCGGCGGCCTGCTCAACGCCGGCCTGCTGTTGTTCATCGTCAAGCTCGGCCTGACGGTCGGCGCCGCCCTGCCCTATGTGCGCGAGGCCGGCTGGGCCCTGGTGTTCCAGGAATTCGGCCATGCCTTCGGCACTCTGGCGCTGGGCCTGCCGCTGGCCCTGCTGCTGGGCATCAAGCGCGAGGCGGTGGGCGCGACCTTCTCGGTGGGCCGCGAGGGCAACCTGGCGATCATCGGAGAAAAGTACGGCATGGCCTCGGCCGAAGGCCGCGGCGTGCTGGCCGAATACATCACCGGGACCGTGCTCGGCGCCCTCTTCATCGCGGTGCTGGCCGGCTTCGTCACCAGCCTGCACATCTTCGATCCGCGCTCGCTCGCCATGGGCGCGGGCGTCGGCTCGGGCAGCCTGATGGCGGCGGCGATCGGTGCCATCAGCGCCCAGCAGCCGCCCGAGATGGTCAAGCAGCTCACCGCCATCGCTGCCGCCTCCAACCTGCTGACCACCGTGGTCGGCTTCTACTTCACGCTGTTCCTCTCGCTGCCGGTGTGCGTCTGGCTCTACGGCAAGCTGGAGCCGGTGCTGGGCCGCTTCTCGAAACGGCCGCAGGCCGACACCGCGGCGCTCTCCGGCATGGCCGGCGTCGCCGCCCCCGACATGCGCTTCGCCGACACCTTGGTCGCCTGGGTCGTGATGACCGGCGGCGTCATGATCGGCAACCTGCTGTCGTTCAAGGTGCCGGTGCTGCAGTCGCTGGCCGGGATGCTCGCCGTCATCGCCGTGGTGGCGGTGGTCGGGCTGGTCAAGCGCCTGCTGCCGAAGATGCCGATGGTGCTGGTGCTCTCGCTGGTCGCCACAGTGGCCGGCATTCCGGGGCTGCTGCCGTTTTCGGATGCGCTGATCGCGGTCACGGCCAAGCTCAACTTTCTGGCCTTCACCACGCCGGTGCTGGCACTCGCCGGCTTCTCGGTCGCCAAGGACCTGCCGATGTTCCGCCAGCTCGGCTGGCGCATCGTGGTGGTCTCGCTGACCGCCACCGCCGGCACCTTCCTCGGCGCGACCCTGATCGCCGAATTCTTCCACTGACCCCATCGAGACGAAACGCCCATGTACCGCGAAACCGAGATTGCCGAAGACACCTGCCAGCGCATGCTGGCCTGGCGCCACGACATCCACGCCAACCCCGAGACCGCCTTCGAGGAGCACCGCACCGCCAACGTGGTGGCCAATGCCCTGATGCTGATGGGCATCCCGGTGCACCGCGGGCTGGCCGGCACCGGCGTGGTCGGCACGCTCACGAACGGCGATGGCCCCAGCATCGCGCTGCGCGCGGACCTCGACGCGCTCAACATGACCGAGCTCGGCGAGCGCGCCCACAAGTCCACCTGCGTGGGCAAGATGCACGGCTGCGGCCACGACGGCCACACCGCGATGCTGCTCGGCGCGGCCGACCACCTGGCGCGGCACAAGCCCTTCAAGGGCACGGTGCACTTCGTCTTCCAGCCGGCCGAGGAGAACGAAGGCGGCGGCCGCCGGATGGTCGACGAAGGCCTGTTCGAGCAGTTCCCGGCCGACGCGGTCTACGGCATGCACAACTTTCCCGGCATGCCGCGCGGGCAGTTCGGCATTCGCACCGGCACCATGACCGCCCTCCTCGACACCTTCGAGATCGTGATCACCGGCAAGGGGTGCCACGGCGCGATGCCCGAGACCGGGATCGACCCGGTGATGATCTCGGCGCAGCTGGTCAACGCCCTGCAGACCATCGTGAGCCGGCGCGTCGCCGCCACCGACTCGGCGGTGGTCAGCGTGACCCAGATCCACGGCGGCGACACCTGGAACGTGGTGCCCGAGAGCGTGGTGCTGCGCGGCACGGCGCGCACGCTCGACGCCGCGATCCAGGACAGGCTCGAGGCCGCCATGGGACAGATCTGCGCCGGCATGGCCCAGACCCACGGCGCCGAGGTGGCGCTCAGGTACATGCGCGGCTACCCCGGCGTGGTCAACACGGCCGCCGAGACCGCGGCCGCCGCCGCCGCCGCCGCCAGCTTGGTTGGCGAGGCGCAGGTCCACACCGACATCAAGCCGGCGATGGGTTCGGAAGACTTCGCCTTCATGCTGCAGAAGCGGCCTGGCGCCTACATCGGCATCGGCGCCGGCGAGGGGCCGGACGATCCGCCGATCCACAACCCCTACTACGACTTCAACGACCGGATCCTGCCGCTCGGCGCCGCCTACTGGGTGGCACTGGTCAAGCGGCAGCTTTCGGCCGCATAGTGCGCTGATGCTGTCTGTCTTCGACATCTTCAAGGTCGGCATCGGTCCGTCGAGTTCGCACACCGTCGGGCCGATGCGGGCAGCGCTGATGTTCGCCCGCGCGCTCGATGCCGAAGGGCTGCTGGCGGCGACGGCCGGCGTGCGGGTCCGGCTCTACGGCTCGCTCGGTGCGACCGGGCACGGCCATGCGACGGACGTGGGCGCGATGCTCGGCCTGATGGGCGAGGCGCCCGACAGCGTCGACCCGGCCAGCGTCCGGCCGCGGCTCGATGCCCTGCGCCGCAGCGGCCAGCTGGCCCTGCTGGGCCGCCATCCGATCGGCTTCGAAGCGGGCCGCGACATCGCGTTCGTCGGCCACGAATCGCTGGCCGAGCATCCCAACGGCATGCGGATGGTGGCGCTCGATGCCGCGGGCTCGGTGCTGGCCGACCGCTGCTATTTCTCGGTCGGCGGCGGCTTCGTGGTCGAAGGCGGGGTTGCCGCGGCGCCAGCCGATACCTCGGCCGGCCTCGCATGGCCCCATCCCTTCCGCACCGGCGACGAGCTCATCTCGCGCGCCAGCCAGCATGGCCTGAGCGTGGCGCGGCTCATGCTGGACAACGAAGGCGCCTGGCGCGCCCCGGGCGAGGTCCGCGCCGGTGTCCTGCGCATCTGGGAGGTCATGCAGCAGTGCGTGCGGCGCGGCCTCGGCATCGACAACGCCAGCGCTTCCGAGCGCCTGCCCGGCAACCTCAACATCCGCCGCCGTGCCCCGCAGCTGTACCGGGAGCTGCTGGCGCGCGATGCGGGTGCCGCTGGCGCCGACCCGCTGGCCGCGATGGACTGGGTCAATGCCTTCGCGATGGCGGTCAACGAGGAAAACGCCGCCGGCGGCCGCGTGGTCACGGCGCCGACCAACGGCGCGGCGGGCGTGATTCCCGCGGTGCTGCACTACTACCGGAAGTTCTGCCCCGGCGCCTCGGACGATGGCGTGGTCGACTTCCTGCTCACCGCGGCCGCAATCGGCATGCTCTACAAGGCCAACGCGTCGATCTCGGGTGCCGAAGTCGGCTGTCAGGGCGAAGTCGGTGTCGCCTGTTCGATGGCCGCCGGGGCACTGGCGGCCGTGCTCGGCGGCACGCCGGCGCAAGTCGAGAACGCGGCCGAGATCGGCATGGAGCACAACCTGGGCCTGACCTGCGACCCGGTCGGCGGACTGGTGCAGATCCCGTGCATCGAACGCAACGCCATGGGCGCGGTCAAGGCCATCAATGCGGCGCGGCTTGCGCTGCGCGGCGACGGCAGCCACTGCGTGTCGCTCGACGCCGTCATCAAGACCATGATGCAGACCGGCGAGGACATGAAGTCGAAGTACAAGGAGACGTCGCTGGGGGGGCTGGCGGTGAATGTGGTGGAGTGCTGAGCGGCCGCGATCTTCAACCGTTCAAGGGCCAGCGCCCGAGCACCACATACCGCCCCTGGCCGACGAGGCTCTGGAGCAGGACGAATTCGCGGGCCTTCCAGGCCACGGGCCCCACCGGCTGCTCAGGCACTGCACGCGCGTCGCGAAGTAGCGTGAGGTGCGGGGTGAAGCTTCCAGTGTCGACATCCACCCCGTGCAGGGACAGTGCAACCCCCAGGGTGGACCGGAAATCCTGCAGCGGTTGCAGTGCTTCCCGGTTGAGCAGGACGAGCGGGCGCTTCTTCGCGCCGGACTTGAAGCTCGTGGCCATGTCGAAGCGAACTTCGAATGCCGGGCAGTCCAGGGTCGCGGCGGCACGCAGCGCGCGGGCCAGGGTTTCTTGCCGCAGCGCGCCCAGGTGATGCAGCGTGACATGCAGCCGCTGCGCGTCGGTCGCCTGCGCCTTCAGGTCATGGGCGGCGCGCAGGCCCTCGGCCAATTCGACGGCCCGGCCAGCGGCTGCGGGCTCCGGCTGAAGGGCGAAGAACAGGCTGTCCATCGGCCCGCCCAGCGTCGAAACTCACTCCCACTCGATCGTCGCCGGCGGCTTGCTGCTCACGTCGTAGGTCACGCGGTTGATCCCACGCACCTCGTTGATGATTCGCCCCGACACCTTCTTCAGCAGCGCGTAGGGCAGCTCGGCCCAGTCGGCGGTCATGAAGTCGCTGGTCTGCACCGCGCGCAGCGCCACCACGTAGTCGTAGGTGCGGCCGTCGCCCATCACGCCGACGCTCTTCACCGGCAGGAACACCGTGAAGGCCTGGCTCGTGAGGTCGTACCAGCTCTTGCCGCTCGCCGGGTCGATGAAGTTGTGCAGTTCCTCGATGAAGATCGCGTCGGCGCGGCGCAGCAGGTCGGCGTATTCCTTCTTGACCTCGCCGAGGATGCGCACGCCCAGGCCCGGGCCCGGGAACGGATGGCGGTACACCATGCCGGGCGGCAGGCCGAGTGCCACGCCGAGCTCGCGGACCTCGTCCTTGAACAGGTCGCGCAGCGGCTCCAGCAGCTTCAGGCCCAATTGCTCGGGCAAGCCGCCGACGTTGTGGTGGCTCTTGATCGTCACGGCCTTCTTGCTCTTGGCGCCGCCCGACTCGATCACGTCCGGATAGATGGTGCCCTGCGCCAGCCATTTCGCGCCCTTGGCGCCCGCGCTCGTGAGCTTGGCCGCCTCCTGCTTGAACACCGTGACGAATTCGCCGCCGATGATCTTGCGCTTGGCTTCGGGGTCGCTCACGCCGGCCAGCTTGCCGAGGAACAGCTCGCTGGCATCGACGCGGATCACCTTGGCATGCAGCTGGCCGACGAACATGTCCATCACCATGTCGCCCTCGTTCAGCCGCAGCAGGCCGTGGTCGACGAAGACGCAAGTCAGCTGGTCGCCGATGGCGCGATGGATCAGCGCCGCGGCCACCGACGAATCGACGCCGCCCGAGAGGCCGAGGATCACCTCCTCGTCGCCCACCTGCTGGCGGATCGACTCCACCGCCTCGGCAATGTGGTCGCGCATCACCCAGTCGCGCCGCGCCGCGCAGATGTCGACCACGAAGCGGTCGAGGATCGCCTTGCCCTGCTGCGTGTGCGTGACTTCGGGGTGGAACTGCACCGCATAGAAGTGCCGCGCCTCGTCGGCCATGCCGGCGATCGGGCAGCTCTCGGTCGACGCCATCAGCTTGAAGCCAGGCGGCAATTCGGTGACCTTGTCGCCGTGGCTCATCCAGACGTTGAGCATGCCGTGCCCGTCCTCGGTCGTGAAGTCGGCAATGTCGCGCAGCAGCTCGGTGTGGCCGCGCGCACGCACCGCCGCGAAGCCGAACTCGCGCTTGTGGCCGCCCTCGACCTTGCCGCCCAGCTGGTGCGCCATGGTCTGCATGCCGTAGCAGATGCCGAGCACCGGCACGCCGAGCTCGAACACCGCCTGCGGCGCCTTGTCGGTGGTCTCCTCGTACACACTCGCATGGCTGCCCGAGAGGATCACGCCCTTCAGCGTGCCGTCCTTGGCGAACTCGCGCACCCATTCGTCGGTCACGTCGCAGGGATGGACTTCAGAGAACACATGCGCCTCGCGCACGCGGCGCGCGATCAGCTGGGTGACTTGCGAGCCGAAATCGAGGATGAGGATCTTGTCGTGTTGCATGGCGATGACTCAGAGCATTGAAATGTCGAAGAGGCGGACACCCGCTTGCGGCGCCGCCTGGATAAGTTGCGGGTCGAAGGTGGCGAGCGGAAGGTCGAGCGATCGGGCCAGCCAGAGATAGCCCGCGTCGTATTGCGAGACACCGGCGTCGATGGCCACGGCGAGCACCGCCTTGTGCTGGGCCGGCGCCAGGTCATGGAGCTCGACGCGGTGCCGGATGGCGTCGAGGACGCTCCACAGCCCTTCGACCGCCGACGACGGGATGCGTCCGCTGCGCACGCCGTTGGCGAGGATGTTGGCGCACTCCCACTGCCAGGCATTGGGCGCCTGCGGCTCGACCTCGTCGCGGCGGATCGCGGCGTAGAGCTTGCGGGTGTGTTCGCTGGCCTGGTCGGGCAGCAGCCAGGCCGCGGTGACCGATGCGTCCATGACGAAGGCCGTCATGACTGTCGCCCTTCATCGCGCAGGGCCCGGACCGCGGTGCCAGGCTTGATGGTGGCGTGCAGCGCATCGATCTGCCCCAGTTCGCGGGCGATCTGCTCGTCGGTGATGACCGGCTTGCGCCGCACCGGCAGCATGCGCACGACTTCCTTGCCGTGGCGCGTGATGCGCACTTCCTCGCCCTTCTCGACCAGGTCGATCAGGGCCGAGAAGTTGTTCTTGGCTTCGGAGATACCGAGGGATTGCATTGGGGCCAGAAAAAATAATCTGGCCCGAATTCTAGCGCGATCTGGCCCGATTTTCAGATTCGGGCCAGATTAGCCTCATTCGGCCCTGTAGTTCGGGGCTTCCTTGGTGATCTGCACGTCGTGCACATGGCTCTCGCGAATGCCCGCCGTGGTGATCTCGACGAACTCCGCCTTGTTCTTCATGTCGTCGATCGTGGCGCAGCCGCAGTAGCCCATGCTGGCGCGCAGGCCGCCGGACATCTGGTAGACGATCGAGACCATCGAGCCCTTGTACGGCACGCGGCCCTCGATGCCTTCGGGCACCAGCTTGTCGGCATTCGGATTGCCGGTGCTCGATTCCTGGAAGTAGCGGTCGGCGCTGCCCTGCTGCATCGCGCCGATCGAGCCCATGCCGCGGTAGCTCTTGTAGCTGCGGCCCTGGAACAGCACGATCTCGCCCGGCGCCTCTTCGGTGCCGGCGAACATGCCGCCCATCATCACGGTGCTGGCGCCGGCCGCGATCGCCTTGGCGATGTCACCCGAATAGCGCACGCCGCCGTCGGCGATCAGCGGCACGCCCGTGCCCTGCAGTGCGGTGGCGACGTTGTCGATTGCCATGATCTGCGGCACGCCCACGCCGGCCACGATGCGGGTGGTGCAGATCGAGCCGGGGCCGATGCCGACCTTGACCGCGTCGGCGCCGGCATCGGCCAGCGCCCGGGCGGCGTCGCCGGTGGCGATGTTGCCGCCGATGACGTCGACCTGCGGATAGTTCTGCTTGACCCAGCGCACGCGCTCGATGACGCCGGCGCTGTGGCCGTGCGCGGTGTCGACCACGATGGCATCGACGCCGGCCCTGACCAGCGCCTCGACGCGCTCCTCGGTGCCCTCGCCCACGCCCACCGCCGCGCCCACACGCAGCCGGCCGCTGCCGTCGCGCGCCGCGTTCGGGAAGCTGGTCTGCTTGGTGATGTCCTTGACGGTGATCAGGCCCTTGAGCTCCCAGGCCTCGTTGATGACCAGCAGTCGCTCGAGCTTGTGCTTGTTGAGGAGCGCCTTGGCATCGGCCAGCGTGGTGCCGTCGGGCACCGTGATGAGCCGGTCGCGCCGGGTCATGATCTCGCTGACCGGAACGTCGTAGCGGCTCTCGAATCGCAGGTCGCGCCCGGTGACGATGCCGACCACCTTTCCGGCGTCGCAGACCGGGAAGCCCGAGATGCCCAATTGGTCGGACAGCGCCATCACCTGCCGCACGGTGTGGGTGGGGGTGATCACGACCGGGTCGCGCAGCACGCCGGATTCGTAGCGCTTCACCTTGGCCACCTGCGCCGCCTGCTCGGTCGGCGTGAGGTTCTTGTGGACGATGCCGATGCCGCCTTCCTGTGCGATGGCGATCGCGAGGCGTGCTTCGGTCACGGTGTCCATCGCTGCCGACACGAGCGGCAGGTTGAGCGTGATGTTGCGGGAGAGCCGGGTGGCGAGGGAGGTGTCCTTGGGAAGGACCTGGGAGAACGCTGGCACCAGCAACACGTCGTCGAAGGTGAGCGCTTTGCCGAGAAGGCGCATGGGTGAAGCTCCAAAAGACGGATTGTAACGATGGCTCGGCGTCCGGGCAGGCAAAGGGACATGCCGCTTCCGGTTCCCCGACGCTCCGGGTGCGGCCAAAATGCCGCGCGAGCGTTGCAAATACGCCAGCGAGCACGTTGCAAAACGTAAGGCGGCGCTAAACTTGGCGCATGAAGCTCGCGCAGTTGCTCGTCATCGGGTCGGTTTTCCTGTTGCCCCTGGGTGCGCACGCCCAATGGCAATGGCTCGACAAGGACAACAAGAAGGTCTTCAGCGACCAGGCGCCGCCACCGGACATCCCCGAAAAGAACATCCTGCGCCGGCCCAGCCCGCCGCCCAAGCGGCTGAACTTCAGCGCGCCGCCGGCAGCGGGCGACGCGACCGACACTGCGGCGGCCTCGCCGCCGGCCGCCCCTGCACCTGTCCCGGCTGTACCGGCCAAGGGCGCCGGTGTCGACAAGGAGCTCGAAGAGAAGGCCCGCAAGGCCGAGGAAGCCGAGAAAGCCAAGCAAGCCGCCGAGGCGCAGAAGATCGCCCAGGCGAAGGCCGAAAACTGCAACCGGGCGCGCCAGGGCAAGGCGACCATGGACAGCGGCATCCGCGTCGCCCGCGTCAATGCCCAGGGCGAGCGCATCATCATGGACGACGAGGCGCGCGCGAACGAGCAGAAACGCCTCGATTCCGTCATCGCCGCCGACTGCAAGTAGCGAGTGCCGCCCGCGGCGGCCGCTTCAGTACCCGGCCTTGCCGCCCTTGCGTCGGTTCGCGAACAGCCCGGTGCCGCGCGCGCCCTGCTGGCGAAAGCGCTCGCGGCGCGCGACCTTGGGGTCGACCGTGAGCGGGCGGCACAGCTCGACCCGGTCGAGGTCGCGCACGGCCTGCTCCCATGCCACCGCGCGGCCCCAGATGCCCGGCGACAGCGAGGCCCAGTCGAGACCGGGCAGCGCCTGCGCCAGGCCGCTGGCCATGACGGCATCGCGCACGGTCGCGCCCGGCGCGACATCGAGGACCTGCTCGAAAACCTCGCGCGCTGCCGGCGAACAGGCCACAGTGACCCGCGGCATCACACGTCCCCGTAGACCTGCTCGGCGCGCTTCACGAAAGCCTCCACCAGGTTCGAGGCGACCTTGTCGAACACCGGGCCGACCAGCGCCTGCAGCGCGAAGTTGCTGAAGCCGTAGCTCAGGTTGAGCTCGACCCGGCAGGCGCGTTCGCCCTCCTCGCCGACCGGCGTGAAGGTCCAGACGCCATCGAGGTTGGAGAACGGGCCGTCGACCAGCTTCAGGTGCACCTCGCGGCCCGGCACGTGGGTGTTTCGGGTGGTGAAGCTGTGGTGAAAGCCGCTGAACGCCAGGCCGACCTCGGCCGTCATGCCGAGCTCGCTGTGCTCGATGACCTTGGAGCGGTCGCACCACGGCAGGAACTCGGGATACTTCGCCACGTCGGTGACGAGCGCGTACATCTCTTCGGCGCTGTACCAGATCAGAACGGACTTGTGGACTGTTTTCATAGAATCGGCACAGCGTGCGCGACGGATTGTATTGAAGCCATGCAGCCCTCACCTGAAACACCATGGCCACCAAAAAGAAGCAAGACCCCTCCTCCCGCATCGCCGACAACAAGAAGGCCGCGTACAACTACTTCTTCGAAGAGCGCTTCGAGGCCGGCATGGTGCTCGAAGGCTGGGAGGTCAAGTCCCTGCGCGAAGGCAAGGTGCAGCTGACCGACGGCTACGTCGTGATCCGCGAAGGCGAGCTCTACGTGATCGGCTGCCAGATCAATCCGCTCAAGTCGGCCTCGACCCACATCAACCCCGACTCGGTGCGCACCAAGAAGCTGCTGCTGCACAAGGAGCAGATCCGCCGCCTGATCGGAAAGGTCGAGCAGAAGGGCTATACGCTGGTGCCGCTCAACCTCCACTGGAAGGCCGGCAAGGTCAAGTGCGAGATCGCCCTGGCCAAGGGGAAGGCCGAGCACGACAAGCGCGACACCATCAAGGACCGAGAAGGCAAGCGCGAGGTCGAGCGCGCCATGAAGAGCCGCAGCCGTTGACGAAGAATTTTTTTTCGCGGCCGGTGGAATAAACGGCGGCCCGGCGGCGTTCGTGCATCAGGTACACCCGACATGGATCCACGCGCCCTCGTCCCCCACATACCGAGCCTGCGGCGCTACGCCCGCGCGCTGACCGGCGACGCCTGGGCGGCCGACGACCTGGTGCAGGACACGCTGGAGCGCGCCTGCGGCAAATGGCGGCTCTGGAGCCTGGGGACCGACCTGCGGGCCTGGCTGTTCACGATCATGCACAACCAGTTCGCCAGCCAGATGCGGCGCGCGCCGCAGCGCGCCATGGTCGACATCGACGACGCCGCGCATGAACTGCGCGCGCCTGACGGGCAACGCGACCAAGCGATCGACCTGCAGCGCTGCCTGCTGCTGCTGCCCGAAGACCAGCGCGCGGTGCTGCTGCTGGTCGCGCTCGAGGACCTGTCCTACGCCCAGGTGGCGAAGGTCCTCGGCATCCCGGCCGGCACCGTGATGTCGCGCCTGTCGCGGGCGCGTACCCGCCTGCAGGCCCTGATGGACGAGGCGCCACCGGTCGCCGGCCGCACGGCCCTGCGCCGCCTCAAGTAACCGGCTGCCCGCCATGAACACCCCGCCTCCGCCCCTCGACGACGACGATCCGAACGCCTGGCTGGCCCAGCGCGACGCCCTGCGCCAACTGCATCGCGAGGTGCTCGACGAGCCCGTGCCCGCGACCCTGCTGGCGGCGGCGGGCGCCGGGGGCGGGCCGCGCCGCGCCGACGCCACTTGGCTGCGCTGGGGCGGCATGGCGGCTGCCGTGCTGATCGCCTTCGGCGCCGGCTGGATCGCCAATTCGCAGTGGCTGCGCGCCACCGGCAGCAGCGCGCGGATGGCCCGCGCCGTTCCGGCCGCGCGGGAGTTCGTGCACGCGGCAACGGTCGCGCATGCGGTCTACGCCCCCGAGAAGCGGCATCCGGTGGAGGTCGCCGCGGCCGAGCAGCAGCACCTGCTCCAGTGGCTCTCCAAACGGCTCGAACGGCCCTTGAGACTGCCCGATCTGTCGGCCCAGGGCTACACGCTCGTCGGCGGCCGCCTGCTGCCGGGCAGCCAGGGGCCCAGGGCACAGTTCATGTTCGAAGGTGCCGGCGGCGAACGCGTGACGCTGTACCTCGGCAGCCTCGACGGCGCTGCGGCGTCGGGGTCGGACGAAACCGCCTTCAGCTTCGCCACCGAGGGCCCGGTGCCGAGCTTCTACTGGGTCGATCGCGGCTTCGGCTACGCTCTGGCGGGCGCGCTTCCGCGCGATGCCTTGCTGGCCCTGGCGACCGCCGTGTACCGTCAACTCGAAAGTACCGGCGGCTAGACTGTCCGGGCTGCATTCCGATTTTTTTAACCGAAGGAGAAAACTTCATGAAACTGCTCAGCGCCTCGATTCTTGCCGCTGCCCTGCTCGCCGGTTGCGGCAGCATGTCCAGCAAGGCGCCGGACACTCCGACCCGCACCGCCGACGGCGTGCTGATCGGCCCCACCGGCATGACGCTCTACACCTTCGACCGCGACGTCGTCGGCAGCGGCAAGTCCGCCTGCAACGGCCCCTGCATCACCGCCTGGCCGGCACTCAAGGTGGCCGACACGGCCAAGCCGATGGGTGCCTACACCATCATCACGCGCGAGGACGGCACCAAGCAATGGGCCTACAAGGGCGCGCCGCTGTACTACTGGTCGAAGGACACCAAGACCGGCGACAAGACCGGCGACGGCTTCAACGGCGTCTGGAAGGTGGCCCGGCCCTGAGGCCGAAGACGCGCCTGAACGGCGTGTCGATGAAGAATGCCGGCGCTGGACGCCGGCATTTTTTTGCGCGCCTCAGCGCGCCGCAGTCAGCGCCTGGCGCGAGGCGTCCCGCCGCTCCCTCAGACCCAGCAGTTCGTTGAAGACCAGGGCGCCGATGACCAGCGCGCCGCCCGTCAGCACGCTCGGCTCGGGCTCCTCGCCGGCGCCGATCCAGGCCAGCGCGATGCCGAAGATCACTTCGAGCAGCGCCAGCAGCGCCACTTCGGGCGCCTTCAGCACGCGCGCGCACAACACCGAGAGAACGCAGGGAATCGCCAGCTGGAACAGGCCCAGGAAGGCCAGCAGTCCGAGGTCGTGCGCATTGGCCTGGAACGGCCAGGCCAGCGGCAGCGTGACCAGCGTGGAGATCGCGGCCCCGATCAGCACGGCCGGCACCAGGTCGATGTCGTGCCCCTTGGCATGCGCATGCTGGACCACGGTCCAGTTGCAGGCGCCGGCCAGCGGCACGCAGAGCGCCACCAGGGTGCCGAGCAGTTGACCTTCGCCGAGCTGGGTGCCGTACATCCAGCCGATGCCGAGGCCCGCCACCACGATCGCCGCCCAGGTCCGCGCCGGCAGCTTGTGGCCGATGAAGATCCGGGCGCCGAGCGCCGTCAGCAATGGACTGAGCGCCATTGTGACCAGCACGTTGGCGACGCTGGTCAGGGTGAGCGCGACCATGAAGGCCGTGAACATCACGCTCCAGCAAACGCCGGAGATCCACAGTTCGCGCCCGCCCTGGCGAAGCTTCGCGAACACCGCGCGGCCCTGCCAGAGCGGCAGGATCACGACCAGCGAAACCAGCGTGAAGAAGCTGCGCCAGAACGTCACCTCGAAGCTGCGCGCGTGCTCCAGATGCCGCGTGACGACTCCGGCCGTGGCCCACATCAAGGTGACGCAGACCATCAGCCAGACGGCACGCCCGTGGGTCAGACCACGTCCGCTCATGGCCTTGTGGCGCTTACTCGCGCGAAGCGCGCTTGCGCTCGTGTTCCTTCAGGTAGCGCTTGCGCAGGCGCACGCTCTTGGGCGTGATCTCGACCAGTTCGTCGTCCTCGATGAACTCGACGCCGTATTCGAGCGTGAGCTCGATCGGGGGCGTGATCTTGATCGCGTCTTCCTTGCCCGAGACACGGAAGTTGGTCAGCTGCTTGGTGCGCGTGGCGTTGACCACCAGGTCGTTGTCGCGGCTGTGGATGCCGACGATCATGCCTTCGTACACCGGATCGTTGGCACGCACGAACATGCGGCCGCGGTCGTCCAGCTTGCCCAGCGCGTAGGTGAAGATCTCGCCGTCGTCCATCGAGATCAGCACGCCGTTCTTGCGGCTGCCGATCTCGCCCTTGAAGGGTTCGTAGCGGTCGAAGATGTTCGAGATCAGGCCCGAGCCGCGCGTCAGGTTCAGGAATTCGTTGGTGAAGCCGATCAGGCCGCGCGCCGGAATCCGGTACTCGAGGCGCACGCGGCCGCGGCCGTCCGGTTCCATGTTGACGAGTTCGCCCTTGCGCTCGCCCAGCGCCTGCATCACGCCGCCCTGGTGCTGGTCCTCGATGTCGGCCGTGACGAGCTCGATCGGCTCGTGCTTCTCGCCGTTGATCTCGCGGAACACCACGCGCGGCTTGGACACGGCCATTTCGAAGCCCTCGCGGCGCATGTTCTCCAGCAGGATGGTCAGGTGCAGTTCACCGCGGCCCATCACTTCGAAGATGCCTTCCTCGTCGGTCTCGCTCACGCGCAACGCCACGTTGTGCTGCAGTTCCTTTTGCAGGCGGTCCCAGATCTGGCGGCTGGTGACGTACTTGCCTTCGCGGCCGGCCAGCGGACTGGTGTTGACGCAGAAGTTCATGGTCAGGGTCGGCTCGTCGACCTTGAGCATCGGCAGCGGCGCCGGGTTCGTCGGGTCGGTCACGGTGACGCCGATGCCGATGTCGGAGATGCCGTTGATCAGCACGATCTCGCCCGGGCCGGCCTCGGTGGCCTGCACGCGCTCCAGGCCCTGGAAGGTCAGCACCTGGTTGACGCGGCCCTTGACGGTCTTGCCGTCCGGGCCTTCCATGACGACCACGTCCATCATGGGCTTGATGGTGCCCTGGCTGATGCGGCCGACGCCGATGCGGCCGACGAAGGTCGAGAAGTCGAGCGCCGAGATCTGCAGCTGCAGCGGCGCCTTCGGGTCGCCCTTCTGGGCCGGCACGTGCTTCAGGATGGTGTTGAACAGGGCCGACATGTCGGGGCCCCACTGCTCGCCCTGGCCGCCTTCTTCGAGCGACGACCAGCCGTTGATGCCCGAGGCATAGACCACCGGGAAGTCGAGCTGCTCGTCGGTTGCGCCGAGCTTGTCGAACAGGTCGAAGGCCGCGTTCACCACGTAGTCGGGACGCGCGCCCGGCTTGTCGACCTTGTTCACCACCAGGATCGGCTTCAGGCCCAGGGCCAGCGCCTTCTTGGTCACGAAGCGGGTCTGGGGCATCGGGCCTTCCTGGGCGTCGATCAGCAGCACCACACCGTCCACCATGCTCAGCGCACGCTCGACCTCGCCGCCGAAGTCCGCGTGGCCGGGGGTGTCGACGATGTTGATGTGCGTGCCTTCCCAGGTCACGGCGCAGTTCTTGGCCAGGATCGTGATGCCGCGCTCTTTTTCGATCGCGTTGTTGTCCATCACGGTGTCGACCACCTTCTCGTGCTCGGCGAAGGTGCCGGACTGGCGCAGCAGCTGGTCGACCATGGTGGTCTTGCCATGGTCCACGTGGGCGATGATGGCGATGTTGCGAATCTGTTGGGTCATGGTGTCGCTTCGGTCAAAAGTAATGTCTGCTGGATTTCGATGGGGCTCAGCAGCCGCCCCGGTATCAGTTCGCCGGCCTTCACGTGGGCCGTGCCAAGGAAGGCCTCGGGCTCGTTGCCGAACACCGCCACGGCGGGCGCGTCGGACCAGGGGCCGCGCCGGCGCAGGCCGGAAAGGAAGCGCCCGGCATCTTCGGCGCCGAGCGTGACGCGCGTGTGATCGGCCACCAGCGCTTCGGTCGGCAGCAGGCAGGCCAGCCGCTCGTCCTCGTTCATGGCTTCGAGGGCCTCGAGCGTGATGCACTGGGAGACATCGAAGCCGCCGGTGGCGGTGCGGCGCAGCGAAGTGAGGTGGGCGCCGCAGCCGAGGGCCTCGCCGATGTCCTCGCCGAGCGTCCGGATGTAGGTGCCCTTGCTGACGGACGCCTCGATGCGGATGTCGATGTCCGAGAGCGCCGCCAGCGCGAGCCTGTAGATCACGACGTCGCGCGGCGCGCGCTCGACCTCGATGCCCTCGCGGGCGTATTCGTAGAGCGCGCGGCCGTCCTTCTTGAGCGCGCTGTGCATCGGCGGCACCTGGCGGATCGGGCCGGTGAACTGCGACTGCACGCGCGCCAGGTCGTCGGCGGCGACGGCCACCGGCCGTTCGGCGATCACATCGCCCTCGGCATCGCCGGTGGCGGTCTTCACGCCCAGGCGGGCGCTCGCCTCATAGGTCTTGTCGGCGTCGAGGTGGAGCTGGCTGAACTTGGTGGCCGAGCCGAAGCACAACGGCAGCACGCCGGTCGCGAGCGGATCGAGCGTGCCGGTGTGGCCGGCTTTTTCGGCGCGCAGCAACCACTTGGCCTTCTGCAAGGCCTGGTTGCTGGAGAGACCCAGCGGTTTGTCGAGCAGCAACACCCCATGCACAGGGCGCCGCTGCACCCTTGTGCGTGGCGCGTTCATCTTCAGTCGTCTTTCGAGCGAGAAGCGACGGCCTGCGCGATCAGCGCATTCATGTCGGCCGCACGCTCGGTGGTGCGGTCGAACTGGAAATGCAGGGTCGGCACGGTGTGGATGTGCAGGCGCTTGAACAGGCCGTTGCGCAGGAAGCCCGCGGCCTGGTTCAAGGCTTCGGTGGTCTCGACCGGATCGCCCACGAGCAGGCTGAAGAAGACCTTCGCATGCGCGTAGTCGGGCGTGACCTCGACCGCCTGGATCGTGACCATGCCCACCCGCGGGTCCTTGAGTTCGCGCGCGATCAATTCCGTCAGATCGCGCTGGATCTGGTCGGCGACCTTGAAGGCGCGGTTCGGGGCTGCGGCTTTGCGTTTGGGCATGGCGGGGGTCGCTTCGGTCGCTTACAGCGTCCGGGCGATTTCCTTGATCTCGAAGAACTCCAGCTGATCACCTTCTTTGATGTCGTTGTAGTTCTTGAGCTTGATACCGCACTCGAAGCCTTCGCGGACTTCGCGGACGTCGTCCTTGAGGCGCTTGATCGAGTCGACTTCGCCGGTATAGATCACCACGTTGTCGCGCAGCAGGCGGAAATGCGCGCTGCGGTTGACCGAGCCGGCGGTGACCATACAACCCGCGACCGTACCGATCTTGGAGGCCACGAACACGGTGCGGATCTCGGCCGAGCCGATGATCTCTTCGCGCCGCTCGGGAGCCAGCATGCCGGACATGGCGACCTTGATGTCGTCCACAGCGTCGTAGATGATGCTGTAGTAGTGCAGTTGCACGCCGTTGCTCTCGGCCAGCTTGCGCGCACCGGCATCGGCCCGCACGTTGAAGCCGATCACGATGGCCTTCGAGGCGATCGCGAGGTTGATGTCGCTTTCGCTGATGCCGCCGACCCCGGCGTACACCATCTGCACCTTGACTTCCTCGGTCGCCAGCTTGAGCAGCGACTGCGCCAGTGCTTCCTGCGAGCCCTGGACGTCGGCCTTGATGATGATCCGCAGCGTCTGGACTTCGCCGGCCGAGAGGTCGGTGAACATGTTCTGCAGGTTCGCCGCCTGGGCCTTCGCCAACTTGGTGTTGCGGAACTTGCCGGCACGGTAGGTGGCGATCTCGCGCGCCCGGCGCTCGTCGGCCATCACCATGAACTCGTCGCCCGCTTGCGGCACTTCGGTCAGGCCCTGGATCTCGACCGGGATCGACGGACCCGCGGACTTGATGGTCTTGCCGTCCTCGTCGATCATGGCGCGCACGCGGCCATAGGTCGAGCCGGCCAGCACCACGTCGCCGGTCTTGAGCGTGCCGGACTGGACCAGCACGGTCGCCACCGGGCCACGGCCCTTGTCGAGCTGGGCTTCGATGACCAGGCCCTTGGCGGCGGCATCGACCGGCGCCTTGAGTTCCAGCACTTCGGCCTGCAGCAGCACTTGTTCGAGCAGGTCGTCGACGCCCTGCCCCGTCTTGGCCGAGACCGGCACGAACGGGACGTCGCCGCCGTACTCTTCGGGCACGACTTCTTCAGCCACCAGTTCCTGCTTGACGCGGTCGAGGTTGGCATCAGGCTTGTCGATCTTGTTGATCGCGACCACGATCGGCACACCCGCCGCCTTCGCGTGCTTGATGGCTTCCTTGGTCTGCGGCATGACGCCGTCGTCGGCCGCCACCACCAGGATCACGATGTCGGTGGCCTGCGCACCGCGGGCCCGCATGGCGGTGAACGCCTCGTGGCCCGGGGTGTCCAGGAAGGACACCATGCCGCGAGCGGTCTGGACGTGGTACGCCCCGATGTGCTGCGTGATGCCGCCGGCTTCGCCCGCAGCGACCTTGGCGCGGCGGATGTAGTCCAGCAGCGAGGTCTTGCCGTGGTCGACGTGGCCCATGACGGTCACGACCGGTGCGCGCGGCAAGGCTTCGGCCTGCGTTGCCGAGACGTCGTCGTCGGTGAAGGCTTCCGGATCGTCCAGCGCGGCGACCACGGCCGTGTGGCCCATGTCTTCCACGATGATCATCGCGGTGTCCTGGTCGAGCGACTGGTTGATGGTCGCCATCTGGCCGAGCTTCATCAGTTGCTTGATGACTTCCGACGCCTTGACAGCCATCTTGTGCGCGAGCTCCGCCACCGTGATGGTCTCGGGCACGTGCACTTCGAGCACGCGCGCCTCGACCGGTGCCGCCGGCATGCGCTCCTCGTGGCCGCCACGGTCGTTGCCACGACGCCCACGCGGGCCTCCGCGCCAGTTGCCGCGGCCGACGCCCCCGCTGGCATCGCCGCGGGTCTTGATTTCCTTCTTCTTGGCCGTGTCGCCAGCCCAGCTCGACGAGAGCTTGGCCGACTTGACTTCCTTGCCGGCGCCGGGGGCGGCCGCGGCGCCAGGCGCAGCGGGCGCACCGGGGCGCGCCGGCGGTGCGGTCGGCTTGTGCAGCGTGCCCTTGACCGCCGCCTTTTCGGGCGCGGGCTTCTCGGGCGCCTTGTGCGGCACCAGCACGCGGGCCGGCGCGTTCATCATGGCGCGGATGGCTTCGGCTTCGGCCAGCGCCTTGCGGCGGCGTTCGTCGAGGTCCTTGGCGCGGGCGGCTTCCTCGTCGGCACGGGCCTTCGATTCGGCGGCGGCCTTGGCCTTGGCATCGTCCTTGGCTTGCGCCGCGGCGGCTTCGGCGGCGACCTTACGGTCGGTCACGGCCGGGGCTTCCTCGGGCGCTTCGGGCGCGCCTTCGGTCACCGGGGTCGCGGCTTCGGCGGCCTTCTTGCGGGCGGCCTTGGCCTCCTTCTCGGCCTGCTCGGCCTGCTCGGCGCGCTCGGCCTTCTCGCGTTCGCGGGCTTCGGCTTCTTCGCGCAGGCGGCGCTTCTCGACCAGTTCTTCTTCCTGGCGGCGGATCAGTTCGGCCTGGCGACGTGCGTCCTCCTCGCGGCGGGCGAGTTCGGCCTCGTCGATCTGGGGCGCGGCGGGCGCGGCGGCGACCGGTGCCTCGGCCTCGGCCGCGGCGGTTGCCTCGGACACGGCGGGATGACCTTCATCGCGCTGGATGAAGGTGCGCTTCTTGCGCACCTCGACCTGGATGGTGCGGGCGCGGCCGGTGGCGTCGGCCTGCTTGATCTCGCTGGTCGACTTCTTGGTCAGCGTGATCTTCTTGCGCTCGGGCTCGACCGTGCCGTGGCTGGCCTTCAGGAAGCCGAGAAGGCGCTGCTTGTCGGCCTCGCTCAGCGCATCGGTGACGGCCTGCTTGGGCACGCCTGCGCTCTTGAGCTGGTCAAGCAAGGTTTCGGGAGTCTTCTTGAGTTCGTTCGCGAACTCGGCGACAGTGGTACTGGACATATTGGTTTCGTGCCTCCATGACCGTCACTCTTGGCCGGCGAACCAATGTTCGCGGGCTTTCAAGATCAGGTTCTTGGCCTCATCGGCGCTCTGGCCGGTGATTTCGGTGAGTTCATCGACCGCGAGGTCGGCCAGGTCGTCACGGGTATGCACACCCGCCTCGGCCAATTTGGGAATCAGGGCCGGGTCGAGGCCGGCGAGGTCGCGCAGATCCTGCGAAACGCTCTCGACGTCCTCTTCACGGGCGATCTCCGCCGTCAACAACGCATCCTTGGCGCGCGAACGCAGCTCGTTGATGGTATCTTCGTCGAAGCTCTCGATCTCGAGCAGCTCGGAGATCGGCACGTAGGCCACTTCCTCGAGGCTGGTGAAGCCTTCGGAGATCAGGATGTCGGCGATTTCCTCGTCGACGTCGAGCTTCTCCATGAACAGCTTGCGGCTGGCATCGGTTTCGGTCGCCTGCTTCTGGGCCGACTCGTTGGCGTCCATGATGTTGATCTTCCAGCCGGTCAGGTCGGAGGCGAGCCTCACGTTCTGGCCGCCACGGCCGATCGCGATCGCGAGGTTTTCCTCGTCGACCACCACGTCCATTGCATGCTTTTCTTCGTCGACCACGATCGACGACACATTGGCCGGCGCCAGGGCGCCGATCACGAACTGGGCCGGGTCCTCGCTCCACAGCACGATGTCGACACGCTCGCCGGCGAGCTCGTTGGTGACCGCGTTGACCCGGGTGCCGCGCACGCCGACGCAGGTGCCGATCGGATCGACCCGCTTGTCGTGCGAGAGCACCGCGATCTTGGCGCGCGAACCGGGGTCGCGGGCGCAGCTCTTGATTTCGAGCAGGCCCTGTTCGATCTCGGGCACTTCCTGGCGGAACAGCTCGATCATGAACTCGGGCGCCGAGCGCGACAGGATGATCGGCGCCCCGCGCAGCGTGAGATCGACCTCCATGATCATGGCCCGCACGCGGTCGCCGTTGCGCAGGTTTTCCTTGGCGATCATCTCGCTGCGGCGCAGCCGGCCTTCGACCCGGCCCGCTTCCACGATGATGTCGCCCTTGTCCAGGCGCTTGACGGTGCCGGTGAAGATCCTCTCGCCGCGCGACATGAAGTCGTTGAGCAGCATCTCGCGCTCGGCGTCGCGGATCTTTTGCAGGATCACCTGCTTGGCGGCCATGGCGCCGATGCGGCCGATCGGCACCGAGTCCACCGCTTCTTCGATGTATTCGTCGACCTCGATGTCGGGCATCTCTTCCTTGGCTTCGAACAGCAGGATTTCCTGGTCGGGCAGCTGCAGGCCGGCTTCGTCCGGAACGACATGCCAGCGGCGGAAGGTCTCGTAGTCGCCGCTGTCGCGGTCGACGGCGACGCGAATGTCCACGTCGCCCTGGTAGAGCTTCTTGGTGGCTTGCGCCAGGGCGGATTCGACCGCGCCGAAGACGACGTCGCGCTCGACGTTCTTCTCGCGCGAGATCGCATCCACCAACATCAACATTTCGCGATTCATGCCACCACTCTCCTCATTCAGTCCGACACCGCGGTGCCGGGTTTTGGCCTGCGCCCATTGAAATCCACTATCGGGGCGAGCCGCGCTTCGCGCAACTCGTCCAAAGCAAAACCGAGCGCCTGCAGGGGGGCAGGCACGCGCTTCTTGCTGATCTTCTGGCCGGGCTTCGCCGCCGGCTCCTCGCTCCAGACGATCTGCCATCCGGGCGTACCGTCTGCGGCTGCGACACGCTCCAGCGTGCCGCGAAATTTCTTGCGGTTGGCGGACACCTGACCCGCCGCCGCCGCGCCCATCGGGGCTTTCAGCGTGATGTCGATCACCTCGCCGGCAAAGCGCTCGAAATCCTGTTCGTTGCGCAAAGGCCGATCGATGCCCGGCGATGACACCTCGAGCCGCTTGTACTCGGCGCCGTCGACCTCGAGCGCGAACTGCAGCTGGCGCGTGACCTTTTCGCAATCCTCGACCGTGATGAAGGGCTCGGGCGCCCCGGCGGCGGCAGCTTCAGAGTTGGGGCCGGTCCAGGGCAAATCAATCGTGACGCGCAGCAGTCCTCCGGCCGAGCGCTCGATCTCGACCAGGTCGTAGCCGAGACCGGCCACGGTTTGTTCCACTGTCTGCTGCAATGCCACGTGTCTTTGTTCGCCTTTGAGTTCACACGATGCCGCCGGGTTTCCCACTCGCCCTGGGGCGCCGGCCGCATCGAAAATGCTTCGACCAATAAAAAACGGGCGGTTGGTACCCGCCCGTTTGGTCGTGAGCCTCGAATTATATGCCAAATGCGTTACAGAAACAGGGGTTTCTACGGCTTTTGGAGCGCTTTGGCCCTTGCCGAGCGCCACCAAACCATTGCAAAAAGCAACGCTCCCGCCGTCAGGACCGCCGCGGCGACCCACAGTGGCACCGCGAACGATCCCGTGCGCTGCGCCAGCGGCGCCGCAAACAAGGGGCCGAGGATCTGGCCGACGCCATAGGAGGCGGTCGCGTAGCCGATCAGGCCCGCCGATGCGTTCCCGCGCAGCCGGCGCGCATCCCGCATTGCGAAAAGGGTGATCGCGGTGAAGGGCATGCCCAGCAGCAGGCTGCCGAGGCCGAAACCCCAGATCGTCGGCCAGGCCACCGACAGCACGACGCCGACCGCCTGCAACGCATAGGCGGCCGCAAGGAGCAGCCGGTTGTCCCAGTGGGGCGGCGCCCGGGCGCCGATCAGCGCGCCAGGGACGATGGCCAGGCCGAACAGCGGCCAGAAGAAGTCCGGCCAGGGCGAACCCGGCAGCGCCTGGCGGGCGATCACCGGCAGGAAGGTCGCGGTGATGATGTAGCCGAAGCCCGCCAGCCCGTAGAGCCCGACCAGCCAGCGCGCGTCGCTGCGCGCGGCCGCCGATGCGCTGGCCGACGGCGGGGCCGCTGCGACCGCAGGAGCGCCGGCGTGGACGTGTTCGCCATCGCCGAAGATGCGCCAGATGGCCGCGATCAGCACCAGCGACAGCAATCCGAAGCCGATCCAGCCGGCCTCGGAGCCCCAGCGTCCGAGTGCGCCGCCCAGCAGGCCGGTGGCGGCGATGCCGATGCCGGGGCCGGTGTAAATCACGCCGGCGAGCGCCGGCGCGCCGGTCTCCGCCAGCCGCCGCAGGCCCCAGCCGGAGGCGAAGACGAAGGTCCAGGCACTCATCACGCCGGCCGCGGTCCGCAGCACGCCCCAGGCGCTGAAGCCCTGCAGCAGGCCCATGCCGAGCAGCAGCACGGCGGTGGCCACCAGGCCGCCGCGCACCATGTGCGCAGGCTTGGCCCGGATCGCGGCGCAGCTCAGGGCGCCCAGGAAATAGCCGAGGTAGTTGAGCGAGGCCAGCACGCCGCCGGCCTGCAGGTCGAGCTTGCCCTCGTGCAGCATGACCGGCAGCATCGGCGTGAAGGCGAAACGGCCCAGGCCCATGGCCACAGCCAGCGTGACCATGCAGGCCAGCGCCGCGCGCCAGGCGGCGCGCCTGTCGTAGGTAGACATGAAGATTTTTCTAGTCAGTTGGGGACAGCGCAAAAACTGCTGCGCAGTTTCTTGGTCTGTCCCGCAAGGTTTCAGGTTGCAGCCGCCGCCACCAGCTTCTGCGTGTACGGATGGACGGGCGCATCGAGCACCTGCCCGACCGGACCCGATTCGAGGATCGCGCCGTCCTTCATGACGATGACCTGGTGCGCCATGGCGCGGATCACCTCGACGTCGTGGGTGATCAGCAGGTAGCTCAGCCCGCGCTCGCGCTGCAAGCGCTGCAGCAGGCCCAGCACCTGCTTCTGGATCGTGACGTCGAGGGCGCTGGTCGGCTCGTCGAGCACCAGCAGCTTGGGCTCGACGATCAAGGCCCGCGCGATCGCCAGGCGCTGCCGCTGGCCGCCGGAGAATTCGTGCGGATAGCGCTCGAGCAGGGCCGGGAACTGGTCCTCGGTCAGGCCGACCTCGGCCAGCGCCGCGAGCGACCGGGCGCGCCGGGCGCGGACGTCGAGTTCGGGCGCATGCACCGTCAGGCCCTCGCCGACGATCTGCTCGACCGTCATGCGCGGCGACAGGGACGAGAACGGGTCCTGGAAGACGACCTGCATCAGGCGCCGCAGGCCACGGTCGCTGGCGCCGCCCGCGGCCCATTGCCGGCCGGCGACGTCGAGCTGCCCCTGGTGCTTCAGCAGGCCGAGCGCCGCCAGCGCCAGCGTCGACTTGCCAGAGCCGGACTCGCCGACCACGCCCAGGGTCTGGCCCGGCGCGATGCGGAAGTCAGCGCCCTGGACCGCCACGAACTCGCCCTTGGTGAACCACCCTTTGATGCCGGGCCGCGGCACCGGGTAGATCACGCGCAGCCCGCTGGCCGCGAGCACCGGCAGCGCCGCCGGATCGACCGGCACGGGTGCCACGTCGCGCGTCGGCCGGCTGTCGATCAGCCGGCGCGTGTAGGGATGCCGCGGTGCGCCGAAGACCGTCGCCACGGGGCCGTGCTCGACCAGATGGCCGTTCTCCATCACCGCCACCCGGTCGGCGAATCGCCGCACCAGGTTCAGGTCGTGGGTGATCAGCAGCACCGCCATGCCGTGCTGGCGCTGAAGATCGGCCAGCAGGTCGAGGATCTGCGCGCGCACCGTGACGTCGAGCGCGGTGGTCGGCTCGTCGGCCAGCAGCAGCCGCGGCTTGCAGGCCAGGGCCATCGCGATCATCGCGCGCTGGCGCTGGCCGCCCGAGAGCTGGTGCGGGAACGCCCTCGCCCGCCGCGCCGGTTCCGGAATGCCGGTGTCGGCGAGCAGTTGCACCGCTGCCTCGCGCGCCGCCTGCGCCGACAGGCCCTGGTGCAGTTCGAGCACCTCCGCGATCTGGTCGCCGACCGCGTAGAGCGCATTGAGCGCGGTCATGGGCTCCTGGAAGATCATCGCGATCTCCTTGCCGCGGATGCCGCGCAGCGTGCGTTCGGGCAGCGACAGCAGATCGCGCGCCGCCGCGCCCGCTTCGTCGTGCTCGAAGCGCGCCGTGCCGGAGATGTCGGCGTTCTGCACCAGCCGCAGCAGGCTCAGCGCGGTGACCGTCTTGCCCGAGCCCGACTCGCCGACCAGCGCCAGCTTCTCGCCAGGCGCGATCTCGAAGTCGATGCCGTGCACGACTTCCTTGGCGCCGAAGGCGACGCGCAGGCCCTGGACTTTCAGCAGTGCGCCGTTCATTGGTCGGCCTTCCGCGGATCGAGCGCATCGCGCAAGGCATCGCCCATGAAGGTCAGCAGCATCAAGGTGACCACCAGCACGCCGAAGGTCGACATCGAGATCCACCAGGCGTCGATGTTGGCCTTGCCCTGGCTCAGCAGCTCGCCGAGCGAAGGAGTGCCCGGCGGCACGCCGAGGCCGAGGAAGTCGAGCGAGGTCAACGCCAGGATGGCGGCGCTCATGCGAAACGGCAGGAAGGTGACGACCGGCGTCATGCTGTTGGGGAGGATGTGCTTCCACATGATCTGCAGATTGCCGACGCCGAGCGCGCGCGCGGCGCGCACGTAGTCCATTTGCCGGTTGCGCAGGAACTCGGCCCGCACGTAGTCCGACAGGCCCATCCAGCCGAACAGGCTCAGCAGGATCAGCAGCAGCGCGACGCTGGGCGCGAAGACGGCACTGAAGATGATCAGCAGGTACAGCTCGGGCATCGAGCCCCAGATCTCGATGAAGCGCTGGAAGGCCAGGTCGGTCTTGCCGGCGAAGAAGCCCTGGACCGCGCCCGTGACGATGCCCAGCACGGTGCCGATCGCCGTCAGCGCCAGCGCGAACAGCACGCTGACCCGGAAACCGTAGATCAGCTGCGCCAGCAGGTCCCGGCCACGGTCGTCGCTGCCCAGCAGGTTCTGGGCCGAAGGCGCCGCCGGATTGGGGGACTTGGCGAAGTAGTTGAGCGTCTTGGGCCCGTAGGGATTCGGCGCGTAGACCGCCCAGTTGCCGCCCGACGTGATCCGCTCGCGGATGAAGGGGTCGAGGTAGTCGGCCGGGGTCTCGAAGTCGCCGCCGAAGGTTTTTTCGGAATAGTCCCGCAGCACCGGAAAGTAGGTCTGGCCGTCGTAGCGCACCACCAGCGGCTTGTCGGTGGAGAGCAGCTCGGCGAACAGGCTCAGCACCACCAGCAGCGTGAACAGGACGAGGCTCCAGTAGCCGATGCGGTTGCGCCTGAAGCGCAGCCAGGCGCGGCGCCCGGGCGACACGGTGACGCCGCCGCTAGTCAAACTTCACCCTCGGATCCACCATCACGTAGCAGAGATCGCTGATCAGCTTGGTCAGCAGGCCGATCAATGTGAACAGATAGAGCGTGCCCAGCACCACCGGATAGTCGCGGCGGATCACGCTCTCGTAGCTCAGCAGGCCCAGGCCGTCGAGCGAGAACAAGGTCTCGATCAGCAGCGAGCCCGTGAAGAAGGCGCCGATGAAGGCCGCCGGGAAACCGGTGACGATCGGGATCAGCGCGTTGCGGAAGACGTGCTTCCACAGCACGTCGCGTTCGCTCAGCCCCTTGGCGCGCGCGGTCAGCACGTACTGCTTGCGGATCTCCTCGAGGAAGGAGTTCTTGGTCAGCATGGCCGTGACCGCGAAGCTGCCGAGCACCATCGCCGTCACCGGCAGCGCGATGTGCCAGAGGTAGTCGACGATCCGCGCGCCCCACCCCATCGATTCCCAATTCGGCGAGGTCAGGCCGCGCAGCGGGAACCACTGCAGCTGGCCGCCGAAGATCACGAGCAGCGCGACGCCGAGCACGAAGCCAGGGATCGCATAGCCGACCAACACCACCAGCGTGGTCAGGAAGTCGAATCGGGTGCCGGCCCGCACCGCCTTCGCGACGCCCAGGGGCACGGCGATCAGGTAGCTGATGAAGAAGGTCCAGAGCCCGAGGCTGATCGACACCGGCATCTTCTCCTTGACCAGGTCCCAGACCGCCTTGCGCTGGTAGAAGCTGGTGCCGAGGTCGAAGCGCGCATAGGACTTCAGCATCTGCCAGAAGCGCGCCAACGGCGGCTTGTCGAAGCCGTAGAGCTGCTTGATCTCCTCGATGCGCTGCGGATCGAGCCCTTGCCGACCACGGTAGCCCGCACCGCTCGTGGCCGCGCGCTCGCCGCCGGAATCGCGCCCCTGCAGCTGGGACACCATCTGCTCGACCGGGCCGCCCGGCACGAACTGGATCACGACGAAAGTCAGCAGCAGCACGCCGAACAGCGTGGGCACCATCAGCAGCAGGCGTTTGAGGATGTAGCTGGCCATGGCCTTCCTATTTGTTGGCGGGCGATGCCCACCAGGTGCTCATGGCCCAACCATCCGCATCGTAGTAGGGCGGAATCACGTCGGGCAGGACGAAGGGCTTCGGACGGTAGCCGATCAGGAACGCACCGCCGTAGTACTGCGGGATCGAGTAGTAGCCATGCGACAGCACTCGGTCCAGCGCCCGCATCGCGGCACTGAGCTCGGGCCGGGTCGTGGCGCTCACGACCTTCTGCACCAGCGCGTCGACGGCGGGGTCGGAAATGCCCCAGATGTTGCGCGACCCCGGCGTGGTGGCCGCCTCGGAGCCGAACAACTCGAGCAGTTCGCCGCCGGGCGCCGTGCTGCCCGGCAGCCGCACGGTCGTCATCTCGAAATCGAAGTTGTCCATGCGTTGCTGGGCGAGCGAAAAATCGACCGTCCGGAAGGTCATCTGGATGCCGAGCTTCTGCAGCGCGGTCTGGAACGGCGTCGCGACGCGGATCAGCGACGGCTGGTCGTTCAGGAACTCGATCGTGAACGGTTCGCCCTTGTCATTGCGCAAGGCGCCGTCCCGGTAGGTCCATCCGGCTTGCGCGAGCAATTCGCGTGCCTTTCGCAGGTTGTCGCGCAGGCTGCCCGGCGGCGCCGTGCTCGGCGACACCACGGCCGGGCCGAAGACTTCGGGCCGCAGCTTGTCCCGCAAGGGTTCGAGGAGCGCCAGTTCTTCGGGCGTCGGCAGGCCTTCGGCATGGAACTCGCTGTTCGGGAAATAGCCCTCGACCCGCTTGTACAGCCCATAGAACAGCTGCCGGTTGAGCCATTCGAAGTCCACCGCCAGCCCGATCGCCTGGCGCACCCGGATGTCCTTGAACTTCGGATTGCGCGCATTGAACACGTAGCCCTGGAAATCGCCAGGATTCTTGTTCTCGAAGGCGCGCTTCACGATCTCGCCCGAATCGAACTGCTTGCCCTTGTACTGCCGCGCCCAGTTGCGCGAAGTGAACTCGCGCATGTAGTCGAACTCGCCGGCCTTGAGGCCTTCGAACTTGGCGGTCTCGTCCAGGTAGATGCGGTAGGTCACGCGATCGAAATTGAAGAAGCCCTTGCGCACCGGCAGGTCGGCGCCCCAGTAGTTCGGATCGCGGGTGTAGGTGATGTCCCGTCCCATGCGCGGGTTGACCAGCTTGTAGGGGCCCGAGCCGATCGGCACGTCGGTGGTGATCTGATCGAAAGGCTTGCCGCCGCCCCAGGCCCGGCTGAACACCGGCATGCCGCCGACCACCAGCGGCAACTCGGGGTTGGGGTTCTTGAAATCGAAGCGCACGGTGCGTTCGCCGACCGCCGTGACGCCTATGACTTCGGCGTAGATCGTCTTGAACTGGGGGGCCGCCAGCTTGCCGGTGAGCGTCGTGAACGAATGGACCACGTCGGCCGCCAGCACCGGGCTGCCGTCGTTGAAGCGTGCCTTGGGGTTGATCCTGAAGGTGGCGGATTTCTTGTCGGCGGCCACCTCGACATCCTCGGCGAGCAGGCCGTAGGCCGTCGTCGGCTCCTCCGAATTGCCGGTCAGCAGGCTCTCGAACATCAGGCCGCCGATGCCGTACGGCGCCGTGCCCTTGAGCGTGAAAGGATTGAACTTGTCGAAGTTGGTCGGCCGCGTCGGCGGCACCATGCGGATCTCCCCGCCCTTGGGGGCCTGGGGATTGACGTAGTCGAAATGAGTGAAGCCAGGCGGGTACTTGATGTCGCCGAACTGGGCGTAGGCATGCGCCGCCCAGGTGGGACCGACCCACAGGGCCAACACGAAAAGAAGCCAGGCTCGCATGCGAGAATTCTGCCCAAGATTTACACGAGGTCGTCCCATGGGCTTTCTTTCCGGCAAAAAACTTCTGATCACGGGCGTTCTGAGCAACCGCTCGATCGCCTACGGCATCGCCAAGGCCTGCCACGCGCAAGGCGCCGAACTGGCCTTCAGCTACGTGGGCGAGCGCTTCAAGGACCGGATCACCGAGTTCGCGGCCGATTTCGGCTCCAAGCTGGTGTTCGACTGCGATGTCGGCGACGACGCCCAGATCGAGAAGCTGTTCGCCGACCTGGCGCAGACCTGGCCCACCTTCGACGGCTTCGTCCACAGCATCGGCTTCGCGCCGCGCGAGGCCATCGCAGGCGACTTCCTCGATGGCCTGTCGCGCGAAGGCTTCAAGATCGCGCACGACATCAGCGCCTACAGCTTCCCGGCGATGGCCAAGGCGGCCCTGCCCTATCTCAACGACAAGTCGGCCCTTCTCACGCTGACCTACCTGGGCGCCATCCGTGCGCTGCCCAACTACAACACCATGGGCCTGGCCAAGGCCTCGCTCGAGGCCTCGGTGCGCTACCTGGCCGAGTCGCTGGGCCCCAAGGGCATGCGCGTCAACGGCATCAGCGCCGGCCCGATCAAGACGCTGGCGGCCAGCGGCATCAAGGACTTCGGCAAGCTCTTGTCGGCGATCTCCAAGGTCGCGCCGATGCGCCGCAACGTGACCATCGACGAGGTCGGCAACGTGGCCGCCTTCCTGCTGAGCGACCTGGCCAGCGGCGTGACCGCCGAGATCACCTACGTCGACGGCGGCTTCAGCCAGGTCGTGGGCGGCGTGTCGGAAGGCTAGCGGCAGGTCGGGCCCGGGGACGCAGGATGGATCGACGGGCTTTCGTTCTCGCGGCGCTGGCTTTGCTGGCGCCCGCGGCAATGGCGGGCAAGGCGCCGCCGTTGATGCTGGCCGAGGTGTATCGCCGCGGCTTGCCGCTGGCGGACTACTGGGTCAGCGAGAAGTACGACGGTGTCCGCGCCTACTGGGACGGCAAGCAGCTGTGGACCCGCGGCGGCGAGCGGATCGCGGCACCGGCCTGGTTCACCGCGGCACTGCCGGCGATGCCCATGGATGGCGAGCTGTGGGCGGGTCGTGGCCGCTTCGCCCACGCGGTCTCCACCGCGCGCAGCGACAAGCCGGTCGATGCCGCCTGGCGCGAGATGCGCCTCATGGTGTTCGACCTGCCCGCGTCGCCCGGCGACTTCACGACCCGGCTCGCGGCCTTGCGCAAGCTGCTGCCGATCACCGAGGCGCCCTGGATCGTGGCGGTGCCGCAACTGCGCGCGACCACCGACGAAGACCTGCAGGCGCTGCTCGACAAGACGGTGCGCATGGGCGGCGAAGGCCTGATGCTGCACCGCGGAGGGTCGCTCTACCGCGCCGAGCGCAACACCGACCTGATCAAGGTCAAGCCCTTCGAGGACGCCGATGCGCGCGTCGTTTCCTACGTGCCGGGCCGCGGCAAGCATGCCGCGCGGATGGGCGCGATGTGGGTCGAGACCGAGGACGGCAAGCGCTTCAAGCTCGGCACCGGCTTCAGCGACGCCGAACGCGAGAAGCCACCGGCGATCGGCAGCTGGGTGAGCTACCGCTACAACGGCACCAATCCGAGCGGGCTGCCGCGCTTCGCGCGCTTCCTGCGCGAGCGCCCGGACCTGGGCGACTGAGCTCGCAACGGGCCCTCGGGGCCCGAGGTCGTGGCGCTGCTTGAGGGCTTGTTAATCGTAGACAATCTACAAAGTGTGGCCTACGATCGAAGCATGTCCCCGACGCCATCGACCCAGGCTGCCATCGCACAACTGCAGGGCAACTCGCTCGCCAACCTGGTGCAGACCGAGATCGAACGCATGATCCTGGACGGCGAGATCGGCCCCGGCGAAAAGCTCACCGAAGCCGCGCTGGCCGACCCGCTCGGGGTCTCTCGCGGTCCCGTGCGCGAGGCCTTCCGGATGCTCGAGGAAGCCGGGCTGGTGCGCACCGAGAAGAACCGCGGCGTCTTCGTGCGCGACGTACCGATCGAGGAAGCACTCGAGATCTTCGAGGTCCGCGCCGCGATGGACCTGTATGTGGGGCGCAAGCTCGCCCAGACCCTTCGTCCGACCGAGGTGCGCGAGCTGCGCCAGCTTGCCGATGCGATGGACCGCTCGGCCAAGGCCGGCAACGCACCCGACTACCATCGGATCAATCTGCAGTTCCACGATCGGCTGCTGGCCCTGGCGGGCAATGCCAAGCTGGTCGCCACCTACCGCAAATTGATCAAGGAGCTGTCGCTGTTCCGGCGCAAGAACCTCACCGACGAGGCGATGACCGTCTCTGCGCGCGAGCACCGCCAGATCGTCAAGGCGATCGCCGCCGGCGATGCCGAGGCCGCGGGCCTGGCGATGTACCAGCACGTGATGAACAGCCGCGAACGCACCCTGCGCAACCACGAGAAAAGCAAGATCCCAGCTTGAGGAAACCCTGTGGCATTGAACCTGGAAGATATCGAGACTCTCTTCGCGCGCCGTGGCGGCGAGCAGTACAGCGGCGAGCCGGTCACCCAGCGCGAGCATGCGCTGCAGACCGCGCTGCGCGCCGAACGCGACGGCGCCGACGACGAACTGGTCACGGCGGCCCTGCTGCACGACCTTGGCCACCTGCTCAACGAGCAGGGTGAATCACCAAGCCTGCGCGGCATCGACGACCTGCACCAGTACTACGCCCTGCCCTTCCTGCGCGGTGTGTTCAGCGACCGGGTGCTGACGCCGATCCAGTGGCACGTGGATGCCAAGCGCTACCTCTGCGCCACCCGCGAGCACTACTGGGCCGGCCTGTCGGCCGACTCGAAGCGCAGCCTCGAACTGCAAGGCGGCGTCTTCTCCGCCGACCAGGCCGAGCGCTTCATCGGCCAGCCCCATGCGGCCGAGGCGGTCCGGCTGCGCCTGTGGGACGACCTCGCCAAGGAAGCCGACTGCCCCACGCCGCCGCTCGCGCACTTCCTGGCGCGCGCGCAGCGCTGCATGCTCAAGTGACGCTGGGCGCCTCGATCGTCGGCGCCGTGCTGTTCGGCGCGCTGCTGCATGCGGGCTGGAACGCCCTCATCAAATCGGGCGGCGACAAGTCGCTCGACACCGCGCTGATCCACAGCCTGGGCTTCTTCATCTCCGTTCCGCTGCTGTACCACACCGGCCTGCCGGCGCCCGCCGCCTGGCCCTACATGGCGGCCTCACTGGTGATCCACCTCGGCTACTACATCGCGCTCGCCGGGGCCTACAAGCACGGCGACCTCGGGCTCACCTATCCGGTGATGCGCGGCTGCGCGCCGCTGCTGGTGGCGATGGGCAGCCTGCCCTTCATCGGCGAAGGCATCTCGGCGGCGGGCTGGGCCGGCGTGATCGTGATCTGCGTCGGCGTGGTGACCCTGGGCCTGTCGCGCTCGGCCCTGCGCGACAGCGACGAAAGGCAGCGCCGCAAGGCGCTCGGCTTCGCGCTGGCGAACGCCGCGATCATCGCGCTCTACACCGTGGTCGATGGCATCGGCGTGCGCGCCTCGGGCGACGCCCTCGCCTACGTGGCCGGCCTGTTCGTGTTCGACGGCCTGCCCTACCTGCTGATGGTCTTGTGGCGGCGCCCCGGCCGGCGGCGCGCCGCGCTGGCCTACATGGCCGGGCGCTGGAAGATCGCGCTGGTCGGCACGGCGGCGTCGCTGGGCAGCTACGGCATCGCGCTGTGGGCGATGACCCAGGCGCCGGTCGCCGTCGTCGCGGCGCTGCGCGAGACCTCGGTGCTGTTCGCCGCGGTCATCGGCACCCTCTTCCTGCGCGAGCCCTTCGGCTGGCAGCGTGCCATCGGCACCGTGGTCATCGTCGCGGGCGTGATGACTTTGCGGCTGGCTTGACGCTGGCCACCACCACCGGCGGCTCGGCCCGCACGCAGTCGGCGTAGTAGCGCTTCTTGCCGGTCGTCTCGTCGATGCGCCCGACCAGCCCGTGGATGTCGGTCTCGAAGCCCGGGCACTCGGTGTTGAACTCGCGCGCGAACTTGAGGTAGTCGACGATCTTCTTGTTGAAGACCTCGCCCGGGATCAGCAGCGGAATGCCCGGCGGGTACGGCGTGATCAGGCTGGTCGTGATGCGGCCTTCGAGGTGGTCGATCTCGACCCGCTCGGTCTTGCGGTGCGCGATGTGGGCGAAGGCATCGCTCGGCTTCATCGCCGGCGTCAGATCGCTCAGGTACATCTCGGTGGTCAGGCGCGCGACGTCGAAGCGCGCATAGAGCTCGTGGATGTGGTGGCACAGGTCGCGCAGGCCCAGGCGCTCGTACTTGGGATGCGCCTGGCAGAACTCCGGCATGATCCGCCACATCGGCTGGTTGCGCGCGTAGTCGTCCTTGAACTGCTGCAGCGCCGTCAACAGCGTGTTCCAGCGGCCCTTGGTGATGCCGATCGTGAACATGATGAAGAAGCTGTAGAGCCCGGTCTTCTCGACGATCACGCCGTGCTCGGCCAGGAACTTGGTCACGATGCTGGCCGGGATGCCGGTCTTGGCGAACTTGCCGTTGAGGTCGAGCCCCGGCGTCACGATGGTCGACTTGATCGGGTCCAGCATGTTGAAGCCGTCCGCCAGCTTGCCGAAGCCGTGCCACTTGGCGGTGCGCGACTCGCCCTTGATGATCCAGTCGTCGGCGCGGCCGATGCCTTCGTCGACCAGCTTCTCGGGGCCCCAGACCTTGAACCACCACTCGTCCTTGCCGAACTCGGCCTCGACCTTGCGCATGGCGCGGCGGAAGTCGAGCGCCTCGAGGATGCTCTCCTCGACCAGCGCGGTGCCGCCGGGCGGCTCCATCATCGCGGCGGCGACGTCGCAGCTGGCGATGATCGCGTACTGCGGGCTGGTCGACGAATGCATCAGGTAGGCCTCGTTGAACAGGTCGCGGTCGAGCGCCCGGTTCTGCGAATCCTGGACCAGCACGTGGCTGGCCTGGCTGATGCCGGCCAGGAGCTTGTGCGTCGACTGGGTCGCGAACACCAGCGAGTCCCGCGGTCGCACGCGGCGCTTGCCCATCGCGTGGTAGGCGCCGTAGAACGGGTGGAAGGCCGCGTGCGGCAGCCAGGCCTCGTCGAAGTGCAGCGTGTCGACGTAGCCGTCGAGCATGTTCTTGATGGTCTCGGTGTTGTAGATCACGCCGTCGTAGGTCGACTGCGTGAGCGTCATCACGCGCGGCTTGACCTTGTTGGCGTCGACGTGCGAGAGCAGCGGGTTGGCCGCGATCTTGGCCTTGATCGCCGCCGGCTCGAACTCGCTCTTCGGGATCGGGCCGATGATGCCGAAGTGGTTGCGCGTCGGCTTCATGAAGACCGGAATCGCGCCGGTCATGATGATCGCGTGCAGGATCGACTTGTGGCAGTTGCGGTCGACCACCACCACGTCGTCCGGCGCCACGGTGTGGTGCCAGACCATCTTGTTGCTGGTGCTGGTGCCGTTGGTGACGAAGAAGCAGTGGTCGGCGTTGAAGATCCGTGCCGCGTTGCGCTCGCTGGCGGCCACCGGGCCGGTGTGGTCGAGCAGCTGGCCGAGTTCCTCGACCGCGTTGCAGACGTCGGCGCGCAGCATGTTCTCGCCGAAGAACTGGTGAAACATCTGGCCCACCGGGCTCTTCAGGAAGGCGACGCCGCCCGAGTGGCCGGGGCAGTGCCACGAGTACGAACCGTCTTCGGCGTAGTCGATCAGCGCCTTGAAGAACGGCGGCTGCACGCCTTCCAGATAGCTCTTCGCTTCCCGGATGATGTGGCGCGCCACGAACTCCGGCGTGTCCTCGAACATGTGGATGAAGCCATGCAGCTCGCGCAGGATGTCGTTCGGGATGTGGCGCGAGGTCTTCGTCTCGCCGTAGATGTAGATCGGCACGTCGGCGTTCTTGCGCCGCACTTCGCCGATGAAGCTGCGCAGGCTCAGCACTGCCGGGTCGAGGTCCGGGCCGACCGTGAACTCCTCGTCGTCGATCGACAGGATGAAGGCACTGGCGCGGCTTTGCTGCTGCGCGAACTGGCTGAGGTCGCCGTAGCTGGTGACGCCCAACACCTCGAAGCCTTCGCTCTCGAAGGCCTGCGCCAGGGCGCGAATACCCAGGCCCGACGTGTTCTCGGAGCGGAAGTCCTCGTCGATGATGACGATGGGAAAGCGGAATTTCATGGGGCAGGGCTCCGGACTGGCAAATAGGCGCGAAGTGTACGGAATTCAGATGAAGGATCCGGTCAGCCGGCCGGAGAAGTTGACGACCGGACGTGCGCGCCCGTGTCCGGCGCCCCCGTCAGCGGCCGAAATCGCCCCTCTGTCACTGCTACAATCTGAGGCTCGGAGCGGTGGATGAGCGGTTTAAGTCGCACGCCTGGAAAGCGTGTGAGGGTTAATAGCCCTCCGCGGGTTCGAATCCCGCCTGCTCCGCCAGAAAAATCGTCTCCGGCAGCTTCCAACTGCCCTTCACATCGAAATGGACACGTCCTGAAAGCCCCGCATGTCGGGGCTTTTTTGTGCCTGGCGCCCGCGCCAGCGACCCCGTCCGCTTTCTCCTACGCCATCGCAAGCCCTGTGGCCATGGCCGCGGGGCCCCGGACGGCTAGGCTTGCAGATTGGCACTCGCAAGACCCGGCATGTCGCAACTCACCTACCTCGTCGAAGACAACCGGACCATCCGAGACAACCTGATTCCGGCGCTCGAAGATCTGGCCGGCGCGCGCGTGCTCGGCATGGCCGAGACCGAAACCGACGCCGCCGCCTGGCTCGCGGCCCATGCCGACGAGTGGCAGCTCCTGATCGTGGACCTGTTCCTCAAGGAAGGCTCCGGCCTGGGCGTGCTCAAGGCATGCCTCGACCGGCGGGCCGCACAGCGCGCGGTGGTGCTGAGCAACTTCGTCAGCTCGGACATCCGTGCCCGCTGCATGGCGCTCGGTGCCGACGCGGTGTTCGACAAGTCCAGGGATCTCGAGGCCTTCTTCGAGTACTGCACCCAATCGGCTGCCGCCTGATCGCGTCCAAGAAAAAAGGGGCCCGAAGGCCCCTTTTCGTTGCGAGCGCGAAGCGCTCAGCGCACCACTGCGATCTGCGTGCGCGCACCGTTCTTGTAGGTGTAGAGCGTCAGCGCGCCGTTCTTGATGTCGCCCTTTTCGTCGAAGGCGATCGGGCCGGTCAGGCCGTTGTACTGGACCTTGCCGACTTCGGGCAGGTACTTCTCGGGATCGGCCGAGCCGGCCTTGGCCATCGCCGCTGCGAGCACCTGCACGGCGTCGTAGACGTACGGTGCATAGATCTGCACATCGACGCCGTTCTTTTCCTTGAACTTGGTCTTCCAGGCTTCCAGCGGCGCCTTGAAGTCGCCGTCCACGCCGCCGGCTTCGGCACAGACCACCATGTCTTCGCCGATCGCGTCGCCGGCCAGCTTGGCCAGTTCGCCGGTGCACAGGCCGTCGCCGCCCATGAACTTGACGTTCATGCCGAGTTGCTTGACCTGCTTGAGCATCGGGCCGCCGACGGCGTCCATGCCGCCGAAGAACAGGATGTCGGGCTGGGCGCCCTTCAGCTTGGTCAGGATGGCGTTGAAGTCGGTCGACTTGTCGGTCGTGAACTCGTGGCCGACGATGGTGCCGCCGGCGGCCTTGGCGGCCTTCTCGAATTCTTCGGCGACGCCCTGGCCGTAGGCCGTGCGGTCGTCGATCACGGCGATGTTCTTGCCCTTCAGCGTCTCGACGGCGTACTTGCCGAGCGTGCCGCCCAGCTGCGTGTCGTCAGCCACCACGCGGAACGTGGTCTTGAAGCCCTGGCGGGTGTACTTGGGGTTGGTCGCCGACGGCGAGATCTGCGGAATGCCAGCGTCGCTGTAGAGCTTGGATGCCGGGATGGTGGTGCCGGAATTCAGGTGGCCGACGACGCCGTTGACCTTGCTGTCGACCAGCTTCTGGGCCACGGCCGTGCCTTGCTTCGGATCGGCTGCGTCGTCTTCGGCGAGCAGTTCGAACTTGGCGACCTTGTCGCCGATCTTGATGCCCTTGGCGTTGAGGTCCTCGATCGCCATGCGCGCGCCGAATTCGTTGTCCTTGCCGAGGTGGGCGATGGCGCCGCTGGTGGGAGCGACGTGGCCGATCTTGACGACCAGCGCATCGGCCGGGGGTGCGGCGGGAGCGGGAGCGGCTGCGGTCGGTGCAGGCGCCGCGGGTGCCGCGGCTTCTTCCTTCTTGCCACAGGCCACGAGCGCGAGAGCGGCCAGGGCGACAGCAGTCCATTTCAATTGCATGGGAAACCTCCAGAACATTGATGAAGTGAGAGTTGAAAACCGGTCTTTGGATCCGGGCACAACCCTTGAGCAAGTATCGCGCCGCGGATGCGCAGCGCCCCCGCGCTTTTCGACCCGGCGCGCAGTTTAGCCCAAGGTTTCGCGTCCGAATGCTGGCGTAGACCCGGGGTTGTCCGAAAGCTCGCGGGCCAGCGCTTCGCTCACCAAAGCACGCAAAACGGCCTCGATTTCACGGCGCAGACCGGGGATCATCGTGTCGAGGTGCTGCTGAACGGCAGCTGACACGGCATCGCTCACGCGCTCCTCGAGCGACAGGTCGACGCGCTGCAGCACGCGGTGCAGCAATTGCTCTTCGAGGCGGAAGGCTTCGGCCTCCGACAGCTTGGCTTCGGGGCTCAGCGCGACGGCCTGCGAGGGCTCGGTCACGGTCGCCTGCGCGGCGACGGATGCGGTCGGCGACTCGGCGGCTGCATCCGGCGGCGCCGGCTCGAGCACCGTCGTCAAGGTGGGCACGAAACGCGGCGGCGTACGGGGCGCACCGGTCACAGGGCAACCTCCGTGCTTCGCACTGCGGTGCGAGCCCCCTTCGGAACGGCCGGGCGGGGGCTCATGTGTTCGCGCCCCCCGCGTAGGCATGGGTGCGGATCGCGTAGCCGCGGTCCTTGTAGTGACGCCAGCGGGCGCGGCCGGCCTGGCGGTCGGCGTCGTCGCTGCCGACGATGTCGATCAGCCGCTCGAAGCGCTCGAAGCGTGCGGGCAGCTCGGCGCCGAGATTGACGAGGATCGGCCGGTCGGGCAGCGCGCCCGCGGCGCTGTCCACCAGCACCACCGGCGAACGCTCGACGATGGAGGGCGCATCGTCGCCGCGGCAGTGGGCAACGAAATCGGTCGGCGAGAGCGTCCACAAGGCCGTGTCGATCGCCTCCAGCAGGGCCGCGTCCGCCACCACCACCAGCCGCGCGCCATGGGCGCTCACCGCCTTGCGCAGCAGCCGGCAGGCGTAGCCCACCTTGTCGGGCATGTTGTAGTGGCCGTCGATCTCGGTCACTTGCGCGACCGCGGCTTGGCGGCCTTCGGCGTCCGGGCGGGCGCCGCCTTGGCGCCCTGTGTCAGGAGATAGCTCAGCAGCAGGCCCACCGGCCGGCCGGTGGACCCCTTGGCGGCACCGCTCTTCCAGGCCGTGCCGGCGATGTCCAGGTGCGCCCAGGGGTAGTCGCCCGCGAAGCGCTGCAGGAACTTGGCCGCCGTGACGGCACCGCCCGCGCGTCCGGCCACGTTGGCGACGTCCGCGAAATGGGTCTTGAGCCCTTCGGCGTAGTCGTCGTCGAGCGGCATCCGCCAGCAGCGGTCCTGCGACGCCTCGCCGGCCGCCTCGAGGGCGCCGGCCAGTGCGTCGTCGCTCGAGAAGAGCCCGCTGCGCACGCCGCCCAGGGCCACCACGCAGGCCCCGGTGAGGGTGGCGATGTCGATCACCGCCGCCGGCGCGAAGCGCTTGGCGTAGGTCAGCGCATCGCACAGGATCAGGCGCCCCTCGGCGTCGGTGTTGAGCACCTCGATGGTCTGGCCGCTCATGCTGGTGACGACGTCGCCCGGCTTGATCGCCCGGCCGTCGTTCATGTTCTCGCACGAGGGCACCAGCCCGACCACGTTGATCGGAGGCTGGATGTCGCCGAGGGCACGGAACACGCCCAGCACGCTGGCGGCGCCGCACATGTCGAACTTCATTTCGTCCATTTCGGCGGCCGGCTTGAGCGAGACGCCGCCGGTGTCGAAGGTGATGCCCTTGCCGACCAGCACCACGGGCGCCTGGTCCTTGGGGGCCCCGTGGTAGTTCAGCACGATGAAGCGCAGCGGCTCGGCCGACCCTTGCGACACGGCGGCAAAGGCGCCCATGCCGAGCTTGGCCACTTCCTTCGGGCCCAGCACTTCGCACTTCACGTTCGGCAGCTCGGCCAGCTTCTTCGCGGCATCGGCCAGCATCGTGGGCGTGCAGTAGTTTCCGGGTCGGTTGCCCCATTCCTTGGCCAGTTCGACCCCGGCGACCGTCGCGGTGGCCTGGTCGAAGGCCTCGCGCAGCGCGGCCGCGTCCGGCACGCCAACGGTCAACTGGCGGATCGTGCGCGGCTCGGGCTTGGACTTGGTCTCGGTGTAGACATAGCTGGCGTCGGCCGAGGCCAGCACCGCGCTGCCCAGGCTGGCCGCGTCGGGCGCGCCGGCGAAGACGATCGCCACCCGCTTCGGGCTCGCGCCCTTGGCGGCGTTGACCGCCGCCAGGACCGCGGTCCGGACCGCAGGCGCGCCGCCGTCCCCCACGGCCGCCAGCAGCACGCGCGCCGCCGCGATGCCGGCCGGCCGATACAGCGCGAGCAGCTTGCCCGCCTTGTCGGGCAGGTCGCCGGCCTTGCGGGCCTCGGCTGCCAGGGTGGAGAGCGCATCTTTGGCGCTGCTGGTTCCGGCTGCCACCAGCACGATGAGGACATCGGCTTTCTCGGTGGCGGCCTGGGCGATGGAGAGGGTCTTGAGTTGAAAGTCCATAATCCTTTTTTTCCCTCGACGATGTTATTCCATTCCTCTCTACGCAAGGAGCTGTCGCGCAGCTTCGGCGCCACGCTGGTGGTGCTGGTCACCATCGTGATGACGATGATGCTGATCCGCACCCTCGGACTGGCGGCCAAGGGCAGCGTGAATCCCTCCGAGGTCTTCCTCGTGATGACCTACACCGTGCTCGGCTACATGCCGACCATCCTCAGCCTCTGCCTGTTCATTTCGATCGTCGGCACGCTGTCGCGCATGTACCGCGACAGCGAGATGGTGATCTGGTTCTCGAGCGGGCGCGGCCTGGCGGAGTTCCTGCGCCCGCTGTTCGGCTTCGCCTGGCCGATCCTGCTGCTGATCGCCCTGTTCTCCCTGGTCGGCTGGCCCTGGGCCAATTCGCAGACCCAGAACATGCGCGAGCGCTACGAGCGGCGCAGCGACATCGAGCGGGTCGCGCCCGGTGAGTTCCGCGAATCGGCCGGCCGGCTGCGGGTCTTCTTCATCGACAAGGACGCCCCGGACAGCGCCACCGCCAGCAACGTGTTCATCTCGTCGATCGAGCGCAACTTGCGCATCGTCACCTCGGCCCGCAGCGGCCGCATGGAAGACCTGGAGGGCATCCGCTACCTGATGCTGAGCAACGGCCAGCGCATCGAGGAGCCGCTGCAGCCGACCGGCATCAAGGTCAGCGAATTCGAGACCTACGGCGCCCGGGTCGGCGGCCGTTCGGGCGACCCGCTGGACGTGATGCCGGTGCGCGCCCGCACCACGCTGGCCCTGCTGCGCGAGCCGAATCCGGTCAACCGCGCCGAGCTCGCCTGGCGCATCGGCCTGCTGTTCGCGGGCGCCAATTTCGTGCTGCTGGCGCTGGCGCTGTCGAGCGTCAATCCGCGCGTCGGCCGCAGCGGCAACCTGCTGTTCGCGCTGTTCGCCTTCGTCCTCTACTTCAACCTGCTCAATCTCGGCCAGAGCTGGGTCGGGGCGGGGCGCTTCGGCGTCGGCGGCTTCCTGCTCGCACTGCACGGCGGCGTCCTGGTGCTGGGCCTGCTCTGGCTCGCCAAGCGACATTTCAACTGGGGCTTCCCGACGCGCCGCGTCCCGGCGCAGCCTGCAACCACATCGAACGCGTGAAAACCATCCGCCGCCTGATCTACGCGGAGGTGCTGAAGTCGGTCGCCTTCGTCGCCCTGGGCTTCCTGAGCCTGTTCTTCTTCTTCGACTTCGTCGACGAGCTGCAGTCCATCGCCAGTCCCGATTCACTCGGCTACGGCGCGCCCCAGGCGCTCCTCTACGTGGCGCTGCTGATTCCCAGCCATCTCTACGAACTGCTGCCGATCGCGGTGCTGATCGGCACCATCTTCGTCATGGCCCGGCTGGCTCAGAGCTCCGAATTCACGATCCTTCGCACCAGCGGCCTCGGCCCCTGGCGGGCCCTGCGCACGCTGCTGCTGCTCGGGGCCGCCTTCGTGGTGCTGACCTTCGCGGTCGGCGACTACGTGGCGCCCGTGACGGACCGCGCGGCCCAGTTGCTCAAGGCCCGCTACCAGGGTCCGCTGGCGCTGATCGGCAATACCGGCGCCTGGCTCAAGGAGCGCCAGGGCGACACCTCCTTCGCGGTCAACGTGGTGTCGATGGGGCGCAACGGCATCCTGAAGGATCCCCGGATCCTCGAGTTCGACGGCCAGGGCTTCCTGGTCTCGCAAACCTCCGCGCCCGGCGCAACGGTCGACCGCGGCCACTGGACCCTGATCAACGCCGAGCGCCAGCTGTATGAAACGCGGGGCCCCGGGGCCCCGCGCATCGTCCGCACCACGGTGCCGGTGCTCGAGTGGCCGACTTCGCTGAGCAACGAGATGGTGTCGGTCGCGCTGCTGCGCCCCGAGCGCATGCGCACGCTGGACCTGTTCGACTACATCCGCCACCTCGACGCCAACGGACAAACCGCGCAACGCTACGAGATCGAGTTCTGGCGCAAGGTCTTCTATCCCCTGTCCTGCCTGGTGATGATCGTTCTGGCCCTGCCCTTCGCCTACCTGCACTTCCGGCAGACCGGCATCGCCACCTACATGTTCGGCGGGGTGATGATCGGCATCAGCTTCTTCCTGTTGAACAACGTCTTCGGCTACCTGGGCAACCTCGGCAACTGGTGGCCATGGATCACGGCGGCGGCACCCGGCCTGATCTATTCCGTGATGTCGCTCGGCGCCTTCACCTGGCTGGTGCTGAGACGCTAGCGACCGAAGCGCCATGCAGACACCCTTGGGCATCGTGCTGTTCGCGCACGGTTCGCGCGACGAACGCTGGCGAGCGCCGGTGGAGGCGGTGGCGCGCCAGGTGGCCGTGCTCGACCCCACGGCCCAGGTCGCCTGCGCCTATCTCGAACTGGTCGCGCCCGACCTGCGCACCGCGGTGCAGGCGCTGATCGCCGCCGGCGCCCGGCGCATCCGGATCGTCCCGCTGTTCCTGGGCATGGGCCGGCACGTGCGCGAAGACTTGCCGCGGCTGGTCGACGAACTCCAGGCCCTCCATCCGGACGTCGCGTTCTCGCTTCGCCAGGCCGTTGGCGAGGACCCCGAAGTGATCGCCCTGCTGGCAAAGAAAGCATTCGAATCCTGAACTTGCGGTGATTTTCATAGACCAAGAAGGCATAATGAATCCGAAAATAATACGGAATCTGTTATGAATCTTCATCAGTTCAAGTTTGTTCAGGAAGCCGTCAGGCGCAACCTGAACCTGACCGAAGCTGCCAAGGCGCTCCACACCTCGCAGCCGGGCGTGTCGAAGGCGATCATCGAGCTCGAGGAAGAACTTGGCGTCGAGATCTTCGCCCGCCACGGCAAGCGCCTGAAGCGCGTCACCGAACCCGGCCAGCATGTGCTGGCCAGCATCGAACTCATCATGCGCGAAGTCGGCAATCTCAAGCGCATCGGCGAGCAGTTCAGCGCCCAGGACAGCGGCACCCTGTCGATCGCCACCACCCACACCCAGGCCCGCTACGTCCTGCCGGTGCCGGTCGCGAAGCTGCGCGAAGCCTATCCGAAGGTCAACGTAAGCCTGCACCAGGGCTCGCCCGACCAGGTGGCGCGGATGGTGATCGACGAGGTGGCCGAGATCGGCATCGCCACCGAATCGCTGGCCGACTACGCCGAGCTCGTGACCATGCCCTGCTACGAATGGCAGCACGTGCTGGTGCTGCCGCAGGGCCATCCGCTGGCGGACAAGGAGCGCATCTCGCTCGAGGACCTGGCCAACGAGCCGATCATCACCTACCACCCGTCGTTCACCGGGCGCACCCGCATCGACCACGCCTTCGCGCAGAAGAAGCTGACCCCGCGCATCGCGCTCGAGGCGATCGACTCGGACGTCATCAAGACCTATGTGCGGCTCGGGCTGGGCGTCGGCATCGTGGCCGAGATGGCGGTGCGCGACGACACCAACGCCGACCTCGTGGTGCGGCCGATGGGCCACATCTTCGGCGTCAACATCGCCCGCGTCGCCTTCAAGCGCAGCGCCTATCTGCGCAACTTCGTCTTCAAATTCGCCGAGCTGCTCTCCGACCGGCTCGATCGCAACCTGATCGCCAAGGCCTTGAGCGGTCAACACCAGGACTACGAACTGTGAGCCGAGCGACCGTCCGCACTCCCGAAGTGCAAACCAAGCTGCCCGCCGTGGGCACGACGATCTTTACCGTGATGTCGGCACTCGCCGCCGAGAAAAACGCGGTCAACCTCGGCCAGGGCTTCCCCGATTTCAATTGCGACCCGCAACTGCTGCAGGCCGTGACCGACGCCATGGCGGCGGGCCACAACCAGTATCCGCCGATGCCCGGCATCCTTGCGTTGCGAGAGGCGATCGCGGCCAAGATCGAAACCCTGTACGGCCATCGCTACGACCCGCAGACCGAGATCACCGTGACCGCCGGCGCCACCCAGGCCATCATCACGGCGATCCTGGCCGTGGTCCGGCCAGGCGACGAGGTGATCGTGCTGGAACCCTGCTACGACAGCTACGTGCCGAACATCGACCTGGCCGGCGGCACCGTGGTGCGCGTGCCGCTCACGCCCGGCAGCTTCCGCCCCGACTTCGCGAAGATCGCGGCGGCGCTCACCCCGCGCACCCGCGCCATCATCGTCAACACGCCGCACAACCCGAGCGCCACGGTCTGGACCGAGGCCGAGATGCGCCAGCTCGAAGACCTGCTGGCGCCGACCGAGGTGCTGGTGATCAGCGACGAGGTGTACGAGCACATGGTCTACGCCGGCGCCCGCCACGAGAGCGCGGCGCGCTTCCCGGGCCTGGCGGCGCGCAGTTTCATCGTCAGCAGTTTCGGCAAGACCTACCACGTGACCGGCTGGAAGGTCGGCTACGTGGCGGCCCCGGCCGCGCTGAGCGCCGAGTTCCGCAAGGTGCACCAGTTCAACGTCTTCACGGTCAACACGCCGATGCAGCATGCGCTGGCCCGCTACATGGCCGATCCGACGCCGTACCTGGAGCTGCCGGCCTTCTACCAGCGCAAGCGCGACCTGTTCGCCGAGGGCCTGGCGAAGACGCGCTTCAAGCTGCTGCCCAGCGCCGGCACCTATTTCCAGTGCGTCGACATCAGCGAGGTCAGCGCGCTCGGCGAATCGGATTTCTGCCAGTGGCTCACGAGCGAGATCGGGGTCGCGGCGATCCCGCTGTCGGCCTTCTACGGCGACGGCTTCGACCAGCGCGTGGTGCGCTTCTGCTTCGCCAAGAAGGACGAAACCCTGCAGGCCGCGATCGGACGACTGGCCCGGCTCTGACACGAACGGTAGGAGAGTCCTGACCGCGGGAGGGGGCCGCTTCCCGCGATCGCCGGGCGCCCGGGGGCAGAGGATGAGGGCTTCAAAACATACCGCCCTAGGAGAAGTCCATGTCCCTCTCGTTGATTCTGCTGATCGTCCTGATCCTGCTGCTGGTGGGCGCGCTGCCGAGCTGGGGCTACAGCCGCAGCTGGGGCTATGGGCCCAGCGGCGGTCTTGGCCTGGTGCTGCTTGTGGTGATCGTGCTGCTGCTGATGGGTCGGATATAGCCCTCGGCGCCTGCCGCACGGAAAGCCCGCTTCGGCGGGCTTTTTGCTGTCTGGCTGCAAAGGCTCAATGCCCCAGCTGGGCCCAGAGCTTGTCCAGCCGCTTCACGCTGACCGGCTGCGGCGTGCGCAGCTCCTGGGCGAAGAAGCTCACGCGCAGTTCCTCGAGCAGCCAGCGGAACTCGCTCATGCGCTCGTCGGCCGCGCCCTTGCGCTCGGCGAGCAGGCGCCAGTAGCGCTGCTCCTGCGGCCGCAGTTCGGCCAGTCGCTGGGCATCGCGCGCCGGGTCGGCGCGCAGCTTGTCGAGCCGCAGGGTGATCGCCTTCAGGTAGCGCGCGAAGTGCTGCAACCGCGGCCAGGGCGTGTCGGCGATGAAGCGCTTGCCCACCAGCCGCTGCAGTTGCTGCGCCGCGTCGCCAGTGGCCTCGGGCTGCACCTTGGTGTCCTTGATCTTGCGCAGCGCCAACCCGTATTCGACCAGGATCGTGCCGGCCAGCCGGGCCACCTCGTTGGCGATCAGCGTCAGGCGCCCGCGGCCCTCCTCCAGCCGCCGCTTGAAGGCGAACTCGTCGGTCGGCAGCGGCTCCTGCAGGAAGGCGCGGTCGATCGCCACCTCGATGATCTGCGCCCGCAGTTCCTCGGCGGTGCCGAGCGGCATGAAGGCGACCGCCATCTTCTGCAGGTCGGGGATGTTCTTCTCGAGGTACTTCAGGGCGTCCTTGAGCTGCAGGGCGAACAACCGGCGCAGCCCCGCCCGATGCTTCGCGGCGGCCACGGCCGGCTCGTCGAAGACCTCGATCGTCACCGCGTCGCTGTCGTCGACCAGCGCCGGGAACCCGATCAGCGATTGCGCTCCGCGCCGCACTTCCATCAATTCGGGAAGCTCGCCGAAGGTCCAGGTGGTGTAGCGTTGGCCGGCCGGGAGGGCGGGCGTCGCCGGCGCCTCGACCGCGGCTTTCGCTGCGGGCCGGGCCTGTCCGCCTGCGCCGGCCTGGGCCGGCTCCGGCGAAGCCCGCACGTTGAGCCCGGCCAGCGCCTGGAAGGCACCGCGCGCCTGCGTGCCCAGCTCGGCCTTCAGCGCGCCCAGGTTGCGCCCCATGCCGAGCTGCCGGCCATGCTCGTCGACCACCCGCAGGTTCATGAAGAGGTGCGGCGGCAGCATGTCGAGCTTGAAGTCGGCGCGCTTGACGTCGAGGCTGGTCTGGTCGCGCACCCGCTTCAGGAGCGCGTCGGTCAGCGACCCGTGGCCGAAGACCTCGGGCGCCGACAGCACCTCGGTGAAGCGCGCGGCCGATTCGGGCAGCGGCACCAGCCGCGCGCGAGGCTTCTGCGGCAGGCTCTTGAGCAGGGCCTGGATCTTGTCCTTCAGCATGCCGCTCACCAGCCACTCGCAGCGTTCGTCGCTGACCTGGTTCAGCACGAACAGCGGCACGCTGACGGTCAGCCCGTCCTTGGCATCGCCCGGCTCGTGCAGGTAGGTGGCCGCGCAATCGACGCCGCCCAGGCGCACGGTCGGCGGAAAGGATTGGGTCGTGATGCCGGCCGCCTGGTGGCGCATCAGCTCGTCGCGCGTCAGGTAGAGCAGCCTGGGCTGTTCGCGCGACTGGCCGCGATACCAGTTCTCGAAGGTGAGGCCGCTCGACACGTCGGCCGGCAGCTGGGCGTCGTAGAAGGCGTAGATCAGCTCGTCGTCGACCAGCACGTCCTGGCGCCGCGACTTGTGCTCCAGGCCCTCGACCTCGCGCACCAGCTTGCGGTTGGCCGCCAGGAACGGCAGCTTGCTTTCCCACTGCCCGCCGACCAGCGCCTCGCGGATGAAGATCTCGCGCGCCGCGACCGGATCCACCTTGCTGAAATCGACCCGGCGCCCGCTGTAGACCACCAGTCCGTAGAGCGTGGCGCGCTCCAGCGCCGCGACCTGGGCGCCCTTCTTCTCCCAGTGCGGGTCGAGCAACTGCTTCTTCAGCAGGTGGCCCGCCACCTGTTCGAGCCACTGCGGCTCGATGTTGGCGATGCCGCGGCCGAACAGCCGCGTGGTCTCGACCAGCTCGGAAGCGACGATCCAGCGGCCCGGCTTCTTCTTCAGGTGGGCGCCCGGATGGCGGTAGAACTTGATGCCGCGCGCACCCAGGTAGGCCTCGTCGTCCTCCAGCTTCCAGCCGATGTTGCCGAGCAGGCCCGAGAGCATCGACAGGTGCAGCGGCTCGTAGCCGGCCGGCTGGGTGTTGATGCGCCATTTGTGCTCGGTCACCACCGTCAGCAGCTGCGAATGGATGTCGCGCCACTCGCGCACCCGGCGGATGTTGATGAAGTTCTGGCGCAGCAGTTGCTCGTATTGCCGGTTGCTGAGCTTGTGCGTGTCACCATGGCCGCCGCGCGCATCCAGGATCCACTTCCACAGCCGCAGGTAGCCGCTGAACTCGCTCTTCTCGTCGTCGAACTTCGAATGCGCCTGGTCGGCCTGCTGCTGCATCTCCATCGGCCGGTCGCGCACGTCCTGCACCGACAGGGCGCTGGCGATCACCAGCACTTCCTCGAGCGCGCCGCGCGTGCGGGCCTCGATGATCATGCGCGCGACCCGCGGGTCGAGCGGCAGCCGGGCCAGCTCGGCGCCCATCGGCGTCAGCTCGTTGGCATCGTCGACCGCGCCGAGTTCGTTCAGCAGCTGGTAGCCGTCGGCGATCGCGCGCCGCTGCGGCGCCTCCAGGAACGGAAAGCGCTCGACATCGCCCAGGTGCAGCGACTTCATGCGCAGGATCACGCCGGCCAGCGAGGAGCGCAGGATTTCCGGGTCGGTGAAGCGCGGCCGACCCTCGAAGTCCTTCTCGTCGTAGAGCCGGATGCAGATGCCGTTGGCGACCCGCCCGCAGCGTCCGGCGCGCTGGTTGGCCGCCGCCTGGCTGATCGGCTCGACCAGCAGCTGCTCGACCTTGCTGCGGAACGAATAGCGCTTGACCCGCGCCGTGCCGGTGTCGATCACGTAGCGGATGCCCGGCACGGTCAGCGAAGTCTCGGCCACGTTGGTGGCCAGCACGATGCGCCGACCGCTGTGGCTGTCGAAGATGCGCTCCTGCTCGGCCTGCGACAGCCGCGCGAACAGGGGCAGCACCTCTGCGCTGCGCATCAGCGGCTGGTGGCTGAGGTGGCGGCGCAAATGGTCGGCGGCCTCGCGGATCTCGCGCTCGCCGGGCAGGAAGACCAGGATGTCGCCGGCGTTGTGCGGGTCGCGCCAGAGTTCGTCGACCCCGTCGGCGATGGCGTCGTTGAGGTCGTGGTCGCGCGACTCCTCGAAGGGACGGTATCGCTGCTCGACCGGGAAGGTCCGCCCCGACACCATGATCGTCGGCGCCGGCCCCTTCGCGGATGCAAAGTGCTGCGCGAAGCGGTCGGCATCGATGGTGGCCGAGGTCACGATCACCTTCAGATCCGGCCGCCGCGGCAGGATCTCGCGCAGGTAGCCGAGCAGGAAGTCGATGTTCAGCGAGCGCTCGTGGGCCTCGTCGATGATGATCGTGTCGTAGGCCTTGAGCAGCGGGTCGGTCTGGGTCTCGGCCAGCAGGATGCCGTCGGTCATCAGCTTGACCGAGGCCTCGCGGGACAACCGGTCCTGGAAGCGCACCTTGTAGCCGACCACCTCGCCCAGCGGCGTCTTCAGCTCCTCGGCGATGCGCTTGGCGACCGAGGTCGCGGCGATCCGGCGCGGCTGGGTGTGGCCGATCAGCCGGCCCTTGCCCGGTGGCGCGTTCAGCTTGCCGCGGCCGAGCTCCAGCACGATCTTCGGCAGCTGCGTGGTCTTGCCCGAGCCGGTCTCGCCGCAGACGATGACGACCTGGTGGGCAGCGATGGCCTTGGCGATCTCGTCTCGGCGAGCCGAAACCGGCAGCGATTCGGGGAATTCGATGGCGAGCGGACTGGCGCGGCGGGTTTCTGGCGGGAGGGAACTCATGGGAAGGCGCATTATCGCATTTCACGGATTCACGTGCTACACTTGTTCTCGTGGAGCCTTCCGGAGTCGCCTGACATGACCAACCTCACCATCGCCATCGACGAGACCATCGTGCGCAAGGCGCGCGTGCGCGCCATCAACGAAGGCACCTCCGTGAGCGCGCGCGTGCGCGAATTCCTTGCCGACTATGCGCAGGGCAACGACCGCCGCCAGATCGCCGGCGAGGCCTTCATTGCCGCGGCGCGGCGCAGCAAGGCCAACAGCGAGGGCGCGAGCTGGTCGCGCGACGATGCCCACGATCGGCCCTACCCCGCCGAATGAACATTTTCTTCGACACCAACGTGCTGGTGTACGCCGTCGATGCCGGCGATCCGGTGCGCAAGGAAATCGCCATCGACCGCTTCGCCCGGGCGGTCAAGGACGACACGGTCATGCTCAGCACCCAGGTGCTGCAGGAGTTCTACAACATCACGACCCGCAAGCTGAAGCCGCCGCTGAGCGCGCGCGAAGCGGCCGGCCAGCTGTCCCAGCTGTGCGCCTTCGAGGTCGTCGGATCGAGCGCCGACAGCGTGCTAGCCGCTTCCGAACTGGCGCAGAAGCACCGCCTCCAGTGGTGGGATGCGCTGATCCTCGAAGCCGCGATTCGCGGCAACGCCGACGTCCTGGTGTCGCAGAACGGCCAGCACGGCCAGCGCTTCGGCAAGCTTGTCGTCGAGAATCCGTTCTCGCCGACCTGACACACGCCTCATTCACAGTCCCTTCATGTCCACCGTCTTCAACTTCACCTTCGTCCCCTGGTTCCGCTCGGTCGCGCCCTACATCCACATGCATCGCGGCAAGACCTTCGTGGTCGCGATGGCCGGCGAGGCGATCGCCGCCGGCAAGCTGGCCAGCATCGCCCAGGACCTGGCACTGATCCAGAGCATGGGCGTCAAGGTCGTGCTGGTGCACGGCTTCCGGCCTCAGGTCAACGAGCAGCTGCGCGCCAAGGGCCATGAGGCGAAGTACTCGCACGGCATCCGCATCACCGACGAGGTGGCGCTCGACTGCGCCCAGGAGGCGGCCGGCCAGCTGCGCTACGAGATCGAGGCCGCCTTCAGCCAGGGCCTGCCCAACACCCCGATGGCCGGCTCCACCATCCGCGTGATCTCCGGCAACTTCATCACCGCCCGGCCGGTCGGTGTGGTCGACGGCGTCGACTTCCAGCATTCGGGGCTGGTGCGCAAGGTCGACGCCGCCGGCATTCGCCGCGCGCTCGACTTCGGCTCGATGGTGCTGATGTCGCCGTTCGGCTTCTCGCCCACCGGCGAGGCCTTCAACCTCACGATGGAGGAAGTCGCGACCAGCGTGGCGATCTCGATCCAGGCCGACAAGCTGATCTTCATGACCGAGGTGCCGGGCATCGCCCAGGACCCGGCCCTGCCGATCAGCGAGGACAACCCCATCGACACCGAACTGCCGCTCGACGCCGCCCGCAAGCTGCTGGCGGCGCTGCCGCCCGCCCAGCGCCCGACCGACACCGCGTTCTACCTGCAGCACTGCGTCAAGGCCTGCGAGGCCGGCATCGAGCGCAACCACATCCTGCCCTTCTCGGTCGACGGCTCGCTGCTGCTCGAGGTCTACGTGCACGACGGCATCGGCACCATGGTGATCGACGAAAAGCTCGAATCGCTGCGCGAGGCCACCGCCGACGACATCGGCGGCATCCTGCAGCTGATCGAGCCCTTCGAGCGCGACGGCACGCTGGTCAAGCGCAGCCGCACCGAGATCGAGCGCGACATCGGCCAGTACACCGTGATCGAGCACGACGGCGTGATCTTCGGCTGCGCCGCGCTGTACCCCTACCCCGAGGCGCGCACCGCCGAGATGGCCGCCTTGACCGTGTCCCCGCAATCGCAGGCCCAGGGCGACGGCGAGCGCATCCTGAAACGGGTCGAGCAGCGCGCCAAGGCGTCGGGACTGGACAGCATCTTCGTGCTCACCACCCGCACCATGCACTGGTTCCTTAAGCGCGGCTTCCAGCAGGTCAACCCCGACTGGCTTCCCGAGGCCCGCAAGCGCAAGTACAACTGGGACCGCAAGAGCCAGGTGCTGGTGAAGAAACTCTAGGAATCAACACGATGATCGCCCGCTCCTGGTTCCGGCGCTGCCACGATAATCGAGGATCATGAATCCCCTGCTCGCCAAACTGCAGCCCTACCCCTTCGAGCGGCTGCGACAACTGTTCGCCGGCGTCACCCCGAACCCCGCATTCGCGCCGATCAGCCTCGGCATCGGCGAACCCAAGCACCCGACCCCGGCCTTCATCCAGGATGCGCTGGCGGCCGGCATGGGCGCACTCGCGACCTACCCGGCCACCGCCGGCGACCTGCCGCTGCGCCAGTCGTTCACCGGCTGGCTGGAGCGTCGCTATGGCCTGGCGCTCGATCCGGCCACCCAGGTGCTGCCGGTCAACGGCTCGCGCGAGGCCCTGTTCGCCCTGGCCCAGACCGTGGTCGACGCCAGCCGGACGCCGGCGCCGGTGGTGCTGTCGCCCAACCCGTTCTATCAAATCTACGAAGGCGCGGCGCTGCTTTCGGGCGCCGAGCCGTACTACGTGCCGAACGTGCCGGCGCGCAATTTCGCGGTCGACTGGGACAGCGTGCCGGATGCGATCTGGGCCCGCACGCAACTGGTCTTCGTCTGCTCGCCGGGCAATCCGACCGGTGCCGTGATGCCGATCGGCGAGTGGGAAAAGCTCTTCGCCCTGTCCGACCGGCACGGTTTCGTGATCGCGGCCGACGAGTGCTACAGCGAGATCTACTTCCGCGACGAACCCCCGCTCGGCGGGCTCGAGGCCGCAGCCAGGCTCGGCCGCAGCGACTTCCGCAACCTGATCGCCCTGACCTCGCTGTCCAAGCGCAGCAACGTGCCGGGTCTGCGCAGCGGCTTCGTGGCCGGCGACGCCGCGATCATCAAGTCCTTCCTGCTCTATCGCACCTACCACGGCAGCGCCATGAGCGGCACCGTGGCCGCCGCCAGCATCGCGGCCTGGAACGACGAGCTCCACGTGGTCGACAACCGCGCCCAGTACCGCTCCAAGTTCGCCGCCGTGACGCCGCTGCTCGAGCCGGTGCTCGACGTCCGCCTGCCCGACGCCAGCTTCTACCTCTGGGCCGGCATTCCGCCCGCGTGGCAAGGCGACGACGCCGCCTTCGCCCGGGCGCTCTACGCTCAATACAATGTGACGGTGCTGCCCGGCAGCTACCTCGCGCGCGAGGTCGGCGGCGCCAACCCGGGCCGCGGGCGCATCCGCATGGCGCTGGTCGCCGACACGGCCGAATGCACCGAGGCCGCGAAACGCATCGTGAATTTCATCCAGAACTGAGTTTTTCCATGACCCAACAACTCCAGCAGACCATCGACGCCGCGTGGGAAGACCGCGCCAACATCTCCGCCTCCAGCGCCTCCAAGGAAGTGCGCGACGCCGTCGACCACGTGATCGCCGAGCTCAACAACGGCCACCTGCGGGTCGCCACCCGCGAAGCCGTCGGTCAGTGGACCGTGCACCAGTGGATCAAGAAGGCCGTGCTGCTGTCCTTCCGCCTCAAGGACAACGAACAGATCCAGGCCGGCGCGCTGGGCTTCTACGACAAGGTGCCGACCAAGTTCTCGCACCTGTCGGCCAACGAGCTCAAGGAAGCCGGCGTGCGCATCGTCCCGCCGGCCGTGGCGCGCCGCGGCAGCTACATCGCCAAGGGCGCGATCCTGATGCCCTCCTACGTCAACATCGGCGCCTACGTCGGCGAAGGCACGATGGTCGACACCTGGGCCACGGTCGGCTCCTGCGCCCAGATCGGCGCCAACGTCCACCTGTCGGGCGGCGTCGGCATCGGCGGCGTGCTCGAGCCGCTGCAGGCCGGCCCGACCATCATCGAGGACAACTGCTTCATCGGCGCCCGTTCCGAGGTGGTCGAGGGCGTCATCGTCGAAGAGAACTCGGTGCTGTCGATGGGCGTCTTCATCGGCCAGAGCACCCCCATCTACGACCGCGCCACCGACACCGTCAGCTTCGGCCGCGTTCCGGCGGGCTCGGTGGTCGTCGCCGGCACCTTGCCCAAGCCGGGCGGCAAGTACAGCACCTACGCCGCCATCATCATGAAGAAGGTCGATGCCAAGACACGCTCGTCGACTTCTCTGAACGACCTGCTGCGCGACTGACCACCCGGGCCGCCTGAGGGGGCGGCCCCTGTGAGCCACCCGATCCAGAACCACAACGCCGAGGAGAGAGAGCCGATGAACACGATGGAGCGAATTCTTCGTCTGATGGCCGAGCGCAAGGCATCGGACATCTATCTTTCGGCCAACTCCCCGGCCCTGATCCGGATCAACGGCAACTGCATGCCGATCAACGCCCAGGTGCTGCCGCCCGAGGCACCGCTCAGCCTGCTGTCCGAGGTGGTGCACGAGAACCGCATCGCCGAACTGGAGCGCACCGGCGAGCTCAACATGGCGATCGCGCTCGAAGGCTCCGGCAACTTCCGCATCAGCGCCATGCGTCAGCGCGGCAGCTACGCGGTGGTCGTGCGGCACATCGCCTCGACCATCCCGAGCTTCGAGGATCTCAACTTGCCCGAGATCCTCAAGACCCTGGTCATGGAAAAGCGCGGCCTGATCCTCATGGTCGGCTCGACCGGCGCCGGCAAGAGCACCACCCTGGCCTCGATGCTCGACTACCGCAACGAGAACGCCACCGGCCACATCCTCACGGTCGAGGAGCCGATCGAATTCACCTTCACCAACAAGAAGTCGATGGTGAACCAGCGCGACGTCGGCAGCGACACCCAGTCGCTGCAGATCGCGCTCAAGAACGCGCTGCGCCAGGCGCCCGACGTGATCCAGATCGGCGAGATCCGCGACCGCGAGACCATGACCGCCGCGATCGCCTACGCACAGTCGGGCCACCTGTGCGTGGCCACGCTGCACGCCAACAACAGCTACCGGGCGCTGAACCGCATCCTGAGCTTCTACCCGGTCGAAGTGCGCGCCACGCTGCTGGGCGACCTCGGCGGCGCGCTGCGCGCCATCGTGGCCCAGCGCCTGCTGCGCACGCCCAGCGGTGCCCGCGTGCCGGCGCTCGAAGTGCTGCTGAACACCGCGCTGGTGGCCGAACTGATCGGCAAGGGCGACTTCTCGGCGGTCAAGGAAGCCATGGAACAATCGATGGCCGAAGGCTCCCAGACCTTCGAGGAAGACATCGCGCGGCTCATCACCGAAGACCTGGTGACGCGCGAGGAAGGCCTGTCCCAGGCCGATTCGCCGACCAACCTGATGTGGCGCCTGCAGAACCGCAAGGCGCCGCCCGCGCGCAACGAAGAACGCTCCCTCCTCGACCAGGTCGAGGAACCCACCTTCACGGACATCACGCTCGACGTGCGTCCCTGAGCCACCTGCCCCTGTCGATGTCCCGAACGCTCCAGCTCGCCGAACAACTGATCTCCCGCCCCTCGGTCACCCCCGACGACGGCGGCTGCCAGCAGATCCTCGGCGAGCGCCTGGCGCGGCTCGGATTCCGGCTCGAGACCATCGAAAGCGGCCCTGCCGACTTCCGCGTCACGAACCTGTGGGCGGTGCGGCCAGGCGGCGCAGACCAGCCGAAGACCATGGCCTTCGCTGGCCATACCGACGTCGTGCCGACCGGTCCGATCGAGCAGTGGAGCAGCCACCCGTTCACCCCGACCCACCGTGACGGCCGCCTCTACGGCCGCGGCGCCTGCGACATGAAGACCTCGCTGGCCGCCTTCGTGGTCGCCATCGAGGAGTTCCTGGCCGCCACGCCCGACCCGCGTCTCACCCTGGCGCTGCTCCTCACCAGCGACGAGGAAGGCCCCGGCATCGACGGCACGGTGGTGGTCTGCAACCAGCTGGCGGCGCGCGGCGAGGCGATCGACTACTGCATCGTCGGCGAGCCGACCTCGGTCGAGCGCTGCGGCGACATGATCAAGAACGGTCGCCGCGGCACCATGAGCGGCCGGCTGACGGTCAACGGCGTCCAGGGCCACATTGCCTACCCGCACCTGGCGAAGAACCCGGTGCACGCCTTCGCGCCGGCGCTGGCCGAACTGGTCGCGCTCAATGCGGCGGGCGGCTGGGATGCCGGCAACGATCATTTCCAGCCGACCAGCTGGCAGATCAGCAACATCCATGCGGGCACCGGCGCCAGCAACGTGATCCCGGGCGCGGCCGTGATCGATTTCAACTTCCGCTTCTCGACCGAGTCGACCCCCGAGTCGCTGCAGCAGCGCGTGGCCTCGGTGCTCGACGCCCACGGCCTCGACTACACACTGGCCTGGACGATCGGCGGCCTGCCCTTCCTCACCGTGCCCGGCGCGCTGGTCGAAGCCGTGCAGCAGGCGATCCGCGACGAGACCGGCCTCCAGACCGAGCTGTCGACCAGCGGCGGCACCAGCGATGCGCGCTTCATCGCCAAGATCTGCCGGCAGGTGGTCGAACTCGGCCCGGTCAACGCCAGCATCCACAAGATCGACGAGCACATCGCGGTGGCCGACATCGAGCCGCTCAAGAACATCTACCGCCGCACGCTCGAACGGCTCGAAGCGCTGACCGCATGAGCACGGTCATCGCCTTGATCCAGGCCGGCGCCAGGCAGCTGGCCGAAGCCGGCGTGGCGTTCGGCCACGGCACCGACAACGCCTTCGACGAAGCGGTCTGGCTGGTGCTGTGGCGCCTTGGCCTGCCGCTCGACGAACTCGACGCGGTGGCCGAGCGGCCGGTGTCGCCCGCCGACGCGGCGCGCATCGGCGAGCTGTTCGCGCAGCGCATCGCGACCCGCAAGCCGGCGGCCTATCTGACCCGGGAGGCCTGGCTGCAGGGCGTTCCCTTCTACGTCGACGAACGCGCCATCGTGCCGCGCAGCTTCATCGCCGAACTGATCGCCGACGGCTCCATCGACTACTGGCTCGGCGACCACACCCGGCGCGTGCTCGACCTGTGCACCGGCAACGGCAGCCTCGCGATCCTCGCCGCCCTGACCTATCCGGAGGTGAGCGTGGACGCCGCCGACCTGTCGCTCGAGGCGCTCGAGGTGGCGGCGATCAACGTCACCCGGCACCAGCTCGACGCCCGCGTCCGCCTGATCCATTCCGATGGCCTGGCCGAAGTGCCCGGTCCGTACGACCTGGTGCTGTGCAACCCGCCCTACGTCAACAGCGCGAGCATGGCCGCCCTGCCGGCCGAATACCGGGCCGAGCCCGAACTCGCGCTGGCCGGCGGCAGCGACGGCATGGACTTCGTGCGCCGGCTGTTCGCCGACGCGCCGTCGCGCATGAGCGAGCAGGCCGTGCTGGTGCTCGAGATCGGCAACGAGCGGGCGAACTTCGAAGCCGCGTTTGCGCAGCTCGAAGTCGTCTGGCTCGAAAGCTCGGCCGGCGAGGACCAGGTCCTGCTGGTGACCCGCGAGGCCCTGCTGGCGGGTGCCGGCGAGCCTTAGCGGCGCCCGTCCTTCGCCGCCTTCCCCGCAGCCTCGGCTGCGCCCCCTTCATCGGGCTGATGTCCCCTATGCCCCCTCGCGCCAGGCCGCCTGGACGCGCACGGGATAATCGCCCCTACGGTCCCCTATCCATGATCACTCTCAGAAACGTCATTCTTCGCCGCAGCGCCAAGGTCCTGCTCGACGGCGCCACCGTCACCCTCAACCCGGGCGAGAAGGTCGGCCTGGTGGGGCGCAACGGCGCCGGCAAGTCCACCTTGTTCGCCCTGCTCAACGGCACGCTGCACGAGGACGGCGGCGACTTTTCCGTGCCCAGGCACTGGCGCATGGCCCAGGTGGCGCAGAACATGCCCGAGACCGACGAATCGGCAACCGACTTCGTGGTCGGCGGCGACACCCGGCTCGGCGAACTGCGCGCGGCGCTGGCGGCCATCGAAGCCGCCTACGAAGCCAACCCGGACGACCCCGACATCGGCATGGAGCTGGCCCACGCCTACACCGACCTGGCCGACGCCGGCGAGCACGACGCCGTGCCGCGCGCCCAGGCACTGATCCTCGGCCTGGGCTTCAAGTCGCACGAGCTCGACGAGCCCGTCAACAGCTTCTCGGGCGGCTGGCGCATGCGGCTGCAACTGGCGCGCGCCCTGATGTGCCCGAGCGACCTGCTGCTGCTCGACGAACCCACCAACCACCTGGACCTCGACGCGCTGGTCTGGCTCGAAGCCTGGCTGCAGCGCTATGCCGGCACCATGATCGTGATCAGCCACGACCGCGAGTTCCTCGACGCCGTGACCGATGTCACCCTGCACATCGCCAACGCCCAGCTCACGCGCTACGGCGGCAACTACAGCAAGTTCGAGGACATGCGCGCGCTGCAGATGGAGCAGCAGCAAGTCGCCTTCAGCAAGCAGCAGGACAAGATCGCCCACCTGCAGAAGTTCATCGACCGCTTCAAGGCCAAGGCCAGCAAGGCCAAGCAGGCACAGAGCCGGGTCAAGGCGCTCGAGCGCATGGAGCGGGTCGCGCCGCTGCTGGCCGAGGCCGACTTCACCTTCGAATTCAAGGAGCCGGGCAACATCCCGAATCCGATGCTGTCGATCAGCGACGCCAGCTTCGGCTACGAGATCGAGGACGAGCCGCCGAAGACCATCCTGCGCGGCGTCAACCGCTCGGTGCTGGCGGGCCAGCGGATCGGCATCCTGGGCGCCAACGGCCAGGGCAAGTCGACGCTGGTGAAGACCATCGCGCGCGAAATGGGCGCGCTCGCCGGCACCGTCACCGAGGGCAAGGGCCTCAACATCGGCTACTTCGCGCAGCAGGAACTCGACGTGCTGCGCCCCCAGGACAACCCGTTGGAGCATATGGTGCGCATGGCGCGCGAACTCGGCAGCGCCGCCCGGGAAGGCACTGGCGAGCAGGCGCTGCGCGGCTTCCTCGGCAGCTTCAACTTCAGCGGCGACATGGTCAAGCAGCCGGTCGGCACCATGAGCGGCGGCGAAAAGGCGCGGCTGGTGCTGGCCATGATGGTCTGGCAGCGCCCCAACCTGCTGCTGCTCGACGAGCCCACCAACCACCTGGACCTGGCGACGCGCGAGGCGCTGGCCGTGGCGCTCAACGAGTTCGAAGGCACCCTGATGCTGGTCAGCCACGACCGCGCGCTGCTGCGCTCGGTCTGCGACGAGTTCTGGCTGGTCGGCCGGGGCGTGGTCACGGATTTCGACGGCGACCTCGACGACTACCAGCGCTACCTGCTCGACGAGGCCAAGCGGCTGCGCGAGGAGGCCAAGGTGGCGACCCGCGATGCCGCGGCGGTCGAAGCCGCCGCCGCTCCGGCCGAAGCCCCGGTGGCGAGCGCACCGGCGCCCAGGGCGGCCGACAGCGCCCCCGGGGGCAAGAACCAGCGCAAGCAGGACGCGCAGGATCGCCAGCAGCGCAGCGACCAGGCCAAGCCCCTGAAGCGCGAGCTGACCCAGGTCGACCAGCGCCTGGCGGCCGCCAGCAGCGAGAAGGCGACGCTGGAAGCACGGCTCGCCCAGGCCCTGCCGGCGCCCGAAATCGCCGAGGCAGGCAAGCGCCTGAAGGCGCTCGGCGACGAGATCGCGAGCCTCGAGGAGCGCTGGCTGGCGCTGTCGGACCAGCTCGAGGCCCTCGCCACCTCATAATGGGGCGGAATGTCTTCCGCCATCGAACTCGCGCAGGGTGACCCCCAACTGATTGCCGCCATCCGGCGCAGTCGCCGCCTGCTGGGCCGCAAGGCGATGATGGCGGCCGCCGTCGGCGCGATGCCCATTCCGGGCCTCGACTGGGCTGCCGACGCGGCCCTGCTGGCCCGCGTGGTGCCGCAGATCAGCACCGAGTTCGGGCTTTCGGTGACCCAGGTCGAGCGCCTGGCGCCGCACGAGCGCGAGCGCATCCGCAAGGCCGCGGCCACCGTCGGCGCCCTGCTGGTCGGGCGCCTGGTCACCCGCGACCTGCTGGTCGCGCTGGCGCGCCATGCCGGCGTCAAGCTGACCGCCAGCCAGGCGGCCCGTTTCGTTCCCCTTGCCGGGCAAGTGGTCTCTGCCACGCTCAGCTATGCCGCGCTCCGCTCGCTGGGCGAACTGCACATCAAGGACTGCGTCCGGGTGGCGCAGGCCGTGCGGCATCAGTTGCCGTCGCCGCAGGGCGAGCGACCGGCGCCGCCCGTGCGCCCTTCCAGGTTGAGCAGCGCATGGAATCGACTCCGGCTTCGCTAGGGGCGTTTTCACCCTAATACCAAAGAATTCGAAAATTATCAATCTGAACGAGTTGTTGGCCTGCGACGACATCGGATGGGGAGCTATTGCGCAAGCAGGCGGATAATGCGATGACTTGCACACCTGGCTGCCGGATGCGTCAAGCGTGTGACAAAAGGGAAGTCGAGATCAAACCAAGGTCGTATCCGCGCGACTGGTTCGGAGGAGCGGAATATGAACGAGACAGACCTCGCAGCGTCGGTCGAGAGGCTCATGGCCAGGGTCGACTACTACCTGCATTGCGAGTTGGACGAAGAGTACGACCACGACCGGCCGGACACGGCGCGCAGGTTGCTCGAGGCCGCCTTGCGGCAAGAACTGCTGCGTGCCAGCGCCGTCGGCGTGGTGTCGTCGATCGCGGGCTCGCGCCACTCCGCCGCGCTGGACGGCAGCGACGCCGCATAGGCCCCGATCAAGCAAGCAAAAGGCCGTCTCGAACGGCCTTTTTGTTGTGCGGCTTCAGGTCTCGATCAGTCGCGATCGCCCCATCCCCGACGCTCTTCACGGCGCTCATGCCGCCAGTCGCGATGGTCCCAGCGGCGACCATCGTTCCACTCGGAGCGATAGAAGCGCCGCCCCTCGCCGCGATACCCCGGCTCATAGTAGACGGGCGCCGGCGCGTAGGCCACAGGCGGCGCCGCGCGATACACCGGCGCCGGCTGGTAGTACACCGGCGCCGGAGGCGCGTAGACAGGCGCTGGCTCGTAGTAGCGCGCCGGCTCGCCCGCGCCGACGACCACGCCGGGGACTGCGATGCCCACTGACCAGTTCGTGCCTGCGCTGGCTGAAGCGGCACCTGCGAGGGCTGCGACGGCGAGGACGCCGACCGCTGCCAACTTGACCAACACTGAACGACCTGCCTGCATGTGAATCTCCTGTTCGAGGCAATTGCCCCGTGCACATTCAACGCCGGTGCGTCGAACAGCGTGCACCGAGGGATTGCAAAGCTGGCGTAAACCCACGCAACCGACCCTGACACCGCCTCCATTCGCGCGTCATGCGTTGCCTACAGACAAAGTAACCCAAATGTATTACTTTGCAATGTCACTAAAGGACACGCCGTGGACTCGAATGACCGGGCTGAACTCGCCCGCCTCTGGGCGGCGTGGCTCGAGTGCAGGGCCAGCGCAGCCGCCGAGCGGGAGCGCCTGATCGAACAGGCCGGCGACCACCTGTGCACCGGGAGCCCGGCCCCGAGCGAGAAGGAGGTCGCGGCCCTCGATGCGCTGGAATACCGGCACCGCGCCGCGTGGGCGGCGTACTCGGCCTGCCTGCTTCGCATCTATGCCGTCGCGTCATGGGTGTCCGGACTCGACCTGGACAAGCCCTCAGCGCCCTTGCCACCGAAACAGGCGTCGGCCTCCTTGGCGCGAGGCGAAGCGCCGGACAGGCAGAATGCGCCATGAAAGCACCCCCTCGACTACAGACACTCATCGACGAAGGACTGATCGACAGCGTGGTTCGCCAGCTCATGAGCGGCAAGGAAGCGACGGTCTACGTGGTGCGCTGCGGCGACGACACGCGCTGCGCCAAGATCTACAAGGAAGCGACCCAGCGCAGCTTTCGCCAGGCCGTCGACTACACCGAGAATCGCAAGGTCAAGAACACGCGCCTGCAGCGCGCGATGGCCAAGGGCACGAAATTCGGACGGCAGGCGACCGAGGCCGCATGGCAAAGCGCCGAGGTCGACGCCCTCTACAGGCTGGCCGCGGCCGGCGTCCGCGTGCCGGAGCCCTACAACTTCTGCGACGGCGTGCTGCTGATGGAATTGGTCGCGGACGCCCAGGGCGATGCCGCACCGCGCCTGAACGACGTGGTGTTCTCGCCCGAGGACGCGCGGCTGCACCACGCGACGCTGCTGGCGGAAGTGGTCCGCATGCTGTGTGCGGGCGTGGTGCATGGCGACCTCTCGGAGTTCAATGTGTTGCTGGCCGCCGATGGCCCTGTGATCATCGACTTGCCGCAGGCGGTCGATGCCGCGGGCAACAATCACGCGCGGCGGATGCTCCTGCGCGACGTCGCGAACCTCGCGGACTTCTTCGGTCAGGTGGCGCCCGAGCTGCGTTCCACCCGCTATGGCGAGGAGATATGGAACCTCTATGAACGTGGCGAGCTGCACACCGGCTCGGCGCTGACAGGCAGCTTCGTGCGCCCGAGCGGGCCGGTGGATCTGGGCGGCGTACTGCGCGAGGTCGACGACGCGCGCGCCGAAGAGGCGGCCCGACTCGTGCGCATGGCAGCGCGCTGAATGCCGGTCTTCAGGTCAGCAAGAGTGGCATGCCCGGGTCGCCCTTGCGCATGGCGCGCTGGTAGGCGTCTCGCCCTGCAATGCGCTGCAGGTAGGCCAGGATGTTCGGATAAGGCGTGAGGTCGAAGGGCATGAAGTACCGCATCGTCGTCAGCGAGAAGAACGTCATGATGTCGGCCGCGGTGAAGTTCTCTCCGGCCAGGAACGGCACGTCGCCGAGGCGCTTCTCGATCAGCGCGAACGCCCCCTCGAGCCGGCCGTTCAGGCGGGCAGCGATGGGATTGTCAGGCGGCAGGTGCAGTCTCCGCAGGAGCATGTTGCGCCCCATGTTCGGCTGGAAGTTCCCGTTGGCGTAGTGCCACCAGAAGATGTAGTCGACGTAGTCCGGATGGTCCGGGCCGAGCGCGAGCCGGCCATGGCCGTATTTCGCGATGATGTATTCGACGATGGCGCCCGACTCGGCAAGCAGGACATCCCCGTCGCTGATCACGGGCGCGGTGCCGAGCGGATGCAGCGCGACGAGTTCTGGTGGGGCCAACGCGGTGACCGGATCCCGCACATGGTGCCTCAGCTCGTACGTCAGGCCGAGCTCCTCGCAAAGCCACACGATTCGCTCTGATTGCGATTTGCCGAGATGGTGGACGGTCAGCACGGTGCTTCCTTGAAACTGAGTGCTCGATCATGGCAGATGCGTTTGGAGGCTACTTGGCCCCCAAAAAAGAAAAAGCCCGCTATCGAATAGATAGCGGGCTCTTCTTGCAAGGATTGGTAGGACGTACAAGATTCGAACTTGTGACCAACGGATTAAAAGTCCGCTGCTCTACCAACTGAGCTAACGTCCCGATACCAGTGTTCTTGGCCGGCGTCGAATCCGGCAAAGCCTGAAATTATAGCGTGACATTTCGGGCAATCCGATCGAGGAGCCACCCTGCCGCACATTGACCGAATGTGGCGGTCACCGCCACCACCGATCCATAGCCATGGCAGTTGAGCGAACCGTCGCCCTCGATCGCGCAGGAGGCGTCCGGCGGCGCGACGCTCTCGCGACTGAAGACGCATGCGACGCCGATCTTGCGGCCTTCGCGCGGTGCGCCGTGAGCCTTGCGCAGTCGCTGGCGAAGCTGCGCCAGCAAGGGGTCGTGCGTGACCAGGGCTAGATCGTCGATCTCGACCCGGTGCGCCAGGCGCTTGCCCCCGGCGGCGCCGACGGTGACGAAGCCTGCGTCCGCGCCGCGTGCCCAGGCGGCCATCGCGAGCTTGGCCTTCACCTGGTCGCAGGCATCGAGAACCGCGGTCACCGGACCGTTGGCGGCCTCGGCGGTGGCCAGCAGGGCCTGCCAGTTGTCGGGCTCGACGAACTCGTCGATCGCCAGCACGCTGCAGGCCGGATTGATGTGCGCGATGCGATCCCGCATGGCTTCCACCTTGGCCTGGCCGACGGTCGAATCGAGCGCATGGATCTGGCGGTTGATGTTGGATTCGGCGATGTGATCGAGGTCGACCAGCGACAGCCGCCCGACTCCGCTGCGCGCCAGCGCCTCGACGGCCCATGAGCCGACGCCACCAATGCCCGCCACCAGCACGTGCGCCTCGCGGATGCGGGCCGCGCCCGCCACCCCGTACAAGCGCTCCAGCCCGCCGAAACGGCGGGCCAGGTCGGCGTCGTCCGTGGCGACGACGGGGCTCGCGGCGGTCAAGGGGCTAGCGCAGCCGCGACAGCCGTTCGCGGCCGGCTTGCGCTGCCTCCGACTGCGGATAGGCCTTGGTCAGGTCCTCGAGCGTGCGGCGTGCGGCCTTGGTGTCCTTCAGCTCGATCTGGCAATTCGCGATCGACAGCACGGCCTCGGGTGCCTTCGCATGGTCGGGCGCCAGCGAGAGCATCGACCTGAAATTGGCGATGGCCTCGTTGTAGTTGCGCGTCGCGTACTGCGCATTGCCGAGCCAGAACAGCGCCGAGGCGTTGTAGCCGCTCTGCGGATAGCGCTTGACGAAGTCGGCGAACGCCGTCTGCGCCTGCGCGAACTGGCCCGCACGGAAGATGCCGAGGGCCGCGTCGAAGTCGGCCTTTTCCTTTGGATCGGCATTGAACTCGCGGCCGTCGACCGCGACCTTGGACGGCTCGTTGCTCTTGGCTCGGCTGTCGGTGTCGGTCTGGCGCTGCTGCTGAAGATCGGTGACGGTCTTCGTGAGCTGCTCGTTCTGACCCGTCAAGCGCGCCATGTCGCCGCGCATCTGCTCGATCTGGTTCTGCAGATCGAGCAGGCTGCGGCGCAGTTGCGCGCTTTCCTCGCTTTGACGCTGCTCGGCCTGCTGGCGCATGGTCTCGACCCGCTGGCGCAGGTCGAGGATGGCGCGCCGCGCCTCGTCGTCTTCGAACAGCGCGGCCTGGGCCCCCAGCGAAGCGCACAGCAACGCGGCTGCGAGGACTGCGCCTCGCAAAGTAAGGCCGCGCATCATCAGCGGTACGTGATCTCGGCGCGGCGGTTCTGCGCCCAGACGTCCTCGCCGCTGCCCTGCGCCGCCGGCTTTTCCTTGCCGAAGCTCACGGCCTCGATCTGGGAATCGCTGACACCGACCAGGACCAGTGCGCGGCGCACGGCCTCGGAGCGCTTCTGGCCGAGTGCGAGGTTGTACTCGCGGCCGCCGCGTTCGTCGGTGTGTCCTTCGATCGACACGCGACGGTTCGGATTGGCCTTGAGGAAGCGCGCATGGCCGTCGATGAGTTGCTGGAACTCGGGCTTGACGGTGTAGCTGTCGAAGTCGAAATAGATGATCCGTGCCACGCCGACCGGGCCTTGCGCGTTCTGCGCATTCGGGTCGATGGTGACCGGCGCCACGCCGCTGGCAGCGCCGCCGCCCTGGCCCGCCGCACCGCGGTCGACCACCGGGGTGTCGTTCAGCTTGGTGCCGGACGAGCAGCCAGCGATCAGGGCCACGATGGCCAGCGAATAAATCGTACGTTTCAACATTTTCGGACTCCTCAAGTTAATCATTGCTTTTGAAACGGACCCCAGTCCGGTTCCCGGATGTCTCCGGCCTGCCCCGCCAACCGCGCCTTGATCTTGCCGTCGAGCGTCGTGGTCATCAGTGCCTCGCGGCCCTGCAGCTTGGTGGCGTAGACGATCAATTTGCTGTTCGGCGCAAAACTCGGGCGCTCGTCGGCCGTGGTGTCCGTGATCGCCTGCACGTTGCCGGTCGCCAACTCCATCACATGGAGTTTGAACGCCCCGCCGACGCGCGAGATGTAGGCCAACCACCGGCCATCGCCGCTGATCGACGGAGAAATGTTGTAGGTTCCGCTGAAGGTGACCCGGGTCGGGTTGCCGCCGCCGGCGCCCATCTTGTAGATCTGCGGCGCACCGCCGCGATCGCTGACGAAGTAGATCGTGCCGCCGTCGGCCGAGAACACCGGCTCGGTGTCGATGCTGTTGCTCTGCGTGAGACGGCGCGGCTCGCCGCCGCTGGACGAGATGGTGTAGAGCTGCGAGCCGCCGTCGCGGCTCAGGGTGACGGCCAGCGTGCTGCCGTCCGGGGCCCAGGCCGGCGCGCTGTTGGAGCCGCGGAAGTTCGCCACCAGCCGCCGCTGGCCGCTGGCGACGTTGTGGACGTACACCACCGGCTTGCGCGACTCGAAGGACACGTAGGCGAGTTGGCTGCCGTTGGACGACCAGCGCGGCGAAATGATCGGTTCGGGACTGGCGAGTGCCGCCTGGGCGTTCTCGCCGTCCGAGTCGGCCACCCACAGCGTGTAGCGGCTCCCGCCCTTGGTGACATAGGCGATGCGGGTCGAGAAGATGCCCTTCTCGCCGGTCAGCTTCTCGTAGATGTAGTCGGCGATGCGGTGCGAGGCCAGCCGCAGGTCGCCCTGGGGCACGGTGTAGCTCTGGCCGCCGAGGTCTTGCCCGCGCACCACGTCCCAGAGGCGGAAGCGGACGTCGAAACGGCCATCGGCCAGCCGAGTGACGCTGCCGACCGCGAGCGAATCGGCGGTGCGCTGGCGCCAGAAGCTGAGGTCGGGGCGGGAGCTTTCATCGAGGGCCTGGCCGGACGCGTCGACGCCGCGGAACTGTCCGCTGCGCTCGAGGTCGGCCAGCACGATCGCCGAGATCTTCTGCGGCGAGGACTCCTCGCCCCGGAAGGGCGCGATCGCGATCGGCAACTGCGTCACGCCCACACCCGAGACCTCGACCCGGAACTGAGCCAGGGCGGGAATCACGGGGGTGGCAGCGAGGGCCGCGACCAAGGCGCGGCGTGCGAAGAACGATGAAGAAGGGGTTGGGGGAAAGTCTTGCAACGGCTTTTTCATGCAGTTCGGAGAGGTTTCCGAGGTTTAAGTTTCTTGTCTCGGACGAAAACAGTGCACATGGTACATGTTGCGATGGCCCTGTCGTCACAAAACGTGTATGAGGCGGTCGGGTCCTACAGGTTCCGGCCCGTAGAATTCGCCGCCATGCAGCCCTTCCCCGCCACCGACACGGTGCGCCTCCCCCTGACGCGACGACTCGCGCGCCTGATGACCTGGTTCGGCAGTTCGCGCCGCTGGTGGGCGCTGGGCATCGCGACCGCCGCGGTCGCCGCGCTCACCGAACCCCTGCTGGCCGCGATGCTGAAGCCGCTCTTCGATCGCGGCTTCACGCGCGGACAGCTGGCGCTGTGGATCGTGCCGGTGGCGATCATCCTGCTCTTCCTGGTGCGCGGCGTGGCGCAGTTCATCTCGCAATATGCCCTTGCGCGGATCGCCAACGAAGGCATGCAGGGACTGCGGCGCATGCTGTTCAAGCGCCTGCTCGAAGCGGAACTCGCGCTGTTCTCGCGCCAGTCGGCCAGCACCTTGTCGAACACGGTGGTCTACGAGGTGCAGACCGGCGCCATGCTGCTGGTGCAGGCGCTGCTGAGCCTGTCGCGCGACGGCTTCGTGACGATTGCGCTGCTGTTCTACCTGGTCTACCTGAACTGGAAGCTGACGCTGATCGTCGGCGTGATGGTGCCCGGCGTGGCCTGGATCATGAAGGTGCTGTCCAAGCGGCTCTACCACCTGACACGCCTGGGGCAGCATGCCACCGACGAACTGGCCTATGTGGTCGAGGAGAACGTCCTCGCCCACAAGATGGTGCGCCTGCACCGCGCCGAAGCCAGCCAGAGCGAGCGCTTCGAACGCCTGAGCCACAGCCTCAACCGCCTGGCCGTGAAATCGACCATCGCCCAGGCCGCGATGACCCCGCTGACGCAGCTCTTCGCTGCCTTCGCGCTGTCGATCGTGGTGATGATCGCGCTCTGGCAGGCCGGCGAGAAAGGGCTGACCGTCGGCGGCTTCATCTCGTACGTGACGGCGATGCTGATGCTGATCGCGCCGATCCGGCGCCTCGCCGACATGGCCAATCCGATCACACGCGGACTGGCGGCGCTCGAGCGCGGCCTCGCGTTGATCGACGAGGTTCCGTCGGAAACGCAGGGCCGGTTCGTGCTCGAACGCGCGGCCGGCCACATCGAACTGCGCCGCGTCTGCGTCAACTACCGAGGTGACGACGAGGCGCGCGCGCTCGACGGCGTCAGCCTGGCGATCGAGCCCGGCGAGGTGATTGCCTTCGTCGGGCCCTCCGGCTCGGGAAAGACGACGCTGGTCAACCTGCTGCCGCGCTTCGTGCTGCCGAGCGCCGGCGAGGTGCTGCTCGATGGCCACGAGGTCGGCGAATGGCAGCTCGCGAGCCTGCGCTCGCAGTTCGCGATGGTCAGCCAGGACGTGGTGATGCTCAACGACAGCCTGGCGGCGAACGTCGCGCTCGGTGCCGCGATCGACCGCGAGCGCGTGCTCGAATGCGTCGCTGCCGCCAACCTGGCGGTCCACGTGGAAGGCCTGCCGCAGGGCATCGACACCGTGCTGGGCCACAACGCGACCCAGTTGTCGGGCGGCCAGCGGCAGCGCCTGGCGATCGCGCGCGCGCTCTACAAGAACGCGCCGATATTGCTGCTCGACGAAGCCACCTCGGCGCTCGACACCGAATCCGAGCGGCAGGTGCAGGAAGCGCTGCAGCGGCTCATGCAGGGCCGCACGACGCTGATCGTGGCCCACCGCCTCTCGACCATCCAGCATGCCGACCGCATCGTCGTGATGGAGCATGGCCGCATCGCCGAGCACGGCTCGCACGAACAGCTGATGGCGCTCGACGGCCTGTATGCGCGGCTGCAGAACAATGCCGTGCGCACCGCGCCGGCGGGCCAGCCGGCCATTCTCTGAACGGCCGCTAGAGCAAGACGATGTCGTACTGGCCCTGCCCCATCGCGGGCTCGGCCTGGAGCGAAATGGGCTTGCCGATGAAATCGCTCAGGCCGGCCAGGTGCTGGCTCTCTTCGTCGAGGAAAAGCTCGATCACCTGCGGCGACGAGACGATGCGGAACTCGCGCGGCGTGAACTGCCGGGCCTCGCGCAGGATCTCGCGCAGCACGTCATAGGCCACGCTGCGCGCGGTCTTCACGATGCCCTGGCCGTTGCAGGCCAGGCAGGGCTCGCACAGCATGTGGGCCAGCGACTCGCGCGTGCGCTTGCGCGTCATCTCGACCAGGCCCAGCTGCGAGAAGCCGCCGGCCGTGGTCTTGACCCGGTCGCGCGCCAGCTGCTTGCGGAATTCGGCCAGCACCTGCTCCCGGTGGTCGTCGCGCGCCATGTCGATGAAGTCGACGATCACGATGCCGCCCAGGTTGCGCAGCCGCAATTGCCGGGCGATCGCCTGCGCGGCCTCGAGGTTGGTCTTGAAGATCGTGTCGTCGAAATTGCGCGCACCGACGAAGCCACCGGTGTTGACGTCGACAGTGGTCAGGGCCTCGGTCTGGTCGACCACCAGGTAGCCGCCGGACTTGAGGTCGACCCGGCGGCCCAGCGCCTTGGCGATCTCCTCGTCGATCGAATAGAGGTCGAAGATCGGTCGCTCGCCCTTGTACAGCTGCAGCTTGCCGGCGGCCTGCGGCATGAATTCGAGACCGAACTTGAGGAGCACATCGAACTGTTCGCGCGAGTCGATGCGGATGGTCTGGGTGTCCTCGCTGGTCATGTCGCGCAGCACGCGCTGCAGCAGGCTCAGGTCCTGGTGCAGCAGCGACATCGGCGGCATCCGCGCCGACAGTTCGCGGATCCGGGTCCAGGTCTTGCGCAGATAGGCGATGTCCTCGGCCAGTTCGGCATCGCTCGAATCCTCGCCGTTGGTGCGCAGGATGAAGCCGCCGGTGTTGGCCGGCACCACGCCGCCGCTGTCGGCGGCCGCGGCGGCCTCGATCAGCGCCTGCATGCGGTTGCGCAGCGCATCGCGCAGGTCGGGCGGGATCTTCTGCGAGACGCCGATGTGATTGTCCTGCGGCAGGAAGACCAGCAGCCGCCCGGCGATGCTGATCTGGGTCGACAGCCGCGCGCCCTTGGTGCCGATCGGGTCCTTGATGACCTGCACGAGCAGCGACTGGCCCTCGAACACCTGCTTCTCGATCGGCACCATGGCGCCGCCGTTGCGATGGTCGCGGTCGGCCACCTGGGTGCTCGGCCGCGAGCCGGGCGTGAACGGGGCGACGATGTCGGCCACATGCAGAAAGGCGGTGCGGTCGAGGCCGATGTCGATGAAGGCCGACTGCATGCCCGGCAGCACCCGCGACACCTTGCCCAGGTAGATGTTGCCGACCAGCCCGCGCTCCAGCGTGCGCTCCAAGTGGAGCTCCTGCACCGCGCCGTGCTCGACCAGCGCGACGCGGGTCTCCTGGGGGGACCAGTTGATCAGGATGTCTTGCATGTTTTCTAGTCAGTTGAGGACAGAGCAAAAACTGCCGCGCAGTTTCTTGGTCTGTCCTGCAAGGTCTCAATAGCTCTCGAAGCCGGCTTGGCGCAGCAGTTCGGCGGTCTCGAACATCGGGAGGCCCATGATGCCCGAATGCGAGCCGCTGATGTGTTCGATGAAGGCCGCGGCACGGCCCTGGATGCCGTAGGCGCCGGCCTTGCCCAGAGGCTCGCCGCTGGCGACGTAGGCGGCGATGCGCGCCGGACCGACCGCCGCGAAGCGGACATGCGAGACGTTCAGGGCTGCCAGCCGCCGATCGCCATGCTGCAGCGCGATCGCGGTCATCACGCGGTGGGTGCGCCCGGCCAGCGAGGCCAGCATGCGGGCGGCATCGGCGGCGTCCTCCGGCTTGCCGAGGATGGTGCGGCCGATCGCCACCGTGGTGTCGGCGCACAGGATCGGCGCCGGCGGCAGGCCGCGCTCCAGGCGGCGCCGCACGGCGGCATCGAGCTTCAGCGCCGTGACGCGCTGCACGTAGGCGGTCGGCGATTCGCCGGCCAGCACGGCCTCCAGCGACTCGGCATCTTCCTCGGCGGTGGCCAGCAGCAGCTCGTGCCGTACGCCGAGTTGCCCGAGCAACTGGGCGCGGCGCGGGCTTTGCGAGGCCAGGTAGATGAACGGTGGATGAGGACTCATTCGCGGTGGTACGGGTGGCCGGCATTGACCGACCACGCGCGATACAGCTGCTCGACGAGCAGCACGCGCGCCATCGCATGCGGCAGGGTGAGGTCGGAGAGCCGGATGCGCTCGTGCGCGGCCGCCTTGAATGCCGGGTCGAGGCCGTCGGGGCCGCCGATCACCAGCGCCACGTCGTCGCCCTCGCCTTGCCAGGCCTGCAGCCGCGCCGCCAGGGCCTTGGTGGTCAGCGCCGTGCCGCGCTCGTCGAGCGCGACGATCCGCATGCCCTTGGCGATCGCGCCCTCGATGCGCTCGCGCTCGGCCGCATAGAGGGTTTCGAGCGTCTTGGAGCCGCGCGGCTCGGTCTTGACCGCGCGCAGTTCGAGCTTGAGCTCGGGCGGGAAGCGCTTGGCGTAGTCGTCCCAGGCGGTCTGCGCCCAGTCGGGCATGCGTTGCCCGACCGCGACCACCAGCAGTTTCATGACCTCGGCGAGGTCGTCTTGCGTGCGGCCTTCTTCGCTGCCGGCGCGGCCTTCTTGGCGGCAGCCTTCTTGGCCGGCGCCTTGTTGACCACCACGGTCTTCACGGGGGACTTGGCCGCGGTCGTCTTGCGGGCGGCGGTCTTCTTGGCGGCGGGCTTCTGCTTTTCCGCCTTGGCGGCCTGCTCGGCCGAGCGGATCGCTGTCTTGGCGGCACTGGAGCGGCGCAGCGAGGTCGGCACCTTCTTGGCCGCGGGCGCCTTCTCTTCGGAGGCCTGGGCCACGGCCGGCTTGGCGGCACCGAGCTTGGTGCGAACCGGCTTGTCGCCCCAGATCTCTTCGAGGTGGTAGTAGCGCCGGATGGCCGGCTGCATGATGTGGGCCACGGCCGCGCCGCAGTCGACGATGATCCACTCGCCGTTCGCCTCGCCCTCGACCCGCGGCTTGTGGAAGCCGGCATCGCGCACCGCATCCCGCACGCTGGAGGCCAGCGCCTTGGTCTGGCGGTTGGAGGTGCCCGAGGCGACGATCACGCGCTCGAACAGCGGCGACAGATGTTCAGTGTCGAAAACCTGGATGTCCTGCGCCTTGACGTCCTCGAGTCCGTCGACGATGGCCCTCTGGAGTTTCTGGATGTCTTTTTTTGCGGCGGCTTCAGTGGTCATCAGGCGGGTCGGTAGAGGTGGTGTCTGTCAATATAGCGTGCAACCGCCGCCGGAACCAGACCATCGAGGTCCTCGCCACGCGCAGCGCGCGCCCGGATGTCGGTCGCGCTGGTGTCCATCGGCTGGATTTGGAGTTGCTCGAATCGCGCGCCGGACGGCAGGGGTGCCAGCGTTCCGGGATCGAATGGGCCGGAGGGGCCCGTGGGCAGTGCGCGATCAGCTACCGAAATTATAGCGGTCGCGAGAATCTCTTCGTAACCGTGCCAGCGCGGCAGCGAACGCGCCTGGTCGGCGCCCACGATCAGCACCAGTTGCACGCCGGGATGCGCCCGCTGCAACTCGCGCAGCGTGTCGAGCGTGTAGGTCGGCCCGGGGCGCTCGATCTCGCGGGTGTCGACCACGGCGCCTTCGATGCCCTCGAAGGCCAGCCGCGCCATCGCGAGGCGGTCGGCCGCGGCGCTCAGCGGACGCGCCTTGTGCCACGCCTGCCCGGTCGGGAAGATGCGCAGCTCGGCCAGATCCAGCTGCGCCAGCGCCGATCGCACCAGGGCCACGTGCGCGTTGTGCGGCGGGTCGAAGGCCCCGCCGAAGACACCGACGCGCAGCGGAGTCAGAGCCATTCGCGCCGGACGATGAAGTCGCTGTAGAGCGCCGCCTCGGGGCTGCCCGGCTCGGGCTGGAGGCGATAGGCCCAGCTGGCCAGCGGCGGCATCGACAGCAGGATCGACTCGGTGCGCCCGCCCGACTGCAGGCCGAAATGCGTGCCGCGGTCCCAGACCAGGTTGAACTCGACGTAGCGGCCGCGGCGGTGGAGCTGGAAGGCCCGCTCGCGCTCACCGTAGGGCATGTTGCGGCGGCGCTCGACGATCGGCAGGTAGGCCGGCAGGAAGGCATCGCCGACCGAGCGCAGCAGCGCGAAGCTCTGGTCGAAGTCCGGTTCGGCGAAGTCGTCGAAGAAGATCCCGCCGACGCCGCGTTGCTCGTTGCGGTGCTTGAGCGTGAAGTAGTCGTCGCACCAGGCCTTGAAGCGCGGGTATTTGTCGTCACCGAAAGGCGCCAGGGCATCGCGGCAGCTGCGGTGGAAATGCACCGCGTCCTCCTCGAAGCCGTAGCACGGCGTCAGGTCCATGCCGCCGCCGAACCAGCACACCGGCGCGCCATCGGCCGGCAGCGCGGCCAGCATGCGGACATTCATGTGGACGATCGGCACGTAGGGGTTGCGCGGATGGAAGACCAGCGACACGCCCATCGCCTCGAACGGCGCCCCGGCCAGCTCGGACCGGTGCTGGGTCGCCGAGGGCGGCAACCGCGGCCCGCGCACCTGCGAGAAGCCGCAGCCGGCGCGCTCGAACAGCGCGCCGCCTTCGAGGATGCAGGTCAGGCCGCTGCCCTGCAGCGGCTCGCCAGGCGCCTTGTGCCACGGGTCGCGGACGCAGCGCCCGCCGTCGGCGGTCTCGACCGCCTCCACGATGTGCCTCTGCAGCCCGCGCAGGTAGGCGGCCACCGCCTCGGGTCGGCTGTGGTCGGCGGCTGGCATCAGGCCTCGCGGCCGCGCGCCTGGACCGCGCGATGCCCGATGTCCTTGCGGTACTGGGCGCCGTCGAACTGGATCCGCGCCGCCACCGCATAGGCCCGCTGCTGCGCCAGCTTGACGCTGTCGGCCAGCACCGTGACGCAGAGCACGCGGCCGCCGCTGGTCGTGAGCTCGCCGCCGTCGAGCGTGGTGCCCGCGTGGAACACCACGGCGTCCGGCGCCTCCGGCGGAATGCCCGTGATGCGGTCGCCCTTGCGCGGCGCCAGCGGATAGCCGTGCGCGGCCATCACGACGCCGAGGGCGACCCGGCGGTCCCACTCGAGCTCGACCTGATCGAGCGTGCCGTCGGTGGCGTGCCAGAAGACCTCGAACAGATCGGACTTGAGCCGCAGCATGATCGGCTGGGTCTCGGGGTCGCCCATGCGGCAGTTGAACTCGAGCGTCTTGGGGTGGCCCTTGGCGTCGATCATGAGGCCGGCGTAGAGGAAGCCGGTGTAGGGAATGCCGTCCTTCTCCATGCCGCGGATGGTCGGCAGGATGATTTCGCGCATCGCGCGGGCGTGCACCTCGGCCGTCACCACGGGGGCCGGCGAATAGGCGCCCATGCCGCCGGTGTTCGGGCCTTCGTCGCCGTCGAGCAGGCGCTTGTGGTCCTGGCTGGTGGCCAGCGCCGTGACGTTCTGGCCGTCGCACAGCACGATGAAGCTGGCCTCTTCGCCGGTCAGGAACTCCTCGATCACGACGCGCGCCCCGCCCTCGTTGTGCGAGACGCCGAACTTGTTGTCGAGCAGCATGAAGTCGATCGCCTCGTGCGCCTCGGCGGCCGTCATCGCGACCACCACGCCCTTGCCGGCGGCCAGGCCGTCGGCCTTGACCACGATCGGCGCACCCTTGGCGTCGACGTAGGCATGCGCCGCCGCGGCGTCGGTGAAGGCCTCGTATTCGGCGGTCGGGATCGCGTGCCGCTTCATGAAGGCCTTCGAGAAGGCCTTCGAGCTTTCGAGCTGCGCCGCGGCCTGGGTCGGACCGAAGATGCGCAGGCCGTGGGCACGGAACTCGTCGACCACGCCAGCCGCCAGCGGCGCTTCGGGGCCGACCACGGTCAGGCCGATCTTTTCCTTCTGGGCCCAGGCCCGCAGGTCGGCCGGCGCCGTGATGTCGACGCATTCGTAGCGCGTATCGGAGCGGGTGCCGCCGTTGCCCGGCGCCACGTAGACCCGGCTGACCCGGTCCGACTGCGCCAGTCGCCACGCCAGGGCGTGCTCGCGGCCGCCGCCTCCAATCACCAGTACCTTCATTCGCGGGCTTTCGTTCGCCAAGCCGTCATTCGGACAGCGCGGCGTTGTGATAGACATCCTGCACGTCGTCCAGGTCTTCCAGGACGTCGAGCAGCTTCTGCATGCGGGCGGCTTCCTCGCCGGCGAGCTCGATGGTGTTCTCGGCCCGCATGGTGACTTCGGCCACCTCGGGCTTCAGGCCGGCGGCCTCGAGCGCGTTCTTGACGGCCTCGAAATCGCCGACCGCGGTCAGCACCTCGATGGCGCCGTCGTCGTCGGTGACGACATCCTCGGCGCCGGCCTCGAGCGCGACTTCCATCACCTTGTCCTCGCTGGTGCCGGGCCCGAACACGAGCTGGCCGCAATGCTTGAACTGGAAGGCCACCGAGCCTTCGGTGCCCATGTTTCCGCCATGCTTGGAAAAGGCATGGCGCACCTCGGCGACGGTGCGCACGCGGTTGTCGGTCATGGTATCGACGATGATCGCGGCGCCGCCGATGCCGTAGCCCTCGTAGCGGATTTCCTCGTAGTTCACACCTTCGAGGTTGCCGGTGGCCTTGTCGATGTTGCGCTTGATCGTGTCGATCGGCAGGTTGACCGCCTTGGCTTTCTCGACCGCCAGCCGGAGCCGCGGGTTGCCGCCCAGGTCGCCGCCGCCGGTGCGCGCGGCGACCATGATTTCACGGATGGCGCGGGTCCAGAGCTTGCCGCGCTTTTCGTCCTGACGGCCCTTCCGGTGCTGAATGTTCGCCCATTTGCTATGTCCGGCCATGGCTCTATCTCTCGCAATCTTGTGTTTTCAAACCAGGCAGCGAGTTTACTGTCCGGCGGACGCAACTGCCGGGACCGTCCGACAGGAGCGCCAGTGCCTTTTGGGGATAATCCGAGCCTGATGCGCGTCTGCGCGACCCTCTTTTCCAGTCTTCCAGCCCACGCGCATGAACAATCCCCCGCCGACCGCCGATCCCGGCTCGCCCGAACCCGCGCAGTGCGACGTGCTCGTCATCGGCGGCGGCCCGGCCGGCGCCACGGCCGCCGCCCTGCTGGCCCGCCAGGGCCGCAGCGTCGTGATGCTCGAGAAGGCGCACCATCCGCGTTTCCACATCGGTGAATCGCTGCTGCCGGCCAACGTGGCGCTGTTCGACAAGCTCGGCCTGCGCGACGAACTGGAGCGCATCGGCATGCCCAAATGGGGCGTCGAGTTCGTCTCGCCGGACCACGACCACATCACCCGGCTCGAGTTTTCCGAGGCCTGGGACAAGACCATGCCCTATGCCTGGCAGGTACGGCGCTCCGAGATGGACGAGATCCTGTTCCGCCATGCCGCCGCCCAGGGCGCCCAGGCCGTCGAAGGCTGCCGGGTGCGCGAGGTCGCCTTCGACGCCGACGGCGCCGATGTGCTGGCGGTGCTGGACGACGGCGCGCAGCGCCGGTGGCGCGCGCGCTTCGTCGTCGATGCCTCGGGCCGCGACACCTTCCTGTCGAACAAGCTCAAGGCCAAGCAGAAGAACCCGAAGCACAACAGCTCGGCGCTGTTCGGCCACTTCACCAACGCCGAGCGGGCGCCGGGCAAGCTCGAAGGCAACATCACGATCTTCTGGTTCCAGCACGGCTGGTTCTGGTACATCCCGCTGGCCGACGGCAGCACCAGCGTGGGCGCGGTCTGCTGGCCCTACTACCTGAAGTCGCGCAAGAAGCCGCTGAAGGATTTCTTCGCCGACACGATCGCGATGTGCGAGCCGCTGGTGCAGCGCCTGAAAGACGCCGCGCTGGTCGACGACGCGGTCTACGCCACCGGCAACTACTCCTACACCAGCACCCATTGCAGCGGCGAGCGCTACCTGATGCTGGGCGATGCCTATGCCTTCATCGATCCGGTGTTCTCCTCCGGCGTCTACCTGGCGATGCACAGTGCCTTCGTCGGCGCCGAGGTGGTCGCCACGGCGCTCGACCAGCCCGCCCGAGCCGCGGCCGAACGGCGGCGCTTCGAGGCGGAAATGCGCAAGGGTCCGCGGGAGTTCTCGTGGTTCATCTTCCGCGTCACGAACCCGACCATGCGCGAGTTCTTCATGTATCCATCGAACCCCCTGCGCGTCAAGGAGGCGCTGATGTCGCTGCTGGCCGGCGACATCTACGGCAAGACGCCCATCTGGCGCTCGCTGCGCGTCCTCAAGACAATCTACTTCGCGGTCTGCGCCGCGCATCCGCGCCGGACCTGGAACGCCTGGCAGCGCCGCCGGCGCAACATCCGCGATCTCGGGCCGCTCGCCGGCGAAAACATCGTCGAGGCCCAGTGACCGCACGACTCCCCCTGACCACCCCGCCCCTGCGCGTGCAGCGCCTCAGCCTGGCGCAGGGCCTGGCCCTCGCCGCCGACAGCCCGGCACTGTTCGGCGCATTGGGCTACGGCACGCCCGACGGGCTCGCCTGGATGCCGACCGTGAACGCCCGCGTGCTGACCAACGGCCCCCCGATGGCCGATGTCTGGCATGCCAGCGAACACATCGAGTCCGGCACCACCGGCGTGGTGCGCTGGCGCTGCGACGGCCACTGGATGCTCGGCGCCATCGACCTCGACGAGAACGTGGAGCGCAGCGGCGTCGCCGCCCTGGCCGAGCGCGCCTATCGCGATCTCTTCGCCGCGCTGGAAGCCACCGGCTGCGCCCACCTGCTGCGGATCTGGAACTACCTGCCGCAGATCAACGGCGACGGCGGCGGACTGGAGCGCTACCGGCAGTTCAATGCCGGCCGGCAGCAGGCCTTCGTCGACGCCGGCCAGGCGGCCTTCGACGGCGCTCCGGCGGCCTGCGCGCTGGGCATCCACCAGGGCGCGCTGAGCATCCGCTTCCTCGCCGGCCGCACGGCCCCGCTGGCGGTCGAGAACCCGCGCCAGGTCTCCGCCTACCGCTACCCGCCGGCCTACGGGCCCCGCGCACCGACCTTCTCGCGCGCGGCGCTGGCCGAGATCGGCGGCGGCGACGTCGCGCTCTTCATCTCGGGCACGGCCAGCATCGTCGGCCACGAGACCGTGCACGTGGGCCAGCTGCTGCCGCAGCTCGAGGAGACGCTGCGCAACCTCGCCGCCGTGATCGCGGCCGCCAACGCGCGCACCAGCGCCGTCTTCGATCTGTCGGCGCTCGACTGCGTGGTCTACGTGCGCCATGCCGCCGATGCGCCCCTGGTGCGTCAGGCGCTCGAAGCGGCGCTGGGCCCGGCGGCGCACACGGTGAGCCACGCGGTCTACCTCGAAGCCGATATCTGCCGCCAGGACCTGCTGGTGGAGATCGAGGCCCATGCGGTGGCACGCGGCGCCCTGCTCCCCTGATGGGTCGAGGCCATCGATGAACCGGCTGCTTCGTCTGGGACTGTCGATCCCGTTCGCGCTGCCGCTGTATGCGCTGCTGGTGCTGCTCGGTGCCATCTCGCTGCCATGGAACATCGCCGCGATGCTGCTCTACCCGGTGCTGCCGGTGGCCACCGGGCGCGCGCTCGGCCGCCGCGCCATCGCCTTCGCCTACCGCTTCTTCTGGGCTGCCGCTTCGCTGAGCGGCATGATGCGCATCGACGCCGATTGCCTCGACGCCCTGCGCGACGAACGCGGCCTGATCCTGGTGGCGAACCATCCGACGATGCTCGACGCGTTGCTGCTGGTGGCCCGCCTGCCGCGGAGCGCGTGCATCATGAAGGCCGACCTGATGCGCAACATCTTCCTGGGCGCGGGCGCCCGGCTGGCGCGCTACATCCGCAACGACTCGGCGCGCACGATGGTGCGGCTGGCGGTCGACGACCTGCGCAACGGCGGCCAGCTGGTGATCTTTCCCGAAGGCACGCGCACCGTCACGCCCCCGCTCAACAGCTTCCGGCCGGGCGTCACGCTGATCGCCAAGCTCGCGCAGGCGCCGATCCAGACCGTGTTCATCGACACCGACTCGCCTTACCTGGGCAAGGGCTGGCCCTTGTGGCGGGTGCCGCCGCTGCCGATCGTGTTCCGCCTGAGCCTGGGCCAGCGTTTCGCGCCCTCGCAGGACAGCAACGCGCTGCTGCAGCAGATCGAACTCTATTACCGCCAATCCATGGAACAGCGCGCCCCCGACGCGCAGCCCGCATGCCAGACGTCTCGCGCACCCACCTTGTCCTGATCCCCAGCTACAACACAGGAGAACGCCTGTTCTCGACGGTCAAGGCGGCACGTGCGCAATGGAACCCGGTGTGGGTGGTGATCGACGGCAGCACCGACGGCACCGGCGAGCGGCTGCAGCGCATGGCCGCGGAAGACCCCGGGCTGCGCGTGCGGGTGCTGCCGCACAACCAGGGCAAGGGTGCCGCCGTGCTGCATGGCTTGCGCGAGGCGCAGCAGGCCGGCTACACCCACGCACTGACCATGGACTCCGACGGCCAGCATCCGGCCGACCTGATCCCGACGTTCATGCAGGCCTCGCAGGCGCGGCCCGAGACGATGGTGCTCGGCCGTCCGGTCTTCGATGCCAGCGCCCCGCTGCTGCGGGTGCGCGGGCGCAGGGTCTCGAACGGCTGGACGCAGCTGGAGACGCTGTTTGCGGGCGTGGGCGATTCGCTCTACGGCTTTCGGGTGTACCCGGTGGCGGACCTGATCGCGGTCATGGCGCGGCAGCCATGGATGCGCCGCTTCGACTTCGACACCGAAGCGGTGGTCCGGCTGGCCTGGCGCGGCGTCAAGCCGGTCAACATCGATGCGCCGGTGAAGTACCTCACGGCGGAAGAAGGCGGCGTGTCGCACTTCCGCTATGGGCGAGACAACCTGCTGCTGACCTGGATGCACACGCGGCTGATGGTGGAGTTCGTGCTGCGGCTACCGGGGTTGATGATTCGCAAGCTGCGGGGGGTGGCGCCGTTTCAGGCGTGAGCTTGCTTGCTCGCTTGAGCGGGGCGGCGAGTGGCGGGGGCGGCGGCGGCAGGCGGTATGCCCCGGGCCGGCCGACGTCACCGGCCGCTTCGCGGCTTCCCTGCGCTGCTCGCGACAGGCGGGGTCCGCGCAAACTCGCTCCGCTGCGCTCCACTCAAACACGCGCGGCCCTGATCCGCCTGCCGCTCCGCTGCTCGGCGGTGCCTCAACGGCCAGCCCGGGGCATACCGCCCGCCACCGCTGACACGTCGGGGTTGCATCGGCGTTGGAGACGACACGGATCTTTGATCACCCCCTGAGCCCGGCCCGCACCGCGTGCCGGGCGCCCGTCCCAATGGGCCAAGGCCAACCTCTAAATCATCCCGCCGTTGATCGAGATCACCTGCCCCGTGATGTAGGCCGCCTCGTCGCTCGCCAGGAACCCGGCCAACGATGCGACCTCATCCGGCGTCCCGGCCCGCTTCGCAGGCACCATCTGGTTGATCATCGCCGCGTCGAAAACGCCATCCGCCATCGGCGATGCGATGATCCCCGGCGCGATCGCATTCACAGTCACACCACGCGCCGCCACTTCGAGCGACAAGGCCTTGGTCGCACTGTTGAGCGCACCCTTGGCCGCCGCATAGTTGACCTGCCCGCGATTGCCGGTCAACGAGGCCACCGAAGAGATGTTGATGATGCGCCCCCAGCGCGTGCGCAGCATCGGCAGCAGCAGCGGCTGCGTGACGCGGAAGAAGCCGTTGAGCGAGACGTCGATCACCTTGTGCCACTGCTCGGGCCGCATGCCCGGCAACACGGCGTCGTCGTGGACGCCGGCATTGTTGACGATGACTTGCACCGGTCCGCCCTCGAGCAGGCGCTGGCAGGCCGCCTGCGCCGCGTCGTCGCTGCGCAGATCGAAGACCACGCACTCGGCCTTGCCGCCGGCGGCGGCGATGGTGGCGGCCAGCTGCTCCACCGACTCGGGCCGCGAGTTGGCGTGCAGCAGCACGGTGGCGCCGTCGCGCGCCAGTCGCTGCGCAATGGCGGCGCCCAGGGCGCCGCTGGCGCCGGTGATCAAGGCGCGTTTTCCGATGAGACTCATGCGTTGGTTTCCATGGCAAGCGGGGTGTTCAGGACGACGACCGCCCGGCCCTCGGCCAGCGGCCGCCCGGTGGCGTCAGTGACTGCGAATTGATAGAGGACCTGGCTCTGATCGCCGGTGAGCCGCTGCGCATGCACCTGCAGGTCGCCCGCGATGTCGTCGATGCGGGCCACGCTCAGGCGCACATTGCGCGCACTCGCCAGGAACCCGGCCGAGGGCTCGCTGCCCTCCGCCGCCAGCAGGCCGCCGTGCAACGCCATGGCCTGCGCCGCATACTCGATCAGGTTCGGCGACAGCAGGCCGGAGGCGGTGCGCAGCGGGTTGTCCGGATGCGCATGCGAGGCGGTCGTGCAGTGGATGGATTCGGCATCCCATGCGGCGAGACGGTCGAGCAGGCACATGCTGCCGCTGTGCGGAATGCGCCGCGCAATGCCGGCGCGGTCGAGGGTCTGGGGTGCGGTCATTCGGCTTCCTTGATATCGGCCACCAGCAGCACGTTGGCAAAGGGCGTGCCTGCGCTCATCGGGATGCTGTGGACCTTGAATCCGAGCCGCTCCAGCAGCAGCATCCAGTCGTCGAGCGGCCGGCCCCAGGTCGGCGACGCGCGGTGGCCGCGGATCCGGGTCACGGTGCGGTCGACCCACTGACTGATCGCAAAGCCGCGCCGGCTGGCGGCATCGCCGACCCGCAGCAGGAGACGTCCGCCGGGCTGCAGGGCGTCGCGCACGCGGCGCAGCACGCCCTCCTGGGCGTCGAGGTCGACGTAGTGCAGCACATCGAGGATCACGACCAAGTCGCTGGGCGGCAAGGCGGCCCGGCACATGTCGGCGCAGACGAACTCCGGCGCCGGCTGCAGGTGGCCGATCGACGCCTGGGCGCGCGCCACGTCCTTCGGCATCAGCTCGATGCCGGTGTAGCGGATCGCGGCCGGCGCTGCGCTCCAGGTGGCGGGCCATGCACCCGGGCGCGACTGCAGCGTGCCGAGGGCCGACAGCAGGCTCGCGAACAGGCCCTGCCCGCAGCCGATGTCGACCACCCGGCGGCGATGCGCGCCGATCAGGCCGCGCTCGACCAGGCCACGGAAGACCGGGTCGCGGCCCAGTTTGCCGCGCGCGAAATGCCAGGCGAACTTGCCGGCCTTGCGGTACGGCGCGCTCGCGTGCTCGTGGATCTGACGCCACGCGGCGTCGGTGGAAACCGGGTTCATCGTTCAGCCAGGGCCTCGGGCAGGGTCACGGCACGCAGGCCGTCGGATCGGATTCTGGCCAGCAGCGACGGCAGCACCTCCAGGACGACCGCGCGGCCGCCCTCGGTGCGCGCGGCATGCCCGTCGTGCAGCAGCAATATGTCGCCGGCCTTCAGGCCCTTCTCGAGTCGCGCCAGCACGATCACGGGATCGCCCTCGCGGGTGTCGAAGCCGCGCCGCGTCCAGCTCACCAGCGACAGGCCCAGCCGGTGCAGCACCGGCGCCAGGAAAGGGTTGCGCAACCCGGCCGGAGCCCGGAAGCAGCTCGCCCGCTCGCCCGTGACCTCGAACAGCAGGGCCTGGGCGCGCGCGATCTCGGCCTCGAAACCGCGCGGCCCCAGGAGCGAGAAGTCGTGGCGGTGCCCCGCCGTGTGGTTCTGGATGCTGTGGCCGCGGGCGACGATCTCGCGCGCCAGCGCCGGATGCGCGGCCACCCGCTCCGCGATGCAAAAGAAGGTGGCGCGCTGGCCGTGGGCGTCCAGCAGGTCGAGCACCTGGGGCGTGACCTCCGGGTCGGGCCCGTCGTCGATCGTGAGCGCGATCTCGTGGCGCGCCGCGGCGGCGGCGGGCAGCCGCGTCATGTTCGGCCCCAGCAGGCTGCTGCGCGGAGTCAGCCCGGCGGCGGTGATCAGCACATGGTTCAACACCACCGCGGCAATGGCCCAGGGCAGCGCACCGGGCACCGTCACCGCGGCCCCGAGGGCGAGCAGGTGCCAGCCGATGCTGGCGCGCACCAGCGGCGGCCACGACCAGCGGGTCGCGGAAGGAGGAGCAGGAACGACGGCAGCCATGGGGGTCGATTTTCCCATCAGCGCGGGCCGGTCCCGGAAGGAGCGGCGGTGCGCGCGAAGGCCGCCGACAACAGCAGTGCCAGCAAGGCGCCGGGCGCCACCACCCGGCCGATCGAGGACAGCGCCGGAATGTCGGAGATCGCGATCAGCCCGAACGACACCACGGTCGTCAGGTTGGCCAGCATCAGCGAGGCCAGGGTGTCCTCGTCGGCCCGGCCGGTCTCGCGCAGCTGGTCGAAGAACAGCGCGTAGTTCGACCCCACCGCCACGATCAGCAGCAGGCCGACCAGGTGCAGGATGCCCAGCGGCACGTGCAAGGCCGCCATGCCGCCGAGGGTCAGCACCACGGCGACCACCAGCGGCAGGCAGACAGCCAGCAGGCGGCGCCCCGAGCGCAGCCAGGCGGCCAGCAGCACCACCACCGCGAGAGCACCCAGCATCACCTGGACGAACGCATCGCGCAGATAGCGCTTGTAGAGCCCGGACAGTTCGTCGCCGACATTGACCACCTGCACGTCGGGCAGGCCGTCGAGCGCGGCCGCCAGTCGGGCGGGGTCGAAGCTGGCGCCCGGGTGCAGCGAGATCAGCGTCGACCAGCCGCCGGCGGTGCGCTCGAACATCAGTGCTCCGACCACCGCGTCGAGCGGCGTGCCCGCCAGGTCGGCGCGCCGGATCATGGGCAGCGCCCGGGCGGCCTGCACGTCGGCGATGAAGGGCTCGAGCCGCGCAGCCGGCAGCGGCAGGCCCTGCGTCGCTTCGGCCAGGCGGCTGCGCAGGGTCGCGGCGTCCGGCAGGCTGGCGATGCGCGCCGCCTGCGACGCCTCGCTCGGCAGCACGCGGGTGACGGTCTCGAAGCCCGACAGATCGCCCTTGTCGACCAGCGCCTCGAGACGCTGGCCGGCCGCCTCGGTGCTGCGCAGCGTGGCCTGCATGTCGCTGCCATGGACCACGACCAGGGTGCCGCCGTCGCTGGCGCCGACGTCTTCGCGCAGTTCGGCGTCGAGCGATTGCATCGCCTTCGGCACCGGGCTCATGGCCCCGAGGTTGGCGCGCCAGAGATAGCCGCCCTGCCACAGCACCAGCGCCAGTGCCGCCACGCCGAGGCCCGAGAGCAGCCAGCGCAGGCGCGGCAGTCCGCGCACCAGGAAGCCTGCCAGCTGGGCCATCTGGCGCCGCATGCCCATGCCGGTGGCGCCGTCGGGGGCCAGCACCGGCAGCACGAAGCGCGCGACCAGCGCCGCCGCGACCAGGCCGGCGATCGAGAACACGCCGAGCTGCGCCAGCCCCGGGAAGCCCGAGAACACCAGCGCCGCGAAGCCGCAGACCGAGGTCAGCAGCCCGAGCCGCACCGTGGGCCAATGGATGTCGCGCCAGCGCTGCCAGCCGGTGCCGGCGACGGCGGCGCCGCGGGCCTGGATCAGGTAGTAGATCGCGTAGTCGACGGTTTCGCCGATCAGCGTGCTGCCGAAGCCCATCGTCAGGCCGTGCACTTCGCCGAAGACCAGGCTCACCGCCGCGGTGCCGCCGACCACGCCGGTGGCGACCGGCAGCAGCGCGATCACCAGCGCCCGCGGCGAGGCGAAGGCCAGCAGCAGCAAGGCGCCCATGACGATGCCGCCGACCACCGCCAGGTGGATCGCCTCGCCCTTGATCTGGTCGCGGCTCTGGACCGAGAACACGGGCGCGCCCGTCATCTCGAGGCTCGGACCGTCGCCGGCCATCTCGCGCGTGGCCTCGTCGAAGGCGCCCTGCACGCGCGCGATCGCCAGGGCGATGGCGTCGAGGTCGCCGCCGGCAGCATGCGTGGTGGCGAGGATCAGCGCCCGCGGCGCGGTGCGCGACACCCAGACGCCCTCCTCGCTGCGCGGCGAGCTGGCGGGAATCAGGCCTTCGGCGATGCGCTGGGTCTCGCCGGTGGGATCGCGGTCGAGCAGCGGCTTGAGCGCGTTGCCGGCCGGCGTGCCGAGCATCGACAGGCTGTCGAGGATCGCGTCGCGCAGCCCGGCGGCACTGAAGCGCTCGGGCGTCAGCCCGGCCGCCAGCAGGTAGCGGTGGTCGAAGACCCAGGTGCCGGTGTCCTTCCAGTCGCTGGTGTCGCCGTTCTGGACCAGGTCGAACAGCCGGCTGTCGCGCATCGCACGCGCGACCGCGCGCGACACCACCGCCCGCTGCGCCGCGTCCCGCCCGCCCTCGATGCCGATGAAGATCGTGCGCGAGGCGATGCCGCTCTGCAGCTGCTCGATCAGGATCTGCTGCCGCGCGTCGGGGCTGGCCGGCAGGAAGGCCGACAGGTCGGCGCTGAAATGGGTGCGCGCGATCAGCGTGGCACCGGCCAGCAGCGCCAGCAGCCAGAGACCCAGGGTCAACGCGACACGGCGGCGACCGGGCGCGGCAGCGGCTCGGGTCACGGGGTGGTGCGCGCCGATGCCGCGGAGGGGGCGGACGGAACGGCCGCCGTGCCGGCGCCGCGTTCGGGCGTGATCGCCATCACCGAGCGGTCGCCGCCGATGAACTCCATGTCGATGCCCAGCACCTCGCCGCCGCGTCCGCTCAGGCGCATCGAGCGCACCTGGGCCGCCAGCCGCGGGTCGATCGGCTCCAGGTCCAGGCGCCAGCCGGTGGCCGAGCCGGAGAGCGTGCTGCGAAAGTAGCGCTGCAGGCTCTGGCCGTTGCCGCTCAGCGTGCCGCGCATGGCCTCGACCATGCCGAGCAGCTCGGGCATGCTGTCCAGGGCCAGAGTGCGCGTGCGGCCGCCGCGCGACAGGGTCAGCGTATTGCCCTCGACGCTCATCGTCTCCGGCCGCGGCGACAGCGTGCGGCGGACCAGGCGGTCGGGGGCCGTAAAACTCAGCACGCCGCTGGCGTCCAGCGGGCCTTCCAGGCCCCGCACGAAGCGCTGCTCGGTGAAGCGGGCCTCGCCGCTCTTCTGCTGCGCCAGCAGGCCCATCAGCTCGGGCAGGTCGAAAGCCCAGGCTGACGAGGCTAAAAGCCAGGACAGCATCAGCGCGGCCAGCGCCCTGCCCCAGCGTTCAATGCGGATCTTCGAGCCAGAAATCATGAAAGTTGAACCAGTTGTACGGGTAGGCGCGACACAGCGCCTCGAGCCGGGCCACGTAGGCTTCGAGCGCCGCGCGGATGCGCCGTTCCCGTTCGGCCGGGTCGCTCGCGCGCTCGCTGAAATCGGCCAGCGGCTCGAACAGCACATCGTAGCGGGCGCCGCCCACGTAGAGGCCGGCCATGAAGAAGACCTTGCGGCGCAGCAAGGCGGCGAGCCGGAACGGCCCGTCGTTGAACAGCGCCGGTCGGCCGAGAAAAGGCACCTCGATGCTGCTGCCGCGCTGCTGGCCCGCCTCCTCGGGCCCGGCCAGGGTGCGGTCGGCCAGCAAGCCGGCGAGGCCCCCGGAATCGAGCCAGTCGCGCAGGTCCAGCATCGAATGCGGCCGCCCGAGCGCGATCATGTGCGGCCGCAGCTCGGGCAGGCTGATGGCGTTGAGCACCGCGTTGATCTGCTGCGCGTTGTCGGGGTACATCACCATCGCGGGACGCAGATCGGCCGGCGCGCCGGCGCGGTGCTTGCACGCGCCCAGCGCCTCGAAGCTGCCGACATGGGCGCCGAGCATGAAGGCGCCGCGGCCGGCGTTGACCTCGACTTCGACCGGCGCATTGCCGAACACCCGGATGTCGAACAGGTCCATCCGCCCGCGCAGGAAATAGAGCCGGTCGAGCACGGTGGAGGCGAAGGCGTGCAGCAGGCGATAGCCGTCGGCCCAGCCGGCCTTGGGACCGACGGCTCGGAACAGGTAGCGTTTGATGTGGCGCCGCGGGGTCGGCGAGAACAGCAGGAAGTAGAGCGAGATCGGATGCAGGATCAGTCGGGTCAACGGCCGCCCGCACAGGATCGCGATGGCGCAGATGACGCGCAGCGCGAGCATGTTGCTGCGCTCGGGCGCGCGCGACCACTCGGCCTGGCGCGACTTCGCATCGCCCGGCTCGGGCGGCGTTGCGCTCATAGCGTAGCGCCAGGCACCCAGCGTCCGCTGACCGCCACCACCGTGCCGCTGCGGACCTCGAAGCGCAGGCCCCGGGCGGCGCCGGTCTCGGGCACCAGGTCGATCACCAGCGTGCTGCCCGGGCGCACCGGCGCCAGGAACTTGGCCGCGGCCAGGGTCGGCTCGGTGCCGAGGCGCGCGGCCAGTGCGGGCACGCCGTGCACCGCTTCCAGAACCTCGGCCAGCAGCAAGGCGCCCGGCATCAGCGGCTGGCCCGGAAAGTGGCCGGCAAAGGCCGGGTGGTCCGCGGCCACTTCGCGCGTGACCTGCACCGGCGTGCCGTCGGCGGCCAGCTGGGCCAGCGCGAACTCGCGCAGCGAGCGCGCCGTGAGCTTGCCCGTGCCCTCGCGCGGGAAGCCCGCCACGTGCACCACCCGGCGCGGCACGAAGACCGCCTCGATCCGTTCGCGCAGGGCCGCGATGATCGCCGCGGCATCGAGCCCGGGCGCGACCACGAAGGCCACCGGCCGCACCACGCCGTCCGCCACGTCGTCCGGCAGCCAGAAGGCGCCGTCGACCACGCCCGGGATGCTGTTGAGGTGATGGTTCAGGTAGCCCAGCGAACTGCGCCGCCCGGCCACGTGGATCAGGTCGTTGGCCCGGCCGAGCAGCCGGAAGCGCCGGTCGTCGACCAGTTCCAGGATGTCGGCCATCGGCGTCGGCTCGGGAATGAAATCACCCGAGAAGATGAAGCGCTCGACGCCGGCCGCGTCATGCTCGGCCTGGACCCGGATCTCGCCGAAGGTCTCCCAGACCTCGCTCTGGGTCGGCCGGCGGGTCGCGACCTGGCCCGATTCGGTACTGCCGTAGATCTCGATCAGCGCGCCGCCCATCGCCTGCTCGGCCTGGGCCGCCAACTGGGGCGACAAGGGGGCCGTGGCCGACAGGATCAGGTCGACCGGCGGCAGCGCGATGCCGGACAGCAGCAGCGTCTTGAGGTGGAACGGCGTCGTCACGAGCGCCCGCGGCTGCGGCACCGAGGCCAGCGCCTCGGCCACGTCGGCGGGAAAGAACGGCCGTCCGCTGTCGAAGGCGGCGCCGCCCAGCAGGGCGAGCAGCACCGAGGACTCGATGCCGTAGCTGTGCTGGACCGGCACGGTGGCGACCAGCGTCAGACCGGCCAGCGACGACCGTCCGAGCAGGCCGGCCAGGCGGCCGACCGCGGCCTGGACATCGCCGAACAGCGTGCCCCAGGTCTTGGCATGCGGCTGCGGTGCGCCGGTCGAACCCGAGGTCAGGAGGCTCACCGCATGCATGCCGGCGGCGAAGGACGGCAGCGGCGGCTCCGGGCCATCGACCGTCGGCGCACGGTCTTCGACCTGCACCCGCGGCAGGCCGGGGGTCTCGAGCGCCGGGTCGTCGATCACCGCATAGGCGGGGTCGCCGATCTCGTGCAGCCGCGCCAGCGTGTCGGGGCGCGCATCCGGGGGCAGCAGGCTGGCTTCGCCGCGCACCAGGGCCGCGGCCAGCGCGACCGCGAAGGCGTAGCGGTCGACGCACAGGTTCACGACCGGACCACCCGGCAGCAGCGCCGGCGCGAAGCGGGCGACATCGGCCAGGAACTCGCGCGCGCTCACCGGGGTGCCGGCGCGCCAGGCCAGGGGTTGGTCGAGGTCGCGCTGCGCCAGCAGCGGCAGGAAGGTGTCGGGACTCAAGGGATTCGCCAGGTTCAGTGCCGCGCGGAGGGGTCCGCCGGCGCACCATAGAAGGCGCGCACCGCGTCGATCATGCGGGTGCGCTCGAATTCGGGATGCAGCCGGTAGCGCATCAGGTGCTCGCCGACGAACAGGCCGGCCACCAGCAGCGGCGTCAGCAGGTTGGCCAGCACCGACCAGGCCGCGAACGACAGGCTCGCGTAGACCGCGATCGACGCCACCACCATCAAGGCGAAGTACAGCGTCCAGACCCGCGTGACCTGGGCGGTGTAGATGCGCATCGCCGGCGACAGCGGATGCACGCGCTGGGCGAACTGGCCGATCAGCGACAGCCGGTCGCCCCGCAGCGTGCTGCCGAACCAGCCGCAGAGCAAGGCGTTGATGCCGGCATGCTGCAGCACATAGAGACGATTCGGGTCACCGGCCTCGCCCAGCAGCACCAGCGCGAAGCCCGCTACCCCGGCCAGGCCGGCCAGCGCCAGCCCCCAGCGGCCGAAGCGGCTGCCTGCGAGACCGAGCGCGGTGAGCCACAGCGGGCCCAGCAAGACCACGACGGCCCAGGGCTCGGCCGCGTGATAGAGCATCATCCAGTGCGACACGCAGGCATAGCTCACCCCCGCCAGCAGCAGGAGCGCCATGCGCCATCGGGACATGGATCAGGACGTGCCGCGGTGCGCCGCGACATGCGCGGCCAGGCTGCGCAGCGATTCGAAGATCTGCTGGTTGCGCTCGTCGTCCGAGCGCAGTTGGAAGCCGTACTTGCGCGACACCTCCAACGCGACTTCCAGGATGTCGATCGAATCGAGCCCGAGGCCTTCGCCGTACAGCGGTGCGGTCGGCACGATGTCGGCCGGGGCCACTTCCAGGTTGAGCGACTCGACCAGGAGGACAGCCAATTCATTCTCGAGGGGTGACTGTTCGGAGGCGTCGCCAGCGGCGGGAACGGGGGATTGGGCAGTCGATGACAAAGGAGAACTCCGGGTCTTGGGGAATTGTCGCAAAGAGATACGCGAAGACGCCTTCGGTCACACCGGAGGAAGCTTCGCATGGGGTCGCGATTATAGGAGGCCGGCTTCGCTAGACTGGGCCCCTTCGAACGACCGGAAAACCCCATGGCCGACCCTCTCCTCATCGCCCGCCACGGCAGCATCGAATGCACCCTGCTCCCGGGGCTGGCCAATCGACACGGCCTGATCACCGGCGCCACCGGCACCGGCAAGACCGTCACGCTCCAGACCATCGCCGAAAAGCTGTCGTCGATCGGGGTGCCGGTGTTCATGGCCGACGTCAAGGGCGACCTCACCGGCGCCAGCCAGGCCGGCAGCATCGGCGCCAAGATGGCGGGCATCCTGAAAGAGCGCGGGCTCGACCTGCCGACGCCCCTCGCCTGCCCGGTCGCGCTGTGGGACGTCTTCGGCGAGCAGGGCCATCCGGTACGCGCCACGGTGTCCGACATGGGCCCGCTGCTGCTGGGCCGGATGCTCAACCTGAACGAGACCCAGTCGGGCGTGCTGAACCTGGTGTTCAAGATCGCCGACGACAACGGCCTGCTGCTGCTCGACCTCAAGGACCTGCGGGCGATGCTGCAGCACGTGGGCGAGAACGCCAGCCAGTTCACGACCGAATACGGCAACATCAGCGCCGCCAGCGTGGGCGCGATCCAGCGCGGCCTGCTCGCGATCGAGAGCCAGGGCGGCGACAAGTTCTTCGGCGAGCCGATGCTCAACATCGCCGACTTCATGCAGTCGGTGGACGGCAAGGGCGTGATCAACATCCTGGCGGCCGACAAGCTCATGAACTCGCCGCGGCTCTACGCCACCTTCCTGCTGTGGATGCTGTCGGAACTGTTCGAACAGCTGCCCGAGATCGGCGACCCCGAGCAGCCCAAGCTGGCGTTCTTCTTCGACGAGGCCCACCTGCTGTTCAACGAGGCACCCAAGGCCCTGGTCGAGCGGATCGAACTGGTGGTGCGGCTGGTGCGCTCCAAGGGCGTGGGCGTGTTCTTCGTCACGCAGAACCCGCTGGACATCCCGGATTCGGTCCTGGCCCAGCTCGGCAACCGGGTGCAGCATGCCTTGCGGGCCTTCACGCCGCGCGACCAGAAGGCGGTGAAGGCGACCGCCACCACGATGCGCCAGAAGCCGGGGCTGGACATCGAGGCGGCGATCACCGAGCTCGCGGTCGGCGAGGCGCTGGTGAGCTTCCTCGACGACAAGGGCCGCCCGAGCGTCACCGAACGCGTCTTCGTGCTGCCGCCGGGCAGCCAGATCGGCCCGATCACGCCGGCCCAGCGGCAGGCCCTGATCGCCAATTCGCTGGTGGCGGGCGTCTACGAGAAAGCCGTCGACCGCGAGTCGGCCTACGAGAAGCTCAAGGGCCGCGCCGCGACCGCGCCCGATGCGCCCGCCACCGCCGGCAAGCCCGGCGCGCCGGCGGCGCCGGAGTCGGGCGGTGTCATGGGCAGCCTCAACGAGTTGCTGTTCGGCTCCACCGGGCCACGCGGCGGCAAGCACGACGGCCTGGCGCAGACCATGGCGAAATCGGCCGTGCGGACCATGGGCACGACGGTGGGGCGCGAGATCCTGCGCGGGGTGCTGGGCGGGATCTTCGGCTCGAAGACCAGGCGATAGCCTGCGGCCAGCTCACCAGCGCAGCAGCCGGGGCCCGATCAGGGCGCCGGCGACCACCGGCAGCGCGATGCCCGCCACGTACCAGACCGCGATGTACGGCGCCGCCAGCTCCGGGCAATGGAGGGCGTAGACCATCGCCCCGGCGCCGCCGGCCAGCGCGCCGGCCGCCGCGCCGGCCAGCGCCGGCCGGGTCGGCGCGAGGCCCTTGAGCGCCCACAGCAGGGCCGCGAACATCGGCAGCGACACCACGGCGATGTCGATGGCGCAGCTGCGCCAGGTGTGCCCCATGACCAGCGCCGCGCGCTCTTCGACCGGCGCGGAGAGCAACGCCACCAGGGCCAGCAGCCAGATCAGCAGCACCGGCGCCGCCAGCCCCAGCCACGCGCCCCGAACCCGCACGCCCGGACGCGCCAGCCGCTGCACCACCACGAACGCTGCCAGGGCGATGCCGGCGCCGAACAGCAGGCGAACCCAGAACATCGGCCAGAACATGGCCTCGATCAGGTCGCGCCGCACGCCGTAGGCCATCAGCATCCAGGCCGCCGAGACCGGCAGTGCGATCGCCAGCGCCACCCCCAGCCGGCGCGACACCGCGCGCCGGCGCACCGGGGCGGCATCCGCCGCCAGCAGGGCGACCAGTTGGTCGGTTCTCATCGGCTCCCCCTGATCTTCTGCGCCAGCGCCTTCAGTCCGCGGTGAACGCCCACCTTGACCGCCGATTCCGACATGCCGGTCAGGCGCGCGGTCTCGGCGACCGACAGCCCTTCGAGCCGGGTGTGGACGATCGGCAGCCGATGGCGGTCCGGCAGCGTCGCCAGCAGGCCCGCCAGGTCGCGCCGCGCATCGCTGGCCTCGGTGGCCGACTCGGCGAACACGGCGAGGTCGTCGTCCAGCGGGTCGTGCAGCGCCTCGCGACCGGCCCGCGCCCGCAGCAGGTCGATCATCTTGTAGCGCGCGATCGCATGCACCCAGGCGGTCAGGGGCTGGTCGGGCTGGTAGGTGTGGCGCTGGTTGTGCATGGCGAGAAGACATTCCTGGACCAGGTCCTCGACCTCGTCGGGCCAGCCGAACAGTCGCCGGGCCAGGAAGGCGCGAAGGTGCGAGGCAAGCTGCTCCAGGAAGCTGCGATAGGCGGCCGCGTCGCCGGCGAGCCCGCGCACGAACAACCCGTGCAGCCGCAACTCCGCTTCGCTTTTCGCCATCGGGCTTCTCTCTGACATTCGGGCAACGGCCGCGGCCGGTTACAGGCGCAGCCAAAAAAAGAAGACCGCCGGATTGTGCCGTGACGGCAAGCACGAACCGCGAGGCCCCGGGTTTACGGCAAATGGCGTATGCGCCAGCTTGCCAGTTCCCGGAGCCATCGGTACATTGTGTTTTTTGAGGGCCCGCAATGTCCGTAGACACCGTTCCGACTCCTTCTTCCGCTTCCGTTCCGACCGCTTCCCAGCCCTCCCCCGACGCCGTGCCGCCCGAGCCGGCCGCGCTCTCCCCGACCCTTCCCGGGACCCCTCCCCCTCGCAGCCACATCCGCCTGACCTCGCATGCCGGCGGTTTCGGCGCCCTGCCGATCCAGTGGGGCGCGGCGACCGCAGCCGAGCGCGGCCCGGTGGTCGGCACCACCACCAAGCGCGCGCATCGCAACGTCATCGGCACCCACAGCGGGTCCTACAGCGTCTACCGGGCGCTGGCCGTGGCCGCCGGGGCCCTCTCGCCGCACCACAAGGCCGACCTCACCAACACCTCGCCGACCGACGCCATCGGGCCCTACCCGCAATGGAGCGAGCCCGGCCGGATCGTCTCGCTCGACCCCTGGGGCGCGGTGGTGGCCGACGCCTTCGCAACCGAACTCGCGGCCGGCTACGACATCCGCCCGACCATCGCGATCACCAAGGCCCACGTGATCCTGCCCGAGGTGATCGAGGCCCTTCAGAGCGGCCGCCTGAAGGCCGACGGCAAGTTCCTGACCGCCGGCGGCGCGGCGATGGTCACCAAGGCCGCCATCGAGCCGGTCTGGTACCTGCCCGCGGTGGCCCAGCGCTTCGGCTGCTCAGAGACCGACCTGCGCCGCGTGCTGTTCGAGGAGACCGGCGGCATGTACCCCGAACTCGTCACCCGCTCCGACCTCGAGGTGTTCCTGCCGCCCATCGGCGGCCAGACCCTCTACATCTTCGGCAACGCGCGCGACCTCGCCAACCCTGAAGTCGAGCTCACCGCCCGCATCCACGACGAATGCAACGGCTCGGACGTGTTCGGCTCCGACATCTGCACCTGCCGCCCCTACCTGACACATGCCATCGAGGAGTGCATCCAGGGTGCCCAGCGCGGCGGCGTCGGCCTGATCGCCTACTCGCGCAAGGAGGGCCGGGCGCTCGGCGAAGTCACCAAGTTCCTGGTCTACAACGCGCGCAAGCGCCAGGTCGGCGGCGACACCGCCGACCAGTACTTCGCCCGCACGGAGTGCGTGGCCGGCGTCCAGGACATGCGCTTCCAGGAGCTGATGCCCGATGTCTTCCATTGGCTCGGCATCCGCAAGATCCACCGCCTGGTGTCGATGAGCAACATGAAGTTCGACGCCATCACGGGCTCGGGCATCGAGATCGGCACCCGGGTCAACATCCCCGACGAACTGATCCCGGCCGACGCCCGGGTCGAGATGGACGCCAAGATGGCGGCCGGCTACTTCACGCCCGGTGCGGTGCCCGACGCCGAGGAACTCAAGAAGGCCAAGGGCCGGGGGCTCGACCAATGAGCGGCAGCAACTACGGGGTCGACCCCGAACGGCCGACCGCCAATCCCGGCGTGCTGAGCGCCGACGCCGAAGGCCATGTCGACCCGGCGGTCGAATTCGTCGGCGACACCGCGCACCCGGCCGGTGCCGCTGCCTTCCTGCGCACCACGCAGGCGGTGCGCAGCCGCGCCGCCGCGCTGCTGGCACGGGCCCGCGCGGGCGAATCCGAATGGTTCACGATCGGCAACGACGATGCCCTCGAGGACACGGCCCGCACGGTGGCCGAGGTCACGCGCGACCGCTATGCCTGGGGCCCGATCCCCTACCACAGCCGCTGGCGTCATTTCGAGGCCGGCGGCGTCAACCGTGTGGCGGCCCTCGACCAGCTGCTCGGCGATGTCACGGCGCGCCAGCGCGCCCGCGCCCACCTCGACCTGGTGCTGGTCAGCGTGCTCCTCGACGCCGGTGCCGGCCCCGACTGGCACTACTTCGAGGCCACCAGCGGCCAGCGCTTCACGCGCTCCGAGGGCCTGGGCATCGCCAGCTTCCATGCCTTCACCATCGGACTGTTCTCGTCCGACCCCGCCCATCCGCTGCAGGCCGATGCCGCCGGCCTGCGCGCCCTGGTCACCGACCGTCTGGGCGACGCCTTCCAGGTCAGCTCGGTCAATCCGCTGGTCGGGCTGGCGGGCAGGGCCACGCTGCTGCGCCGGCTCGGCGAAGCGATGCAGGAGCGGCCCGAGGTGTTCGGCGACGACGGCCGGCCTGGGGGCCTGTTCGATGCGCTGATCGGGCCGTACGGGCCGGCGGCGCCGCCCACCGCCGAGATCGCGGCCCACGACATCCTGTCCCTGCTGCTCGAATCGCTGTCGGGCATCTGGCCGGCGGCCAACGCGATCGACAGCGTCGCGGCCGACGGCAGCGATGCTGCGATCGGCTCGGGCGATCCGGCGCTGGCACTGGGCGACTGCTGGCGCCACCGTGCCGTGCGCGGGCCCGGCCTCACGAACGGCTGGATGCCTTTCCACAAGCTGTCGCAGTGGCTCACCTACTCGATGCTCGAGCCCTTCGAGTGGGCCGGCGTCAAGGTGCGCCACGTCGAGGCCCTGACCGCGCTGCCCGAATACCGCAACGGCGGCCTGCTGATCGACAGCGGCCTGATCGTGCCGCGCAGCCCCGCGTTTCTGCAGCGCTCGTGGAAGGTCGGCGACGAGTTCATCGTCGAGTGGCGGGCGCTGACCGTGGCCCTGCTCGACGAGGTCGCGGCGCGGGTGCGCCGGGTGATGGAACTCAGCGAAGAAGACCTGCCCCTGGCCCGCGTGCTCGAAGGCGGCACCTGGGCCGCCGGCCGTGTCATGGCACAGCGCTTGCGTGAGGGCGCACCACCCCTGCGCATCGAGAGCGACGGCACCGTCTTCTAGACTTCACATCCTTTTTTCACAACGACAAGAACGCCCTCGCGCCTTCCTCCAAATCCATGAGCAACGTCCACCTCGTCGACCACCCACTCGTCCAGCACAAGCTCACGCTGATGCGCCGCAAGGAGGCCAGCACCAACAGCTTCCGCCGGCTTCTCAACGAGATCAGCATGCTCATGGCCTACGAGGTCACGCGCGACATGGCCATGCAGGACATCGAGATCGAGACGCCGCTGGAGACCATGCATGCCAAGGTGATCGACGGCAAGAAGGTGGTGCTGGTGTCGATCCTGCGCGCGGGCACGGGCATCCTGGACGGCATGCTGAGCGTCATCCCGGGCGCCCGCGTCGGCCACATCGGCCTGTACCGCGACCCCAAGACGCTCACCGCGGTCGAGTACTACTTCAAGATGCCCGGCGGCATGGAGGAACGCGATGCGATCGTGGTCGACCCGATGCTGGCGACCGGCAACTCGGCCGTGGCGGCGGTCGAACGGCTCAAGGAGCTGAACCCCAAGTCGATCAAGTTCGTCTGCCTGCTGACCTGCCCCGAGGGCGTCAAGACCATGCAGGACGCGCACCCGGACGTTCCGATCTACACCGCCGCGATCGACCGCGAACTCAACAGCCACGGCTACATCCTGCCCGGCCTCGGCGACGCCGGCGACAGAATCTTCGGCACCAAATAACTTCAACTCAAGAACGAGGAGTCCACTGTGTCCCTACGCCGCCATCTGATCATCCGTTCGGTCGCCATCGCAGCCGCGCTCGCCGCGGGGGCGCCGGGCCTCGCGCTGGCGCAGGCCAAGCTCAAGGTCGCGGCGGTGTACACCGTGCCCTTCGAACAGCAATGGGTGGGGCGCATCCACAAGGCGCTCAAGGCGGCCGAGGCGCGCGGCGAGATCGAGTACACGGCCACCGAAAACGTCGCCAACGCCGACTACGAACGCGTGATGCGCGAGTACGCGACCGCCGGCAACCAGCTGATCCTCGGCGAGGTCTTCGGCGTCGAGGCCGCGGCGCGCAAGGTCGCCAAGGACTTCCCCAAGACCGCCTTCCTGATGGGCTCCTCGCTGAAGCCGCAGGCGCCCAACTTCTCGGTCTTCGACAACTACATCCAGGAGCCGGCCTACCTGTCGGGCATGGTCGCCGGCGGCATGACCAAGAGCAACAAGATCGGCATGGTCGGCGGCTTCCCGATCCCCGAGGTGAACCGCCTCATGAACGCCTTCATGGCCGGCGCCAAGGAGACCAATCCGAAGGTCGAGTTCAGCGTCAGCTTCATCAACAGCTGGTTCGATCCGCCGAAGGCCAAGGAAGCCGCCTTCGCGATGATCGACAAGGGCGCCGACGTGATGTACGCCGAGCGCTTCGGCGTCAGCGATGCGGCCAAGGAAAAGGGCAAGCTCGCGATCGGCAACGTGATCAACACGCAGGACAAGTACCCCGACACCGTGGTCGCCTCCGCGCTCTGGAACTTCGAGCCCTCGGCCGACCGCGCGATCAAGCTCGTGAAAGAAGGCAAGTTCACGGCCGAGGACTACGGCCCCTATTCGATGATGAAGCACAAGGGCTCGGAGCTCGCCCCGCTCGGCACCTTCGAGACCAAGGTGCCGGCCGACATCGTCGCCAAGGTGAAGGCCAAGCAGGCCGACATCCTCTCGGGCAAGACCACCATCAAGGTGGACGACAGCCAGCCCAAGTCGACCGCCAAGTGAGCGGCGGGACGCCGCCCGCCGCGGTGCTGTCACTGCGCGGCATCACCAAGCGCTTCGGCACACTGGTGGCCAACGACGGCGTCTCGCTCACGCTGCAGGGCGGCGAGGTGCTGGCGCTGCTCGGCGAGAACGGCGCCGGCAAGTCGACCCTGATGTCGATCCTGTTCGGGCACTACGTGGCCGACGCGGGCGAGATCGAGGTCTTCGGGCGGCCACTCGCGCCCGGCAATCCGAAGGCGGCGCTGGCCGCCGGCATCGGCATGGTGCACCAGCATTTCACGCTGGCCGACAACCTCAGCGTCCTCGACAACGTGCTGATCGGGACCGAGCCGCTCTGGCAGCCCTTCTCGCGCCGCCATGCGGCACGCACCCGGCTGCTGGCGGTGGCGAAGCGCTTCGGACTGCCGGTGCAGCCGGAGGCCCGGGTCGGCAGCCTGTCGGTCGGGGAACGGCAGCGGGTCGAGATCCTCAAGGCGCTGTACCGCGACGCCCGCATCCTGATCCTCGACGAGCCGACCGCGGTGCTGACGCCGCAGGAAAGCGAGGCGCTGTTCGCCACCCTGGCCCAGATGGTGGCCCAGGGCCTGTCGATCATCTTCATCAGCCACAAGCTGCCCGAGGTGCTGCGGGTGTCGCACCGGATCGCGGTGCTGCGCGGCGGCCGGCTGGTGGCCGAGGCCCGCGCCGGCGACACCACGCAGGCGCAGCTTGCGCTGTGGATGGTCGGCCATGCGATCGAGAACACGGTACGCCGGCCGGCCGGCCGGGTCGGCGACGCGGTCTGCGTGCTCGACCACGTGCGCACCGGGGGCAGCGGCCACGATCGACTGTTGGACGTCAGCCTCTCGCTGCGGGCGGGCGAGATCGTCGCGGTGGCAGGTGTCTCCGGCAATGGCCAGGTGGCGCTGGCCGAGCTGCTGAGCGGCACCCGGCGCGCCATCGCCGGCACGGTCCGGCTGATGAGCCGCGAACTGCCGCCCACGCCGGCCCGGCTGGTGCAGCGCGGCGTGGCCCGGATTCCGGAGGACCGCCATGCGGTCGGTGTGGTGGGCGACCTGCCCGTGTGGGAGAACGCGGTCTCGGAGCGCCTGCGCAGCCGGGCTTTCTCGCGCTGGCTGTGGGTCCGGCGCGGCGCCGCGAAGGCCCATGCGCGCAGCGTCGAGAAGGCCTACGACGTGCGCGGCGCCGGCCTCGACGCACCGGCCCGGGCCCTGTCGGGCGGCAACATGCAGAAGCTGATCCTCGGCCGGGCGCTGATGGCGCCGGCCTCGGCCAGCGCGAAGCAGCGCACGCCGCGGCTGATCGTCGCGCACCAGCCGACCTGGGGCCTGGACATCGGTGCCGTCGCCTACGTGCAGCAGCAGCTGATCGCGGCACGCGATGCCGGCGCGGCGGTGCTGCTGATCTCCGATGACCTCGACGAGGTGCTGACCCTGGGCGACCGGGTCGCCGTGATGCATGGCGGCGAACTCGGCGAGCCGCGGCCCGCCGCCGCCTGGACGCGCGAGGCCATCGGCCTGGCGATGGCGGGCTCATGAGGCTCGAGCGCCGGCATCGAAGCTCGCGCGCCGCGCTGCTGCTGGCGCCGGTCGGCGCGGTCGCGTTCACCCTGCTGGTGAGCGCCCTGCTCGTGCTCTGGGCCGGCGCGCCGGTCGGACGCACCTATGCGCTGCTGCTGCAGGGCGGCTTCGGCTCGGTCTTCGCCTGGAGCGAGACCCTGACCCGCGCCGTGCCGCTGATCCTCACCGGCCTGGCGGCCACCGTGGCCTTCAAGGCCCGGCTTTTCAACATCGGCGCCGAAGGCCAGCTCTATGCCGGGGCGCTGGCCGCGGTGGCGGTCGGCGGCCTGCATGGCGGCACCGGCTTCGAGCTGCCGACCTGGCTGCTGTTCCCGCTCATGATGGCGGCGGCGGCGCTCGCCGGCGCGCTGCTGCTGCTGGGGCCGGCGCTCATGAAGAGCCGGCTCGGCGTCGACGAGGTGGTGACCACGCTGCTGATCAACTTCATCGTGCTGCTCGGGGTCTCGGCGATGCTCGACGGCCCGATGAAGGACCCGAGCGCGATGGGCTGGCCGCAGAGCGTCTCGCTGCAGTCGGAGCTGGAGTTGGCCAAGCTGGTCGTCCAGACCCGGATCCACACCGGGCTGCTGTGGGCCGCCGGGCTGGCGGTGCTGGTCTGGCTGCTGTTCAAGTACACCGTGATCGGCTTCGACATCCGCGCGGTCGGCGCCAACGCCCGCGCCGCGGCCTTCGCGGGCGTTCCGGTGACGCGCACCGTGGTGTGGGTGGCGCTGCTGTCGGGTGCCCTGGCCGGCCTCGCAGGCGCGATCGAGGTCGCCGGGCGCACCAGCTACGTCACCCTGGACATGTCGCCCGGCTATGGCTACAGCGGCATCGTGATCGCGATGCTGGCCGGGCTCCATCCGCTCGGCGTGCTGGCGGCGGGCGTGTTCGTCGCCGGGGTGCTGGTCGGGGCCGACACCATGAGCCGCGCGATCGGCGTGCCGACCTACATCGCCGACGTGATCGTCGCCGCCTCGCTGATCGCGGTGCTGGTCGCCACGCTGCTGACGCAGTACCGGGTGCGCCTGAAATGACCGACATCGCCGACATCCTGTCGAACGCCTCGTTCTGGGTCGCGGTGCTGCGCATCGCCACGCCGCTGATCTTCGGCACCCTGGGCGTGCTGCTCTGCGAGCGGGCTGGCGTGCTGAACCTCGGCATCGAGGGCATCATGGTCGCCGGTGCCTTCGCCGGCTGGCTCGCGGTCTACGCCGGCGCGCCGCTGTGGGCCGGGGTCGGCGTCGCGGCGCTGGCGGGTGCGCTGTTCGGCCTGCTGCATGCGTTCCTGACGGTCGGCCTGGCGCTGTCGCAGCATGTGTCGGGGCTGGGCATCACGCTGCTGGCGACCGCGCTGAGCTACTACGGCTACCGCGTGAGCTTCCCGAAGGTCAACACGCCGCCGACCGTGACGCCGTTCGCGCCGATGGACTGGCTTCAGGTGCCGGTGCTCTCGGCGCAGACGCCACTCACCTTGCTGGCGCTGCTGTTGGTGCCGCTGCTCGCCTGGGTGCTGTACCGCACGCCGGTCGGGCTGGCGGTGCGCATGGTCGGCGAGAATCCGCAGGCGGCCGAAGGCCAGGGCGTGTCGGTCGCGGCCACGCGCACCGGCGCCATCGTCGCCGGCTCGGCGCTGATGGGCGTCGCGGGCTCCTTCCTCACGCTGTCGGCCTTCAACGCCTTTTTCTTCAACATGGTCAACGGCCGCGGCTGGATCTGCGTGGCACTGGTGGTGTTCGCATCCTGGCGGCCGGGCAAGGCGCTGCTGGGCGCGCTGCTGTTCGCCTTCTTCGATGCGCTGCAGCTGCGGCTGCAGCAGTCGGGCGATGCCGTGCTGCCCTACCAGCTCTACCTGATGCTGCCCTACCTGCTGTCGATCCTGGCGCTGGTGCTGGTCGCGCGCAAGGCGAGCTACCCGCAGGCACTGATGAAACCCTACCGAAAAGGAGAGCGCTGATGCTCGACCTCCTCGTCCAGAACGCCACCCTCCCCGACGGCCGCACCGGCATGTCGATCGCAGTGCAGGACGGCCGCATCGCCGAAGTGACGGCGGGCCTCGATGCACCGGCGACGCAGAAGCTCGATGCCCAAGGCCTGCTCGTCGCCCCCCATTTCGTCGACCCGCACTTCCACATGGACGCCACGCTGAGCTACGGCCTGCCGCGCATCAACCAGAGCGGCACGCTGCTCGAAGGCATCGCGCTGTGGGGCGAGCTCAAGCCGCTGCTCAAGGCCGAGGCCCTGATCGAGCGTGCGCTGGCCTATTGCGACTGGGCCGTGGCCAAGGGGCTGCTCGCGATCCGCAGCCATGTCGACACCAGCGATGCCAGCCTGCTGGCGGTCGACGCGCTGCTGGAGGTCAAGCGGCTGGTGGCGCCGTACCTCGACCTGCAGCTGGTGGCCTTTCCGCAGGACGGCGTGCTGCGTTCGCACGGCGGCGTCGACAACCTGAAGCGCGCGCTCGACAAGGGCGTCGACGTGGTCGGCGGCATTCCGCATTTCGAACGCACGATGGCCGACGGCGCCGCCAGCGTGAAGCTGCTGTGCGAGATCGCCGCCGAGCGCGGCACGCTGGTCGACATGCACTGCGACGAATCCGACGACCCGCTGTCGCGCCACATCGAGACCCTGGCCTTCGAGGCCCAGCGGCTCGGACTGCAAGGCCGGGTCACGGGCTCGCACTGCACCTCGATGCACTCGATGGACAACTACTACGTCAGCAAGCTGCTGCCGCTGATCGCCGAGAGCGGCGTCGCCGTGGTCTCGAACCCGCTGATCAACATCACGCTGCAGGGCCGCCACGACAGCTACCCCAAGCGCCGCGGCATGACCCGGGTGCCCGAGCTGATGGCCGCCGGCGTCAACGTCGCCTTCGGCCACGACTGCGTGATGGACCCCTGGTACGGCATGGGCTCGGGCGACATGCTGGAGGTCGCGCACATGGGCCTGCACGTGGCCCAGATGACCAGCCAGGCCGGCATCCGGCAGTGCTTCGACGCCGTGACCGTCAACGCCGCCCGCGTGATGCACCTCGAAGACTACGGCCTCGCGGCCGGCTGCGACGCCAGCTTCGTCCTGCTGCAGGCGCGCGATGCGGTCGAGGCGATCCGGCTGCGGGCGACGCGGCTCAAGGTCTATCGCAAAGGCAGGCTGATCGCCGAAACGCCGGCCGCCACGGCCGCACTGCACCTGGCCGGCCGGGCGTCGACGACCAGCTGGATGAACCCGCGGGCCTGATCCGGCTCAGGCTTTCAGCGCCACGCTGAAGCCCACCGTCGTGATGCCGTTGTCCGAGCGCGCGAACACGGTGCCGTTGTGCATCACCGCCACCGCCTTGACGATCGACAGCCCGAGCCCGTGGTTCTCGCCGCTGTTGCGGCGCGAAGAGTCGACGCGATAGAAGCGGTCGAACAGCCGCGGCAGCTGTTCGGGTGCGATCGGCGCGCTCGGGTTCGAGAAGCTGACCGCCGCCGAACGCTCGTCGCCACCGATCCGGACCACGACGCGGCTGCCGGGCCGCGAATGCTGGATCGCATTCTGCAGCAGGTTGGTCAGCGCGCGCCGGAACAGCGAGGTCTCGATCGGCGCCACCGCATCGCCCTCCACCTGCACCGACATGCCGGCCTCGTCGAGCAGCAGGTCGAGGAATTCCACCGTCTTGCCGACCTCCTGCGCGAGGGACGACGCCACCAGGTCGCGCGCGCGAACGCCCTGCTCGGCCCGCGCCAGGAACAGCATGTCGGCGACGATCGCGCGCAGCCGTTCGAGCTCCTCGAGATTCGACTGCAGCACCTCGCGCAGCGCGTCCGCATTGCGCTCGCGGGCCAGCGCCACCTGGGTCTGGCCGATCAGGTTGGCCAGCGGCGTGCGCAGTTCGTGCGCGACGTCGTCGCTGAAGGTCGCGAGCTGCCGGTAGGCGGCATCGAGCCGGTCCAGCGCGGCATTGAAGGAGCTGCCGAGATCGGACAGTTCCCGCGGCAGCGCCGGCAGCTGCAGGCGCCGCGCACGGTCGTCCGGCCCGATGCGCTGGGCATCGGCCGACAGCCGCTGGACCGGGCCGAGCCCGATGCGGGCGATCCAGTAGCCGAGCGCCGCCGCCAGCGCCGTGCCGGCCAAGGTCAGCAGCACCACCGCCGTCTCGAAAGTGCGCAGGGTGTCGCCGAAGGGCTCGGCATCCACGCCGGCGATATAGCGCACCGCGGGCCGGGCCCCGTTGGCCGCCAGCTCTCCGCCGCGGATCCGCATCCGGGTCAGCCGGGGCGGCGTGCCGACCGGCAGCTCGACGCTGTCGCGCCCGGCCGTGATCGCAGCTTCGACCAGCGGCAGGTCCTCGCCGTAGCGGAAGGCCGGGTCGTCGCTGGCCAGCCACGAACGGGTGCGCGGATCGGCGGCCCCCAGAGTGTCGAGCTTGTCGCGGATGCGCTCGCCGAGGCCGACGGCACGCCCATGCTCGAGCATGTAGGCCATGTCCTCCAGCCGGCCATCGATCTGTGCCTGCTGGTGGCGCGCCAGCTCGCCCGACAGCACCCGGTGCAGCGCGCCGCCCAGCAGCGCGAAGGCCACCAGCGCCGCGGCCGCGAACATCGCGGCCAGCCTGATCGCGATCGAGTTCCTCATTCCGGCTCCGGACCGATGCGGTTCTCCAGCACGTAGCCCATGCCACGGATGGTGTGCAGCAGGTTCTTGCCGAAGGGTGCATCGATCTTGGCGCGCAGGCGCTTGATCGCGACTTCGACCACGTTGGTGTTGCTGTCGAAATTCATGTCCCAGACCAGCTCCGCGATCACCGTCTTCGACAGGATCTCGCCCTGGCGCCGTGCCAGCACCGCCAGCAGCGCGAACTCCTTGGCCGTCAGGTCGATCCGTTGCTCCTGCCGGATCGCCTTGCGACTCAGCAGGTCGACCCGCAGGTCGCCGACCCGCAGCAGGGTCGTTTCCTGGCTGCGGCCGCGCCGCGTGAGCGCCTGCAGCCGGGCCAGCAGTTCGAGGAAAGAAAAGGGCTTGACCAGATAGTCGTCGGCGCCGTCCTGCAGCCCGCGCACCCGGTCGGCCACGCCGTCCCTGGCCGTCAGCATGATCACGGGCGTGTTCTTCACGCTGCGCAACGACTTGAGCACGCTGAATCCGTCCAGTCCGGGCAGCATCACGTCGAGCACGATCACGTCGAAGTCGTAGTGCAAGGCCAGGTGCTGGCCGTCGATGCCGTCGAAGGCGAGGTCGACGGTGCAGCCCTGCTCGGTCAGGCCCTGATACAGGTAGTCGGCCGTCTTGCGCTCGTCCTCGACGATCAGGACCTTCATTCGATCAGCGCTCCGCCCGCCACCGGCGGCAGCCGGCGCTGCTGGCGCGCCGCCTTGCGCCGCACGTACCAGTGATGGGCACGGTCGAGATAGAGATAGATCACCGGCGTCGTGAAGAGGGTCAGCATCTGCGACAGGATCAGGCCGCCGACCATCGCGTAGCCCAGCGGCCGGCGCAGCTCGGAGCCGGCGCCGTGGCCGAGCATCAGCGGCAGCCCGCTCAGCAGTGCGCACATGGTGGTCATCATGATCGGGCGGAAACGCAGGATGCAGGCTTCGAAGATCGCATCGCGCGGCGACATGCCGCGGTCGCGCTCGGCGTGCAGGGCGAAATCCACGATCATGATGCCGTTCTTTTTCACGATCCCGATCAACAGGATGATCCCGATCAGTGCGATCACGCTGAGATCGTAACCGCCGGCCATCAGGATCAGCAATGCGCCCACGCCGGCCGACGGCAGGGTCGACAGGATGGTCAGCGGATGGATGTAGCTCTCGTAGAGCAGCCCCAGCACGATGTAGACCGAGATCAGCGCTGCCAGGATCAGGTAGGGCTGGGTCCGCAGCGAATCGCCGAAGGCCTGCGCCGTGCCCTGGAATGTGCCGCTCAAGGTGGCCGGCACGCCCATCCGGGCCTGGGCCGCGTTGATCGCATCGACCGCCGGGCCCAGCGAGGTGCCCGGCTTGAGGTTGAAGGACACCGTCACCGCCGGGAACTGCCCCTGGTGGCTGATCGACAGGTAGCCGGTCTTGCTGGTGTCGAGCTTGACGAAGGTCGACAGCGGCACCTGCTGGCCGTTGATCGGCGAGGTCAGGTACAGGCGATCGAACAGCGAGGGATCGCGCTGCAGCTCCGGCGTGACCTCCAGCACCACGTTGTAGCTGTTGAGCTGCGTGAAGTACTGCGCCACCTGGCGCTGGCCGATGGCGTCGTAGATCACGGCGTCGATCATCGCCGGCGTGATGCCGTAGCTCGATGCCCGCTGGCGGTCGATCGTCACCTGGGCCGTCGGCGCGGCGTTCTGCTGGTCGGAGGTCACGTCGGTCAGCTGCGGCAGCTCGCGCAGTTGCGCCAGCACCTTCGGCGCCCAGGTGTTGAGCTGGTTCAGGTCGGTGTCGGTCAGCGTGTACTGGTATTGCGTGCGCGAGGGCCGGCCGCCGACGCTGATGTCCTGCCCGGCCTGCATGAACAGCGTGATGCCCTGCACCGGCGCCAGCTTCGGCCGCAGCCGGGCGATGACCTCGTCGGCGTTGGCGGTGCGGCCCTCGTCCTTCGGTCGGAGGCCGATGAAGAAATTGCCCGAGTTGAAGGTGCTCGCGCCGGCCTGCATGCCGAAGCTCGTGACATCCGGGTCCTGGCGGATGATGTCGGCGATCTTGAGCATCCGGTCGCGCATCGCGTTGGACGACGAGTCCTGTGCCGCGTCGGCCGTGCCGAAGAGAAAGCCGGTGTCCTGCTGCGGGAAGAAGCCCTTGGGGATCACGATGAACAGCGCCACCGTCGCCGCCACCGTCGCGATGAAACTCATCAAGGTGATGAAGGGATGGCGCAGCACCACGCCGAGCCCGCGCTTGTAGCCATCGAGCATGGCGTCGAAGCCGCGCTCCAGCAGCAGGTAGAGCCGGCCGTGCCGCTCGTTCGGCACGTGCGGCTTCAGGAAGCGCGCGCAGAGCATCGGCGTCAAGGTGAGCGAGATCAGCACCGACACCACGATGGTCAGCGTCACCGTGACCGCGAACTCGCGGAACAGCCGCCCGACGATGCCGCCCATCAGCAGCAGCGGGATGAACACCGCCACCAGCGAGACCGAGATCGAGATGATCGTGAAGCCGATTTCGCCGGCCCCTTTCAGCGCCGCCTCCATCGGCGCCATGCCGTCCTCGATGTGGCGGTAGATGTTCTCCAGCATCACGATCGCGTCGTCGACCACGAAGCCGACCGCGATCGTCAGCGCCATCAGCGAGAGGTTGTCCAGGCTGTAGCCGACCACGTACATCACGGCCGCCGTGCCGAGCAGCGCCAGCGGCACGGTCACGCTCGGGATCAGCGTCACCGTGACGTTGCGCAGGAAGACGAAGATCACCGCCACCACCAGAGCGATCGACAGCAGCAGCGTGAACTCGACGTCCTTGACCGAGGCCCGGATGGTCTGCGTGCGGTCGACCAGCGTGTTGACGCTGATGCTGGGCGGAATCGCCGCCTTCAGCTTCGGCATCGCCGCCTGGATGCGGTCGACCGTCTCGATCACGTTGGCACCCGGCGATTTGGTGATCGCCAGCATGATCGCGCGGCCGTTGGCGATGTCGCTGCCAACGGCGGCCGCCGGCCCGGCAAAGCCCCAGGCCGCGACCTTGCTGTTCTCCGGCCCGTCGACCGCGACGCCGATGTCGCGGACCCGGATCGGCGCCCCGTTGCGCCAGGCCAGCACCATGTCGTTCCAGGGCGCGGCCTTGAGCAGCTGGTCGTTGGTGTAGACGTTGAAAGCCTGGCGTTCGCCGTCGATCGTGCCGGTCGGCGCGCTGACGGTGGTGGCGGCGATCACGCCGCGCACGTCCTCCAGGCTCAAGCCGACCGCCTTGATCTTGGCCGGATCGACCTGGATCCGCACCGACGGCTTCTGGACGCCGAAGATGTTGACCAGCCCGACCCCCGAGATGCGCGAGATCTGCTGCGCCAGCACGTTGTCGGCGTAGTCGTTGACCTGCACCAGCGGCAGCACCTTGGACTGCACGCCGAGGATCAGCACCGGCGAATCGGCCGGGTTGATCTTGCGGAAGCTCGGCGGGCTCGGCAGGTTGCTGGGCAGCTGGCCCTGCGCCGCGTTGATGGCGGTCTGGACGTCGAGGGCGGCGCCGTCGATGTTGCGGTCGAGGTCGAACTGCAAGGTGATCTGGGTCAGCCCGAGCGAGCTGCTCGAGGTCATCTGCGACAGCCCGGCGATCAGCGAGAACTGGCGTTCCAGCGGCTGGGCCACATTGGACGCCATCGTCTCGGGGCTGGCGCCGGGCAGCCGGCCCGTCACCTGCAAGGTCGGGAAGTCGACCTGCGGCAGCGGCGCCACCGGCAGCATCGGCCAGGCGACCAGCCCGATCAGCAGCACGGCCGCGGCCAGCAGCGAGGTGCCGATCGGGCGCTTGATGAAGGCGGCCGAGATGTTCAAGGCTTGGCTCCCGAGGACGCGACCGGCACGACGGCGGCCTTCTCGACGATCCGTGCGCCAGGTGTCAGGCGGTACTGGCCGTCCAGCACCACCCGGTCGCCGGCCGCCAGGCCGGTCTCGATCACCGACTTGCCCTTCACCGTGTCGGCCACCGTCAGCGGCTGCGCCCGGACCTTGTCGTCGGGCCCGACCACATAGGCGAAGAAGCCTTCCTGGTTGCGCTGCACCACCGCCGAAGGCACTGTCAGCGCGTCGGCCCGCTCGCCGAGCACCACCCGGGCGTCGACCGACTGGCCCGGCCACAGCGCATGGCCGGCATTGGCGAACTGCGCCTTCAGCGAGATGGTGCCGGTGGCGGTGTCGATCTGGTTGTTCAGCAGCACCAGCTTGCCGGTCGCCAGCACGTCGCGGGTGTCGCGGTCGATGGCCTCGACCGCCAGCGGCTCATGGCTGCCGTTCAGCGCCTTGTTGACCGCCTGGAAGCTGCTTTCAGGCAGGGTGAACTGGACCGCGATCGGATCGATCTGGTTGATCACCAGCAGGCCGTTCACGTCCGCCGCATGCACGATGTTGCCCGGGTCGACCAGCCGGGCGCCGATCCGCCCGCTGATCGGCGCGGCGATCGTGGTGAAGCCGAGCTGCACCTGGGCCAGGTGGATCTGCGCCTCGTCGCTCTTCAGGGAAGCCTGCAGCTGGTTGACCAGCGCGCGCTGGGTGTCCAGCGTCTGCTGGGTGGTGGCGTCCTCCTTGATCAGCTCGCCGTAGCGCTGCAGGTCGGCGCGCGCATTGGCCAGCGTGGCCTCGTCCTTTGCCTTCTGCGCCACCAGCTGCTCGAGCTGCGCCTGGAAGGTGCGCGGATCGATGCGCACCAGCACCTGGCCGGCCTTGACGTCCTGCCCTTCCTTGAACTCGACGCTGTCGAGCTGCCCGTCGACCCGCGTGCGCACCGTCACCGAGGCCACCGGCAGCACGGTGCCGACGCCGCTGCGTGCGATCGGCACCGTCTCGCTGGCGACCTGGACGGTGGTCGCGGGGACGCCCGCAGGCCCCGCGGCCACCGGCGGGGCCGGATGCCGCATCAGGCGCCAGGCGCCCGCGGCGAGCAGCACGGCGAGCAGCAGCCAGCCGGCATGAAGCAGCCAGCGCGGACGCTGGCGGGATGTTGAAGAAGGACTGTCCATGAGGTTCACTTGGAATTCGAAGATGCGTAGGCGGCCGCCGGGCTGGCGTCGGCGCTGGCCTGCAGCTGGCTGGCGTCCCAGCCGCCGCCGAGCGCCTTGAACAGGGCCACCTGGGCGGCGAACTGCCGGCTCTGCAGCTGCAGCGCGGTGCGCTCGTTGTTGAGCGCCAGCGTTTGCGATGCGATGACCGCCAGGTAGGTGGTCGCGCCGGCGCGGAACTGGCTCAACGACACGCGCTCGGCGTTGCGCGCCGAGGCGACCGCGCCGTCCTGTACCTGGCGCTCCTGCGCCAGCAGGTCGAGCGCGGCCAGGTTGTCCTCGACTTCCTGAAAGCCGGCCAGCACGGTCTGGCGGTAGCTGGCCGACGAGGCATCGAAGGTCGCCCGCGCCTGTGCCACCTGGGCGTTGCGCTGGCCGCCGTCGAACAGGTTTTGCGCCACCGCCGCGCCCAGCGCCCAGACCTTGCCCGGCGCGGCGAACCAGTTGCCGAAGCCGGCACCGGCGAAGCCGCCCGCGGCGCTCAGCGACAGGCTCGGGTAGTAGGCGGCCTGCGCATAGCCGATGCCCGCGTTGGCCGACGCCGCCCGGCGTTCAGCGCCCGCGATGTCCGGCCGGCGCTCGAGCAGTTCCGACGGCACGGCCATCGGCACCGCGGGCAGGCTGGGCAGGCTGTCGTCCGCCGCGATGGAAAACTGCGAGGGCGTCTTGCCCAGCAGCACCGCGATCGCGTGCTCGAGCTGCCGGCGCGTCAGCTGGGTGTCGAGGGCCAGCGCCTGGGTCGATTGCAGGGTGGTGTCGGCCAGGTCGACATCGGCCCGCGTCACCACGCCCGCGCGGTACTGGCTCCGGGTGATCTGCAGCGACTTGCGGTAGGCCTCGATGGTCCGGTCGTAGAGCCGCTGCTGGGCATCGGTCATGCGCAGCTGGATGTAGTCGTTGGCCACCGCGGCCTGCACCGCGAGCCGTGCCGCGGCCAGGTCGGCGTCGCTGGCCTGCGCGCTGTCCGCGGCGCCTTCGACGGCACGCCGCACCCGGCCCCAGAGGTCGGGTTCCCAGGCCGCCTGCAGCGACCAGGCGTGCGTGTTGCCCTCCACCGTCGCGCCGGTCGAATTCTGGCTGCGCGCGCGCTGGCCCGAGAGGTCCAGCCCGAGCGTCGGCGCCCAGCCCGCCTGCGCGTTCTGCACCAGCGCCTGGGCCTCCCGGTACTGGGCCTCGGCCAGCCGAAGGCTCTGGTTCGCGCCGTTCGCTTCCTCGATCAGCGCGTCGAGGCGCGGGTCGTCAAACCCGGTCCACCAGGGATGGGCCGCATCGACGGTGGCGGGCGCCGCGGTCTTCCAGGCGCCGCTTTCCTTGAAGGCCGGCGCCGACACGCCTTCGGGCAACGAGGGTCGCCGGTAGTCGGGCCCGACGGCGCAGCCTGCCAGGGATGCCGCCAGGGCCAGACACAGTATTCGCATGCCGCCCACTGTAGGCACCCGCCCGGGACGGCAAGCTGACGCAAGGATGACATTCCTGTCAGCTGTGCTCGCCCCCGAGCAGCCGCCACATGTGGCACTTCGACAGGTAGCGGCCATCGAGCGCAACCGCGAAGGGCTCGACGCCGAACACCGCGAACCCGCAGCGTTCGTAGAGCGACTGCGCCGCGGCATTGCCTTCGGTCACGGTCAGCTGGACGAGCTTGACGCCCTCCCTGGCGGCCGCCACGTCCAGCAGGCCCTGCACCAGCTGCCGGCCGTGGCCGCCCGTCCGGGCATCGGGCGCCACGTACATCCCGAAGAGATGCGCCTTGTGACGGGCCTTGGCGCGCGACTCGAATTCGAGCCCGGCGGCACCGGCCAGCCGGTCGCCGTCGAAGGCACCGAGCACGACCTGGCCGGCCCGCGGCGATTCGTCGAGCCGCGCTTCCCACCAGGCCAGCGGCAGCGCCGCGCGCTCCTCGGCGCTGGAGGTGAAGGCGTCCGGATGGCGCACGTAGGCTTCGAGCATCAAGGCCCGGTAGACGGCGGCATCGGCGGGGAGCAGTCGGCGCACGGTCATGATCGTTCAGACCTCCGGGGCGATCGCCTCGGCGTATTCGTACAGCGCGCCCAGGATGGCTTCGGCGCGCTCGTCCGCGGTCTCGGCCAGCGCATCGATCTCGGCGAACAGGGCATCGACATTGCGCGCACCGCCCTCGCCTTCGAGCAGCCGCGCGGCCCGGTGCGCCTCCCAGCGCCCGGCCTCGTCTTCGTTCAGCGTATCGAGGAAATTGCGCGCCCGGTAGCGGAACACCAGCTCTTCCAGCCGCGGGTCGTCGAAGCCGGTGCGGGCACGCCCGAGCTCGCCCGGCGACAGGCCACGCAACTGGTTCAGGCGGCGCCGGTCGCCGTTGCCGACGAAGCCGCCGTAGAGATCCTCGTCGACGTCCGGCGCGCCTTCGCGGGGCCGCTCGTAGACCTGCGGCCAGATCGCGCTCATGTCGGGCAAGGCGGCCGCGAGCGCGGCGTTCTTCAATGCCGCCTCGATGTCGATGCCCCAGCGCGCCGCCATCGCCGGCGCCAGCGTCTTGAGGTTGCCGACCACCATCGGTGATTTGTTCAGGTGGATGCCCTTGAGCGGCAGCCGGCGCACGCCCTCGGGCAGGTCGGCGCTGCGCGTGAACAGGCGCAGCCGCAGGGTCTCGACGTCGAGGTCGCGCAGCTCGCCCGGGTCGTGGGCCAGGTCCCAGGCCAGCAGTTCGTTCTTGTTGGTCGGATGACTGGCCAGCGGCCACATCACAGCCAGGCAGCCCCGCTCGGCCGGGAACATGCCCGACACGTGGAGGAAGGGCCGAGCGCTCTCGCGCGTCGCCGGCAGGCCGAGCTCGGCCGCCACCCGGTCCTTGCGGTGCAGCCCGAACGCGAAGTCGAACAGCCGGGGCTGCTTGTCGCGGATCAGCCGGGCCAGCGCGATCGTGGCGCGCACGTCCGACAGCGCATCGTGCGCCGCCTCGTGCAGCAGTCCGTTGGCCCGCGCCAGGTCCTCGAGCTTGAAGCTCTGGCTGCCGTCCGCCTTGGTCGGCCAGACGATGCCGTCGGGGCGCAGCGCATAAGTCAGCCGCACCACGTCGAGCAGGTCCCAGCGGCCGCAGTCGTTCTGCCACTCGCGCGCGTAGGGATCGATCAGGTTGCGCCAGAACAGAAAGCGGGTCACTTCGTCGTCGAAGCGGATCGTGTTGTAGCCGACGCCGATGGTGCCGGGCTGCGAGAAGGCCTGCTCGATGCGGGCCGCGAATTCATGCTCGGGAATGCCGAGCTCCAGGCACTGCTGCGGCGTGATGCCGGTGATAAGACAGGCCTCCGGGCTCGGCAGGTAGTCGGGCGCGGGCTGGCAATAGACCATCAACGGCTCGCCGACCTCGTTGAGCTCGGCGTCGGTGCGGATCGCGGCGAACTGCGAAGGCCGGTCGCGGCGCGGCACCGCGCCGAAGGTTTCGTAGTCGTGCCAGAGGAAGGTGTGTGGAGGCATGTTCAAAGCAAAGGAGAAAACAGGCGGGCGGTGGCGTCGGCCAGGCGGCGCAGGAACTTCTGGCGCCGGTTGGCCCGGATCGGCGAGGCGCTTCGGAGGTCGGTCTCGAACTGCGCCGCCAGGGGTTCGGCCAAGGTCGTCCCGTAGATCACGGCCATCACCTCGAAATTGAGCCTGAAGCTGCGATTGTCGAAGTTGGCTGTGCCGATCATCGCGCAGTGATCGTCCACCACCAGCGTCTTGGAGTGCAGCATGCGGGCCTTGTACTCCCAGACCTTGACGCCGGCGGCGATCAGCTCGTCGTAGTAGGAGCGCGCCGCCGCGCTCACGACCAGCGAATCGCTGCGCCGCGGCACCAGCAGCCGGACGTCGACGCCGCGCAGGGCGGCACTGGTCAATGCCATCAGGGCCGGCTCGCCGGGCACGAAGTAAGGGGTGGTGAGCCAGGCGCGCCGCTCCGAGGATTGGATCGCCGCGAGATGCATGCGGTGGATCGCCTCGAGCGGGCTGTCGGGCCCGCTGGTGATGATCTGGACCGGGATCTCGCCGGTTGCCTCGCCCAGCGGCAGGTCCGGCAGCAGCAGGGGCAGCGCGTTGTCGATCTGGCGCGGGTCCTCGCCGGTCGCGTAGGTCCAGTCTTCGAGAAATGTGGTCTGCAGCCAGCGCACCGCGCTGCCTTCGATCCGCAGATGGACGTCGTGGTAGGCGTCGGGCCGGGTGCGGGCGTCTTCCTCGTCGGTGATGTTGACGCCCCCGGTGAAGCCCACCAGCCCGTCGCAGACCACGATCTTGCGGTGGGTCCGGTAGTTGGTCACCGGCCGCAGCCGCCGGCCGATGCGGGTCTCGTGGAACAGGGCCACATGGACACCGGCCGCCTGCATCGGCGCCATGAACTTGCGCCCGACCCGCTTGGAGCCGAGCGCATCGAGCAGCAGCCGCACCTTGACGCCGGCCCGGGCGCGCTCGATGAGCAGGTCGCGCAGTGCCGTGCCGATCCGGTCGGGCTCGAAGATGTAGTACTCGAGATGGACGTGGTCGCGCGCCGCGCGGATCGCATCGAAGATCGCATCGAAGGTGGTCGCGCCGCCGGACAGCAGCACGGCCGAGGTCGCGCTCGACACCGGCAGCCCGCAGGCCGCCATCCCGAGCGCGGCCATCTGGCGCAAGGCAGGCGGCGCATGCGCCCTCGCCTCGCGCAGCATCACGACGTCGGCGGGCGCCAGTGCGCTGGCCCGGCTGCGAAGCCGCTTGAGGCGCTGCTTCTTGAGCCGCTGCGGCCCCAGGAAGTAGTAGATGAGAAAGCCCGCGAAAGGCAGCAGCGCCAGCGACAGGATCCAGCTCATGGTCGAGACCGGTGCGCGCTTCTGCATCACGATCCAGACCGAAAGCACTGCGATGTAGCCGCTCCATGCGAGGGAGAGGCCGGTCTTCCATTCCTGGCTGAGCTCGGGGACGATCAAGGGGAGAAATCTCGAGGTGAAACGAAAAAGGCCGGTAGCAATGCTACCGGCCTTCCGATCGGATGCTTCCGCCGCAGTGGGCGGAAGGCGCTCAACCCGTCGCCGCTTCTTCGGCCTCGGGCTTGGCCCGGCCTTCCTTCTTCGGCAGCGGCTGGATGTCCAGCTGCACTTCTTCCTTGTCGTCGAGGTCGACGGTCAGGCGTCCGCCCTCCTGCAGGCGACCGAAGAGCAGTTCGTCGGCCAGGGCGCGACGGATCGTGTCCTGGATCAGGCGCTGCATCGGCCGCGCACCCATCAGCGGATCGAAGCCCTTCTTCGCCAGGTGCTTGCGCAGCGCGTCGGTGAAGGTCACGTCGACCTTCTTCTCGGCCAGCTGCGTCTCCAGCTGCAGCAGGAACTTGTCCACCACGCGCAGGATGATCTGCTCGTCGAGCGCCTTGAAGCTCACGGTCGCATCCAGGCGGTTGCGGAACTCCGGCGTGAACAGGCGCTTGATGTCGGCCATCTCGTCGCCCGCCTGGCGCGGGTTGGTGAAGCCGATGGTCGCCTTGTTCATGGTCTCGGCACCCGCATTGGTGGTCATCACGATGATCACGTTGCGGAAGTCGGCCTTGCGTCCGTTGTTGTCCGTCAGGGTGCCGTGGTCCATGACCTGCAGCAGCACGTTGAAGATATCCGGATGCGCCTTCTCGATTTCGTCGAGCAGCAGCACCGCGTGCGGCTTCTTCGTGATGGCCTCGGTCAGCAGGCCGCCCTGGTCGAATCCGACATAGCCCGGAGGCGCGCCGATGAGACGGCTCACCGCATGGCGCTCCATGTACTCCGACATGTCGAAGCGGATCAGCTCGATGCCCATGATGTAGGCCAGCTGCTTGGCTGCTTCGGTCTTGCCGACGCCGGTCGGGCCGCTGAACAGGAAGGAGCCGATCGGCTTGTCTTCGCGGCCCAGGCCCGAACGCGCCATCTTGACGGCAGAAGCCAGCACTTCGAGCGCCTTGTCCTGGCCGAACACCACGCTCTTCAGGTCGCGCTCGATGGTCTGCAGCTTGCCGCGGTCGTCGTTCGAGACGTTGGCCGGGGGAATGCGCGCGATCTTGGCGACGATTTCCTCGACCTCGGTCTTGCTGATGGTCTTCTTGCGCTTGTTGGCGGGCAGGATGCGCTGGGCAGCGCCGGCTTCATCGATGACGTCGATCGCCTTGTCGGGCAGGTGACGGTCGTTGATGTACTTGGCGCTCAGCTCGGCCGCGGCCTGCAGTGCGGCCACGCCGTACTTCACGCCATGGTGCTCCTCGAAGCGCGACTTCAGGCCCTTCAGGATGTCGACGGTTTCCTGCACCGTCGGCTCGACCACGTCGACCTTCTGGAAGCGACGCGACAGGGCCGCATCCTTCTCGAAGATGCCGCGGTACTCGGTGAAGGTGGTGGCGCCGATGCACTTGAGCTGGCCGCTGGAGAGCGCCGGCTTGAGCAGGTTCGAGGCGTCGAGCGTGCCGCCCGATGCCGCGCCGGCGCCGATCAGCGTGTGGATCTCGTCGATGAAAAGGATCGCGTTCGGCTTGTCCTTGAGCGACTTGAGCACGCCCTTCAGGCGCTGCTCGAAATCGCCGCGGTACTTGGTGCCGGCCAGGAGCGCGCCCATGTCGAGCGAGTACACGTTCGACTCGGCCAGGATCTCCGGCACGTCGTTCTGCGTGATGCGCCAGGCCAGGCCCTCGGCGATCGCGGTCTTGCCGACGCCGGCTTCGCCCACCAGCAGCGGATTGTTCTTGCGCCGGCGGCACAGGATCTGGATCACGCGCTCGACCTCGTACTCGCGGCCGATCAGCGGATCGATCTTGCCGTCCTTGGCGAGCTGGTTCAGGTTCTGCGTGAACTGCTCGAGCGGAGACGACTTCTCGTTCTTCTCGCCGCCGCCCTCTTCGCTTTCGCCCGAGGAGGCGTCGCTGCTGCCCTTGGCGGCTTCAGGCGGATCGCTCTTCTTGATGCCGTGGGCGATGAAGTTCACGACGTCGAGGCGCGTCACGCCCTGCTGGTGCAGGTAGTACACGGCATGCGAATCCTTCTCGCCGAAGATCGCGACCAGCACGTTGGCGCCGGTCACTTCCTTCTTGCCGTTGCCGGTGGACTGCACATGCATGATGGCGCGCTGGATCACGCGCTGGAAACCCAGCGTCGGCTGGGTGTCGACATCGTCGGTACCCGCCACCTGGGGCGTGTTGTCCTTGATGAAGTTGGTGAGCGACGCCCGCAGGTCGTCGACATTGGCCGAGCAGGCGCGCAGCACCTCCGCGGCACTCGGGTTGTCCAGCAAAGCGAGCAGCAGGTGCTCCACCGTGATGAACTCGTGGCGCTGCTGCCTGGCTTCTACAAAAGCCATGTGCAGGCTGACTTCCAGTTCCTGGGCAATCATGTGATTTCCTTTTGCCTTGCTGTAAATAATTTCTCAGATGGGTTGGAGCGCGCCCAATTCAACTGGTTCATTCGACCGGTTCGCTGACGCACTGCAGCGGATGCCCCGCCTGATGCGCCGCTTCCATCACCTGATTGACCTTGGTGGCCGCCATGTCGCGCGAGTAGACGCCGCAGACGCCGCGGCCATCGAGGTGGATCTTGAGCATGATCTGGGTCGCGGTTTCGCGGTCCTTGCTGAAGAACTCCTGGATCACGACGATCACGAATTCCATCGGCGTGTAGTCGTCGTTCAGCATCACGACCTGGAACATCTGGGGCGGCGCGGTCTTCTGCGGTCGCCGCTCGAGCACGACCGCGTCACCATCGTCCCGCCTCGGCTTGGCAGCCGGCGGCGTCTTGGGGGTCGAAGGGATTCTGGTAGCCATGGAATTCATTTTATAGAGCCGCCGCGGGTTGCACTCGACGATGTGACACAACTGGTGGCGGCTTTGTGACATTCAAGGCGAATGCGGCCGGATCAGCAGTTCACGCCCATGCAAGCAGCATGCCCCGAAGGCGCGGAGGCTGCTGGCTCAGGGGTTTTTCCGGCCCATGAAAAAGCCCCGGCACCTGGGGTCCCGGGGCTGCGTGGGCAAGGCGTCGGGCCGGACGCCGCCGCCGTCATCTTTACATGTTGTCGATCATCACCTGCCCGAAGCCCGAGCAGCTGACCTGCGTGGCGCCCTCCATGAGGCGCGCGAAGTCGTAGGTGACCCTTTTGCTGGCGATCGATTTTTCCATCGAGCTGATGACCAGGTCGGCGGCCTCGGTCCAGCCCATGTGGCGCAGCATCATTTCGGCCGAGAGGATCTCGGAACCCGGGTTCACGTAGTCCTTGCCGGCGTATTTCGGCGCCGTGCCGTGCGTCGCCTCGAACATCGCGACCGTGTCGCTGAGATTGGCGCCGGGGGCGATCCCGATGCCGCCGACCTGGGCCGCCAGGGCGTCGGAAATGTAGTCGCCGTTCAGGTTGAGGGTCGCGATGACGCTGTATTCGGCCGGTCGCAGCAAAATCTGTTGCAGGAAAGCATCAGCGATCGAATCTTTCACGGTTATTTCTTTGCCCGTTTTCGGGCTCTTGAACCGCATCCAGGGACCGCCGTCGATCAGTTCGGCGCCGAATTCCTTGGCCGCCAGACCGTAGGCCCAGTCGCGGAAACTGCCCTCGGTGAACTTCATGATGTTGCCCTTGTGGACGATCGTGACGCTCGGTTTGTCGTTGTCGATCGCGTACTGGATCGCCTTGCGGACCAGCCGCTCGGTACCTTCGCGGGACACCGGCTTGATGCCGATGCCGGAGGTGTTCGGGAAGCGGATCTTCTTGACCCCGAACTCCTCCTGCAGGAACTTGATCAGCCGCTTGGCCTTGTCGCTTTCGGCCTCGAATTCGATGCCGGCATAGATGTCCTCGGAGTTCTCCCGGAAGATCACCATGTTGGTCTTCTGGGGCTCCTTCACGGGGCTGGGGACACCCTCGAAATACTGGATCGGCCGCAGGCAAACGTACAGATCGAGCTCCTGGCGCAGCGCCACGTTGAGCGAGCGGATGCCGCCGCCCACCGGGGTCGTCAGGGGGCCCTTGATCGAGACCACGTAGTCGCGCACGGCGTGCAGCGTTTCTTCGGGGAGCCAGACGTCGGGACCGTAGATCCGGGTCGCTTTTTCGCCGGCGTAGACCTCCATCCACTGGATCTTCCGCTTGCCGCCGTAGGCCTTGGCGACCGCCGCGTCGACCACCTTCAACATGACCGGCGTGATGTCCAGTCCGGTGCCGTCGCCCTCGATGAAAGGAATGATCGGCTGGTCCGGCACCTGGAGCGAGTTGTCGGCGTTGACCGTGACCTTCTGGCCTTCGGTCGGGACTTTGATGTGCTGGTACCTGGACATGGGGACGAGGACTCCGGGTGAGGAAAGACGGGAAGACAATGAGTTTGCAATCGTCTGAATACCCTTAGAATTTTAGACGCAACCGGAGGAGCCCGAAGGATGTGTCAACCACCGCCGGCCCGGCTCCGTTGTTGGCAGACCTTCTGCTGGCCGGGAGGCGTTTTCAAACCATTTCCATTGAGGAATCCGTAATGAGCAAAGTTCTCGCAGTCATGATGGCCGGCCTGTTCGCAGTTGGTGCCTATGCGCAAAATCCGGCTGGCACCTCGTCGGAACAACAACCGATCACGAACTCCAAGCCGCAGCAGCGCGCTGTCGAGCGCCGTGCATCGAAGCCGCAAGGCGAAGTGCGTCCTCAAGGTGGCGACGCCCCCAAGACCGCTGAAGGCAGCGGCGGCCTGGCCCCGAGCCGTGCCGCAACCGCCGGCCAGGCACGCGCCGAAACCCGCAGCGACCGTCGCCGCAACAAGGACGGCAGCGTTCGCAAGATGAACCCGCAAGGCGGCACGCCGAACTGATCGGATTCGTTCCGTATTGAAAGAGCGCTCCACGGAGCGCTTTTTTTCGTCCTGGCGAAGCGATCCTGTCCTTTTGGGTCAGGCAATCCTGGCCAATAGAAGGTAAGCTTTGCGTTCAATCGATCATGCCCGCCTGCGCGGGCATTCTTGTTTGCGTTGCCGTCCCCGAAAGTCGACCCATGTTCTTGCGATTTTTCAGTCTTCTCGCGCTGTCTGTTTCATTGACGGCTATTTCCCATGCCCAGGAACCGCAAAGCCAATTGCCGCGGACCCGCATATCGGCCGGCATGTACCAGATCGACGCCCAGGTGGCGCAGTCGCCAAAGGAACGCGAAATCGGCCTGATGTACCGCAAGGAAATGCCGCCGACCGAAGGCATGGTGTTCGTCTTCGAACAGCCCGCCACCCAGTGCTTCTGGATGAGGAACACGCTGCTGCCCCTGACCGCCGCCTTCGTCGCCGACGATGGCCGCATCGTCAACCTGGTCGACATGCAGCCGATGACCGAGAATTCGCACTGCTCGAAGGAGCCGGTGCGCTTCGTCCTGGAAATGAACCAGGGCTGGTTCGCGCGCAAGAACATCAAGGCCGGCAGCAAGCTCGGCGGAGAGTTGTTCGCCGGCCGGCGCTGAGGCGCGGCCGCCCCAACGAAAAAGCCGACCCGCGGGTCGGCTTTTTCGCGTCGGCGCAGAACCCGGATCAGCCGAAGTTCTTGGCCACGAAGTCCCAGTTGACGAGCTTCGCAAGGAAGGTCTCGACGAACTTGGGGCGCAGGTTGCGGTAGTCGATGTAGTAGGCGTGTTCCCAGACGTCGACCGTCAGCAGCGCCTTGTCGGCGGTGGTCAACGGCGTGCCGGCGGCGCCGGTGTTGACGATGTCGACCGAACCGTCGGCCTTCTTGACGAGCCAGGTCCAGCCGGAGCCGAAATTGCCCACGGCCGACTTCACGAAGGCTTCCTTGAAGGCCGCGTAGCTGCCCCACTTGGCATCGATCGCCTTGGCCAGGGCGCCGCTGGGTTCGCCGCCGCCGGCGGGCTTCATGCAGTTCCAGAAGAAGGTGTGGTTCCAGATCTGGGCCGCGTTGTTGTAGATCCCGCCGCTGGACTTCTTGACGATTTCCTCGAGCGTCATGCTCTCGAATTCGGTGCCCTTCTGCAGGTTGTTCAGGTTCACGACGTAAGCGTTGTGGTGCTTGCCGTAGTGGTACTCCATCGTTTCCTTCGAATACTCGGGCGCCAGGGCGTCGAGCGGATACGGCAGGGGAGGAAGAACGTGTTCCATGGTGTTTTTCTCGCGGGTTGGTTGAAGGAATCGAAGATTCTAGGAAGGATTCGGGCAAGGGGCGTCGGACGCGGTCGCGTTTGTCCCCGGTGCACCCGCTATTGCAGCACTTTCAGGGCCACCGTGCCGTCGGAAAGCCGCGCCGTCACATGGTCATCGGGCGCCAGCTCGGCGGCGTGCATGACCGGCCGACCATCGGCATCGGTCAGCCAGGCGTAGCCGCGCTGCAGCACCAGCGCCGGGTCGAGCAGCCGCAGGCGCAGAGCCGCGCGATCGAGCCGCTCGTGGTGGCGCGCCAGCGTGGCGCGCAGGCCGAGCGGCCCCCTCGCTGCCAGGGCCTGCTGGGCCTGCGCGAAGCGGCCGGTCCGCGCCAGCACCGCGAAGTGCAGCCGCTGGGCCTGGTGCGCCAGCCCCAGACGCTGGCGGGCCACCAGCGCCGACGGGCGCCCGAGCCGGCCGGTGGCCTGGTCCAGGCGCTGGCCCAGCAGGTCGACGCGCGCCGCTACGGCGTCGCGCAGGCGCTCTTCGATCAGGTCCAGTGCGCCGAGCCACACCTCGCGCGGCGCGGCGACCAGTTCGGCGGCGGCGGTCGGGGTGGGCGCGCGCAGGTCGGCGCAGAAATCGGCGATCGTGAAGTCGGTCTCGTGGCCGACGCCGCTGATCACGGGCACCGGGCTCTGCACGATGGTGCGGGCCAGGGTCTCGTCGTTGAAGGCCCACAGGTCCTCGATCGAGCCGCCGCCGCGCACCAGCAGGATCACATCGACCTTGGGTTCGAGCGCGTAGAGGCCCTGCAGCGACCGCACCAGTTCGGCCGGCGCGGCGGCGCCCTGCACCGCCGCCGGCGCCAGCACGACCGGGATGTGCGGCGCGCGCCGGCGCAGCGCGGTGACGACATCGTGCAACGCCGCGGCACCGAGCGAGGTCACGAGCCCGATCGCACGCGGCAGCGTCGGCAGCGCCCGCTTGCGGGCCGGATCGAACAGGCCTTCGGCCTCCAGCCGGGCCTTGCGCTGCATGAACTGCTCGAACAGCGCGCCCTGTCCCGCTCGGCGCAGGCTCTCGACCACCAGTTGCAGGTCGCCGCGCGGCTCATAGACCGCGAGCCGGCCGCGCACTTCGACCTGGTCGCCGTCGCGCGGCGAGAAATCGAGCAGGCTCGCCGCCCGGCGGAACATGGCGCAGCGCAACTGCCCGGATTCGTCCTTCAGCGAGAAGTAGCAATGGCCGCTGGCCGCCCGGGAAAAGCCGGAGATCTCACCGCGCACGCTGACCGGGTTGAAGCGCGCATCGAGCGCGTCGGCGATCGCCCGGCACAAGGCGCCGACGGCCCAGACTCTCGCGCCGGACGAGGGCGGTTGCTCACGTTCCGCCATGGCTCATCTCACTTTCGGCTAACGATTCGTCCACAAGAGGCCCGATGACCCTGCCCGAGGGGCGGAGCCGGCACCACGGGCACATGTTGTCGTGCAAGCCTTTGATTTGATTGAAGAAAGTGCTGCTCAAAATTCAGTCGATCCAACGAGATGCCCGGCCCGTGCGGCTCCGGGCGAGTTGCCCTGCGTGTTAGTCACAAAGTTATCCACAGTTTCTGTGCGTCTGGACCTACATGAAAGTCATGTCGTGACCCGGTGCCGCCTCGGTGGATAATCGCCGCGCATTTGCAGTCCACGGGCCGGAGGATTTTTTTGTTTTCCATCATAGTTGCTGCGGGTTGGCCGATCTGGCCGCTGCTCGCTTGTTCGGTGATCGGGATGGCGCTCGTCATCGAACGCTTCACCAGTCTCAAGACCTCCAAGGTGCTGCCGCCCAAGCTGCTCGACGAAGCCATCACGGTCTCGCGCACATCCATTCCCGGTCCCGACGTCGTCACCAAGCTCGAAAAGAACTCCGGCCTCGGCGAGGTGCTCGCGGCCGGCTTTCGGGCCCTCAACACCAACCCGATGGCCACCGAGGACGACCTGCGCGTCTCGATGGAATCCGCCGGCCGCGTGGTGGCGCACCGGCTCGAACGCTACCTGCCGGCGCTGGCGACCATCGCCTCGGCGGCGCCCCTGCTCGGCCTGCTCGGCACCGTGATCGGGATGATCGAGATCTTCGGCTCCCAGTCGCCGGCCAACGGCGCGGTCGGCTCGGGCAATCCGGCGCAGCTGGCGCACGGGATCTCGATCGCGCTCTACAACACGGCCTTCGGCCTGATCATCGCCATTCCGGCGCTGATCTTCTGGCGCTACTTCCGCAGCCGGGTCGACGAGTACCTGCTGAACCTCGAACTGGCCGGCGAGCGCTTCGCCCGCCACCTGGACACGCTGCGCCGATGAGGATGCATTTCCGCCACGGCTCGCGCGAAGAGCCCGAGATCAACCTGATCCCGTTCATCGACGTGCTGCTGGTCGTGCTGATCTTCCTGATGCTGTCGACCACCTACAGCAAGTTCACCGAAATGCAGCTGCGGCTGCCGGTGGCCGACGTCGAGGCCCAGCGCGACTACCCGAAGGAAGTCATCGTCGCGGTGTCGGCCGATGGCCGCTATTCGATCAACAGGACCGTGCTGCCGGACCGCAGCGTCGAGACCGTGACCGCCGCGCTGGCGGCGGCGGCCGGCGGCGCCAAGGACAATGTCGTGATCATCAGCGCCGACGCCAGCGCCGCCCATCAATCGGTCATCACCGTGATGGAAGCAGCGCGCCGGGCCGGCCTGATGCAGATCACCTTCGCCACCCAGTCGGCCGCGCAGGCGGGGCGCTAGTTGCCGCAAGCCTGGCTGCAACGCGGCGCGCTGGCGCGCTTGTTGTGGCCGCTGTCGCTGTTGTACGGCGCCCTGGCCGCGCTGCGCCGAGGCTTCTACCGCCAGGGCCTGCTGCGCACCGAGCGCGTCGGCGTACCGGTGGTCATCGTCGGCAACGTGATCGCCGGCGGCTCGGGCAAGACGCCCGTGGTGATGGCGGTGGTCCGGCACCTGGAGGCGCGCGGCCTGCGCACCGGCGTGGTGTCGCGCGGCTATGGCCGCAGCACCCGGGATTGCCGGGAGGTGCAAGAAGACAGCGACCCGGCGGAGGTCGGCGACGAGCCGGCGCTGATCCGCCGCGCCACCGGCGTGCCGGTGTTCGTGGCCCGGCGCCGCATCGAGGCGGCCCGCACCCTGCTCGCCCGGCACCCGGCCACCCAGGTCATCGTGAGCGATGACGGCCTGCAGCATCTCGCGCTGGGCCGCGACCTGGAGATCTGCGTGTTCGACGACCGCGGCGTCGGCAACGGCTGGCTGCTGCCGGCCGGCCTGCTGCGCGAGCCCTGGCCGCGGCGCTGCGACCTGGTCCTCCATACCGGCGACCGGCCGGCCTTTGCCGGCTTCCGGGCCCGCCGCTCGCTCGCCGACCATGCGCTCCGGCAGGACGGGTCCCGGGTGCCGCTGGCCTCCCTGGCCGGACGGCCGTTGATCGCGGTCGCAGCGATCGCCAAGCCCGAGGCCTTCTTCCAGATGCTGCGCGCGCGCGGACTGGCGCTGGCGCAGAGCATCGCCCTGCCCGACCACGACGATTTCAGCCGCTGGCAGCCGCCGGCGGACACCGGCCAGGTCCTGCTGTGCACCGAGAAGGACGCCGTCAAGCTGTGGCGCCGGGCCCCGGCGGCGCTGGCCGTGCCACTGGTGTTCGAACCCGAGCCGGGCTTCTTCGCCGCCCTCGACGCAAAGCTATCATCGAACGATGGACACCAAGCTGCTTGAATTGCTCGTCTGCCCCGTCACCAAGGGGCCGCTGACCTGGAACCCCGAAAAGCAGGAACTGGCTTCGCGCAGCGCCCGCCTGGCCTACCCGGTGCGCGACGGCATCCCGGTGCTGCTCGAGACCGAGGCCCGCACCCTGTCCGACGAAGAACTCGGACTTTGAGCTGTTCATGCGCACCGCATTCACGGTCCTGATCCCGGCCCGGCTGGCCTCGACACGGCTGCCCGACAAGCCCTTGGCCGACATCGCCGGCGTGCCGATGGTGGTGCGGGTCGCCCAGCAGGCCGCGCTTTCAAGCGCCGCCAGCGTGGTGGTGGCCGCCGACGACGCGCGCATCGTCGATGCCTGCCGTGCCCATGGCGTGCGGGTGCTGCTGACCCGCACCGACCATGCGAGCGGCAGCGACCGGCTGGCCGAAGCCTGCACCCAGCTCGGGCTGGCCGACGACGCGATCGTCGTCAACGTCCAGGGCGACGAGCCGCTGATCGCGCCCGATCTGATCGATGCGGTGGCCGACACGCTGGCCGCCCACCCCGACGCTGCGATGAGCACCGCGGCGCACGCCATCGACTCGCTCGAGGACTTCGTCAATCCGAACGTGGTCAAGACCGTGCTCGACGCCCGTGGCCATGCGCTCTATTTCAGCCGCGCGCCGATCCCCTGGTGGCGCGACGGCTTCGCGGCCAGCGGCCCGACCTCGCTGCCGAGCGCGCCGGCGCCGTTGCGCCATATCGGCATCTACGGCTACCGGGCCGGCTTCGTGCGCGGCTTTCCCGGCCTGCCGCCGGCGCCGGTCGAAACCACCGAAGCGCTCGAGCAGATGCGGGCCCTCTGGCACGGTCACCGGATCGCGGTCCATGTCAGCGCCCACGCCCCCGGCCCCGGCATCGACACGCCCGAGGATCTGGCCCGGGTCCGCGCCCTCTTCGCCGCCTGACCTCGCCCGTGCGGGGCTCCGAAACGGCCCGAACCCCATGCTATCCTCGAAGCAACTCCGCCTTTTCGTTGCGCCTCGTGCGCGCGACCTGGCGCGACAGAAATCGAAGAACCTTCCGAGGACACCATGAGACTGATTTTGTTGGGCGCCCCCGGGGCAGGAAAAGGCACGCAAGCGGCCTTCATTTGCCAGAAATACGGCATCCCCCAGATCTCCACCGGCGACATGCTGCGCGCCGCCGTCAAGGCCGGCACGCCGCTCGGGCTGCAGGCCCAGGCCGTGATGGCATCCGGCGCGCTGGTCAGCGACGACCTGATCATCAACCTGGTCAAGGAACGGATCGCGCTGCCGGATTGCGCCCAGGGCTTCCTGTTCGACGGCTTCCCGCGCACCATTCCGCAGGCCGAAGCGATGCGCGCGGCCGGCGTCCGGCTCGACTACGTGCTCGAAATCGACGTGCCCTTCAGCGACATCATCGAACGCATGAGCGGACGACGTTCGCACCCTGCCTCGGGACGCATCTACCACCTGAAGTTCAATCCGCCGAAGACCGAAGGCAAGGACGACCTCACCGGCGAAGACCTGATCCAGCGCGAGGACGACAAGGAAGAAACCGTGCGCAAGCGGCTCGAGGTCTACAGCCAGCAGACGCGTCCGCTGGTCGACTACTACTCGAACTGGGCCAAGGCCGAGCCGGCCGCAGCGCCGAAGTACCGCGCGATCAGCGGCGTCGGCAGCGTCGACGACATCACGCAGCGCGCCCTGGCCGCCCTGTCCAGCTGATCAGGCCGGGCTGGAACGCAGCCCGTAGGCCTTGCCGTCGACGAACAGGTACTCGACCCGCATCACGGCATCGCCTTTCTCTTCCTTGGTGCCGAAGCCGATGGCCGAGACCAGGGTCCCGGGCTTGATTTCGCGCACCTGCCAGGCCTCCATGCGCGTGAGCGGCGCCAGTTCGAGCTCCCATTGGCGGTCCTTGCGCCGCGGCAGCGCCGCCTTGGCAAGCAGGCCGGGTCCATCGACCGGCGCGCTCTGCGCCGGCAGCGCACGCTTCGGCAGGTCGGCAGGCAAGCGCAGATCGGCGGGCACCTCGATCATCAGTTCGGCATGCGGGTTCTGCCAGCGCGAACTCACCACCTTCCCTTCCAGGTAGAGCGGGCGGTCCTGGTCGAAACCGCTCCACCCGTGGTGGGCCCAGGCGAAGGGCATGGCGCCCGGCAAGGTGACGGCGGCGAACATGAGGCTGCGACGTTTCATGCGGGAACTCCTTTCGGGCTGCGCGAGGTCATCAATAGGCGATCCAGCGGCCGCAAAACACGACCGCCAGCCAGATCGCAGTGGACGACAACATCTGTACCCGCGCCAGCAGGTCGAGTTTGGCCAGTGAGCGGCGGGCATGGAACCACAGCGCGTTGGCGCCGGCCACCCCTAGCAGGCCCATCTTGACCAGAAACACCGGGTTCGCGAGCAACTCGGCCGGCTGGGTGGCGAACATCAACGATCCGCTGGCGGCCGCCAGCGCGAAGCCGGACAGCGCGAGGGTCAGCGACAGCCTGGCCAACCCCTGCACCGGCAGCACGGCAGCGCGGCCGAGGACGCGGGCCTCGAGGGCCACCAGGTTGCCCAGCAGCAAGGCGATGCCGACGATGTGCACGACCTCCAGGGCCGGGTAGGCCCAGGGGGTCGAGCGCAACGCCTCGAGCACGGGATCAGCCGGCGGAGGCGTCCGCCAGCAGTTCCAGCATGAGTGAGATGCGCGCCTTGACCGGCGTCAGCGCGCCGGCGTCGCGCAGGCGCTGGCCGGGCTTCGGGAGGATCCGCCCCTCGGCGCAGCGCGTCGCACGCAGCACCGAGACGCCCTCGGCCTGGGCCCGCAGCGCCGCCGCCTCCAGCGCCTGGTGCACGGTGCCGTTGCCGGTTGCCGCGAGCACGATCCCCTGCACCGGCTCGGCACCGCCACGGCGGCGCTCCTCGAGCAGCATCTCGACCAGGGAGCCGCGTGCCTCGGCGTGGCTCAGCAGGATCTCGACCCGCGGCCAGGCGGTGGCCGCGGCGATCCGATCGAACGACGAACGCGCGGCCGGGTCCGCCTGCGGCCAGTCCCTGAGTTGCCTGACGGCCCCTTCCTCGACATAGGCCAGCGGCCCGGCATCGCCGGAATCGAAGGCGTCGAGACGGTAGGTGTGGACCTTCTGCACCTCGACGGCGCTGTGAACCGTACCGGCGCACACCACGACCACGCCCCGGGCGTCCGGTGCTGCGGCGACCGCGATCGCATCGCGCAGGTTCTGCGGCCCGTCGGGCGCCAGTGCGCTCGCCGGCCGCATCGCACAGGTCAGGACCACCGGCTTCGAAGGCGCGAGGACGGCCTGCAGGAAGAACGCGGTCTCTTCCAGCGTATCGGTGCCGTGGGTGATGACCAGGCCGGCGACGTCCGGCTCGGCGAGCCAGTGGGCACAGCGCTGTGCCAGGGTGCGCCAGATCGCGAAACTCATGTCCTTGCTGTCCACCTGCGCCACCTGCTCGGCCGCGAGCGCGATGCCCGCCGGCGCGTCGATGCCGTGCAGCAGATCGGCGACGCCGACTTCCCCGGCCGTGTAGCCGATGTTGTCGTTCGCCGCACCGGCGCGGCCCGAGATGGTGCCGCCGGTGCCCAGCACCACGACGCGACGAGCGGATTTCTCGGAGATGTGATCCATGGCTTGCCAACTTCTCGAAACTGGTTAAAAATACAGGTACTGGACGTTTAGCCAGTGCCCCCACAGGAGCCTACATGCAGTTCGCCGTCAAGCTTACAGCCCGCCAGCAGCAGATCCTCGACTTGATCCAGAGTGCCATCGCGCGCACCGGCGCGCCTCCCACGCGGGCCGAGATCGCCGCCGAGCTCGGCTTCAAGTCGGCCAACGCGGCCGAAGAACACCTGCAGGCGCTGGCCCGCAAGGGCGTCATCGAGCTGGTCAGCGGCACTTCCCGCGGCATCCGCCTCAAGGGCGACGCCCTGCGCTCGCTCAACGAATCCCGCAACAACCAGTTCTCGCTGTCGCTGCCCGGCATGGCGCAGCTGGCGCTGCCGCTGATCGGCCGCGTGGCGGCCGGTTCGCCGATCCTGGCCCAGGAGCACGTCGACCAGACCTACTACGTCGAGAACACCCTCTTCCAGCGCCAGCCCGACTACCTGCTCAAGGTGCGCGGCATGTCCATGCGCGATGCCGGCATCATGGACGGCGACCTGCTGGCGGTCCAGTCCACCAAGGAAGCCCGCAACGGGCAGATCGTGGTGGCCCGCCTCGGCGACGAGGTCACGGTCAAGCGCCTCAAGCGCAACAAGCAGGTCATCGAGCTGCACGCCGAGAACCCCGACTACCCCACCATCGTGGTCCAGCCCGGCGAGCCCTTCGAGATCGAGGGCCTGGCGGTCGGCCTGATCCGCAACACGATGCTGATGTAAGCCCGCCTTTTCGTTCACGCACGCGGTCCTGCGTGCGCACCCGGTCCGGCCGCGACAGGTGGCGGGCGTATGGCCAAGAGCCATCACCCTGTCCTGGCCGATGAAAGCAATCCTGCCTGTGTTCAACCTCTGACTTTTCTGGAGTTCACATGGGAATCGCTCTACTCAGCATCGCTGACTTTCTGACGCCGTTGCAATCGCTGGCCGACCGCTGGATGCCCCGGCGCCGCTCGACCCGGGCGATGTCCTCGGGCCTGCGCTACGTCGGGATTCGCCCGAGCTGCCCGCTGCGCCAGGGCACGGCCGGTCCGGCGGCCGCCGCTGGGGCCACGGCACGCCCGCTGCGCGTGGTCCGCATGGTCGACGCACAGCAGCCGGGCCGCGCGGCCGGCCGCATGGTGATCTCCGGACGCATGGCCGATGTCTGCGCCGAGCTCGACCGCCTGGTCGCGCTGGAGGCCGCCCAGGCGCTGCCGCAGGCCGCCCACCTGCACTGATAGCTGCACTGAAGCACCGAAGCGCGACACAAAGTCGCCGCGCTGGCACAGCATGCCGTTCGTGCAAGGCACAATGGCATGCCATGAACATTGTGATCCTCGACGACTATCAGGACGCCGTGCGCAAGCTGAATTGCGCTGCCAAGCTCGACGCCTATGCAGCCAAGGTGTACACGAACACGGTCAAGGGCATCGGCCAGCTGTCGGTCCGGCTCAAGGACGCCGACGTGATCGTGCTGATCCGCGAGCGCACCCAGATCACCCGGCAACTGATCGAGAAGCTGCCCAAGCTCAAGCTGATCTCGCAGACCGGCCGGGCCGGCGGGCACATCGACATCAACGCCTGCACCGAGCAGGGCGTCGCCGTCGCCGAGGGGTCGGGCTCCCCGCTGGCGCCCGCCGAACTCACCTGGGCGCTGATCATGGCCGCGATGCGGCGCCTGCCGCAGTACATCAGCAACCTGAAGCACGGCGCCTGGCAGCAGGCCGGCCTCAAGTCGGCATCGATGCCGCCGAACTTCGGCCTCGGCTCGGTGTTGAAGGGCAAGACCCTGTGCATCTGGGGCTACGGGCGCATTGGCCAGCTGGTGGCGCGCTACGGCCAGGCCTTCGGCATGCAGGTCGTGATCTGGGGGCGTGAGCAGAGTTGCACCAAGGCGCGCTCCGACGGCTTCCAGGTGGCACCCAACCGCGAAGCCTTCTTTGCCGCGGCCGACGTTCTGTCGGTGCACCTGCGGCTCAGCGACGAGACCCGCGGCCTGGTGACGCTCGAAGACCTGTCGCGCATGAAGCCGACCGCGCTGTTCGTCAATACCTCGCGTGCCGAGCTGGTCGAGCAGGATGCCTTGCTGGCCGCCCTCAACCGCGGGCGCCCCGGGCTGGCGGCCATCGACGTCTTCGAGAGCGAGCCGCCGCTGCAGGGCCACGCGCTGCTGCGGCTCGAGAACTGCATCTGCACGCCGCACATCGGCTACGTCGAGCAAGACAGCTACGAGATGTACTTCGGCCAGGCCTTCGACAACGTCGTGAGCTTCATCAAGGGCAACCCGACCAACATCGTCAATCCCGGCGCGCTGCAGGTCCGTCGTTGAGCCGGCCTGCTCTGCCGGCCACCTTGTGGGCCTTGCTGGCAGGCAATTTCGTGATCGGCACCGGGGTGATGGTGGTGCCGGGCACGCTCAACGAGCTGAGCCAGTCGCTCCAGGTCGGCGCGGCCACCGCCGGCCAGCTGATCACCGCCGGCGCGATCGTCATGTGCCTCGGTGCGCCGCTGCTGGCCGCGCTGGTCGCCGGCTGGGATCGCCGCCGGCTGCTGGCCTTCACCATGCTCTGGTATGCCGCCGGCCACCTGCTGGCGACGCAGATGCCGAATTTCGGCAGCCTGCTGCTGGTGCGCATGCTGACCGTCGTCGCGCCGGCGGTTTTCACCGCGCAGGCCGCGGCCTGCGCCGGGCTGCTGGTGCCGGCCGAGCAGCGCGGCCGCGCCGTCACCTTCGTCTTCCTCGGCTGGTCGATGGCCTCGGTGCTGGGCCTGCCGATCGGTGCGCTGGTCGGCGGGCACTTCGGCTGGCGGGCGGCCTTCGGCGTGATCGCCGGACTGTCGGTGGTGAGCGCGGCCTGGATCTGGCGCCAGTTGCCCACCGGCATCCGCCCCGCGGCGCTGTCCCGCGAGGCCTGGGGCCGCGTCTTCAGGAGCCCGCTGCTGATGGGCGTGGTCTGCGTCACGGCCCTGCAGGGCGCCGGCCAGTTCGTGCTGTTCAGCTACTTCGCACCGATCGTGCGAGAGAGCCTGGGCGCCGACGCGACGCAGATGGGCCTGCTGTGGGGCTGGTTCGGCCTCTGCGGCCTGCTGGGCAACATGGCCGTGAGCCGCTACATCGACCGCATCGGGGCAGCGCGCATGGTGCTGGTCACCACGGTGCTGATCGCAACGAGCCTGCTGCTGTGGCCGCTGGCGGTCAGCTTCGCGACGCTGGCGCTGATCCTGGTGCCTTGGGGCCTGGGTTGCTTCGCCACCAACTCGGCCCAGCAGGCGCGACTGGTCTCGCTCTCGCCGGCACTGGCGCCGGGCTCGGTGGCGCTGAACAGTTCCGGCATCTATGTCGGCCAGGCAGTGGGCGCGGCGGCCGGGGGCTGGCTGCTGGCCCACGACGCCGCCCCGTGGATGAACTGGGCCGGGCTGGTCACCATGCTGCTGGCGCTGGCACTGAGCATGGCGGTCGACCGCGCGCAGCGCCGCGCGCCCGCATTCAGCGCTTGATCGGCCGCGGGGCGATTTCCGCTTCGGTGCTCGGATCGAACAGCTCGAAGTCGATCACATGCGGATCGTTCGAGGGCGTCGGCGCCTTGGCCGGCTCGAGCGGTGTCGGCATCGTCTCGTAGGCCGTCTTGTCGAAGGCGCCGAGGTCCATCTCCAGGTCGGGCAGCACGGCCGGACGGACGGTCGGGGCCGGGGCGGCCGGCGACAGCTGCGCATCCGGGTCGATCACCGTCTCGTGCTGCATGCCCTGGTCGATCGAGCCATAAATAGAGGGCGGCAGCACCGGGCCGCCAGCGATCGCCGGCGGCGCCAGTTCGGTGTCCGGCGGGGCGGTCACGGTCGGTGGCCCTTCGCGCACCTGCGTGTCGGCGAAGGCATGGGGCTCGAAGGCGGCAGCGGGCGCGCTGGCGGGATCGATGACTTCCTTGGCCACCGAATAGAGCAGCAGCAGTTCCTGGTAGGCGGCCAGGTCGAAGGCTTCGTCGTTGTGGCCGGGCCTGCGGAACACCAGCTCCTCGATCAGCGCCAGGGTCCCCGGCGCGGGCCACAGCGCCTCGATGCGCGCCAACGCGCTGCGGTAGTGCTCGAGGCCTTTGCCGGTGTCGGTGAAGTGGGCGAAAGACGGCACATCGGCATTGAAGACGCGTTCGAAGTCCTCGGCCAGCCGTGTGTAGTCGTCTTCGCGTTCGAGCGAATGGAAGATCCTCAGCAGATCGAGATAGGCCAGCGCGCTGGTGCCGGGATTGGCGGCGATGTGCTCGCGCAGGACTGCGATCGCCTGGTCGTGCTGGCCCAGCGACAGAAAGAAATCGGATTGCTGCTGGACGTCGAACAGCTCTTCTGTGTTGACCGGCCGCACAGGGGTACCTTCGGCCAGCTGGGCCGGGTGCGGCAGCGGTGCGTGCGGGCCGCTGTCGAGGTCGTCGTCGGGCTCGAGCGGCGCGAACGGCGTCGGCCCGAAGGTCCTGGGGCCGACGTTGCGCCGCTTGCCGGGCGGCTCCGAGTCCAGGTCCATCTCGTCGTCGAGCAGACCGCCGTGCGGGCGCGGACGGCGCGGGTCGTCGACACCAGGCGGCGCTTCGCCCCACCACGCCGGTGCACTCGCTCGGCGCGCCAGGCGCCACAGCATGAACATGCCGATCAATGCCAGCAACAGGAGCGCCACGAGGGCATAGACCAGCGGATTGGCGTAGCGGCTTTCGCGCGCCTCGGCCAGTTCGCTGCGCATCTCGAGCAGGGTCCGCTGGTTCTGGGCGGCCTGCTCGCGCAGCGCGGCCAGCGCGGCTTCCGTGTCCTTGGCGCGCTTGGCCTCGCGCTGCGCTTCTTCGGCGGCGGGATCGAGCGCATTCCAGAGCGCCGCGGCGGCGGCACGGCGGACCGGGTCCGGCGCGTCGGGCAGGGTCAGTTCGGGCGTCGCCCTCAGGTTGCCGGCCCGCGCCGGTGCCGGCTCCAGCGCCTCCACCTGCAGTCGCGGCCGTCCCGCGCCGGCCTCGCGCGGCGCTGCTTCAGACGCTGCGGGAGGCGAAGGCGGCGGCGTGACGCGCGTGGCGGGCGCAGGCACCGCGGCTGCCGTGCGCCTTGCCGCGGCCGCGGCTTCGGCGGCGGGCGTGCGCCGCGGCCGCGGCGGCACATCCTCGGCCGCGACCGGAGCCCGTGGCGGCGGCGGGCTGCTGCGACGCGGGGCGGGCGGCGGGCTGATGCCCTCCGGCCCGGACACGCCGCCATCGCCGGCGGTGCTGCGGGGCACAGCCCGCGCCACGGGCCGCGGCAGCGGCGCGGACTCGGGGAACTGGCGCATCGGCGCCGCCGCCACCGCAGGCAAGGCGGCATCGACCGGCACATCGGCCAGCAGCACGTAGTTGCGCGTGGACTTCAGATCGCAGCCGGCACGCACGTTCAGCGTCACCACCGGCTCCTCGATCGGCACGGTGGAGCGCACGCGCATGCGGGTGCCCCCGGCGCCTTGCTCGAACGATACTGTCACTCGCCGGTCGGGCATCGGGCTGTCGCCCTGCAGCACTTCGGCCTCGAGGCAGAGCGACCCGCCCGCCTCGGCGCCATCGAGTGACAGCGGGATCGCCACGTCCATCGGCTTGCCGATCCAGACGGCTCCTTGGGGCCGACCGATCGTCAAGGCGTAAGAATCAAGGGCAAAGCCGACAATGAGCAGGCTCGCCGCGAGGCGTGGGAATTGCAAAATGGGCAGCAAATAGCAATCGAAAGTTGACACATTCTGACACGAGGGTCAGGACCGATGAACCAGAGAGAGACAATTATCAAATGACCGTGAACTTTTCCAACGTCGGCGTCATCGGCGCCGGCGCCATGGGCCGAGGCATCGCCCAGATCGCGGCGCAAGCCGGAAGCCAGGTGCTTCTGCTCGACAGTTTCGAAGGCGCGGCGGCGCGCGGCCGGGAGGCCCTCCTCGCCCAGTGGCAGAAGCTACACGAAAAAGGCAAGCTCGACGCGGCCGAGCGCGACGCCCTGGGCGCCCGCGTGCAGGCGGTCGATTCGGTCCAGGCGCTGGCGGGCTGCGACCTGGTGATCGAAGCCATCGTCGAGGACCTGGAAGTCAAGCGCCAGCTGTTCCGCGAACTCGAGGCGGCGGTCTCCGCATCGGCGACGCTCGCCACCAATACCTCGTCGCTGTCGGTGACCGCGATCGCCACCGTGCTGAAGCAGCCGGGACGGATGGCCGGCTTCCACTTCTTCAACCCGGTCCCGCTGATGAAGGTGGTCGAAGTCGTGGCCGGCTTCAAGACCGAGCCCGAGGTCTGCACCCGGTTGGCCGGCTATGCGGCGCAGATGGGCCACAGCGCGGTCCAGGCCAATGACACGCCCGGCTTCATCGTCAACCATGCCGGTCGCGGCTACGGCACCGAGGCGCTGCGCATCGCCAGCGAGGGCGTGGCCGACTTCGCGACCATCGACCGCATCCTCAAGGACCAGGCCGGCTTCAGGCTCGGCCCCTTCGAGCTGCTCGACCTGACCGGGCTCGACGTCTCGCACCCGGTGATGGAATCGATCTACCGCCAGTACTACGAGGAGCCGCGCTACCGGCCGAGCCCGATCGCCGCGCAGCGGGTGGCCGCGGGCGCCCTGGGACGCAAGACCGGCGCAGGCTTCTACCGCTATCCGGAAGGCAATCAGGAGCCGGTGCCCGAACCGCCGGTGCCGAAGGTCGACGCCCTGCCGCCGGTCTGGGTGTCGCCGCGCGCGGCCCGCCGTCCCGAACTGCTGCGCCTGGTGCATGCGTTGGGCGCGCAGCTCGAGAGCGGCGCCGCACCCTCCTCCGCGGCGCTGATCCTGGTCGCGCCGCTCGGCTTCGACGTCACCACGGTGGCGGCGGTCGAACGGCTCGACGCCACCCGCACCGTCGGCATCGACCTCATGGTGGACGATGCCGCCACCAAGCGCCGCGTGCTGGCCACCAATCCGGCGACCCGGCGCGACATGCGCGACGCCGCCCATGCGCTGTTCGCGAGCGACGGCAAGGCCGTCAGCGTGATCCGCGACAGCGGCGGCTTCGTCACCCAGCGCGTGGTGGCGACCATCGTCAACATCGCCTCCGACATGTGCCAGCAGGGCGTCTGCTCGCCGGCCGATCTCGACCTGGCGGTGCGCCTCGGCCTCGGCTATCCGCAGGGCCCGCTGGCGATGGGCGACCTGTACGGCCCGACCAACATGCTCGAAGTCCTGTTCAACCTGCAGACCGTCTACGGCGATCCGCGCTACCGCCCGAGCCCCTGGCTGCGCCGCCGCGGCGCCCTCGGCCTGAGCCTCACCCATCCCGAAGAGTAAACACACCGCCATGACCGCAGAACTGAAGAGCACCAGCGAAGGGGGCACCATGGTGCTGACCCTCTCCAACCCCTCGATGCGCAACGCACTGGGCCCCGAGATGTACGCCGCCGGCGTCGAGGCGCTGAACGGCGCCGAAAGCAGCCAGGAGATCAAGAGCGTCGTGATCGTCGGCGAAGGCAAGTGGTTCTGCGCCGGCGGCTCGCTGCAGCGTCTGTCGGCCAACCGCGAGCGCGAGCCCTCGGTGCAGGCCGAGAGCATCGAGGCCCTGCATGCCTGGATCGACACGATCCGCACCTTCCCGAAGCCGGTCATCGCGGCGGTCGAGGGCGCGGCGGCCGGCGCCGGCTTTTCGCTGGCAATGGCCTGCGACTTCGTGGTGTCGGCGCGCGATGCGGTGTTCGCCGCGTCGTACAGCAACGTCGGCCTGTCACCGGACGGCGGCCTGAGCTGGCACCTGGCCCGGGCGCTGCCGCGCCAGCTGGCGAGCGAATGGCTGATGCAGGGCGAGCGGCTGGAACCGGCGCGCCTGCATGAACTCGGGCTGGTCAACCAGCTGACCGAGAACGGCCAGGCGCTCGCTGCCGCGTTGGCGCTGGCCGCCAAGCTCAATGCGCGGGCGCCGAACGTGCTCGCCAGCATCAAGGAACTGCTCAGCGACGCGCGCGGCGCGACCTTGGTGTCGCAGCTGGCCCAGGAACGCGATCACTTCGTGCGCAACCTGCACCATGCCAACGCCGGCATCGGCATCGCCGCCTTCCTCGCCAAGGAAACGCCGCGCTACCAATGAGCGCCGGTCGCTCGCGCGACAACCCCTTGCCTTTCAGTCACCGACAGGACAGTCCATGGACGACCCCATTCTTACCATCGAAGAACGCGAGGCGATCAACAGTGGTCGCTGGTTCTCATCCCTCTCACCTTCTCTTCGCCACGACATCCTCCGATGTGCTTTCGTCAAACGCTACAAGGACGGCGAGCTGATCGCCGCTCGCGGCGATCCGCCCGAACAGTGGATCGCCTGCGCGAAGGGCGCGGTGCGCGTGAGCTCGACGGCGGTGTCCGGCAAACAGGTCACGCTGACCTATGTCGAGCCGGGCATCTGGTTCGGCGACGTGGCGATCTTCGACGGCGACCGGCGCACCCACGATGCCTATGCGCACGGCGACTCGACCATCCTGTGCGTGGCGCGAGCCGACTTCCAGAAGATCCTGTCGAACCACGTCGAACTCTACGAAGCGCTGATGCGGCTGCAGGCGAGGCGCATCCGGCAGCTGTTCGGACTGGTCGAGGATCTCAACACCCTGCCCCTGCGGGCGCGGCTGGCCAAGCAGCTGATTCACCTGGTGCGCAGCTACGGGGTGCCCAACCTGGCGGACGGCAGCCAGATGCGCATCGGCCTGCACCTGGCACAGGAAGAACTCGCCCAGCTGCTCGGCGCCTCGCGCCAGCGCGTCAACCAGGAACTGAAGGCGATGGAGCGCGAGGAAGCGATCCGCATCGAATCGGGCGGCCTGGTGGTGCTCGACCGCGCCGCACTCATGCGGATCTCCGAAGCCGACGACCAGTGAACAAAGAAGAGACATGACCCAGGACTTCGACAATTTCGTCGGCACGCGTGCCGTCTCGCAACAGCATCAGGTCGACATCGGCGCCCTGACCGCCTGGCTCGAAAAGAACCTCGACGGCTTCAAGGGCCCGCTGACGGTCGAGATGTTCAAGGGCGGGCAATCGAACCCGACCTACAAGCTGGTCACGCCGTCGCAAAGCTACGTGATGCGCGCCAAGCCCGGCCCGGTGGCGAAGCTGCTGCCTTCGGCCCACGCGGTCGAGCGCGAGTTCAAGGTCATGAGCGGGCTGGCCGGTACCGACGTGCCGGTGCCGCGGATGTACTGCCTGTGCGAGGACGAGTCCATCATCGGGCGCGCCTTCTACGTGATGGAGTTCATGGCCGGCCGGGTGCTCTGGGACCAGTCGCTGCCCGGCATGGACAACGCGACCCGTTCTGCCATCTACGACGAAATGAACCGGGTCATCGCGGCCCTGCACACGGTCAGGTTCGCCGATCGCGGACTGGCCGACTATGGCAAGCCCGGCAACTATTTCGAGCGCCAGATCGGCCGCTGGAGCAAGCAGTACGTGGCCTCGGTGACGCAGCCGATCCCCGAGATGGACCGCCTGATGGAATGGCTGCCGGCCCACATTCCGGCCAGCGCCCGCGACGAATCGATGACGTCGATCGTGCACGGCGACTTCCGCCTCGACAACCTGATGTTTCATGCCACCGAGCCGCGCGCTATCGCCGTGCTCGACTGGGAACTGTCGACGCTGGGCCATCCGCTCGCCGACTTCAGCTACCACTGCATGGCCTGGCACATCCCGCACGCGATGTCGCGCGGGGTCGGCGGCCTCGACCTGCAAAGCCTCGGCATCCCGACCGAAAGCGAATACATCCGCCGCTACTGCGACCGCACCGGGGTCACGACGCCCGAGGCACTGGCGCCGGACTGGAACTTCTACCTCGCCTACAACATGTTCCGCATCGCCGCGATCCTGCAAGGGATCGCCAAGCGGGTCGAGGCCGGCACCGCATCGAGCGAACAAGCAGTGGCCTCGGGCCGCGGCGCCCGGCCGATGGCCGAGATGGCCTGGCAGTTCGCCAAGAAAGCATGACCGGCGCGGCAGCGGCCGCCTGAACGATTACCCACCTGGAGACGACATGGACTTCGAATACTCGGCCAAGACCAAAGAGCTGCAAGAGCGCGTGAGCGCTTTCATGGATGCGCACATCTATCCCGCCGAGGCCGCGTACTCGGCCGAGTTGGCCGCCAACACCGCGGCCGGCAAGCGCTGGAGCGCGCTCGAAACCGTCGAGAAGGTCAAGGCCAAGGCCAAGGCCCAGGGTCTCTGGAATCTGTTCCTGCCGGTCGACAGCGCCGCTGCCTCGGGCTACTCCGGCGCCGGCCTGACCAACCAGGAATACGCGCCGCTGGCCGAGATCATGGGGCGGGTGCCATGGGCCAGCGAAGCCTTCAACTGCTCGGCACCCGACACCGGCAACATGGAAACCATCGCCCGCTACGGCTCCGAAGAGATCAAGGCGCGCTGGCTCAAGCCGCTGCTCGAGGGCGAGATCCGCTCGGCCTTCGCGATGACCGAACCCGACGTGGCGTCCAGCGACGCCACCAACATCTCGACCCGCATCGAGCGCCAGGGCGACGAGTACGTCATCAACGGCCGCAAGTGGTGGATCTCCGGCGCCGCCGACCCGCGCTGCAAGGTCTTCATCACCATGGGCAAGTCGGAACCCGATGCGCCCAGGCATTCGCAGCAGAGCATGGTGATCGTGCCGGCCGACGCCAAGGGCATCAAGATCATCCGCCCGCTCAACGTGATGGGCTATGACGACGCACCGCACGGCCACGTCGAGATGGTGTTCGAGAACGTCCGCGTGCCGGTCGGCAACATCCTGCTCGGCGAAGGCCGCGGCTTCGAGATCGCCCAGGGCCGCCTCGGCCCAGGACGCATCCACCACTGCATGCGCCTGATCGGCCTGGCCGAGCGCGCGCTCGAGCTGATGTGCAGGCGCGCCACCTCGCGCGTGGCCTTCGGCAAGACCGTCGCCTCGCAGACCGTGACGCAGGAACGAATCGCCGAGGCGCGCTGCAAGATCGACATGGCGCGCCTGCTGACGCTCAAGGCCGCCTGGCTGATGGACGTCGCCGGCAACAAGGTCGCGAAGACCGAGATCGCGATGATCAAGGTGGTGGCGCCGAACATGGCCTGCCAGGTGATCGACTGGGCCATGCAGGTGCACGGCGGCGGCGGCATGTGCGACGACTTCCCGCTGGCCTACGCCTACGCAGGCGCCCGCACCCTGCGCTTCGCCGACGGCCCGGACGAAGTGCACCGCAACGCGATCGCCAAGTGGGAACTGGGCAAGTACGCGCCGGCCAAGCCGGGCGACGATGCGATGCCCGTGACCCGCTTCTGATCGCTTCTAGCCGAATCGAGCCGCCGCGCGCCCTGGGGTGCCGGCGGCTTTTTTACAGTTTCTTCTGGAGGAAGAGCGCGCTCCCGTAGGCGGGATCGAGCTGGTAGCTGCCGAAGCCCTCGCGCTCGTAGGCGCGCAGCGCGCTGCGGTTGCCCGACAGCACCTCGAGCGTGAGCTTGCAGGCGCCGCGCGCCACCGCCTCGGCCTCGACCAGCGCCAGCATGCGCTGCGCCAGCCGTTGGCCGCGATGGCTGGCCAGCACGACCACGTCGTGCACATTGACCAGCGGCCGGCAGGCGAAGGTCGAGAAGCCTTCGATGCAATTGATCAGGCCGACCGGCTGCTCACCGGCCCAGGCGAGCACGCTGAAGGCCTGCGGCCTCGCCGCCAGCGCCGCCGGCAGCCCGGCGAGCACCTCCGCGGCCAGCGGCGTGCCTCCACCCGCGGGATCGCGCGCGTAGGCGTCCAGCAGCGACACGAGTGCCTGCGCATGTGCAGGATCCCGATAGTCGGCCATGGCAACTTCGATCACAGCGGTGGCACTCATGGCACTGCGTCAGGCGAGGCTCAGCGTCTCGGCGATGCTGCGCGCGCAGCGCTCGGCCTGCGCCGCATCGCGCGCTTCGACCATCACGCGCAGCAGCGGCTCGGTGCCGCTGGCACGGATCAGCACCCGCCCGCTGTCGCCGAGCTCCCGCTCGACACGTTCGCTCTCGGCCGCCAGCGCCGCATTCGACTTCCAGTCCTGCCCTTCCGCCAGCCGCACATTGACGAGGGTCTGCGGGAACAAGCTCACGCCGGCCAGCAATTCGCCCACGCTACGGCCGCTGCGCACGCAGGCCTGCAGCACCTGGAGCGCGCTCACGATGCCGTCGCCGGTGGTGTGGCGGTCGAGCGCCAGCAAGTGGCCCGAGCCCTCGCCGCCGAGCAGCCAGCGGCGCTTTTCGAGCTCTTCGAGCACATAGCGGTCGCCGACCTTGGCCCGCACGAATTCGATGCCCTGCCGCTTCAGCGCCACCTCGACCGCCTTGTTGGTCATCAACGTCCCGACCACGCCGGCCGGCTTGTCGCCGCGCGCGATGCGCTCCATGACCATCAGGTAGAGCAGTTCGTCGCCGTTGAAGAGGCGCCCGTCGGCATCCACCAGCTGCAGCCGGTCGGCATCGCCGTCGAGCGCGATGCCGTAGTGCGCGCCCTGCGCCCGAACGGCATCGATCAGGGCCTGCGGATGGGTGGCGCCGAAACCCTTGTTGATGTTGAGGCCGTCGGGCGCGCAGCCAATGCTGATGACGTCCGCACCGAGTTCGTGGAAGACCTGCGGCGCCACCTGGTAGGCGGCCCCGTGCGCGGCATCGACCACCAGCTTCATGCCGCGCAAGGTCAGGTCGTTGGCGAAGGTGCTCTTGCAGAATTCGGTGTAGCGGCCCGGTGCATCGTTGAGGCGGCGCGCCTTGCCGAGCTGTGCCGAATCCGCCCACACCGGCGCTTCTTCGAGCGCCGCTTCGACCGCCAGCTCCCATTCGTCGCTGAGCTTGGTCCCCTGGGCGCTGAAGAACTTGATGCCGTTGTCGGGAAAGGCGTTGTGGCTGGCGCTGATAACCACGCCCAGGCTGGCGCGCTGGGCACGCGTCAGGTAGGCCACGCCGGGCGTCGGCAGCGGGCCGAGCAGGACAACGTCGACACCGGCCGAATTGAAGCCGGATTCGAGCGCGGATTCGAGCATGTAGCCCGAGATGCGGGTGTCCTTGCCGATCAGCACGGTCGGCCGCGACTCGGTCTTCTTGAGCACCCGGCCGACCGCATGGGCGAGCCGCAACACGAAGTCGGGGGTGATCGGGGGCTGGCCGACCGTGCCGCGAATGCCGTCGGTGCCGAAGTATTGTCTTGTCATGGGTTCGTTTCCTGTTCTTGTTCTTGCTCGGCCATCGCCCGCCACACGGCGAGTGCGGCCACGGTCTCGCGCACATCATGCACGCGCACGATCGCCGCGCCGCGATCGACCGCCAGCACGGCCGCGGCCACGCTCGGGACCGTGCGCTCGCCGGCCTCCGCGATGCCGGTGACGCTGCCGATCGAGGACTTGCGCGACCAGCCGGCAAGCAGCGGCCAGCCCGCCGCGAGCAGTTCGCGCTGACGCGCCAGCAGCGAGAAGTTCTGCGCCACGGTCTTGCCGAAGCCGATGCCCGGGTCGAGCACGATGCGCGACGCCTCGACCCCCAGCCCGGCCAGCGCCCGCGCCTGCCGCTCGAGAAAGCCGCGCACCACGGGCACCACGTCGCCGTCCATCGGCGCCGCCTGCATCGTCTGGGGATCGCGGTGCATGTGCATCAGGCAAATCCCGCAAGACGGATGCGCCGCCACCGCCTGCATCGCCCCAGGCTGTCGCAGCGCCCAGATGTCGTTCACGATGTCGGCGCCCAGGTCCAGCACGGCGCGCATCACCTCGGGCTTGTAGGTGTCGACGGACACCGGCACCTGCAGTGTCACGGCCTCCCGCACCACCGGAAGCACCCGCGCGAGTTCGACCTCCAGCGGCACCGCCGGGCTGCCGGGGCGAGTGGATTCGCCGCCGATGTCGAGAATGTCGGCGCCCTCCTCGATCAGCTGGACGCAATGCCGCAGCGCGGCTTCGCTCGATGCGTGCGCGCCGCCATCGGAAAACGAGTCGGGCGTGACGTTGACGATGCCCATGACCTGGGGACGCGCCAGGTCGATGGCGAAGCGCGTCGTGCGCCAGACCGTCGTCATGCGCGCAAGGACCCAAAGAAAAACGGGGCCCGAGGCCCCGTGATCTGCGAAAGCGTCATGCTCAGGCGGCGGTCGGTGCCGGGTCGGGATTGACCGCCGGGGTGCCGCCGCTGCCGCCGCCGCTGTTCGACGGCGGGATGCGCGGCGTCCAGTCCTTGGGCGGGCGCGGCGCGCGGCCGGCCATGATGTCGTCGAGCTGCTCGGTGTCGATGGTTTCCCATTCGAGCAGGGCCTTGGCCATGGCATGCATCTTGTCGCTGTTCTCCTCGATCAGGCGGCGCGCCAGGGCGTACTGCTCGTCGATGATGCGGCGAACCTCGGCGTCGACCTTCTGCATGGTCGACTCGCTCATGTTGGTGGTCTTGGTGACCGAACGGCCCAGGAACACCTCGCCCTCGTTCTCGGCGTAGACCATCGGTCCCAGCGATTCGGTCATGCCGTAGCGCATCACCATGTCGCGGGCGATCTGGGTCGCACGCTCGAAGTCGTTGCTGGCGCCGGTGGTCATCTGGTGCATGAACACTTCTTCGGCGATACGGCCGCCGAACAGCATGCTGATCTGGTTCAGCATGTACTCGCGGTCGTAGCTGTAGCGGTCTTGCGCCGGCAGGCTCATGGTCACGCCGAGCGCGCGGCCGCGCGGAATGATCGTGACCTTGTGGACCGGGTCGCACTTGGGCAGCAGCTTGCCGATCAGCGCGTGGCCGGACTCGTGGTAGGCCGTGTTGCGGCGCTCTTCCTCGGGCATCACCATGCTCTTGCGCTCGGGGCCCATGAAGATCTTGTCCTTGGCCTTCTCGAAGTCCTGCATCTCGACCACGCGCGCATTGCGGCGAGCGGCCATCAATGCGGCCTCGTTGCACAGGTTGGCCAGGTCGGCGCCCGACATGCCGGGCGTGCCGCGGGCGATGATGCTCGGGTTGACGTCCTGGCCCAGCGGCACCTTGCGCATGTGGACGTTGAGGATCTGTTCGCGGCCGCGGATGTCCGGCAGCGTGACATAGACCTGGCGGTCGAAACGGCCCGGACGCAGCAAGGCGGCATCGAGGATGTCGGGACGGTTGGTCGCCGCCACCACGATCACGCCGAGGTTGGTCTCGAAGCCGTCCATCTCGACCAGCATCTGGTTCAGGGTCTGTTCGCGCTCGTCGTTGCCGCCACCCAGGCCGGCACCGCGCTGGCGGCCGACGGCGTCGATTTCGTCGATGAAGATGATGCAGGGCGCGTTCTTCTTGGCGTTCTCGAACATGTCGCGCACGCGGGCCGCGCCCACGCCGACGAACATCTCGACGAAGTCGGAACCCGAGATCGAGAAGAACGGAACCTTGGCCTCGCCGGCGATGCTCTTGGCCAGCAGGGTCTTGCCGGTGCCCGGAGGGCCGACCAGCAGCAGGCCGCGCGGAATGCGGCCGCCGAGCTTCTGGAAGCGGGCCGGGTCCTTCAGGAAGTCGACCACTTCCTTGACTTCTTCCTTGGCCTCGTCGCAGCCCGCGACGTCGGCGAAGGTGACCTGGTTGGTGTTCTCGTCGAGCATGCGGGCCTTGCTCTTGCCGAAGCTGAAGGCGCCGCCCTTGCCGCCGCCCTGCATCTGTCGCATGAAGTAGACCCAGACGCCGATCAGCAGCAGCATCGGGCCCCAGCTGACCAGCAGGGTCATGAGCAGCGAGCCCTCTTCGCGCGGCTTGACGTCGAACTTGACGTTGTTGGCGATCAGGTCGCCGACCAGGCCGCGGTCGAGGTAGGTGGCGGTGGTGCGGATCTTCCGGTCGTCATTGGTGATGGCGACGATCTCGCTGCCTCCCTGGCCTTCCTGGATGGTGGCGCTCTTGATGCGGTTGCCGCGAACTTCCTCGAGGAAGTCGCTGTAGCCGATGTTGCCTGCGCCGGCTGCGCCGCGGGTGTCGAACTGCTTGAACACAGTGAACAGCACCATCGCGATGACGAGCCAAACGGCAACTTTGGAAAACCACTGATTGTTCAAACGAAACTCCAGTCGGGGGCGCGCAAAAAATTAGGGAACAGAAAAAGCGCACTGTCTGCGGCAATTGGTGCCCATTTTAGGCTTTTCAACCTGCGAAAACCCGTAAATTCCCTAGAGCAGCCATAGGGCACAAGCGGTTTTTGGCACGTATCAATTGGTATCCGGCCGCTTGAGTCCGATGCCGACCATGAAGGTTTCCGAGGATTTGTCCCGCGAAGCCTTGGGTTTCATGGGTTTCACGGTCCGGAAGTTGTCCTTGAACAGGCGGGTCAGCTCGGCGTAGCCGCTGCCGTGGAACAGCTTGGCGACCAGCGCGCCCTCGGGCTTCATGTGCTCGCGGGCGAACTCGATGGCGAGCTCGATCAGGTGGGCGATGCGGGCAGTGTCGGCCGAGGCGATGCCCGACAGGTTGGGCGCCATGTCGGACACCACCACGTCGGCCAGCCGGCCGTCCATGGCGATCGCCAGCCGGGCCAGCACCTCGTCCTCCCGGAAGTCGCCCTGCAGGAAGGTCACGCCCTCGATCGGCTCCATGGGCAGGATGTCGAGCGCGATGATGGTGCCGGCCAGCTCGCCCGAGGCCGCGCCCGCAGGGGACATCCGGCGCCGGACGTACTGGCTCCAGGCGCCCGGCGTCGAGCCCAGATCGACCACCAGCTGGCCGGGTTTGATCAGGCCCAGCGTCTCGTCGATCTCCTTGAGCTTGTACGCGGCGCGGGCCCGGTAGCCCTCCCGGTTGGCCAGTTTCACGTAGGGATCGTTGAGGTGATCGTGCAGCCAGGCCTTGTTCAGCTTCTTCGTTTTCGGTTTGGGATTCATTGACACTCGATAATACGGGGATGCCCGCCATTCAACTTACCCCTGCGCAGCGCAAGGTGCACCGCTCCGAAGCGCACCATCTGGACCCGATCGTCATGATCGGCGGCGACGGGCTCACCCCCGCCGTCCTGAAGGAAGCCGACGCCGCGCTCAAGGCCCATGGCCTGATCAAGGTGCGCGTCTTCTCCGACGACCGCGCGGCGCGCGAAGCCATGCTCCAGACCCTGTCCGACCAGCTGGACGCCGCGCCGATCCAGCACATCGGCAAGCTGCTGGTGCTGTGGCGGCCGATCCCCGAAAAGGAACGCACGATCGACGAAGACCGGATGCCCGGCCCGCGCGACGTCAAGATCATCAAATACAGCAAGCGCGCCGGCCAGCGGCCCGAGATCAAGACCCTGCGGGTGCTCGGCAACCAGCGCCTGACCCCCGGCGGCACGATCAAGCGCGCCAAGGCCAAGCGGCCGCTGTCGGCCAAGAAGCGGAACCAGGCAGACTGAGGATGCCGAGCGAGACTGCGGGCAAGCCCCCGCGCCAACGGCACGTCCTGTGCATGAAATGGGGCACCAAGTACGGGCCCGACTACGTCAACCGCCTCTATGCGATGGTGCGGCGCCACCTGACGGGCGACTTCAGCTTCGTCTGCCTGACCGACGATGCCAAGGGCATCCGCAGCGAGGTGCAGTGCTTTCCGATCCCGCCGCTCGACCTCGAACTGGCACCGGGCCAGCCCGACCGGGCCTGGAAGAAGCTGACCACCTTCGAGGCCGACCTGTACGGGCTGCGCGGCACCGCCCTGTTCGTCGACCTCGACGTCGTCGTGGTCGGCAGCCTGGATGCCTTCTTCGAGCAGCCCGGCGAGTTCCTGATCATCCACGACTACGAGCGCCCCTGGCGGCGCCGGCGCATCACCGGGAACTCCTCGGTGTACCGCTTCGAGCTGGGTGCACATCCCGACGTGCTGGCGAACTTCCGCCAGAACATGGATGCGGTGCAGACCGAATATCGCAACGAGCAGGCCTACCTGTCGGACTTCATGCACCGCCAAGGCAAGCTCGCCTACTGGCCCGAAGCGTGGTGCCCGAGCTTCAAGTACCACGGGATCCCGACCTGGCCGACCAACTACTGGCGCGAACCCTTCGTGCCCGAAGGCGCCCGGATCATGGTGTTTCACGGCGAATGCAATCCGCCCGACGCGCTGGCCGGACGGCGCAACCGTCGCTTCCGGTTCATCCGGCCGGCGCGCTGGATCACCAGCTTCTGGAAGGCCTGATCAGGCCGCCCTGCGCCCCATGCGCCAGAGCACGACAGCTGCGCAGAGCCATTGACCCAGGTACATGGCGCTGCCCAGCGTGTGCCAGAGTTTGAGGTTCTCGCGCGCCAGGATCCGCGGGGCGACCGCGTACTGCTGCAGCAAGGCCAGCAGCAAGCCGGTGATCACCCAGCCGGTGATGGTCCGCGCGGCGGCATCCATCCGTTCGCCGGCCTGGGCCCGGAAATGCACCAGCAGCACCAGGCCGCAGGCCAGGGCGACCCAGGTCTGGGCCGCGAACAGCTGGCCCGCCATGTTGCCGGCCACGGCCGGACTGCCGAGGCGGGCGAACAGCATCGGCACCACCAGGAAGCCGATGGTCGACAGGCTGCCCCACCAGAAGGCGGCGACCAGCAGGGCGATGCGGTCTTTCATGCGCGGGCGGCCGACGCCGCTCAGAGGTAGCTGACGGCGACGATCTCGTAGCGCTTGATGCCGCCAGGGGCCTGCACCTCGGCGGTGTCGCCCTCTTCCTTGCCGATCAGCGCCCGCGCGATCGGGCTGGAGACGTTGATCAGCCCGAGCTTGAGGTCGGCCTCGTCCTCGCCGACGATCTGGTACTTGAGCGCCTCGCCGGTCTTCTCGTCCTCGAGTTCGACCGTCGAGCCGAAGACCACCTTGCCGCCAGCATCGAGCGCGGTCGGATCGATGACCTGGGCCGCCGACAGCTTGCCCTCGATGTCCTGGATCCGGCCCTCGATGAAGCCCTGGCGGTCCTTGGCGGCCTCGTATTCGGCGTTTTCGCTCAGGTCGCCCTGGGCCCGGGCCTCGGCGATCGAGTTGATGACCCACGGACGGTCGACCGTCTTGAGCCGTTGCAGTTCTTCGCGCAGCTTCTCGGCGCCGCGTTTCGTGATCGGGATGGTGGCCATTTCGTTGCTCCAGAAAGCGAAACCGCCGAACGCTGCCGTTCGGCGGTCGATGGGAGAAAAAAGTTCAGACGAGCGTGCGTCCGGTCAGCCGGCTCAGGATCGCGAGCGGGCTGGAATCAGGATTGTATTGCCTTGCGGCGGGCAGATGCAGGGTCTGCTCGAGCATGTACTGGCCCGACATCACGGCATGCGAGGTCTGGTCCGAAAAACAGACCCACACCGATCCGGCCGGAAACGGCACGGTCTGCTGCTCGCACTTTTCCTGGTAGTCCAGGTCGGACTTCATGCCGTCGTGCAGCTGCAGCATCAGGTGGTCGTACTCGCTGCGCAGCGACTTGGTCACTCGCAGCGCGCGCAGCAGCTTTGCCTGCCAGCGCGAATAGGGCTTGGCACGCGGCAGGAAGCGCGCGGCGACCGCCTCGAACGGCTCGCCGACTCGCCAGACCCGCGGCGCCCCCTGCGGATTGACGTTGGTGAAGACACGCAGGATGCGCTCGCCGTAGTTGGGGCGCGACGGAAACGAATCCACGTGCAGGCGGCGATCGTCGGCGCGCCACGACTGCACGCGCGTCTCGACCTGCGCCGGCCGGTAGCTGGTCGGCGCCAGGCGCAGGGCCGGCACGTAGTGCGGCAGCAGGCCGTGGATCAAGGTCTGCGCCTGGGTCCGGAAGCGCCCGACCATGGCGGCCACCGCCTGTTGCCGCGCCTCGTCGCCGGCCACGCCCTTGATCCGGCCGTTCGCGTCCAGGCTGATGTTGCGCACGTCGGGCGACAGCACGGCGGGCAACAGCAGCGCCTGCTCTTCGGGTTGCAACCGGAAACCGAGCTGCGGAAAGTACAGCACCTTGCCGGCCTCGAGCGCCGCGATCCACGCCTCGTTCGGCGTGGCCGCGTTCCAGTCGCTCAGCGCGAGCTCGACGAGTTGGTTCTCCATGCAAAAGTCTCCTTCGACCTTATTCTGCGGCCATCCCACCGGCAAGACCTTGCGCTCGATCAGGCCAGCTGCGCGTGCATTTCCTGGATCGAAATGACGCCCAGCTCGTCCATGTGCTGCATCCCTTCGACCGCCGCTTCGGCGCCGAAGATCGTGGTGAAGGTGGTCACGCGGGCCAGCAGCGCCGAGGTGCGGATCTGGCGCGAATCGGCGATCGCGTTGCGGCGCTCTTCGACCGTGTTGATGACCAGCGCAATCTCGTTGTTCTTGATCATGTCGACGATGTGCGGGCGGCCTTCGGTCACCTTGTTGACCACCGCGCAGGCGATGCCCGCGGCGTTGATCGCCGCCGCCGTGCCCTTGGTCGCGATCAGCTCGAAGCCCAGCTTGGCCAGGCCGCGTGCGACCTCGACGGCACGTGCCTTGTCGTTGTTCTTGACCGACACGAACACCTTGCCCGACTTGGGCAGGATGGTGCCGGCGCCGATCTGCGACTTCACGAAGGCCTCGCCGAAGGTCTTGCCCACGCCCATCACTTCGCCGGTGGACTTCATCTCGGGGCCGAGGATGGTGTCGACACCCGGGAACTTGACGAACGGGAACACGGCCTCCTTGACGCTGAAGTACGGCGGCGTGACTTCCTTGGTGACGCCCTGCGACTTCAGCGACTGGCCGGCCATGCAGCGCGCCGCGACCTTGGCCAGCTGGATGCCGGTCGCCTTGCTCACGTAGGGCACGGTGCGCGAAGCGCGCGGATTGACCTCGAGGACGTAGATCACGTCCTGGCCGTCCTTTTCCTGGATCGCGAACTGGACGTTCATGAGCCCGACCACGTTCAGCGCCTTGGCCATCGCGGCGCTCTGGCGCTTGAGCTCGGCCACGGTCTCGGCCTTCAGGCTGTAGGGCGGCAGCGAACAGGCGGAATCGCCCGAGTGGACGCCGGCCTGCTCGATGTGCTCCATCACGCCGCCGATCAGGGTCGTGCCTTCGGCGTCGCGCAGGCAGTCGACGTCGCATTCGACCGCGTCGTTGAGGAAGCGGTCGAGCAGCACCGGCGAATCGTTGCTGACCTTGACCGCCTCGCGCATGTAGCGCTCGAGGTCGCGCTGCTCGTGGACGATCTCCATCGCGCGGCCGCCGAGCACGTAGCTCGGGCGCACCACCAGCGGGTAGCCCAGCGCCGCGGCCTTCTCGAGCGCTTCCGGCTCGGTGCGCGCGGTGGCGTTCGGCGGCTGGCGCAGGCCGAGCTCGTGCAGCAGCTTCTGGAAGCGCTCGCGGTCTTCGGCGGCGTCGATCATGTCGGGGCTGGTGCCGATGATCGGCACGCCGTTGGCTTCCAAGTCGAGCGCGAGTTTGAGCGGGGTCTGCCCGCCGTACTGCACGATCACGCCGGTCGGCTTTTCCTTGTCGACGATCTCCAGCACGTCCTCGAGCGTCAGCGGCTCGAAGTAGAGCCGGTCGCTGGTGTCGTAGTCGGTCGAGACGGTCTCGGGATTGCAGTTGACCATGATGGTCTCGTAGCCGTCCTCGCGCATCGCCAGCGCGGCATGCACGCAGCAGTAGTCGAACTCGATGCCCTGGCCGATGCGGTTCGGGCCGCCGCCGAGCACCATGATCTTCTTCTTGTCGGTAGGCGCGGCCTCGCACTCGTCCTCGTAGGTCGAGTACATGTAGGCGGTGTTGGTCGCGAACTCGGCCGCGCAGGTGTCGACCCGCTTGTAGACCGGGCGCACGCCGAGCGCGCGGCGTTTCTCGCGGACCGCGGTGTCGGTGGTCTTCAGCTGGCGCGCCAGGCGGCGGTCGGAGAAGCCCTTCTTCTTGAGCGCGAGCAGGGTCGCCTTGTCGATGTCGGCCAGCGACTTGGTTTCGAGTTCGAGCTCGATCTTCACGATCTCCTCGATCTGCACCAGGAACCAGGGATCGATCTTGGTGAGCGCGAACACCTCGTCGACGCTCAGGCCCATCGCGAAGGCGTCGCCGACGTACCAGATGCGGTCGGGGCCGGGCTCGCCGAGTTCCTTCTCGAGCACTTCGCGGTCTTGCGTCTTCTCGTTCAGGCCGTCGACGCCGACTTCGAGTCCGCGCAGGGCCTTCTGGAAGGATTCCTGGAAGGTGCGGCCCATCGCCATCACCTCGCCGACCGACTTCATCTGGGTCGTCAGGCGCGAATCGGCCTGCGGGAATTTCTCGAAGGCGAAGCGCGGGATCTTGGTGACGACGTAATCGATGCTGGGCTCGAAGCTGGCCGGCGTGGCGCCGCCCGTGATTTCGTTGCGCAGCTCGTCGAGCGTGTAGCCGACGGCCAGCTTGGCCGCGACCTTGGCGATCGGGAAGCCGGTCGCCTTGGAGGCCAGCGCGGACGAACGCGAGACGCGGGGGTTCATCTCGATGACGACCATCCGGCCGTCCTTCGGGTTGATCGAGAACTGCACGTTCGAGCCGCCGGTGTCGACGCCGATCTCGCGCAGCACCGCCAGCGAGGCGTTGCGGAGAATCTGGTATTCCTTGTCGGACAGAGTCTGGGCCGGCGCCACGGTGATCGAGTCGCCGGTGTGCACGCCCATCGGGTCGAGGTTCTCGATCGAGCAGACGATGATGCAGTTGTCGGCCTTGTCGCGCACGACTTCCATCTCGTACTCTTTCCAGCCGAGCAGCGACTCTTCGATCAGCAGCTCGTTGGTGGGCGAGGCTTCGAGGCCGCGCTTGCAGATGATCTCGAACTCTTCCGGGTTGTAGGCGATGCCGCCGCCGGTGCCGCCGAGCGTGAAGCTGGGGCGGATCACGGTCGGGAAGCCAACGCTCTTCTGGACGGCCCAGGCCTCGTCCATCGAGTGCGCGATGCCCGAACGGGCCGAACCGAGACCGATCTTGGTCATCGCGTCCTTGAACTTCAGCCGGTCCTCGGCCTTGTCGATGGCCTCGGGCGTGGCGCCGATCAGCTCGACCTTGTACTTGTCGAGCACGCCGTTGCGCCACAGGTCGAGCGCGCAGTTGAGCGCGGTCTGGCCGCCCATGGTCGGCAGGATCGCGTCGGGACGCTCCTTGGCGATGATCTTCTCGACCGTCTGCCAGCTGATCGGCTCGATGTAGATGACGTCGGCCGTGGCCGGGTCGGTCATGATCGTCGCCGGGTTGCTGTTGATCAGGATGACTTTGTAGCCCTCCTCGCGCAGCGCCTTGCAGGCTTGCACGCCGGAGTAGTCGAATTCGCAGGCCTGGCCGATGATGATCGGGCCGGCGCCGATGATGAGGATGCTCTTCAGGTCTGTGCGCTTAGGCATTCTTCTGTCCTTCTTTGTGACTTTGCATGAGTGCCGTGAAGCGGTCGAACAGGTAGCCGATGTCATGCGGGCCGGGCGAGGCCTCGGGGTGGCCCTGGAAGCAGAAGGCCGGGCGGTCGGTGCGCGCCAGGCCCTGCAGCGTGTTGTCGAACAGGCTGATGTGGGTCGGACGCAGGTTGGACGGCAGGGTCTTCTCGTCGACCGCGAAGCCGTGGTTCTGGCTGGTGATGCTGACGCGGCCGTTGTCCAGGTCCTTCACGGGATGGTTGGCGCCATGGTGGCCGAACTTCATCTTGAAGGTCTTGGCACCCGAGGCCAGCGCCATGATCTGGTGGCCCAGGCAGATGCCGAAGGTCGGGATGCCGGTCTCGATCAGTTCCTTGACCGCCGAGATCGCGTAGTCGCAGGGCTCCGGGTCGCCCGGGCCGTTGGCCAGGAAGATGCCGTCGGGGCGCAGCTTGAGCACGTCGGCCGCGGGGGTCTGGGCCGGCACCACGGTGATGCGCGCGCCGCGCTGCGCGATCATGCGCAGGATGTTCTTCTTGACGCCGTAGTCGAAGGCCACGACGTGGAACTTGGGCGTGATCTGCACGCCGTAGCCCGAGCCCAGCTTCCACTCGGTCTGAGTCCACTCGTAGGTTTCCTTGACCGACACCACTTTGGCGAGGTCGAGGCCGGCCATGCTCGGCGCGGCCTTGGCGGCGGCCACGGCCTTGTCGATCAAGGCCTGCGTGACCTGCTCGCCTTCGGCCAGCCCCAGGATGCAGCCGTTCTGGGCCCCGTTCGTGCGCAGGTGGCGGGTCAGCTTGCGGGTGTCGATGTCAGCGATGGCGACCGTCTTGCCGCGCACCAGGTAGTCGCTCAGCGTCGCGGTCTTGCGGAAGTTGGACGCGACCAGCGGCAGGTCCTTGATGATCAGGCCGGCGGCATGGATCTTGTCGGACTCGATGTCTTCCTCGTTGACGCCGTAGTTGCCGATGTGCGGATACGTGAGGGTCACGATCTGCTGGCAATAGCTCGGGTCGGTCAGGATTTCCTGGTAACCGGTCATGGCGGTGTTGAACACCACTTCGCCGGTCGTGGCGCCGGTGGCGCCGATCGAGTTGCCGAGAAAGACCGTGCCGTCTGCAAGCGCCAGGATGGCGGGCGGGAATTTTCCCTTGAGAGACAAAAGCACTGGGATCTCCGGATGGATGACGCCCAAAGCGAACCCAAGAAAGACTTTGGGCTGCGACCTTCGTCGAGGAGTTGGCTTGCGTGCGCTGTGGGCGGGGTGTGAGCGGGAAAGCCCTTGATTATAGCCGGCCCGCGGCCCTGGAATCTGCTCCGGCAGCACTTGCATACAAGCAGATCGCCGCCGCAGCGGCGACGTTGAGCGACTCTTCGCCACCCGGCTGGGCGATGCGGACATGGCGCGCCGCCCTCGCCTCCAGGGCAGCCGACACGCCCTGCCCTTCATGCCCCATCAGCCAGGCGCAGGGAAATGGCAGTTCGGCCCGGTGCAGCCAGTCGCCGCGGTGCGAGCTGGTGGCGATCATCGGCACTTCGAGCGCATCGAGAACCTCGGTCTCGACCCCTTCGATCAGCCGCAGGCCGAAATGCGCCCCCATGCCGGCGCGCAGCACCTTGGGCGCCCACAGCGCCGCCGTGCCCTTGAGCGCGATGACCTGCGCAAAGCCGAAGGCGGCGGCGCTGCGCAGGATCGAGCCCACGTTGCCGGCATCCTGCAACCGATCGAGCACCACGGTGGGCGACCTCGGCGCGACCGCGGGCCGGGCCGGCAGGTCGAGCACGAAACCCATCGGCGCCGGCGATTCGAGCCCGCTGACGCCCGCCAGCAAGGCATCGGCCAGCACCACCGTCTTCGGCGCGGCGCCGGCCCATTCGTGGCGCGCCGCGGGCCAGAGCGATTCGGCAAACACGGCCACCGCCGGCCGCACGCCGCGCTCGCGGGCCGCCCGGCACAGGTGGTCGCCTTCGAGCCAGATCCGGCCGGCCTTGCGGTAGGCGCCGGGGTCGTGCGCCAGCTTGCGCAATTCCTTGAGCAGCGGGTTGTCCTTCGACGTGACGTGGCTGACCTCGTCGACGCTCATCGAAGTTCTTCACCGAAATTGGCCATATCTTCGGCCGGCGCGGAGACCCGCGCCAGCGCCGCGGCGACCGGGCTGAACGACTTGCGGTGGTGGACGCAGGCGCCATGGCGCAGCAGCGCCTCGAGGTGCTCGGGCGTGCCGTAGCCCTTGTGGCCGGCAAAGCCGTAGTGCGGAAATTCGGCGTGCAGGTCCTCGCACAGCCGGTCGCGGTGCACCTTGGCCAGGATCGAGGCGGCCGAGATCGCCTTGACCCGGGCGTCGCCCTTCACGATGGCTTCGGCCAGCACGTTGAGCGTCGGCAGCCGGTTGCCGTCGACCAGCACCTTGACCGGCTTCAGCCGCAGCCCCTCGACCGCGCGCCGCATCGCCAGCATCGTCGCCTGCAGGATGTTGTGGGTGTCGATCTCCTCGACGCTGGCCTGGGCGACCGAGCAGCACAGCGCCTTGGCCAGAATCTGGTCGTGCAGGCGCTCGCGCTGCCGGGCGGTCAGCGTCTTGGAATCGGCCAGGCCACGGATCGGGCGCAGGTCGTCGAGGATGACGGCCGCCGCCACCACCGGCCCGGCCAGCGGCCCTCGGCCGGCCTCGTCGACCCCGGCCATGAGGCCGGGACCGTCCCAGACCAGCGTCGCCTGCTCAGCCTGCAAGAACTTTCTGGATCGCATCGGCGCACAGTGTCGGCGTATCGCGCAGCAATTCGGCATGCATCGCGCAAAAACGTTGTTGCAAGGCGTGAACCTTGTCCGGTGAAGCCAGCCAGTCCAGCGTCGCCTCGGCCAGCGCCTCGGGCGTGGCGGCGTCCTGGAGAATCTCGGGCACCACGAACTCGCCGCTGAGGATGTTGGGCAGGCCGACCCACGGCTGCAGCTGCTTGCGCTGCATCACCAGCCGCCAGGTCAGCGAGTTCACGCGGTAGGAGATCACCATGGGGCGCTTGAACAGCGCCGCCTCGAGGGTCGCCGTGCCGCTGGCGATCAGCGTGGCGTCGCAAGCCGCCAGCGCGGCATGGGACTGGCGGTCGAGCAGGGCCACGCGGCCGGCCAGTTCGCTGGCGGCCAGGATCTGCTCCATCTCCGGGCGCAGGTTCGGCAACACCGGGCAGATGAAGCGCAGCCCGGGCCGCGCTTTCAGCATGAGGGCGGCGGCGGCGAAGAACATGGGCGCCAGCTGGCGCACTTCCGAGCGCCGGCTCCCGGGCAGGATGGCGACCACCTCGGCGTCCGGGTCGAGCCCGAGCGCCTTGCGCGCGGCCTCGCGATCGGGCGTCATCGGGATCACCTTGGCCAGCGGATGGCCCACGTAGGTGGCGGCAATCCCGTGCTGCTCGAGCAAGGCCGGCTCGAACGGGAAGATGCACAGCACGTGGTCGGCGGCCGCGCGCAGCTTGACGACCCGCTCCGGCCGCCAGGCCCAGATCGAAGGACAGACGAAATGCGCGGTCTTGATGCCGCGCTCGCGCAGGCCGGCTTCGAGATCGAGGTTGAAATCGGGCGCGTCGACACCGATGAAGATCTCGGGCCGCTCGCGCAGCAGCCGGCCCCGCAACTGGCGCCGGATGCCGGCGATCTCGGCGTAGTGCCGCAGCACTTCGACGTAGCCGCTGACGGCGAGCTTCTCCTGCGGCCACCAGCTTTCGAAACCGCGCGAGAGCATCTGGGGTCCGCCGATGCCGACGGCCTTCATCGCGGGCCAGCGCGCCTGCAGGCCATCGAGCATCAGGCCCGCCAGCAGGTCGCCCGAAGCCTCGCCGGCGACCAGCGAAAACTGCCGCTGCGTTTCAGGCATGCGACGGCTCAGCGCGCGATGCCGCGCGTGGCGCCGGCGAGAAATTCGCTCATCACCGCGACGTCGGGCGCCGCTTCGGGCGTTTCGGCAGCCAGCGCCTCGATCGCGGCGCGCGCCTCGTCGAGCGTCTTGCCCTGCCGGTACAACAGGCGGTGCATCTGCTTGACCGCCGCGATCCGGGCCGGCGAGAACTCCCGGCGGCGCAAGCCGACCACGTTGAACCCGCGCACGGCGAGCGGATTGCCGTCGACCAGCATGAAGGGCGGCACGTCCTGCGTGACCGCGCTGGCAAAACCGAGCATCGCATGGGCACCGACCGACACGAACTGGTGGATGCCGGTCAGCCCGCCCACCGTCACCCAGTCGGCGAGGTGCACGTGGCCGGCCAGGGTCGTGTTGTTGGCGAGCGTGGTGTGGTCATCGACACGGCAGTCATGCGCGATGTGCGTGTAGGCCATGATCCAGTTGTCGTTGCCCACCCGCGTGACGCCGCCTGCCCCCGGCACGCCGATGTTGAAGGTGCAGAACTCGCGGATCACGTTGCGATCGCCGATGACCAGTCGCGTGGGTTCGCCGGCGTATTTCTTGTCTTGCGGCACCGCGCCCAGCGATGCGAACTGGAAGATCCGGTTGTCGCGGCCGATGGTGGTCCTGCCCTCGATCACGCAGTGCGCGCCGATCGTGGTGCCGGCGTCGACCCGAACGTGCGGGCCGATCACGGCGTAGGGACCGACACTGACCGTCGGGTCGAGTTCGGCCTGCGGGTCGACGATCGCCGTCGAATGAATCAGGGTCATGCCGGCAGGATCAGTTGATCTGGCGCATCGCGCACATCAGTGTCGCTTCGCAGGCCAGTTCGGCACCGACCAGCGCGCGCCCCTTGAACTTGGAGATGCCGGCCTTCATGCGCTCGATCTCGACCTCCAGCGTGAGCTGGTCGCCGGGCTCGACCGGCCGCTTGAAACGGGCGCCGTCGATGGCGGCGAAGTAGTAGACCGTGTTGTCGTCGGGCACGATGTCCAGCGAATGGAAGGACAGCAGCGCCGCCGCCTGTGCCATGGCCTCGAGCATCAGCACCCCCGGCATCACCGGGCGATGCGGGAAGTGGCCGTTGAAGAAGGGCTCGTTCATGGTCACGTTCTTGAGTGCCGTGATGCGCTTGCCCTTTTCCATCTCGAGCACGCGGTCCACCAGGAGGAACGGGTATCGGTGAGGCAGCAGCTTGAGGATTTGATGGATATCGAGCGTCGTCATGATTTCTTGTCCTGCATCGTCATTTTTTCCAGCGCCTTGAGGCGCTCCCGCAGACTGTGCAGTTGCTTGAGCGTGGCAGCGTTTTTCTCCCAGGTCGCATTGTCGTCGATGGGAAACACGCCGGTGTAGTGGCCGGGCTTGTGGATGGAGCGCGTCACCAGCGAGTTCGACGAGATGTTCACGTGGTCGGCGATCGTCAGGTGCCCGAGCACGCCGGCCCGGCCGCCGAAGGTGCAGTGGGCGCCGATGGTGGCGCTGCCCGCCACCGCGGCGCAGCCGGCCATCGCGGTGTGCTTGCCGATGCGCACGTTGTGGCCGATCTGGATCAGGTTGTCGAGCTTGACGCCGTCCTCGATCACGGTGTCCCCGAGGGCGCCGCGATCGATGCAGGTGTTGGCGCCGATCTCGACGTCGTCGCCGATGCGCACTGCGCCCAGTTGCTCGATCTTGACCCAGGCCCCTTCATGGGGCGCGAGTCCGAAGCCGTCGGCGCCGATCACCACGCCCGGATGCAGCAGGCAGCGGGCGCCGATGACGCAGTCCTCGCTCACGGTGACACCGGACTTGAGCACCGTATCGGCCCCGATGCGGGCCCCGCGCTCGACCACGCACAGCGCGCCGACCCGGGCGCTGGGGTCGATGACGGCTTCGGGGTCGATCACCGCACTGGGGTGGATGCGCTGGGCCTCGGGCCGGGCATGGGCCTTCTTCCAGAGCTGGGTCAGGCGGGCGAAATAGAGATAGGGATCGGGCGTCTCGATGAATGCGCCGCGCGCGGCGGCGGCTTCGCGCATCGCCGGGGCCACGATCACGCAGGCGGCCCGGGAGGCTGCGAGTTCCTTCTGGTACTTGGGATGGCTCAGGAAGGCGATCGCATCGCCCTCGGCCGTCGCCAGCGGCGACAGCCGCTCGATCGGCAGCCCGGGATCGCCCTGGAGATCGCCTCCGAGGGCCTCGACGATTGCGCCTAGCCGCAGTGCCACGCCGTTTTCGCGGCGCTACTTGCCGCCGGCCGGGGTCGACCCATTGGCCGACGTGTTGGTGGGCGTGTTGCTCGAGGCGTTGAGCGCCTTGATCACCTTTTCGGTGATGTCGTGCTTGGGGTTGATGTAGATCGCCTCCTGGAGGATGGCGTCGTACTTCTCGGCCTCGGCCACCTGCTTGACCACACGGTTGGCGCGCTCGTAGACCTGCTGCAGCTCTTCGTTCTTGCGTGCGTTCAGATCTTCCTGGAATTCGCGACGGCGACGCTGGAAGTCGCGGTCCTGGTCGACCAGCTGCCGCTGGCGGGTCACGCGCTGGCTCTCGGACAAGGTCGAAGCCTCGCGCTCGAACTGCTCGGAGGCCGCCTTCAATGCCGCACCCTGCGCCGTCAGATCCTTTTCGCGCTTGAGGAACTCGGCCTCGAGCTTGGCCTGGGCGGCTTTCGCCGGCTGCGCCTCGCGCAGCACCCGGTCAGGATTGACGAATCCGATGCGGAAGGTTTCCTGCGCATGGGCAGCCGGCAGCCCCGCCGCCATGAAGACAGGAACAAGCAGCGCACCGGCGGCACGAAGCAGTGGAGTCATTAGAAAGTCGTTCCGATCTGGAATTGCAGGCGTTGAATTCTATCCTCCGGGATCTGCTGGGCGACATCCCCCTTCTCGTAGACGACCGGGAAGGCATAGGCGATGCGCAGCGGCCCGAGCGGCGAAATCCAGCTGATGCCCAGACCCACCGAGGCCCGGATCTTGTTGATCGAATCCCATTGGGCGTTGGTCGACCAGGGGGTGCGGTCGCCGAACACGTTGCCGGCATCCATGAAGCCGTACAGGCGCAGGGTGCGGTCGTTGCCGGCGCCCGGGAACGGCGTGCTCAGTTCGGCATTGAAGATCGCCTTCTTGATGCCGCCCAGCGCCGCGCCCACGGTCTGGCCGTACAGCGGAATGTCGCGCGGGCCGAGCGAGTTCTGCTCGAAGCCGCGCACCGAACCCAGGCCACCGGCGTAGTAGTTCTTGAAGATCGGGAACTGCTGGCCGCTGAAGGCGCCGGCGTAGCCGAAGTCGCCGTTGATCGCGAAGGTGTACTGCTTGTTCAGCGGGAAGTACTGCTGGTACTTGTAGCCGGCCTTGTAGTACTTCATGTCGGACCCGACGCCGACCTCGAGGTTGGCGCTCTGCAGCACACCGGTGGTCGGGACCAGCGCGCTGTCGCGATTGTCGCGGGCCCAGCCGATCGACAACGGGACCCCCGAGACCGTCGGGTTGCCGCAATACAGCACGCCCAGCTGGCCGTTCGGCGCGATGCAGCCGAAGTACTGCTGGTACGAAAAGGGCACGTAGCCGGCGAACGAGGTGCCCGGGTCGAAGCGGTAGCGCTCCACGCCGGCGCCGAAGAACACCGTGTCGCGTTCGCTGAACGGCACGCCGAAGCGGATGTTCCCGCCCTCGGTGGTCAGCCTGTAGTTGCCGTCGATGTTGCCGTAGTAAGGCTGCGTGGTCGCGGTGTAGAGACTGATGGTGCGCGAGATCCCTTCCTTGGTGAAGTAGGGATCGGTCGTCACCAGGGACAGCGTGCGGTTGTACTTGCTGGTGTTGATCTGCACACCGAGATAGTTGCCCGAGCCGAACACGTTTTCCTGCGAAATGCCGAAGGTCAGGCTGATCTTGTCGGCACTCGAGAAACCGGCGCCCAGCTGCAGCGAGCCGGTCGGCTTCTCGGTCACGTTGACCGTCAGGTCGACCTGGTCGGGCACGCCCGGAACTTCCTGGGTGTCGACCGTGACTTCGGTGAAGTAGCCGAGCCGGTCGACCCGGTCGCGCGACAGCTTGATCTTGTCGCCGTCGTACCAGGAGGCCTCGTATTGGCGGAACTCGCGCCGGATCACTTCGTCGCGGGTGCGGTTGTTGCCGCCCACGGCCACGCGGCGCACGTAGACCCGGCGCTCGGGCTCGGCCTTGAGCGTCAGGGCCACCCGGTTGGTGGTGCGATCGATCTCGGGCGTGGCCTGCACGCGGGCGAAGGCATAGCCGAAAGAGCCGAAGTAGTCGGAGAAGGCCTTCGTGGTCTGGGCGACCTGCTCGGCGTTGTACGGCTCGCCGGGCTTGATCGCGACCAGGGTCTTGAACTCTTCCTCGCGGCCGAGGTAGTTGCCGTCGAGCTTCACGCCGGAGACCACGAACTTCTCGCCTTCGCTGATGTTGACCGTGACCGAGAGGTCTTGCCGGTCGGGCGAGATCGCGACCTGCGTCGAGTCGATGCGGAACTCGAGGTAGCCGCGCGACAGGTAGTACGAACGCAGCGTCTCGAGGTCGGCATTGAGCTTGGCGCGCGAATACTGGTTCGACTTGGTGTACCAGCTGAGCCAGCCGCCGCTGTCCTGGTCGAACAGGCTCAGCAGGGTCGATTCGCTGAAGTCCTTGTTGCCGGCGATGTGCACTTCGCGGATTCGCGCGGGCTCGCCTTCGGTCACGGTGAAGGTCAGGTTGACGCGGTTGCGCTCGATCGGCGTGACCGTGGTCACGACCTGGGCGTTGTAGAGGCTGCGGCTCACGTACTGGCGCTTGAGTTCCTGCTCGGCCCGGTCGGCCAGCGCCTTGTCGTAGGGACGGCCGTCGGCCAGGCCGACTTCGCGCAGGGCCTTCTGCAGGTTCGCCTTGTCGAATTCCTTGGTGCCGACGAAGTCGACGTCGGCGATGGTCGGCCGCTCCTCGACGATCACCACCAGCACGTTGCCGTTGATGTCGATGCGCACATCCTTGAACAGCCCGAGGTCGAACAGCGCCCGGATCGCGGCCGAGCCGCGGTCGTCGTTGTAGGTATCGCCCACGCGCAAGGGCATCGAGGCGAAGATGGTTCCCGGCTCGACGCGCTGCAGGCCTTCGACCCGAATGTCGCGCACGGTGAAAGGCTCGACCGCCCAGGCTGCCGTGGCCGCCAGGGCGCTGGCCACCACCGCGGCAACGCTGCGCAGGCGAAAGCGACTGATTGTTGTGTTCATCTGTGAATTGCGCCAGGGCCGGAAAGGGCTGGCAGAAAAGTTAACCAAAGAGCCGCGTGACGTCGTTGAAGAGTGCGATCGACATCATGACCAGCAGCAGCGCGACACCGCCGCGCTGAAACCTTTCCATCCAGGCGTCGGAGACGCTCTTGCCGGTCAGGCCCTCCCAAAGATAATACATCAGGTGTCCACCATCGAGGACCGGCAGCGGCATGAGGTTCAGCACCCCCAGGCTCACGCTGATCAGGGCCAGGAACACCATGTACTGCGTCAAGCCGAGGCTGGCGGACTTGCCGGCGTAGTCGGCGATCGTGAGCGGTCCGCTGAGATTCCTGAGCGAGGCCTCGCCGATGACCATCTTGCCCATCATGCGCACGGTCAGCGCCGACACCTCCCAGGTGCGGACCACGCCGCGCCAGACGCCGTCGACCACGCCCTGGCGCACCAGCACCATCGCGGGCGGCGCGCCGACATAGGCACCGATGCGGCCGATCTTGCCGCTGGGTTCGTCGCGCAGCTCGGGCGTGACATCGATGCGCAGCGACTGCCCGCCGCGCTCGACCTGCCAGGTCTGCATGCGGGGCTGGCCGCCATCGACCGAGGTCCGAATGATCTCGCGCAGCTGCTGGCCATCGACGATCGGCGTCGTGCCGACCAGGCGCACCAGGTCGCCGTTGCGCAGTCCCGCGCGCTCGGCGGCGCTGCCGGGCATCACCTCGCCGATCTCGGGGCGTGTCATCGGCGTGAGGAGGCCGATCTTGCGGAACATCTGGGCGTCCGCATCCTTGGCCTCGATGCGGCTCAGAGGCAGCACCAGTTCGCGCGCCGGGCGCCCGCCCTCGCCCGCGATCTCGAGCGTCAGGTCGCGGCCATCGAGGGCGCCGCGAGTCATGCGCCAGCGCAGGTCTTCGAAGGACTGGACGGCGTCGAGCTCGCCGTCGAAGCCCGCCCGCGCGATGTGTTCGCCGCCTTTCAGCCCGGCCTGTTCGGCCAGCGATGCGGCGACCGGCCGGGCCAGGGTCGCGGCCGGTTCCTGAACGCCGATCCAGTTGACCAGCGTGTAGAGCACGACCGCCAGCAGCAGGTTGGCGATCGGTCCGGCCGCCACGATGGCGGCCCGCGAGCGCAATGGCTGGGTGTTGAAGGCGCGGTGGCGCTCCTCGGCCGGCACCGGGCCCTCGCGTTCGTCGAGCATCTTCACGTAGCCGCCCAGGGGGAAGGCGCCGATGACGAACTCGGTGGTCTGGCCCGGATGCTGGCGCTTGGGCTGCCAGCGATAAAGCGTCTTGCCGAACCCGACCGAGAAGCGCAGCACCTTGACGCCGCAGGCCACCGCGACCCGATAGTGGCCGTACTCGTGCACGGCGATGAGCAGGCCGAGGGCGACGATGAAGGCAACGACTGTGAGCATCGGGTTCCCCGGGTTGGTGGGTCAGGTCGCGAAACGAAGCGCCGTGGCACGGGCTGCGTCCCGGGCACTGGCGTCGAGGGCCAGCAGATCCCCGAGCGACGAGAGCTTGGAGGGCCGCACGCGCTCCAAAGTTTCCAGGTTGACCGCATGAATCCGGTCGAAGCGCAGCCGGCGCTCGAGAAAGGCCTCGACCGCGATTTCATTGGCGGCGTTCAGCACCGCCGTGGTGCCCGGGGCGGCGCGAAGTGCATGCCATGCCAGGTGCAGCCCGGGAAAGCGCGCCTCGTCGGCGGCTTCGAAGGTCAGGGCCGCCAGCGACGCGAAGTCCAGCTTGCCGGCACCGCTCTCGATGCGCTCCGGCCACGCCAGGCCGCAGGCGATCGGGACCCGCATGTCGGGCGTGCCGAGTTGCGCGATCACCGACGAATCCTGAAACTGCACCATCGAGTGGATGATCTGCTGCGGGTGGATGACCACCTTGACCTGCTCGGGCGTCAGGTCGAACAGCCAGCGGGCCTCGATCACCTCGAGCGCCTTGTTCATCATGGTGGCCGAGTCGACCGAGATCTTGCGACCCATCGAGAAATTCGGATGCGCGCAGGCCTGCTCGGGCGTGATCTCGGCCAGCGTGCGCGGATCGCGCTGCCGGAACGGTCCGCCCGATGCGGTCAGCAGCACGTGGTCGACCCGTTCGGCCCAGGTGGCGCGGTCCTCGGGCAGGCACTGGAAGATCGCCGAATGCTCGCTGTCGATCGGCAGCAGCGTGGCGCCGCCCTCGTGCACCGTGCGCATGAACAGCTCGCCGCCGACCACCAGCGCCTCCTTGTTGGCGAGCAGCAGCCGCTTGCCGGCCCGCGCGGCCGCCAGGCAGGGCCCGAGTCCCGCGGCGCCGACGATGGCGGCCATGACGGCATCGGTCTGCGGGTGCGCGGCGATCTCCTCGATCGCGGCCGCGCCGCTCAGCACCCGGGTCGGCAAGCCGCTGTGGCGGATCTTCTCGGCCAGCAGCGCGGCGTGCGGCGCGCTCGCCATCACCGCGAACTGCGGCGAGAAGCGCACGCACTGGGCCAGCAGTTCGTCCACCTTGGTGGCCGCCGACAAGGCGAAGACCTCGAAGCGCCCGGGATGGCGCGCGATCACGTCGAGCGTGCTGACGCCGACGGAGCCGGTCGAACCGAGCACCGTGACGCGTTGTTTGACTGAATTCATAGGAAGGCCAACATCATGGCGATCGGCAGCGTCGGCAACAACGCGTCGATCCGGTCGAGGACGCCGCCGTGGCCGGGCAGCAAGGCGCTGCTGTCCTTGGCGCCCGCGCTGCGCTTGATCAGCGACTCGACCAGGTCGCCGACCACGCTCATGGCCGCCATGAAGACGGCCCCGATCAGCAGCAGCCACCAGCCGCGCTCGGCCAGCCTGGTGTAGAGGCTGGCGACGCCGGCCTGGGCGGCGGAGTCGCTCCAGGCCCAGGCCAGCGCGAGCACGACCACGCCGGCCATGCCGCCCCAGACACCCTCCCAGCTCTTGCCTGGACTGATGGTCGGGGCCAGCTTGCTGCGGGTGAACTTGAGTCCGAAGGCGCGGCCGGTGAAATAGGCGAAGACGTCGGCGACCCAGACCAGCACCAGGATCGAGAGCAGGAAGTTGATGCCGACCATGCGGGCCTGCACCGCGGCCAGCCAGGCGACCCAGAGCGCCAGCAATCCGCCGACCAGGCGCAAGCCCCGGGGCACCCGCGGCCATCCCGGCACCGCCACGCGCAGCAGCGCGGCGCCGCCGAGCACCCAGGCCGCGCTGGCGACGATCCAGACGCCGAGGAGCGAGCCCTGCAGCAGGCCCAGCCACCAGGACAGCCCGCACAGCAGCACCATCTCGGCACCGAGGAACAGCGACATGCGCGGGCCGTAGTCGTTGAGGCGGCCCCACTCCCAGGCGGCGGCGCCGATCAGCACCAGCATCACGCAGGCGAAGGGCACGTACGAGGGGTAGAAGAGCGCGGGCAGCAGGATCGCCAGCAGGACGATCGCCGTGATGATGCGTTGTTTGAGCATGCGCTCAGGCGGCCTGCTGGTCGCGCGAGCCGGCCGCGCCGAGCTGCTCGGAGGTCTGTCCGTAGCGGCGCTCCCGGCGCTGGAAGGCGGCGATGGCGTCGTCCAGCGCCGCCTCGTCGAACTCGGGCCACAGCTTGTCGCTGAAGTACAGCTCGGCGTAGGCGCTCTGCCAGAGCAGGAAGTTCGACAGCCGCTGCTCGCCGCCGGTGCGGATGAACAGGTCGGGGTCGGGCACGTGGGCGAGCGCCATGGCGGCGTCGAGGTTGGCCTCGGTCAGAGGCTCGCCGCGGGCCGCCAACTGGGCCGCGGCGCGGGCGATATCCCAGCGGCCGCCATAGTTGAAGCAGACGTTGAGCACCAGCCGGGTGTTGTGTGCGGTCGCCGTCTCGGCCTGGACCAGGCCCGCGATCATCTTGTCGGACAGCCCGCCGCGCTCGCCGATGAAGTGCAGCCGCACCCCGTCCTGGCTCAGCTTCGGCACCTCGCGGCCCAGGGCGCCGACCATGAGGTCCATCAGGCCCGACACCTCCTCGACCGGCCGGTTCCAGTTCTCGGACGAGAAGGCGAACACGGTCAGCACCCGGACGTCGCGTGCCACGCAGGCCTTGACGCAGCGCCGCAGGGACTCGACACCCTGCTTGTGCCCCGCCACCCGGGGCAGGAAGCGGCGCGTCGCCCAGCGGCCATTGCCATCCATGACGATGGCGATGTGATGGGGAACCGCTGGTGCGATCTTTTTCATGTCAGAGCCCGCCCGGCCGCCCGAAGGGCTCTGAGCGCCCCCTCGGGGGGCAGCGATACACGAAGTGATGAGCGTGGGGGCATCATCCTAGACGGCCATGATCTCGGCTTCTTTGGCCGTTACCAGGCGGTCGATTTCCGCGATGTGGCGGTCGGTGACCTTCTGGATCTCGGTCTCGGCGCGTTTCTGGTCGTCTTCCGAGGCCAGCTTGTCCTTGACCAGCTTCTTGATCGCGTCGTTGGCGTCGCGGCGCAGATTGCGGGTCGCGATCTTGGCGCCCTCGCCTTCGTTGCGAACCAGCTTGGTCATTTCCTTGCGGCGCTCTTCGCTCATCGGCGGCAGCGGCACGCGGATCAGGTCGCCCATCGACGCCGGGTTCAGGCCCAGGTCGCTTTCGCGGATGGCCTTCTCGATCTTGGCGCCCATGCCCTTCTCCCAGGGCTGGACGCTGATCGTGCGGGAATCGAGCAGCGACACGTTCGCCACCTGCGACAGCGGCACGGCGGAGCCGTAGTAGTCGACATGGATCGAGTCCAGCAGCGCCGGGTTGGCACGGCCGGTGCGGATCTTGGTCAGGTTGTTCTGGAAGGCGGCGAGCGACTGGTTCATCTTGGCGTCGGTCGCGCTGCGGATTTCTGCAATGGTGGTGGTCATGGATTCATTTTCCTCAAGCGTGCACGAGGGTACCTTCGTCCTCGCCCATCACGACGCGCTTGAGGGCGCCGTTCTTGAAGATCGAGAACACCTTGATCGGCAGGTTCTGGTCGCGGCACAGCGCGAAAGCCGTAGCGTCCATGATGCCGAGGTTTTGTGCGATGGCTTCGTCGAAGCTCAGGTTGGTGTAGCGCGTCGCTTCCGGGTCCTTCTTGGGGTCGGCGGTGTAGACGCCGTCGACCTTGGTCGCCTTCAGCACCAGCTCGGCGCCGATCTCGGCGCCGCGCAGCGCAGCGGCGGTGTCGGTCGTGAAGAAGGGGTTGCCGGTGCCGGCCGCGAAGATCACGACCTTGCCCTCTTCGAGGTACTGCAAGGCCTTGGGACGCACGTAGGGCTCGACCACCTGCTCGATCGCGATGGCCGACATCACGCGGGCGATCAGGCCCTGCTTGTTCATGGCGTCGGCCAGCGCCAGCGCGTTCATGACCGTGGCCAGCATGCCCATGTAGTCGGCCGTGGCGCGGTCCATGCCCACGGAGCCGCCGGCGACGCCGCGGAAGATGTTGCCACCGCCGATCACGACCGCCACCTCGACGCCCATGTTCACGACCTCGGCCACCTCGCCCACCATGCGCACGATGGTCGCGCGGTTGATGCCGAAGGCGTCGTCACCCATCAGCGCCTCGCCCGACAGCTTCAACAAGATTCGCTTGTGGGCCGGGCGAGCTTCTGACATGGATGGATCCTTTGGAGTTGGCGGGGGCGAGTGTAAGACGTGACTGTGAAAAAGCGGCAGCGCGTCACGGGCGCTGCCGCCCTGCGGCGTGACTCAGGCCGCAGCCTTGGCGGCCGCGACCTGCGCAGCCACTTCGGCCGCGAAGTCGTCGACCTTCTTCTCGATGCCTTCGCCGACGACGTAGAGCGTGAAGCCCTTGATCGAGGTGCTGGCGGCCTTGAGCATCTGCTCGACGGTCTGCTTGTCGTTCTTGACGAAAGGCTGGTTGTGCAGCGAGACCTCCTTGAGGTACTTCTGCACGCCGCCTTCGATGCGCTTGGCGACGATGTCGGCCGGCTGCGGCTGCTTGCCGGCGGCTTCGGCGACCTTGCGGTCTTCCTCGGCCTTGCCGGCGGCAACCGCGCGTTCCTTTTCGATCAGGTCGGCGGGCACGTCCGAGGCCGAGATCGCGACCGGCTTCATGGCGGCGATGTGCATCGCGACGTCCTTGGCCGAGGTGTCGTCGCCTTCGAACTCGACCATCACGCCGATGCGCGTGCCGTGCAGGTAAGACGCGAGCTTGCCGTTGCCGGCGAAGCGCTTGAAGCGGCGGAAGCTCATGTTCTCGCCGATCTTGCCGATCAGGCCCTTGCGCACGTCTTCGAGCGTGGGGCCGAAGCCGTCCTGCTCGTAGGCCAGGGCGCCCAGCGCGGCCAGGTCGGCCGGGTTGTTCTTGGCGACCAGCATGGCGGCGGCGTTGGCCATCGCGAGGAAGCTGTCGTTCTTGGTGACGAAGTCGGTCTCGCAGTTGATCTCGATCATCGCGCCGGCGTCGCCGTCGACGAAGGCCGTGACCACGCCTTCGGCCGTGATGCGGCCCGAGGCCTTGCCAGCCTTGTTGCCGAGCTTGATGCGCAGCAGCTCTTCGGCCTTGTCCATGTTGCCGTCGGCCTCGGTCAGGGCCTTCTTGCACTCCATCATCGGGGCGTCGGTTTTTGCGCGCAGTTCGCCAACCATGCTTGCGGTGATCGTTGCCATGAGTGTTCTCCGTTCGGTTTGTCAGTGGCGGGCGCCCCGGGGGCGGCCGCGAAAATCAGATTAAAAAAAAGGGGCGACAAGCCCCTTCTTCAGGCTCGAGCGAGCTCGAATCAGGCCGAAGCGCCCTCTTCGACTTCGACGAATTCGTCGCCGCTGCCTTCAGCCACGGCCTTGACCACGTCGTTCACGCCGCTGTTGCGGCCTTCGATGATGGCGTCGGCGATGCCGCGGGCGTACAGCGTGACGGCCTTCGACGAGTCGTCGTTGCCCGGGATCACGTAGTCGATGCCTTCAGGCGAGTGGTTCGAGTCGACCACGCCGATCAGCGGGATGCCGAGCTTCTTGGCTTCGGCGACGGCGATCTTGTGGAAGCCCACGTCGATCACGAAGATGGCGTCGGGCAGCGCGGTCATGTCCTGGATGCCGCCGATGTCCTTTTCGAGCTTGGCGATCTCGCGCGAGAAGGTCAGCTGCTCTTTCTTGCTCAGGCTGTCGAGGCCGGCTTCCTGCTGGGCCTTCATGTCCTTCAGGCGCTTGATCGAGGTCTTGACGGTCTTGAAGTTGGTCAGCATGCCGCCGAGCCAGCGGGTGTCGACGAAGGGCACGCCGGCGCGACGGGCTTCGGCAGCCACGATTTCGCGGGCCTGGCGCTTGGTGCCGACCATCAGGATGGTGCCGCGGTTGGCGGTGAGCTGCTTGGCGTACTTCATCGCATCCTGGAACATCGGAAGCGACTTTTCCAGGTTGATGATGTGGATCTTGTTGCGATGGCCGAAGATGTACGGGGCCATCTTGGGGTTCCAGAAGCGGGTCTGGTGACCGAAATGGACACCGGCTTCCAGCATTTCGCGCATGGTGGTCGACATAGGAATAACTCCAAAGGTTGGGTCTAAAATCCAGCCCGTTTTGCGCGTCTTTCCATTCGGGAAAGCCTCACAACACCTTGATTGGGCTGGTTTGCGGATACGTCTCGCTTGGGCAAGCCTTGGCAAACCTTAGCGGCCAGTGGGCGAAACCCAAGGAGTATAGCACGCCGCGCCCCTCGCACCCCCCTCTTCCAACCCTTTCCCGCCCTCTCTCCATGCGCCCAGACCTGCACGCCACCCGCCTCGCCCTGCTGACGAACTCTTCGGACGCACGCACCGAAATGGCGCACAGCCTGGCCGCCGCCGCCGCTCCGGCCTGCGCTCATGCCTTCACGCGCCTCCTGTCGGAGGAAGCCGCCCGGGAAGCCGTGGCGGCCCGTCCGAGCCAACCGCTCGCCGGGCTGGCTTTCTCGGTCAAGGACCTGTTCGACGTTGCCGGGCAGCCCACGCCGGCCGGGTCGGTGGTGCTGGCCCATTCGCCGGCCGCCCGCGCCGACGCGGTCGCCGTGGCGCGCCTGCGGGCCGCCGGCGGCGCCCTGCTGGGCCGCACCAACATGACCGAGTTCGCCTTCTCGGGCGTCGGCATCAACCCGCACCACGGCACGCCAGCCAACGTCTGCGATCCCGCCACGGCGCGGATCCCGGGTGGCTCCTCGTCCGGCGCCGCAATCTCGGTGGCCAGCGGCGCGGCCTTCGTCGGACTCGGTTCCGATACCGGGGGCTCGATCCGGATCCCGGCGGCGCTCAACGGCATTGTCGGCTTCAAGAGCACCGCCCGGCTGGTGCCGACGCAGGGCGCCCTGCCCCTGTCGACCACGCTCGACACCGTCTGCGCCATGACGCGCTCGGTGCGGGATGCGGTCACGGCGCACGAAATCCTCGCAGCACGCCGCGTGACGCCGGGCGCCGCGCCGCTGGCCGCCTACCGCCTGGCCGTGTCACGTTCCCTGTTCCAGGACGGCCTCGACCCCGTGGTCGCCAAGGCCTTCGAACGAAGCCTGGGCCGCCTCGCCACGGCCGGCGCCCGAATCGAGGAGATCGACCTTCCGGCGCTGGCCGACCTGCCGGCGATCAATGCCACCGGCGGCTTCTCGCCCGCAGAGGCCTACGCCTGGCACCGCCTGCTGCTGGAGCGCAGCGGCGCCGGCTACGACCCGCGCGTGGCGCGGCGGATCCTGCAGGGCGCGACGATGAAGGCCTACGAGTACCTCGACCTGGTCCGGGCCCGGCACGAATGGATCGGCCGCATGGAGCGCGCGCTCTCGCCTTTTGACGCCGTGCTGTCGCCCACCGTGCCGGTCACGGCGCCGCCGATCGCCGAGGTCGCGCCCGGCGAGGCGCGCGACGACGCGTTCTTCCGCCTGAACGCCTTGCTGCTGCGCAACCCCTCGGTGGTCAACATGCTCGACGGCTGCGCCATTTCGCTGCCTTGCCAGGCCGCGGACGAGTTGCCGGTGGGCCTGATGCTGTGGCATGCGGCCCTGCACGACGACGCCGTGCTCGCCGTCGCCCGGCAGGTCGAGCGGGCGCTATAAAGTCGGCAGGGTCGGCGTGGCTTCTGGAGGAAGCGCCGACCCACAATTTCACCGCCAAAGAAACGAATGAAAATCGCGATCGTGGGAGCCGGGATCATCGGCGTCACCACAGCATGGGAGCTGGCCTCGGACGGCCACGAGGTGGCCGTCTTCGAGCGCCGCGGCGCCGCCGCCGAGGAATCGAGCTTCGCCAACGCGGGCGTGGTGGCGCCCGGCTATGTCACCCCCTGGGCCGGCCCGGGCATGCGCGGCAAGGTGCTGCGCTCGCTGCTGTCCACGCATGGCGCGATCAAGCTGCGCTGGCCCCTGTCGTCCCGGGACCTCGGCTTCATGGCGCGCTGGCAGCGCGCCTGCAAGCTCGAGACCTACCTGGCCAACCGCTCGCGGATGCAGCGCCTGGCCTTCTACAGCCGCAATCGCCTGCACGCGATCACCGAGGCCTGCGAACTCGAGTACGAGCGCAGCGACGGCTACATGGTGCTGCTGCGCTCCAAGCGCGAGAAAAAACTGGTGCAGGCCGGACTCGACGTGCTGCGGGCCGCGGGCACCAGCTTCCGCGAGCTCGACGCCGACGAGGCCCGCAAGATCGAGCCGGCGCTCAGCACGGACACTGCGCTGGCCGGCGCGATCCACCTGCCGGACGACGAAGTCGCCAACTGCCGGCAGTTCGCCCTGCTGCTCAAGTGGGAGGCCGAGGCGCTCGGCGCCCAGTTCCATTTCAATTGCGACCTGGCGCCGATGAACCGGTCGGCCCCGACCTCGCTGTCGCTGGCGGCGGGTTCCGAGGCGCATCGCTTCGACGCCGTGGTGGTCTGCGCCGGGGTCGACTCGGCCGCGCTGCTGAAGCCGCTGGGCTTGCGCATCCCGCTGGCGCCGGTGTACGGCCATTCGGTCAGTGCCCAGATCCGCGAGCCGCTCAACGCGCCGCGCAGCGCCGTGATGGACGAGCGCTACAAGGTGGCGATCTCGCGGCTCGGACTGCGCGTGCGGGTGGCCGGGAGCGCCGAGCTCGGCGGTTCCAGGGCCAAGCTGAATCCGGCCTCGCTCCAGACGCTCTACAAGGTACTGCAGGACTGGTTCCCGGGCGCGGTGACGCTGCGCTCCGGCGTCCAGCAGTGGAAAGGTGCACGCCCGATGCTGCCGGACGGCCCGCCGATCCTCGGCGCCAGCGGAGTGCCCGGCGTCTGGCTCAACCTCGGCCATGGCTCGAGCGGCTGGGCGCTGTCCTGCGGCAGTGCGCGGGTGCTGGCCGACCTCATCGCCGGCCAGGATCCCGGCATCGACCTCGAAGGGCTCGGCATCGAGCGTTTGCTGCAACACTGAGGCTCGCCATGCACCGCATCGACTCCGCCAGCGTCGCCGACCTGTTCGACATCGCCGCCACGCGGCGGATCGAGCAGGCGGCCGCGGCCGCCCTGCCGCCCCACACCTTGATGCAGCGCGCCGGCCTGGCGGTGGCGCGCCTCGCCATGGCCATTGCGCCGCAGGCACGCACGATCTGGATCGCCTGCGGCCCGGGCAACAACGGCGGCGACGGCTTCGAGGCCGCGGCGCAACTGCGCGCGCGCGGTTTCGCGCCGGTCGTCAGCTGCATCGGCGACGACGCGCGGCGGCCGGCCGATGCCCGCGCGTCGCTGCAGCGCGCGCGCAACGCCGGTGTCGTCTTCGCCGAAACGCCGCCGCCGCACTGCGAGCTGGCGATCGACGCCCTGCTGGGCATCGGCGCCGCCCGGGCGCCCGAAGGCCGGATGCTCGAATGGCTGCAGCGCATGCACGCCGGCCCCGTGCCGGTGCTGTGCGTGGACACGCCCTCGGGCCTGGACACCGACTCCGGCGTCCTGTCGTTCGAATTTCCGCCCCCGGCGCCAGCGTCGATGTCACCTCGTCGACTCTGCCTGAGCCTGTTGACCTTGAAGCCCGGCCTCTTCACCGCGCAAGGGCGCGATGCCGCTGGCGAGGTCTGGTTCGACGACCTGGGGCTGCCCCCGGGTGCCGAAGCGCCGGTGGCGCGGCTGCCCGGGGCGACGCAGGCCACCGTCCGGCGGCAGTCCTCTCACAAGGGCAGCTACGGCGATGTCGCGATCGTCGGCGGTGCGCCCGGCATGGCCGGCGCCGCCCTGCTGGCGGCCACGGCCGCGCTCTCGGCCGGCGCCGGGCGGGTCTTCGTCGCCGCCCTGGACGGCAGCATCGCGCCGATCGACCCGCTGCGGCCCGAGCTGATGTTCCGCCGCCCCGAAGCGCTGGACCTGGGTCCGATGACGGTGGTCTGCGGCTGCGGCGGCGGCAGCCCGGTCGCCGCCGTGCTGCCGCGCGTGCTCGCCGAGGCGGGCACGCTGGTGCTCGATGCGGACGCCCTCAACGCCGTGGCCGGCGACGCCGGCCTGCAGGCGCAGCTGCTGGCCCGGCAACAGGCCGGCCGGGCGACGGTCATGACCCCGCATCCGCTCGAGGCGGCGCGCCTGCTCGGCACGAGCACCGCGAAGGTCCAGGCCGACCGCCTCGGCGCGGCCTCGCAGCTGACGGCGCGCTTCGGCGCGGTGGTGGTACTGAAAGGCTCCGGCACGGTCGTCGCCGCAGCCGGCGAACTGCCGGTGATCAATCACAGCGGCAACGCGCGGCTCGCCACGGCCGGCACCGGCGACGTGCTGGCGGGCATGGTCGGCGCCCGGCTGGCGGCCGGCCGGCCGGCGCAGGCCGCGGCCTGCGAAGCCGTCTGGACGCACGGCGATCTGGCCGACCGCTGGCCCGCCGGCATCCCGCTCACCGCCGGGGCGCTGGCGGCCGGTGGCCTGCCCTCGCGCTAGCCTCGCCCGACGAAAGGCATCTTGGTCGCCATGATGGTGTGGAACAACACGTTGGCTTCCAGCGGCAGGTTGGCCATGTAGAGCACCGATTGCCCGACGATGGCGACATCGATCACGGGCTCGATCGCGATCTCGCCGCTGGCTTGCGGCACGCCCTTGGTCATCCGGGCGGCCAGTTCGGTCATCGCGTTGCCGACGTCGACCTGGCCGACCGCGATGTCGTACTTGCGACCGTCCAGCGAAGCGGTCTTGGTCAGCCCCTTCACGGCGTGCTTGGTCGCCGTGTAGGCGATCGAGTTGGGCCGCGGCGTGGTGGCCGAGATCGAGCCGTTGTTGATGATGCGGCCGCCGCGCGGCGTCTGCGCCTTCATGGTGCGGAAGGCCTGCTGGATGCAGAAGAACATGCCTGTCAGGTTGATGTCGACCACGCCCTGCCACTGCTCGGGCGTCCAGTCCTCGAACGGCCCCGGCGGGTTGCCGACGCCGGCGTTGTTGAACAGCAGGTCGACGCGCCCGAAGCGTTCGACGGCCGCGTCGAACAGCGCCTTGACCGAAGCCGCATCGGCGACGTCGGTGGGCACCGCAAGGGCCCTGTCGCCGGCGCCCGATTCCTTGGCGACCTGCTCCAGCGGCTCCGGCCGGCGGCCGGCCAGCACCACGCTCCAGCCATCGGCCAGCAGGGCCAGCGCGGCCGCCCGCCCGATGCCGCTGCCGGCGCCCGTGACGACCGCGATGCGGCTTGTCTTGTCTCCACTCATTCGTGTGCTCCTTGTTTCAGCGGCGCGGCTTGCGCCCCTTCATCTTGTTGGCCGCCTTCTTGACGGCGGTTCTGAATGCCTGCATCGCGGATTGTGGCGCCGCCGCAGCGACGTGCTCCACCCGCTCGGACCGATCGCCGCGCTCCGCGCGTTCACCCCGCTCGGAGGGTGCCTCGGCCTTGCTGCGCGAGCGCTTGGTCGAGGCCTTGGCCGGCACGCCGCCGGTGGATGCGCCCTTGTCCTTCATGGCGCGCGCGGTCAGCTCCTCGCCTTCGCGCATCAGGCGGAAATCGATCTTGCGGCCATCGAGGTCGACCCGGCTCACCTGCACCCGCACCCGGGTGCCGATCGCATAGCGGATGCCGGTGCGCTCGCCGCGCAGTTCCTGGCGGTGCTCGTCGAACTTGAAGTATTCGCCGCCGAGCTCGGTGATGTGCACCAGGCCTTCGACATACATGGCGTCGAGCGTGACGAAGATGCCGAAGGTGGTCGCGGCCGTGACCACGCCGCCGTACTCCTCGCCCAGGTGCTCGCGCATGTACTTGCACTTGAGCCAGGCCTCGACGTCGCGGCTGGCTTCGTCGGCGCGCCGTTCGTTGGCGCTGCAATGCAGGCCCGCGGCCTCCCAGGCCAGCGTCTCCTTGGTCGGTGCGACGGTCGCCTTCTGCGGCTTGCTGGTGGGCGCCTTCACGCGCGAGGCCAGCCGCTTCGCCAGCTTGGCATGCGCCTCGCCCGGCGTCGGCAGCATCGGCAGCTGGTACTTGGTCTTGCCGAGGATCGCCTTGATCACGCGATGCACCAGCAGGTCGGGATAGCGGCGGATCGGGCTCGTGAAGTGGGTGTAGGCCTCGTAGGCCAGGCCGAAGTGGCCGCTGTTGATCGGCGTGTAGATGGCCTGCTGCATCGAGCGCAGCAGCATCGTGTGGATCTGCTGCGAGTCGGGCCGGTCCTTGGTCGCCTCGGCGATCGCCTGGAACTCGCCCGGCTTCGGGTCGTCGGTGATCGACAGGCCCACGCCCATGGCCTTCAGGTAGCCGCGCAGGATTTCCTTCTTCTCGGGCGTCGGGCCCTCGTGCACGCGGTAGAGGCCCGGATGCTTGCCCTCGGCGATGAAGTCGGCGCTGCAGACGTTGGCAGCCAGCATGGCTTCCTCGATCAGCCGGTGCGCCTCGTTGCGCGTGCGCGGCACGATCTTCTCGATGCGGCCGGCGTCGTCGCAGATGATCTGCGTCTCGGTGGTCTCGAAGTCGACCGCGCCACGCTTGCCGCGCTGCTTCAGCAGCGCGCGATAGACGTCGTGCAGGTTCAGCAGGTCCTTGACGCGCTCCTTGCGCTTCAGGGCCTCCGGCCCGCGCGTGTTGCCGAGGATTGCCGCCACCTCGGTGTAGGTGAAGCGCGCATGGCTCCACATCACGGCCGGGTAGAACTGGTAGGCATAGATCTCGCCGTCGGCCGCCACGAGCATGTCGCACACCATGCAAAGACGCTCGACTTCGGGGTTGAGCGAGCACAGGCCGTTCGACAGCTTCTCGGGCAGCATCGGAATCACGCGGCGCGGGAAGTAGACGCTGGTCGCGCGGTCGTAGGCATCGATGTCGATCGCCGATCCGGTCTGCACATAGGCGCTGACGTCGGCGATCGCGACCAGCAGGCGCCAGCCCTTGCCGCGGCCGACCTTGGCCGGCTCGCAATACACGGCATCGTCGAAGTCGCGCGCGTCCTCGCCGTCGATGGTGACCAGCGGCACGTCGGTGAGGTCGATGCGGCCGTGCTTGTCGGCCGGGCGCACCTTGTCGGGAATCGCCTTCGCTTCGGCCAGGCAGGCCTCGGAGAACTCATGCGGCACGCCGTACTTGCGCACCGCGATCTCGATCTCCATGCCCGGGTCGTCGATCTCGCCGAGCACTTCCTTGACTCTGCCGACCGGCTGGCCGAACAGCGCGGGCGGCTCGGTGAGCTGCACCACGACCACTTGACCGACCTTCGCGGTGCCGGTCGCGCCCTTCGGAATCAGGACGTCCTGACCGTAGCGCTTGTCTTCTGGCGCGACCAGCCAGACGCCGCCTTCATGCAACAGGCGCCCGATGATCGGCTGCTCGGGCCGTTCGATGATTTCGACCACGCGCCCCTCGGGACGGCCGCGCCGGTCCTGACGCACGATCCGCGCCTTGACGCGGTCCTTGTGCAGCACCGCGCGCATTTCGTTGGGGGGCAGATAGATGTCGGCATCGCCGTCATCGCGTTGTACGAAACCGTGCCCGTCGCGATGTCCTTGGACGGTTCCTTCAATTTCATCCAGCAAGGCGCCGGAATGGCCAATATTTTTGATATGATCTCCTTCGTTCCTGAAATTCAAAACCTGCTGCAAGGATTCATTCCAAGCAGCATGTGGGCCCAGATGGCGGAATTGGTAGACGCACTAGTTTCAGGTACTAGCGAGTAACATCGTGGAGGTTCGAGTCCTCTTCTGGGCACCATAGCGATAGCACAAGAACCCCGGCCAGTCTTCGACTCGCCGGGGTTTTTTGTTTCCAGCGCACGCACGGCCAAAAAACGGCCCTCTTCGCCCGCAGCACCACATCCGACGACGCCTTTCGAAACCCGCAGCCCTTCGCTCCACGCCATGGTTCGCGCGCCGCACGGGGTGGCGGTGGCCAAGGACACGGATTCAGGCAAGTGGAACGGGCTTCGTCTCATGAAGTGATGCAAGGCGCCTCCCGCGAGCGAGAGGCATTCCGACATTCTGACGCACGATATCAATGAATGGATCGCGCGCAGCCTGAACATCCGGGTTCGCGCAACGGTGAACCTGGCGCTCGGCCTGATGCGCGCGGCGTTCAACCATGCGGTCAAGGATCGGAAGTGGATGGAAGTGGGCCCCGGCCGTAAGGCCCGAAGCGCGGGCGGGCTCGCAAGAGGCCCGCTGCGTACGACTCAAGAGACGCGCGGTTTGCGCATCTCCACCGGCCGTGACGCCGACCTGCACCTTAACACGTCGATTGCCCGGGCAGTCGCGCGCCCATGGCCGACTCAAAAGAGCGACGACTGCGGCGGCGGCTCCGGAGCCGCTCGCGCCGGCCTCGGCTTCGCCTGCGCCGGCGGCAGTGCTTCGGCGACCATCGCCAACCGCTCGGCCGGGAACTGGTTCATGAAATCCATCGAGCGCTGCGCCGGTGCGTCCAGCCAGGCCTCGTACTGGGCTTCCGGCAGGATCACCACCATGCGCTTGTCCTGCGCGTGCAGCGGCCGCGCCGGATCGGGCCGGTGCATCTCCTTGAACATCGGGTGCGTGTCGGCATTGATCGTCAGCATCGTGAAGCTGTCGGCCCACTTTCCCGTGGCCGGGTCCTTCCATGGCGCCCAGAGGCCGGCGACGCCCAGGGTTTCGTCGTTGGCGGCCGTGAAACGGGTCGGGACATGGGTCCCAGTGCGCCAGTCGGGCTCGTAGATCGCCTCGCAGGGCACGATGCAATGCCTCGCCTGGGCCCAGGCGTGCTTGAAGCTGGCGAGCTGGTCGACGGTCTCGACGCGGGCGTTGTAGGTTCGCACGCCGTATTTCACGTCTTTCGCGAAGCCCGGGAGCAAGCCGAAATGGCCTTCGACGATCTCCATCGCCGGCACCGCGTCGTCGCCCGAATCGCGCTCGCGCGGCCGCCGGATGAAGGGCGCCAGCTGGGTCGGGTAGATGTGCAGGCCGCCGGGCGGCGGCTCCCAACTCGGCGGCAGTCGGATGCCGAAGTGCTTCTCGATCTGCTTGCGGCGCTTTTCTGCTTGGTAGTGGCTGCACATGTCCGCAATGTACCGCCCGACGCCCGCGGTCCGGCGCTACCAGAGCCGCCACCAGGGCCGCGCCCGCGAGCACGGCACGGCGTCCAGCCCGGCCGCCACGGTGGACGGCGCGCCGAAGCGCCGCTGGAGTTCCTTTTCCATCCGGTGCGCGACCGCGCCGGCGCGCGGCTCGCCCTGCAGCGACCGCCGCCGCCACGCGAAGGCCAACGCAGCCAGTTGATCGTCACTGAGCTTGTCCATGAGGAATTCTCCCATCGGGCTCAGCGCTCGCCCATACGCCGTTCGGCGACCTCGGGCCGGCGCGGCGGGTGCGCGACAGGCGCGAGCCACGCCACGGCGGCCTCCGCTGGCGCCATGGCGCGCAGGCGCGGGTCGCGCCACAGATCGGCCGCCACCTCGTCGAGCTGATCAGGGTCCACGGTGCGCCATTGGCGCTGCAGCTGGTGGGCACAGACTGCAATCCAGTCATCTCGTTCCATGCGCCCAGAATAACAAAGTACTGTTTTTTTATCCAGTCTTTGACGCCGCATCGCCTCGGGCAGAATTCCCGGGATGCCCCAACTCAAGATCACCGTCGTCAACCTCACAGGCCAACCCCAGCTGGTGCATGTCTTCGACACGCTCAACGGCGGCACGCGTCCGGTCGAGGGCAACCCGTTCGAACTGGCGAACGGCGAGCGTTCGACGGTCTTCGGCGTCAACTCGGACGCGCGCGGCCGCGGAATCCTGGCCTATCGCAGCCGCAGCGGCCTCGTGCGCAGCGGCATCGACGTGACGGACGGCGCCGGCGTCGAGATCCGCTGAGCCATGGCCGCCGCCCCGGGTCGGGTGCAGAATCGGCAGGCTCTTCGTTCAACCCTTTTCTGTCAGGCAGTCCCGCCATGCGCTTGAAAACCGGCCTCCTGGCCATCACGCTCCTCTTTCTGGCCAACGCGTCGTTCGCCCAGGCGGCAGAACCCACCGACGCCGCCAGCTGCAAGGCCGAGGAAGCCAGCCTCGACCAGGACATCGCGCAGGCGCGCGCCCGCGGACAGATGCTTCGGCGCCGCCAGCTCAGCGACGCCCTGGTCGCCTTGCAGGCTCACTGCGATGCGATGATGGCGGCCAAGGATCCGGCGACGCAGATCAAGCGCCAGGAGCAGGAAGTGCAGCAGCTGCGCCTCGAGCTCGAACGCGCCGAAGCGCAGCTGCGCAAGCTCAAGGCGGCTCAGAAGTCCTGAGCGCCCTCGGCGCACATTCGGTCAGATGGGCAGCGCGATCAGGTCGTGGCCCTCGGCGCCGACGATCCGGGCCCGGGTGAATTCGCCCACCTTGAGCGTCTTGCTGATCTTCTCGGGCGGCAGCAGCCGGACGATGCCGTCGATCTCGGGCGCATCGGCGTAGCTGCGGCCGACGCCGCCCTTGCGCCCCATGGCCGGCGCGGAATCGACAAGCACCTGCATGGTGGCGCCGATGCGCTGGCGCAGCTTGGCGATAGAGACCGCTTCGGCGACCTCCATGAAGCGCGCCCGGCGCGCCTCGCGCTCGGCTTCGGGCAGCATGCCCGGGATCTCGTTGGCGGCCGCACCCTGGACCGGGCTGTAGGCGAAGCAGCCGGCACGGTCGATGCCGGCCTCGCGGATGAAGTCGAGCAGGTGCTCGAATTCGGCCTCGGTCTCGCCGGGGAAGCCGGCGATGAAGGTGCTGCGGATCACAAGCTCGGGGCAGACCTCGCGCCAGCGCGCGATGCGTTCGAGGTTCTTCTCGCCGCTGGCCGGCCGCTTCATGCGCTTGAGCACGTCCGGATGGCTGTGCTGCAGCGGCACGTCGAGGTAGGGCAGCACCTGGCCGCTGGCCATCAGCGGGATGACCTCGTCGACGCTCGGGTAGGGGTAGACGTAGTGCAGGCGCACCCAGGCGCCATAGGGCTCGGCGATCTCGCCCAGCGTGCGAACCAGTTCGAGCATCCGGGTCTTGACCGGCTTGCCGTCCCAGAACCCGGTGCGGTACTTGACGTCGACCCCGTAGGCCGAGGTGTCCTGGCTGATCACCAGCAGTTCGCGCACGCCGCCTTCGAACAGGGCCCTGGCCTCGGACAGGACGTCGCCGACGGGCCGCGACACCAGGTCGCCGCGCATTGACGGGATGATGCAGAAGGTGCATCGGTGGTTGCAGCCTTCGCTGATCTTCAGGTAGGCATAGTGGCGCGGCGTGAGCTTGAGGCCGGCGATGCCGAAAGCCTGCGGTACCAGGTCGATGAAGGGGTCGTGCGGCTTGGGCAGGTTGGCGTGCACCGCGTCCATCACCTCCTGGGTGGCATGGGGGCCGGTCACGGCCAGCACGCTGGGGTGCATCTGGCGCACCAGGTTGCCGCCCTGCTCCCCGGTCTTGGCGCCCAGGCAGCCGGTGACGATGACGCGGCCGTTCTCGGCCAGCGCCTCGCCGATGGTGTCGAGGCTTTCCTTGACCGCGTCGTCGATGAAGCCGCAGGTGTTGACGATGACGAGGTCGGCGCCCTCGAAGGTCTTGGAGGTCTGATAGCCCTCGGCACTCAATTGGGTCAGGATCAGCTCGGAATCGGTCAGGGCCTTGGGGCAACCCAGGCTCACGAAGCCGACTTTGGGGGCCGCTGGCGCGGCTGTACGTTCAGGGGAGGCAACTTCGCTCATATCCCCCTATTGTCCCAGCTATCGGGCGCCGCAGCGCGATCAAGGGCGTTTCAGGCCGAAAGCGCCCAGCACCTGCTCGGTGTTCTTCTGCATCTGCTCCTGCATCTGGAGGAAGACGCTCTTGGACTGCTCGACGTAATTCCCCATCAGGCCCTGGAGCATCGGGGACTGGACCGCCATGAACTTGGTCCACATCTCGGGGCTCAGGCTTTCCGCCTTCTCGCTCAGCTGCGCCTGGACCTCGGACATCGCCTGGATGTTCTTCTCGAGGTAGGGTCCCATGTAGCTCTGCATCGCCTGGCCGTAGAAGCGGATGATGCTGGCCAGCACCTGCTCGGTGAACATCGGCGCCCCGCCGGCCTCTTCCTCGAGGATGACCTGCAACAGGATGCTGCGCGTGAGGTCGTCGCCGCTCTTGGCGTCGCGGACCACGAACGAGGCCTTGTTCATGACCAGCTGCTTGACCTCTGCGAGCGTGATGTAGCTGGAGGTTTCTGTGTCGTAGAGCCTTCGGTTCGGATACTTCTTGATCACCCGCTGGGCCGGCTTGGCGCCGGACTTCTTGCTCTGCACTAGGAACTCCTTCTGGTTGGGCGCCACGGCGCGCGAGCCATTCTAGGGAGCGGCTTTGCCGTCTCGCGCCGAGGTTTACCCTGACCGGAAAATCCCGGAGGCCGCCCGGGGGCGCCCGGTTCGGCTAGTCGAGCGTGGTGGCGTATTCGGCGCCGCAGACCTTGCAGCCGCCGGACTCCGGGCGGTCATCGGTGGCCTCGCGGTAGTGCAGCGGGCTCTTGATGCCGTGGAACACCCAGCAGCGTGGGCAGTGCTCCTGCCCGGCCAGCGGAAGGAAGGCACGCGCCCGCTGCTCGGCGCGTTCACGCGTGACGGGCACACCCTGGCGGACGGTGCGCGCCACGTCTTCGGCGGCCATGGTGCCCGCCCGACCGTTGGCCCGGTCGTTCAGTCCATACACCACCCGCGCAAATTCGAGCGGCGCCTGGCGCACCAGTGCCGCGATGCGGAGTTCTTCGAGCGTGGAGTCAGTCTCGGCCGCGGGGGTGTTCATCGGTGCCCTGGATCAGATGCTGTAGGAGGTGACGGGAGTCCAAGGTACCACAACTGAAGTCGGCGCTGCCAGTTGCCGAATGCCATAGGCCCCTTCTCCAACGGTGTCCGGGTCGGGACATTTCCCTCCCCGGACAATTCCCTTCATCCTTGAGGGCATATCGCACAGACGCCTGTGCGCTTCCTCTCCAGAATCGCCGCTCCCTGACCAAGGCCGAATGGCGCACGAGAATGAAATACAAGACGCTGGAAGAATTCCTGCACTGCGCCCAGGCGCGCAATCCCGACCAGCCCGAATACCTGCAGGCCATCGCCGAAGTGATGAAAAGCCTGTGGCCCTACATCGAGAAGCACCCCGGCTACGCCGAGCACGGCCTGCTCGACCGGCTGGTCGAGCCGGAGCGGATCATCATCTTCCGGGTGTCCTGGGTCGACGACCGCGGCGACGTCCAGGTGCAGCGCGGCTACCGCGTGCAGCACAGCTCGGCGATCGGCCCCTACAAGGGCGGGCTGCGCTTCCATCCCTCGGTCAATCTCTCGATCCTGAAATTCCTGGCCTTCGAGCAGACCCTGAAGAACGCGCTCACCACCTTGCCGATGGGCGGTGGCAAGGGCGGCTCCGACTTCGATCCCAAAGGCAAGAGCCCCGGCGAGATCATGCGTTTCTGCCAGGCCTTCGTGACCGAGCTGTTCCGCCACATCGGGGCCGACCGGGACGTTCCGGCCGGCGACATCGGCGTCGGCGCACGCGAGATCGGCTTCATGGCCGGCATGATGAAGAAGCTCAGCAACGCCGCCGACTGCGTCTTCACCGGCAAGGGCCTGAGCTTTGGCGGATCGCTCATGCGTCCCGAAGCCACGGGCTATGGCACGGTCTACTTCGCCGAGGAAATGCTGCGCCAGAAGGGGCTCGGGCTGGAAGGCCTGCGGGTGGGCGTTTCCGGCTCGGGCAACGTGGCGCAGTTCGCGGTCGAGAAGGCGATGGCGCTGGGCGCCAAGGTGGTCACGGTGTCCGATTCGAGCGGCACCGTCTTCGACGAAGCCGGCTTCACGCCGGCCAAGCTGGCCCAGTTGATGGAGGTGAAGAACCGGCACTACGGACGCGTCGGCGACTATGCCGAGCAGGTCGGCGCGCAGTTCCTGCCCGGTCGCAGCCCGTGGCATGTGCCGGTCGATGTCGCGCTGCCCTGCGCGACGCAGAACGAGCTCGATGCCGAAGACGCCGCCATGCTGGTGAAGAACGGCGTGACCTGCGTCGCCGAGGGCGCGAACATGCCCTCCACGATGGAGGCGATCGCGCTGTTCGAGCACCATGGCGTGCTGTTCGCGCCCGGCAAGGCGAGCAACGCCGGCGGCGTGGCGACCTCGGGCCTGGAGATGAGCCAGAACGCCATGCGCATGTCGTGGCCGCGCGAGGAAGTCGATGGCCGGCTGCGCTCGATCATGCGCAGCATCCACGAGGACTGCCTGCGCCACGGCCGCAGGGAAGATGGCACGGTGAGCTATGTCGATGGCGCCAACGTGGCGGGCTTCGTGAAGGTGGCGGATGCCATGCTGGCGCAAGGCGTGATCTAGAAGCCAAAGGCTCGCCCTCGGTCGCTCCCATGCGGCCGATGCGAAACGCATCGATGGAGCCCGACCGGCGTCGAAAGGAAGGAAAGAAATTTCCCCGTAGGCCTGAGAGCTGGTCACTCTCAGAGGGGAAATTTGGTAGGCGCGATTGGACTCGAACCAACGACCCCCACCATGTCAAGGTGGTGCTCTAACCAGCTGAGCTACGCGCCTGAGGTTGTATTCGAGAGGCCGAAGTATAGCAGGCTTCTGAAGGCACTTTTTCAGCGGCGTCGCGCAGAACGCACACCGGGCACCGCGGCGACCACCGCGAGCACCTGCTTGAGCCGCGTGACGTCGGCGATCTCGACCGTGAAGGTCATCCACGCCGTGCCCTTCACCGACTGCGTCTGCACGCCGATGACGTTCATCTTCTCGCGCGCCAGCACGTCCGAGATGTCGCGCAGCAGGCCCTGCCGGTCGGCCGCCTCGACCGCCACGTCGACCGCGTAGACCGAACCCGCATCGCCGCCCTTCTGCGCGCCCCACTCCACATCGATCACACGCTCGCTGTTCTGCCCCGCCATCGTGCGGAAGTTGCTGCAATCGGCACGGTGCACGCTGACGCCGTGGCCCTTGGTCACGAAGCCGCGGATCGCATCCGGCGGCGCCGGCTTGCAGCACTTGGCGAGCTGCGTCATCAGCGACGAGACACCGACCACCAGCACGCCGCCGCGCCCCGACTGCTCGCTGCCGCGCGCCTTCTTGATGACGACGCCGTCGTCCGGCCCCGGCGGCGGCTCGGGCGGACGCAGCAGCATCTCGATGTTGCGCAACGAGAACTCGTCCTTGCCGACGACCTCGAACAGGTTGTCGGCCGACTTGAAGCCCAGCTGCGACGCGAGGTCGTCGAGCTTCAGTGCGGTCTTGCCCTCGCGCTGCAGCAGCTTCTCGACCGCCTCGCGGCCGCGCGCGACGGTCTCGTGCGTGATTTGTGCGTTGAACCAGGCGCGCACCTTGGCGCGCGCCCGATGACTGACGAGGTAGCCGAGGTCGGCATTGAGCCAGTCGCGCGACGGCCCGCCTTCCTTGGCGGCGATGATCTCGACCGTCTGGCCGTTCTGCAGCGGCGTGTTGAGCGGCACCATCGCGCCGTCGACGCGCGCGCCGCGGCAGCGATGGCCGAGGCTGGTGTGCACGGTGTAGGCGAAATCGACCGCGGTCGCGCCCTGCGGCAGCTCGACGATCGCGGCGTCGGGCGTGAGCACGTAGATGCGGTCGTCGAACAGGCCCTGGCCGCGCTGGCCTCCCGAGAGATCGCGCTCCCAGGCCAGCAGCTGCCGCAGCACCGCGATCTTGGCGTCGTATTCGCCGCTGGCCCAGACGCCCGCGTAGCCCTTGTGGCCAGCCTCCTTGTAGGCCCAGTGCGCGGCCACGCCATGCTCGGCATGATCGTGCATCTGCTCGGTGCGGATCTGGATCTCGATCGGCTTGCCCACATGGCCGCCGACGACCTCGCGCACCACGGTGTGCAGCGACTGGTAGCCGTTGGGCTTGGGCCGCGCGATGTAGTCGTCGAACTCTTCGTCGATCGGCTGGAAGTGGGAGTGCACCCAGGCCAGCGCCGCATAGCAGTCCTTGACGTCGGCCACCACCACGCGCAACGCCATGATGTCGAACACCTGCGCGAAGTCGAGCGACTTGCCGCGCATCTTCTTGACGATGCTGTAGATGTTCTTGGGCCGTCCCTGCACCGTGGCCTTGACGCCCTCGGCCGCCAGGTCGCGCTCGAGGCGGGCGCGCAGTTGCTCCACGTAGCCTTCGCGCTCGATACGCTTCTCGTCGAGCAGGCGCGCGATCAGCTTGTAGGTCTCGGGCTCGAGGAAGCGGAACGACAGGTCCTCGATCTCCCACTTGACCTGCCAGATGCCGAGCCGGTTGGCCAGCGGCGCGAACACCTGCAGCGATTCGCGCGCGACGTTCTCGGGCAGCGGCTGCCTGCTGGCCGCCGCATGGCGCAGGGTCTGCAGGCGCGAGGCCAGCCGCAGCATGACGACGCGCAGGTCGCGCGAGAACGCCAGCAGCATCTTGCGCACGTTCTCGGTCTGGGTGCCGGCGGCCTCCGGCTGCGCGTTCGCCGTCGCCGAGCGGGCCTGCTTCTGCACATGCACGAGCTTGGTGGTCTCGACCGCCAGCGCAGCGAAGTTCTCGCCGAACACCTTGGCGATGACCTCCTGCGGCCGGTTCAGGTGCTGGCACGAATAGACCAGGTAGCTGGCCGCCTGCATGGCCTCGGAACCGCCCATGGCACGCACGATCGCAGCCACGGCATCGGCATGCGCCAGCGTGTTCTCGCCGGTGTCCAGCGTCTCGTCGGCGATCAGGGGCTCGGCGAAGGCGCGCGCACGCGCCAGCATGTTGGCCATCACCGGCGTGCGTTCGGCGGTGGCGGCCGACAGCGGGTAGTCGACCACCAGCGATTCCGACGGCGCCGGCACGTGCAGATTGGATTGCTCGCGCTTCACGGGGCGCCCCGCCTGGAAAGCAAGGGCCGCACGAAGGGCCCGCGAGCTTCACGAGACACGTGAGAAATGGCGGGCGCGGTCATGTAGGAAAAGGCTAAATCGCGATGAAGATAATGGGCTCGTTGCATCCTAATTCATTCGGAGATTGTCATCATGCTCAAAGGCAAAACCGCGCTTGTCACGGGGTCCACCAGTGGCATCGGGCTCGGCATCGCGAAAGCCCTGGCCGGCCAAGGCGCGAACATCGTTCTCAACGGATTCGGCGACTCGGAAGGCCCGAAGGCCGAGATCGCCGCGCTGGGCGTGAAGGTCGAACATCACGGCGCCGACATGAGCCGCGCGGGCGACATCGAGGACATGATGAAGTTCGCCGCCAGCCGCTTCGGCCGCGTCGACGTGCTCGTCAACAATGCCGGCATCCAGCATGTCGCGAAGGTCGAGGACTTCCCGGCGGAACGCTGGGACGCGGTGATCGCGATCAACCTCAGCAGCGCCTTCCACACCACCCGGCTCGCGGTGCCGGCGATGCGCGAGGCCAACTGGGGCCGCATCATCAACATCGCCTCGGCGCACGGGCTGGTGGCGTCGGCGCAGAAATCGGCCTATGTGGCGGCCAAGCACGGCATCGTCGGCTTCACCAAGTCGGTGGCGCTCGAGACCGCCACCACCGGCGTCACCTGCAACGCGATCTGCCCCGGCTGGGTGCTGACCGCGCTGGTCCAGAAACAGATCGACGACCGCTCGGCCCGCGAAGGCATTTCACTGGCCCAGGCGCAGAACGATCTGCTGGGCGAGAAGCAGCCCTCGCTGCAATTCACCACGGTCGAACAGCTGGCCGGGCTGGCGGTGTTCATGTGCTCGCCGGCCGCCGACCAGGTGCGCGGCGTCGCCTGGCAGGTGGACGGCGGCTGGACCGCGCAGTAAGGCGGCCTGCTTGCGGCCTACTTGAGCTGCACCGAGCCCGAGACGTTGACCACCACGTTGGCCTTGCCCGCTTCGATCGGGACCGGCGCATCGGAGGCGGCCTTGGCCATCGCCTCCATCGCCATCATGCGCGGCTGCACCGGTCCGCCCAGATGGGCGTTGACCGACACTTCGCGCAGCGTGTAGCCGCTGAAGCCGAAGCCCTTGGCGAGTTCGTCGGCGCGCTGCTTGAAGTTGTCGATCGCCACGGACTGGGCCTCGGTCTCGGTCTTGGCCTGCTGTTCGCGGCTCAGGCCGAAGCCGACGTTGGCGATCGACAGCGTGCTGATGCGGCCGGCGGTCTGGGTGATGCGCGGGAAGTCGCGCCCTTCGAGCACCAGCGACGCGGTACCCCGCCAGCCGGTCATCTTGCCTTCGCGGCTGTAGCGCGGCGCCAGGTTGAAGTTGCCGGTCCGGACGTCGAGCTGGCCGGGCTGGGCGCTCTTGCGCGCCTCGACCAGCGCGGCATCGAGCGCGGTGCGCAACTGCGTCTGGACGGTCGCCGCGTCAGCGGCTTCGCGGGTGGTGCTGAGCGTCATCGAGAGCAGGTCCTGCTGGACCTCGACCGTCGAGTTGGCGGACAGCTGGAGCACGTTCTGCGGCGGTGCGATCGACACGGTCTGGGCCGCGGCAACGCCGGCAGCCATCCAGACGGCACAGGCCGCCATCGATTTGAGATTGTTCAAGTCGGCAATTCCTTGGAAAACGAAAAGGCCCGCGCGGGCCGCGGCTCAGGGCTGCTGGCTGCGCGGAGCGGGCAACGCGCCGGGAGACGGCGCGTCCGGCATCATGCGCCCGCCCGAAGGCGCTCCAGCCGACTGCGCGAGATTCTGCTTCGGCGCCCATTGCTGGCGCACCTGCTGCCTCAACTGGGCGAGCTCGGCGGGCGTCAGACGCCGACCGGCGCCGGCGCCGCGCCCTTCCCCGCCGGTCGCACCGCCCACCGCCAGCAAACCCGGCGGCCCGGCCCAGGCCGGCAAGCCCGACGTGGCAACCAACAACGACAACATGACAAGCGTGGATTTCATGGCGGCAAATTGTGACGACAAGGTCACTGTGCCATCGCCTTGCAAGGCGCAGACGTCTCACGCGCTAGCGGCCGCAAGTTTTGTAACTTAGTGTCAACACCTACCCTAAAGCGGGCCAATGAGCCCGCAACGGCTTCAGAATTGGCGTTGTTACAAATTCGGCGTTGTGAAAATGAATCAAGCTCCCGCCCGCACAGACAAGATCGTGATCGTCGACGACGACGCACGCATCCGCGACCTGCTCCGCCGCTACCTCACCCAGGAAGGATTCGAGGTCATCGTTGCCGAGGACGGCAAGGCGCTCAACCGCATCCTGCTGCGCGACACGGTCGACCTGATCGTGCTCGACCTCATGATGCCGGGTGAAGACGGCCTCTCGGTGTGCCGCCGCCTGCGCGCGGCCAATGACCGCACCCCGATCATCATGCTGACGGCCAAGGGCGAGGACGTCGACCGCATCGTCGGCCTCGAGGTCGGCGCCGACGACTACCTCGGCAAGCCCTTCAACCCGCGCGAGTTGCTGGCCCGGGTCCATGCGGTGCTGCGTCGGCGGCCCCCGCTGGAGGCGCCCGGCGCGCCGTCGACCGACAACGAGACCGTCAACTTCGGGCCTTTCAGCTTCGACCTCGGCTCGCGCACCCTCAAGAAGGATGGCGAAGAGCTGTCGCTGACCACCGGCGAGTTCGCGATGCTGAAGGCGCTGGTGCGTCATCCGCGGCAGCCCCTGTCGCGCGAAAAACTGGCCCAGCTGGCGCGTGGCCGCGAATTCGAGCCCTTCGACCGCAGCCTGGACGTGCAGATCTCGCGGCTGCGCAAGCTGGTCGAGTCCGACGCCGCGGCGCCGCGCTACATCCAGACCGTCTGGGGCGTCGGCTACGTGTTCGTGCCGGACGGCACGACCTGAAGCGCTGACGGACGTGGCCATCGGGCCTCAGACCACCCAGCCCAGCCCGCTCGAGGACAGCACCCAGGGCACGCTGCCGAGCCCGCTGGGAAGCATCGGCTCGCGCCGCCGCCGGAAACGGCTGCACCTGGGCCTCAGCCTTTTCTGGCGCACTTTCTTCCTGCTGGTGCTGCTGCTGGTCGGCTGCACGGTGGCCTGGCTGCAGACCTTCCGGGCGCTCGAATACGAGCCGCGCGCGATCCAGACGGCGCACCAGATCGCTTCCCTTGTCAATCTGACGCGGGCGGCGCTGGTCTATTCCGATGCCATCACCCGGGTCTCGCTGATCAAGACGCTGGCCGACCAGGAGGGCGTGCGCATCCTCCCGCGCGAGCCGGGCGACCGCTTCCTGCCCTACACCAGCGGCGCGCTCGACCAGCGCGTGACCGAAGAGCTGATCGCGCGGCTGGGCGAGGGCACCACGGTCGCGAGCCGGGTCAACGACGAGCCGGGCCTCTGGGTCGGCTTCACGATCGAGAGCGACACCTACTGGCTGCTGGTCGACCCGACCCGTTTCAGCCGTCTCGACCGGCGCACCTGGATGATCTGGCTGGCCACCACGATGGCGCTGTCGCTGGCCGGCGCGGCGCTGATCACGCGGCTGATCAATCGGCCGCTGAAGCAGCTGTCGCAGGCCACGCTGCAGGTGCGCGAGGGCGAGTACGAGGCCCACCGGCTGGACGAGCGAGCCCGCACCAACGAGATCCGGGCGGTCAACGTGGGCTTCAACCGGATGGCCGACCAGCTGGCCAAGATCGAGCAGGACCGCGCCGTGATGCTGGCCGGCATCTCGCACGACCTGCGCACGCCGCTGGCGCGCCTGCGCCTCGAAACCGAGATGAGCGTGGCCGACGAGGACGCGCGCGACCACATGGCGGCGGACATCGCCCAGCTCGACGCCATCATCGACAAGTTCCTCGACTACGCCCGGCCCGACCACGTCGATTTCCGCCCGGTGCTGCTGCGCGACGTGATCGACGCCTGCACCTACGCGGTCCAGGACCACGAGGACATCAAGATCACGGTCGACGTGCCGGCCGACCTGCGGGTGATGGCCGACGAGGTCGAACTGCAGCGGGTGATCTCCAACCTGGTGGAGAACGCGCGCCGCTATGGCAAGACGCCCTCCACCGGCGTGGCCGACATCACGATCCAGGCCCAGGCCCACAACGACGCGGTCCTGATCAAGGTGCGCGACCATGGGGCCGGGGTCGCGGCCTCGATGCTGTCTCAGCTCAGCAAGCCCTTCTTCCGCGGCGACGTGGCCCGCACCTCGGCGGCCGGGGCCGGGCTGGGGCTGTCGATCGTGACCAAGAACATCGAGCGCATGGGCGGGACCTTCGCACTGACCAGCACGCCGGGGCGCGGGCTGGCGGCCCACATCCGGATGCCGCGCGCGGCATCGATCAAGATCGATCCCCTGGCAGCCAAGGACAAGCCGGCGCCCGCGGCGGGACCGTCGAACAAGGCCTAGCGAGGGCGCCAGGCTCGCTCAGCCCCCGTGCGGGCGATGTTCTTCGGAAAACTTCGGCTGCGCGGTGCCGGCGAAAGCTTCGAGCGCCGAACCGATGCCGCCCGATTTTTCCAGCGCGCCGACGATCCTCCTGAAGAGCGGCCGGTAGGCCTCGTCGGCCTCGTAGCCGGTCATCGGGTCGCGGTTCGCGCCGAACGCCGCGTCGAGTTCGGCCCAGTCTGCCGCGCCGAGTACGGCCTCCGCCAGCGGCAGGACCTCCGTCTCCTCGACATGCATGTGCTCCAGGTAGGCGAGGGCGTACTGGCGCATGGCAGCTTCGAACGCCTCCCAGCCGGCGTTGCGCCCCGCGGGATCGCCCAGGACCTGGATGCCGAGCAGCGCGTGCTCGATCTCGCGCAACGCATGTCCGCCGCTCGCATGGTCTCGATCGAGGCGATCGAGGACGGCGTCCAGCTTGTCGTCGCGCCCGCGCAGCCTGGGGAACAACAGCCGGCTTTCCTTGGGGTGGTGGAGCTTCTCGGGAAATTCGCCGATGTAGAAGACCATGGCCTCCAAGGCGGCGAGGTCGGGGACCGTGTTCCGGCGCCGATGCTCCCCGAGCAGCAGGAGAATCGCCCGCAGCATCGCCGAGAGCGCTCTGTGTTCACGCAGGATGATGTCGACGGTGACATGCGTCATGAGGGGCTCCTCCACACGCTGCGGTGCAGCCGGGGCCTTGGCCCCGATGACATGTTCGCTGCAAAGCCCGCCGCCTGCCTTGCGCCATGTCAAGGCGCTGCGCTGCCGACCCCTCGACGCAGCAGCGCCACGGCGCGCGCTTCCATCGCCCTGCCCTCGCCCACCGGACCGAGCTTCTCGGCCGTCTTGGCCTTGACGTTGACCTGCTCGACCGCCAGGCCGAGCGTCGCCGCGATGCGCTGGCACATCGCCGGGATGTGCGGCGCCAGCTTCGGCGCCTGGGCGATCACAGTGCTGTCGACGTTGCCGATCTGCCAGCCGGCGGCCCGGACGCGGCGCGCCGCCTCGGCCAGCAGCACCGACGAGTCGGCGCCCCTGAACTGCGGATCGGTGTCGGGGAAATGGCGCCCGATGTCGCCGAGGCCGGCCGCACCGAGCAGCGCATCGGTGATCGCATGCAGCAGCACATCGGCGTCGGAATGGCCCAGCAGCCCCGTGGCATGGGGCACCTCGACACCGCCGAGGATCAGCTTGCGGCCGGCCACCAGCTGGTGCACGTCCCAGCCTTCGCCGACGCGGATGTCGCACCCGCTCATGGGCGGCTCCTGCGGCTCTGCAGGATCGCCTCGGCCAGCGCGAAGTCCTCGGCATAGGTGAGCTTGAAGTTCTGCGCGCTCCCCGGCACCAGCAATGGCGCCAGGCCCACGGCCTCGATCGCGCTGGCCTCGTCGGTGACCGCGTCGCCGCTGCGCTCCAGCGCGTCGAGCAGCATCCCGATGCGGAACATCTGCGGCGTCTGGGCCAGCCACTTGTCGGCCCGGGTCGGCGTGCTCGCGACCCGGCCCTCGGGGGTGGCGACCTTGAGCGTGTCCGCCAGCCGATGGGCCAGCAGGCCGCCGACCGCGTCATGCTCGCAGGCCGCGATCAGGGCCTCGATCTGGCTGGGCGTGACCAGGCAGCGCGCGGCGTCGTGCACCAGCGCCCAGTCGTGCGGGCCTGCGCCCAGCTGCCGCAGCGCGCGCAGGCCGTTGCGCACGGTGGCGGCGCGGCTGGCGCCGCCGACCCGCAGCAGGTGCTCGCCGGCGGCCGGGAAGCGCGGCAGTGCGCTGCCGACATCGGCATCGTCGGGCGCCACCACCAGCGCCAGGCCGGCGAATGTCCCGGCCAGCGCGCGAAACGCCTCCAGCGTGTGCTCGACCATCGGCCGGCCGGCGATCCGCCGGTACTGCTTGGGGCCGGCGCTGCCGGCACGGCTGCCGGAACCGGCGCAGGGAATCAGGACGAAAAAGCGGGAGGCGGACATGGAGAGCAAGGGCGGCCAGCGGCAAAAGGACAGCCATTCTAGAATCGACCCCCTGCACACCCCTCGCCGGCCGGCGCGGGGTGTTGTGCATTTCCCGGGCACTTCATGGACCTACCCCATCTCACCGCGGGCAAGCGCTTCACGCTGCCGCGCCCTCCGCTGTCGGCCGATGCGCTGATGCTGGCGCAACTGGCCGAGCGCGAAAAAGCGGCCGGCCGGGCCACCGCCGTCTTCACCGCCGATGCCAACGACGCCCAGCGCCTGATCGACGAGATCGCCTTCTTCGCGCCCGAACTGCGCTGCGCCCTGTTCCCCGACTGGGAGACCCTGCCCTACGACAGCTTCTCGCCGCACCAGGACCTGATCAGCGAACGGCTCGCGACGCTCTGGCGCATCAGCCAGAAAGAAGCCGACGTCGTGCTGGTGCCCGCCACCACCGCGCTCTACCGGCTGGCGCCGCCGGCCTTTCTCGCCGGCTACACCTTCCAGTTCAAGAGCGGGCAGAAGCTGCAGGACTCGAAGCTCAAGGCCCAGCTCACCCTCGCCGGCTACACCCACGTGACGCAGGTCGTGAGCCCGGGCGAGTACGCGGTGCGCGGCGGCCTGATCGACCTGTTCCCGATGGGCTCGCCGGTGCCATTCCGGGTCGACCTGTTCGACGACGAGATCGACTCGATCCGCACCTTCGACCCCGACACCCAGCGAAGCCTCTACCCGGTGCCCGAAGTGCGGCTGCTGCCGGGCCGCGAATTCCCGATGGACGACGACGCCCGGGCGCGCTTTCGCAGCCGCTGGCGCGAGTTGCTCGAAGGCGATCCGACCCGCAGCCGGATCTACAAGGACATGGGCAACGGCGTCGCCACCGCCGGCATCGAGTACTACCTGCCGCTCTTCTTCGAAGAGACCGCGACCGTCTTCGACTACCTGGGGCCCGACGCCACGGTGGTGCTGCACGGCGACCTGGAGCCGGCCTTCCAGCATTTCTGGCAGGACACGGGCGAGCGCTACCGCCTGGTGCAAGGCGATCCCGAACGGCCTGCGCTGCCGCCCCAGGCGCTGTTCCTGAACGCCGAGCAGTTCTACCAGCGGGCCAAGCCGCACCCGCAGCTGGCGATCCGCGGCGAAGCCGACGCCGATGCACCGCCCTACGCCGAGTTCGATGTCCTGCCGCCCTTCGCCGTCGTGCGCGGCGCGGACGACCCGCTGGTCAAGCTCAAGGAACACATCCGCAGCACGCCGCACCGCGTGCTGGTGATCGCCGAGAGCGACGGGCGGCGCGAGAGCCTGCTCGATTTCCTGCGCGCCAGCGGCGTCGGGCCGCCGGCCTTCGACTCGCTGGCCGAGTTCGAGGCCCAGCCCGACGAGAAGATCGGCATCGCCACCGCGGCCCTGGTGGCCGGCTTCGCCTGGCGCGAACAGGGCATCGACTTCGTCACCGAGACCGAGCTCTTCGCGACCGCGCCGGCCACCCGCCGGCGCAACAAGAAGCAGGAGCAGGTCAGCGACGTCGAGGCGCTGATCAAGGACTTGAGCGAGCTCGCGATCGGCGACCCGGTGGTGCATTCGGCCCACGGCATCGGCCGCTACCGCGGACTGGTCAACATGGACCTGGGCCAGGGCAAGGACGCCGAGGGCAAGCCGCTGCTGCAGGAGATGCTGCACCTGGAGTACGCCGACAAGGCCACGCTCTACGTCCCGGTGTCGCAGCTGCACCTGGTGAGCCGCTACACCGGCGTCAGCGCCGACGAGGCGCCGCTGCACAAGCTGGGCTCGGGCCAGTGGGAGAAAGCCAAGCGCCGCGCCGCCGAGCAGGTGCGCGACTCGGCCGCCGAACTGCTCAACATCTATGCCCGGCGCGCCGCGCGCGAGGGCTACGCCTTCCGCTTCTCGGCCGCCGACTACGAGGTCTTCGCCAACGACTTCGGCTTCGACGAGACCGCCGACCAGAAGGCCGCGATCCATGCGGTGATCCAGGACATGATCTCGCCGCAGCCGATGGACCGTCTGGTCTGCGGCGACGTCGGCTTCGGCAAGACCGAGGTCGCCCTGCGGGCCGCCTTCGTGGCCGTGACCGGCGGCAAGCAGGTCGCCTTCCTGGCGCCGACCACCCTCCTGGCCGAGCAGCACTACCAGACGCTGGTCGACCGCTTCGCCAAGTGGCCGGTCAAGGTCGCCGAGATGAGCCGCTTCCGCTCCCCCAAGGAGATCACCGCGGCTGCGAAGGGACTCGCCGACGGCAGCGTGGACATCGTGGTGGGCACGCACAAGCTGCTGTCGCAGTCGGTCAAGTTCAAGAACCTGGGGCTGTTGATCATCGACGAGGAGCACCGCTTCGGCGTCCGCCACAAGGAGGCGATGAAGGCGATGCGGGCCGAGGTCGACGTGCTGACGCTGACCGCCACGCCGATCCCGCGCACGCTGGGCATGGCGCTCGAAGGCCTGCGCGACCTGAGCGTGATCGCCACCGCGCCGCAGCGGCGGCTGGCGATCAAGACCTTCGTCCGCAACGAGGGCACTGGCGTGATCCGCGAGGCGGTGCTGCGCGAGTTGAAGCGCGGCGGCCAGGTCTACTTCCTGCACAACGAGGTCGAGACGATCGAGAACCGGCGCCAGAAGCTGGAGCAGATCCTGCCCGAGGCGCGGATCGCGGTGGCCCATGGCCAGATGCCCGAGCGCGAGCTCGAGCGCGTCATGCGCGACTTCGTGGCCCAGCGCTACAACCTCCTCCTGTGCTCGACCATCATCGAGACCGGCATCGACGTGCCGACCGCCAACACCATCGTGATGAGCCGCGCCGACAAGTTCGGCCTGGCGCAGCTGCACCAGCTGCGCGGCCGGGTCGGCCGCAGCCATCACCAGGCCTATGCCTACCTGATGGTGCCGGACATCGAGGGCCTGACCAAGCAGGCGGCGCAGCGGCTCGACGCGATCCAGCAGATGGAAGAGCTGGGCTCGGGCTTCTACCTCGCGATGCACGACCTGGAGATCCGCGGCGCCGGCGAGGTGCTGGGCGAGAACCAGAGCGGCAACATGATGGAGATCGGCTTCCAGCTCTACAACGAGATGCTGGCCGAGGCGGTGCGCTCGCTGAAGGCCGGGCAGGAGCCCGACCTGCTGGCGCCGCTGTCGGTCACGACCGAGATCAACCTGCATGCGCCGGCCCTGCTGCCCGACGACTATTGCGGCGACGTCCACCTGCGGCTGTCCTTCTACAAGAAGCTGGCGACCGCCAAGACGCCGGACCAGATCGACACCTTGCTCGAGGAGATCGTCGACCGCTTCGGCAAGCTGCCGCCGCAGGCGCAGACGCTGATCGACGTGCACCGGCTGCGCGTGCTGGCGCGGCCCTACGGCGTGATCAAGGTCGATGCGGCGCCGGGGGTGATCCACATCACCTTCAAGAAAGACCCGCCGATCGACTCGATGAACATCATCCACCTGATCCAGAAGAACAAGCACATCAAGCTCGCGGGCAACGAGAAGCTGCGCATCGAGCGCGAGCTGAAGGAGCCCAAGGAGCGGGCGCAGATGGTGCGCGACGTGCTGCGCAGCCTGGGCCAACCGCGCAGCGAGGATGCCGCGTTGGCATATGCAAAGGCATAGGCTAAACTGAGCGGATGTCGTCGACACTGCCTCCGCCCCGCCACGTCCGGCTGTTTCGCAATGGCGCGAACCAGGCCGTACGGATTCCGCGCGAGTTCGAGTTGCCGGGCAACGAGGCCCTGATGCGTCGCGAAGGCAACACGCTGGTGATCGAGGCCGTGAGTCCGCCGCAGAAAGGCACGCTGGCCGGCCTGGCCTCCGTGCTCGCCACCATGGACACGCTCGACGAGGACTTTCCGGACGTGGACCTCGGGCTGCGGCCGCTGGACGACATCGACCCATGACCGCGCTGGGCGGCACTGCGCCGCTGCATCTGCTCGACACCAACATCATCTCCGACCTGATGCGCCATCCGGCCGGCAAGGTGGCCGACAGGATCCGGGCACTGGCCGCCGAACGGCCCGACGGCGAGGTTTGCACCAGCATGGTGGTCGATGGCGAACTGCGCTTCGGCTTGGCGCGCAAAGCCTCGCCCCGCCTGAACGAGGCCTACGCGCGGACGATGTCGATGATCGAGGTGCGCGATCTTCCGGCTTCGGCGGCGCAGCTCTACGCCGATGTCCGGACGCACCTCGAACTGCGCGGCATGCCGATCGGCCCCAACGACATGCTGATCGCGGCCCACGCCCTGGCGCTCGACGCGACGCTCATTACCGACAACGAAGACGAGTTCCGGCGCGTTCCCCATCTGAAAATCGACAACTGGCTCCGCTGAGCGACCTGCTCCATGTACTTCCCCCAAAAACTCTCCCCCGGCCTCGTCGTGCAGCGCTTCACGCCGCCGCTCGCGCTCGCCGACTTCAAGCTGATCGCGTTCGACATGGATTCGACCCTGATCAACATCGAATGCATCGACGAAATCGCCGATGCGGTCGGCAAGAAGGCCGAGGTCGCGGCCATCACCGAGGCCACGATGCGCGGCGAGATCAAGGACTTCAAGGAAAGCCTGCGGCGGCGCGTGGCGCTGCTGAAGGGCGTTCCGGTGGCGGCCCTGCAGCAGGTCTACGACCAGCGCCTGCAGCTCAATCCGGGGGCGGAGCAACTCGTTCTGGCCTGCAAGGCTGCGGGGCTCAAGGTGCTGCTGGTGTCAGGCGGCTTCACCTTCTTCGCCAACCGCGTGAAGGATAGTCTGGGCATCGATTTCGCACGCTCCAACTTGCTCGACGAAGCCGACGGCCTGCTCACGGGCGAGGTCGTGCAGCAGTCCTGGGGCGACATCTGCGATGGCGCCGAGAAGCGCCGCACCCTGCTCGAGGTGGCCTCGCTGCTGGGCATCTCGGCGGCCGAGACGATCGCCGTCGGCGACGGCGCCAACGACCTGCCGATGATGGGCGAAGCCGGCCTCTCGGTGGCCTTCCATGCGAAGCCGCTGGTGCGCGAACAGGCGATGGTGGCGATCAACGAAGGCGGGCTCGACCGCCTGCTCGAAGTGCTCCGGTGAGCCCCATGGCCGACGACAAGCGCCCGCCGCCCGTCTCCGCGACCCTGCACAGCGACCGCCGCGGCGGTGTCGAGCACGGCGCGATCCACAAGCCGATCCACACCTCGGTGCAGTACGGCTACGAGCGCACCGAAGACCTGATCGGCGTCTTCCAGGGCACGCTCAAGAACAGCTTCAGCTATGCCCGCCAGGGCACACCGACCACCGCCGCGCTCGAAGCCAAGCTGACGCAGCTCGAGCAAGGGCTCGGCAGCATCTGCTTCTCCAGCGGCATGGCGGCGCTGAGCGCGGTCTTCCTCACCTTGCTGCGCGCCGGCGACCACGTCGTCTCGAGCCATTTCGTGTTCGGCAACACCAACAGCCTGTTCGGCACGCTGGCCGGACTGGGCGTGGCGGTCGACAAGGTCGATGCGGGCTCGGTCGACCGCGTGCGCGACGCCCTGCGGCCGCAGACGCGCATGGTGTTCGTCGAGACCATCGCCAACCCCGGCACCCAGGTCCCCGACCTCGAGGCGATCGGCGCCTTGTGCCGCGAGCGCGGACTGCTCTACGTGGTGGACAACACGATCACCTCCCCCGCCCTGTTCCAGCCGCGCAGCGTCGGCGCCGGGCTGGTCGTGAACTCGCTGACCAAGACCATCGCCGGCCACGGGGCGGCGCTGGGCGGCGCGGTCACGGACACGGGCGAGTTCGACTGGCAGGCCTATCCCAACATCGCCGCCAGCTACCGCGGGCTCGACCCCCGGCAATGGGGACTGCAGCAGATCCGCAAGAAGGGGTTGCGCGACATGGGCGGCACCCTGGCACCCGAGCAGGCCCACCGCATCAGCCTGGGTGCCGAGACGCTGGCGCTGCGGGTGGCGCAGACCAGCGCGACCGCGCTGGCGCTGGCGCGCTTTCTCGAAGTCCATGCGGCGGTCGCCAGGGTGCACTACCCGATGCTCGCAAGCCATCCGCAGCATGCGCTGGCGACGAAACACTTCCAGGCCGGGTCCTGGCTGCTGGCTTTCGAACTGCGCGACAGCAGCCGCATGCCGGCCGCGCTCGACCGCCTGCAGCTCGCCATCAAGGCCACCGGCCTCGGCGACAACCGGACGCTGGTGATCCCGGTGGCGCCGACGATCTACTGGGAAGCAGGCCCCGTGGTGCGCGCCGAGATGGGGATCGCAGACGGACTGGTCCGGGTCTCGGTCGGGCTCGAAGCCGCAGACGAACTCATCGCAGATTTCGGACAGGCGCTGGCCTGATCACCTCGATCCGGTCAGGCATTGGTCAGTTTCACGGCCGAGTCACATCCTTTTTCTAGAGTCCCCTGCATTCACGGCGCCGGACATGGGGTCCGGTGCTTTCGAATCTGAGGAGCATCAATGAAGAAGAAGGTGATCTATCCGTCGCTGCTGGGCATGGGCCTGAGCCTGCTGGTGACGGCATGCGGGGGCGGGAGCAGCAACGGCGGCAGCCTGCCGGTCGCAGTCGGCGGCACGGGCGGCGGCACGACGACCCCGGCGCCGGCCGCCCCGGCACCCGCCCCGCGGGCCAAGAACGTGATCTTCTTCCTGGGCGACGGCATGGGCATCACGACCATGACCGCCGCGCGCATCTACCAGGTCGGCGAGGACGGCGAGCTCACCATGGACAAGCTGCCCGAGACGGCCTTCGTCCACACCTATTCCAACGATGGCCAGGTGACCGACAGCGCGCCCTCGATGGCCGCCTACATGACCGGCGTGAAGATGAACAACGAGGTCATCTCGATGTCGCCCGAGACCCGGGCCGTCGACGCTGCCGGCAAGGCCTACCACCTCAACTTCGACAGCACCTGCCCGGGCACCGGCAACGGCGTCGCGGTCGAGACCCTGCTCGAGCGGATGGGGGCCGCGGGCTACGGCACGGGCGTGGTCAGCACGGCCCGCATCACGCACGCCACGCCGGCCACCACCTATTCGCACGTCTGCCACCGCGATGCCGAGAACACCATCGCAGCGGCGCTGGTGCCCGGCGGCGCCGGCTACAACGCCAGGCTGGGCCAGGGCATCGACGTGATCCTCGGCGGCGGCAGCAGCTACTTCACGCCCAAGGAAGACGGCGGCACTCGCAACGACAAGCGCAACCTGGTGAAGGAACTGCAGGCCGCGAAGTACAGCTTCGCCTCGAACAAGTCCGAGTTCGACAAGCTGCCGGTCGACGGCACGCGAATCGCCGGCCTGTTCACCAAGAGCCACATGAGCTACGACCTCGACCGCGACCCGGCCAAGGAACCGAGCCTGTCGGAAATGACCGGCAAGGCCATCGACGCGCTGGCGACCAAGAAGTCGGGTTTCTTCCTGATGGTCGAGGGCGGGCGCATCGACCATGCGCTGCACGCGACCAACGCGCGGCGAGCGCTGCAGGACACGGTGGCTTTCGACGATGCGATCAAGGCCGCCCTCGAAAAGATGGAAGCGCTCGACCCGGGCCTCGCGAACACGCTGATCGTGGTCACGGCCGACCACGACCATTCGCTGCAGATGAACGGCTATGCCAAGCGCACCGGCAAGACCGAGCCCGGCAAGCCCGGCGTGCTCGGCCTGGTGAAGAGCTATGTCAACGGCGCGTCGACCACCGACGTCGACGGCAACCCCTACACGATCCTCGGCTTCGGCAACGGCCCCAATCGCCTGCCGACCCGCGGGCCGATCGACGACGCCACGCTCGAGAGCCCGGACTACCTGCAGGAAGCCGTGGTCCCGCTGGCCAGCGAGACGCATGGCGGCGGCGACGTCTTCCTCGGCGCCAAGGGCGTCGGCGCCGACGCGTTCAAGGGCGCGCTCACCAACAACGACGTGTTCGGCCTCATCAAGACCGCCACCGGTCTCTGAGCCCACACCCATCCAGATCAGGAATCCATCGATGACTCCCACCATTCGAAGCATCAGCCTCGCCGTTTCCCTCGCGCTCACGGGCCTGGGCGGCAGCGCCCACGCCGCCGGAGAGGCGAAGAACGTGATCTTCTTCCTCGGCGACGGCATGGGCCCCGTGACCGTGACCGCCGCGCGCATCTACAAGGGCGAGAAGCAGCTGGCGGCCCAGCCCGGCTCGCTGGTCTCGGCCGAACGCGCCAAGCTGACGATGCAGTCGCTCGGCTACGCTGCCCGCGTCAAGACCTTCTCGAAGGACGGCCAGACCACCGACAGCGCGCCCTCGATGGCCGCCTACATGACCGGCGTGAAGATGAACAACGAAGTCATCTCGATGTCGGAAGACACCGCGGCCTACGCACCCGATGGCTCGCAGTACATCAGCGGCGAAGACACCACCTGCAGCGCGACCAACGGCAAGCCCGCCGCCACGCTGCTGGAAATGGCGAAGGCCCAGGGGCGCTCTGTCGGGGCGGTCTCCACCACCCGCGTCGGGCACGCGACGCCGGCCGCCACCTATGCGCACATCTGCAACCGCAACGCCTACAACACGATCGCCGAGCAGTCGGTGCCAGGTCATGCGCGCTACAACGCGGCGCTGAAGGACGGCGTCGACGTGCTGCTGGGCGGCGGCCAGCGCAACTACCTGCCGAAGTCGACCTACGCGGCCAGCAAGCGCACCGACAACGTCAACCTGGTGACGGCGATGGAGGTCAAGGGCTACACCTACGTCGACACCGGCAGCAAGCTGGCCGCGCTCGACACCACTGCGACGACCAAGCTGCTGGGCCTGTTCTCGGCCAGCGAGATGGCCTACGAACTCGACCGCGTGAACCAGAACCTCGACCAGCCCAGCCTGTCGCAGATGACAGAGAAGGCGCTGCAGGTGCTCAGCCGCAACGACAAGGGCTTCTTCCTGATGGTCGAAGGCGGCCGCATCGACCATGCACTGCACGGCAGCAACGCCAAGCGGGCGCTGGAGGACACGCTGGCGCTGGACCGCGCCATCGACACCGCGCTGGCCTTCATGGAGAAGAAGGACCCGGGCCTGAAGAACACGCTGGTGGTCGTCACGGCCGACCACGACCACGCGATCGCCTTCAACGGCTACAGCAAGATCAACAACCCGATCCTGGGCAAGGTGCGCGACTACCAGACCGGCGACCTGGCCAAGGCCTCCGACGGCAAGCCCTACACCACACTGGTGTTCGGCAACGGCGGGCGTCCGAACGCCACCGTCGGCAGCGACGTCAATGCCGAGGACGGCAACAAGCCGTGGGTTGCGCCGCCGCGCGGTGCCACGCGCGACGACCTGACCAACGTCGATACCACGCAGGACAACTTCCTGCAGGAAGTGGGCATCAACCTGGGCACGCCGGGCTCCGAGACCCATGGCGGCGGCGACGTGATGCTGTTCGCGGGCGGCGCCGGCGCCAGGATCTTCAAGGGCACGATGGACAACACTCGGGTGTTTTCCAAGGTCAAGGAAGCGGCCGGTCTCTGATGGCAAGGCACTCGAACCCCCTGGGCGCCCTGGCGCTGCTGGCGACGCTGCTGGCCGGCGGCGCCGCCGCGCAGCCCGCCGCGGCACCGCCGGTCGCCGTCACCACGGCCGCGGTGGAGGCCGCGCCCCCGGTCGATCTGCGCGTGACGCATGTCAGCCGCTCGGTCGGCGTCGACGGCGTGACGCGCGAGACCCGCTACACCAACCGCATGTTCCGGCGCACCGGCACCGTGTGGACCGAGCGCGAGCTCCCCGAGGGCCTGCGCGCGAGCCTCGGACACGGCCATCCGCATGCGCACGGCCCGCACGCCGGCCATGCCCACGACGAAGCGCAGGGCGCGCCCCTGCGCATCACGCGCCGGTCGGATGGCAGCGAGCTGGTGGAGGTGGTGCTCGACCAGACCCACCGGGTCATCGAGGTCGACCGCGCGCACCACGGCAACGTCGGCTACGGCGGCTCGTGGGATGCGGCCTACTGGCTGATCGCGCCGGCCCAGCTGCAGCGCATGACGCGCGTCGGGGTGGTCCGCGACGGCGTGCAGCGCTGGCGCGGCGTGCAGAGCGAGACCACGACCGTGGTGGACTGGGACGTGGCGAGCCAGTTTCCGCGCCGCATCGAGCGCAGCGATGCGCACGGCACCTCGTTCTACCTGCTGACCGCGACCCGCCTGCCGGCGCCGAAGCCGGAGCCCTGGGCCGCGAGCAAGGGCTACGACCGCGGGGACTACTCGGACTTGCTGGACTAACCGCCAACTCGCACGGGGTGATGCGGCTGTCACCAACGACGACATGGGCTCGCCGCCCGGCAACGATCTGAAGCACTACGATGGCTTCTCGCACATCAGGATCAACGACCAGTGGCGTCTGGCCTGGAAGTGGAACGGCGACAGTCCCGAAGAAGTGAAGATTTACGACCCTCATTGAAGCGCGCGGCAAAAGCAATTCCGCAAGATGCGAACGCCCTGTGTGGCAGAAAGGCAAGAAGCCATGGTCAAGAATGGAATGCGTCCGGTACATCCCGGCGAAACGCTCCGGGAGGACTTTCTGGAGCCCCTGAAGATGAGCGCCAGCGCGCTCGCAAAGGAACTGCACGTCGCAGCGCCGACCGTGAACGACATCGTGCGCGAGAAGCGCGGCGTGTCCCCCCTGATGGCGCTGCGCCTGTCCCGCTACTTTGGCGGCTCGGCGCAATGGTGGCTCAACATGCAGAGCGTCTACGACCTCAAGATGGCCGAGAAAGCGGCCGCGAAGCAAATCGAGAAAGAGGTCCGCCCGCGCGAGCACGCGGTCGCCGGCTGAGAGCCCCCAAAAGCCCGCCCCCGAAGCAGCGGGCTTTTTTTTCGCCCGTTGCAATGAGGCCCGCCCGGGTCGATCTACAGCGCGCTGCCCAGCCGCGCGATGCCCTCGCGGATCTTGTCCACGTTGGCGGTCGCGAAACTCAGGCGCAGCGTGGCGACATCCGGCTTCTCGGCGAAGAAGGGTGCGCCGGGCACGAAGGCCACGAGTTTCTCGATCGCCCGCTTGGCGAGCACGTTGGCGTCCGCGACCTTGCCGCCGGCACCGGTCAGGCGGGCCCAGAAGAACAGCCCGCCGCCCGGCTGCGTGAAAGTGATGGCGTCGCCCAGCTCGCGCCGCAGCGCCTCGCCCATCGCCCGTGCACGTTCGGCGTAGACCTCGCGCACATGGGCCAGCGTGGCCGGCATCCGGCCGCTCTTGAGATACTGCGCGGCGGTCGCCTGGGCGAAGGTGCTGGTGTGGGCGTCGCTGAACTGCTTGCACATGGTCGCCTTGGCGAGCAGCTCGGCCGGGCCGATCATCCAGCCGATGCGCAGGCCGGGGCTCAGCACCTTGCTGAGGCTGCCGCAATGCGCCACCAGCGCGCGGCTGCCCGGGACGTCCTGGGTCAGCGCCATGATCGAGGGCGGCGGCGCCTGGTCGAAGTAGAGGTCGCCATAGGGGTCGTCCTCGACGATCAGCGTCTGGTAGCGCACCGCCATCTCGATCACCTTGCGGCGGCGCTCCAGGCTCAGCATCGCGCCGCTGGGATTGCCGAAGGTGGGGATCAGGTAGACGAACTTCGGCTTGTGTTCGGCGATGAGCTTCTCGAGCTCGTCGGTGCGCACGCCGTCGGCGTCGACCGGCGCGCTGATGAGCTGCGCGCCGTAGAGGCGGAAGCACTGGATCGTCGCGAGAAAGGTGGGGCCTTCGACGATCACCTTGTCGCCGGGCGAGATCAGCGTCTTGCCGAGCAGGTCGAGCGCCTGCTGGCTGCCGGTGGTCACGATCAGGCCGCTCGGGTCGACCTCGACGCCCTTGGTCTTCATGAAGGCCGACAGCTGCGTGCGCAGCGGCTCGTAGCCCTCGGTGGCGCCATACTGCAGCGCCCCGCCGGGCTCTTCGGCGAGCGCCTTGGCGCTGGCCTCCTTCAGCCCCTCGACGTCGAACATCGCGCTGTCGGGAAAGCCGCCCGCAAAGCTGATGATGCCGGGCGTGCCCAGCAGCTTGAAGAGTTCGCGGATGGCGGAGGTTTCGACGTTGTCGAGTCGGGAAGCGAATTGCATGAGAGCCTTCTTGGGAGGAGTTGCAGGAAGCGATTGTCGCAGCCCCCTAAACTCCCCGCCACGATGAAGAAATCAGACATAGAGCCGTTCTTCGCCACCCTGCAGGCGGCCAATCCGAGCCCCGAGACCGAACTCGAATACAAGACGCCCTTCGAGCTGCTCGCGGCCGTGCTGCTGTCCGCCCAGGCCACCGACGTCGGTGTCAACAAGGCCACCCGCCTGCTGTTTCCGGTCGCCAATACGCCGCAGGCGATCCTGGACCTGGGCGTCGAGGGGCTCGAGCGCTACATCAAGACCATCGGCCTGTATCGGAGCAAGGCGAAACACCTGATCGAGGCCTGCCGGATGCTGGTCGAACAGCACCGAGGCGAAGTGCCGCGCACGCGGGCCGAACTGGAAGCCCTGCCCGGCGTCGGCCGCAAGACCGCCAACGTGGTGCTCAACGTCGCCTTCGGCGAGCCGACCATCGCGGTCGACACCCACATCTTCCGGGTCGGCAACCGCACCGGGCTGGCCCCCGGCAAGACGCCGCTCGAGGTCGAGCTCAAGCTCGAGAAGCGGGTGCCCGAGGCCTACCGGCTGCACGCCCACCACTGGCTGATCCTGCACGGACGCTACACCTGCGTGGCCCGCAAGCCCCTGTGCTGGAAGTGCGCCGTGTCACCTTACTGCGACTACAAGCCCAAGACGCCGGCGCCCTGAAGCGGGCAGCGCGAAACGCCGGGCGCGTCGTTCAGATCTCGATCGTGATGCACTCGCCGAAAGCGATCGGCCGGCCCGGCCACTGATCGGACCGTTCGATGGCGCGGATGCCGTCGCGCAGCAGCCAGGCGCAACGAATCACGCCGGCATGGGTGATCCAGACCGCATCGCGGCCGCCGGCACGCCAGGCATCGAAGGCCTCGCCCACCCGCCGCATGAACTGCCGCGTGCATTCGCCGCTGCGCCCCGCCCGCACATCCGCGAAATCCCGCGTCCAGGCGTCGATCTCGGCGCGGTCGATGGCCGACCAGAGCTGCTCTTCCCAGTCGCCCAGATCCATCTCGGCGATGCGCGGGTCGGCGCCGGCCACGGCCAGATCGGGACGCAGCGCGACGATGGCTTGCGCGAGTTCCGAACAGCGCGACAAGGGCGAACAGGTCAGCGAAACCCCTTCAGGCAACACCGGCGCCACGCGCTCGGCCACGGCACGGGTCACTTCGGGCAGCACGGGAACATCCGTTCGCCCGTAGCAGAAGCCATCGACGGCAGTGGTCCGCGCATGGCGCACGAGCAGCAGCTTCATGCCCGCCACGCCAGCGCGAGGTAGATCGCCAGTTCGCACACTTGCTGCGTCGCACCCAGGCCGTCCCCGGTGAACCCGCGCAGCCGGCGCCGCAGCAGCCGCGCGACCAGCCACGCGGCCAGCGCGCACAGCAGCACCGGCGCCATTCCCCGCATCGCGCCCTGCGTCATCACCAGCCAGCCCACCGCCGGCAGCGACCACGCAACGCCGACCAGCAAGGCGCCATTGCCGATCGCGTCGGCCAGCGGCTTCGATTTGCTCGCCGCGTTCTCGTCCCCGACGTAGGGCAGCCAGCGGATCAGGAACAGCGGCGCGAGGCGCGACAGCACATGGGCGCTCACGAGCGCGAGAACCACGGTCGGCGCGCCCTGCCCCGCCAGCGCACCCAGCAGCAGCACCTTCAGGCCCAGCGCCAGCACCAGCGCGATCGCGCCGAAGGCGCCGATCCGCGAATCTTTCATGATCTCGAGCGCGCGCGCGCGATCGGCCGATCCGCCGAGGCCATCCGCGACGTCGGCCAGGCCATCCTCGTGAAACGCGCCGGTCATGAGAACGGTGGCGATCGTCGACAGCGCCGCCGCAGCCAGCGCACCGGCGAAGCCCGGAAGCCCGGCCTGCGCGCTGCAGAACACGCCGGCGGCGACCGCACCCACCAGCCAGCCGACGCCCGGGAAATGCGCCGCGCTCGCGCGCAGCATCGCCGGGCTGAAGCCGACCCAGCCCGCGAGCGGCCCCGTGACCGGAACCCGCGTGAAGAACTGCAGCGCCAGCAGGAAGTGGCGCACGCCGTTCATGCCGGCTCCTGCCTCGAAACGCCGGCCGACTCGAAGCTCGCCATGTCGCGCAGGATGCAGCAGGCGGATTCGAGCAGCGGCCATGCCAGCGCCGCACCGGACCCTTCGCCAAGACGCAGGTCCAGCTGCAGCAGCGGCTGCAGCTCCAGGTAGTTCAACAGCAGCCGGTGACCCGGTTCGGCCGACTCGTGCGCGGCGATGCAGCGTTGCACGACATGCGGGCGCAGCGCGTTCGCCACCAGCACCGCGGCACTCGCGATGAAGCCGTCGAGCACGATCACCCGCCGCTCTTGCGCCGCCTGCAGCACCGCGCCCACCAGCGTCGCGATCTCGAAACCTCCCAACGCGGTCAGCGCGGCCAGCGGGTCGGTGGCCGCCGCGTGCAGCTCGAGCACGCCGCGCAGCACCTTGCGCTTGTGGGCCCGCCCGGCGGCATCGAGGCCGGTCCCGGCGCCGGTGCAGGCATCGATGTCCTGCCCGGAAATCCGGGCCAGCAGCAGCGCCGCCGCGGACGAGTTGCCGATGCCCATCTCGCCCAGCAGTACGGCGTTGCCGGGCAGATCGCGCATCAGCGCCATGCCGTTCGCGATGGCCTGCTCGCACTGCGCCATGCTCATCGCCGGCCCCAGGGAGGCATCGGCGGTGCCCGGCGCGACCTTGCGCACGAGCAGGCCTTCTCGCGGCGCGAAGTCGTGCCGCACGCCGCAATCGACGACGGTCAGGTTCAGGCGGTGCTGCCGGGCCAGCACGCTCACGGCTGCGCCGCCGGCCAGGAAGTTTTCGACCATCTGCCAGGTCACGTCGCTGGGGTACGCCGACACGCCGCGCGCCGCGAGGCCGTGGTCCCCGGCGCAGACCAGCATCTGCGGCGCGTCGAGCACCGGCGCCGTGCTGCCCAGGATGCATGCGACGCGCATCGCCAGCGCCTCCAGCCGCCCGAGCGCGCCGACGGGTTTGGTCTTGTTGTCGAGCAGTTGTTGCAGCCGTGCCGCGAAGGCGGCGTCGTCGATGCTGTCGATCGGGGGAAGTTGTAGCGAGGTCATTCGATCAGGGAGCGCAGCACGCCCGGTTCAAAGTGGGAATCGATGTGGTCGGCCAGGCCGTCGAACACGGCATCGAGCGTTCGCGCCTCGACGCCGAACAGCGCCTGGAGCGCGCCGGGGTCCTCGAAGAGGCCGTGCAGGTAGAGGCCGAGCACATGGCCGGCGCTGTTCTGCCACGCGAGATCGTCCGCCATGACCGCCGTGGCGCGGTCGCCGGCGGCCGCCATGGCGGTGTGTTCGGCCGTCTGGCCATGATGGATTTCGTAGCCGCGCACGCTGAGCCCGGACAAGGCGGCCCACGGGCCCGCCACCGACGAGAATTTCACCTCGCGGTGGCGAACGGTCTTGTCGGCGGCGAAGACGGTGACCAACGGCAGCAGCCCGAGCCCCGGCCCGTTGCCGTCGACGCCATGCGGATCGATCAGCGCCTCGCCGAGCATCTGCAGACCGCCGCAGATGCCCAGCACGGCGCCGCCGCGTGCCGCATGCGCAGCCACCGCGCGGTCGAGGCCCTGCGCGCGCAGCCAGGCGAGATCGCCGCTCGTATTCTTGGAGCCGGGCAGGATGATCCAGTCGGCGCCGGCCACGTCGGCCGGGCTGCGGGCCCAGCGCAGGCGCACCCCGGCGATGTTCTTGAGCGGCTGGAATTCGTCCAGGTTGCTGATGCGCGGATAGGCGACCACGGCGATGGTGCGCGTGACCTCGCCGCCCGCCGCCACGCTGCGGTCGTCGAAGACGCCGTCCTCCTCCGGCAGGCCGTGTTGCCACCACATGGGCAGCGTCGCCACCGTCGGCACGCCGGTCAGCGCCTGCAACTGCTGCGGCGCGGGCGCGAGCAGCGAGGCATCGCCCCTGAACTTGTTGAGCACGAAGCCGGCGATCAGCGCGCGGTCGGCTGCGGGCATCAGCGCCCAGGTGCCGTAGAGATGCGCGAAGGCCCCGCCCCGATCGATGTCGGTGACCAGCAGGCAACGGGCATCGGCGTGCCGCGCCACCCGCAGGTTGACGATGTCGCTGGCCATCAGGTTGATCTCGGCGGGCGACCCGGCACCCTCGATGACCACCACGTCGTTCTCGGCGCGCAGGGCGTCGAGCGCCTGCGCGATCTGCGGCCAGACGCGCTCGCTGCGCCCGCGCCAGGGCAAGGCCGTGAGCTCGAGACTCACCTGCCCCATCAGCACCACCTGGCTGTGGGTGTCGCGCTCGGGCTTGAGCAGCAGCGGGTTCATGCGGACATCGGGCTCGGCGCGCGCCGCCAGCGCCTGGAAATACTGCGCGCTGCCGATCTCCCCGCCCGCCACCACGCGGGCGTTGTTGCTCATGTTCTGCGCCTTGAACGGCGCCACCCGCAGGCCCTGGCGCGCGAACCAGCGGCACAGCGCGGTCGCCAGCCAGCTCTTGCCGGCGCCGCTGGTGGTGCCGAGGACCATGACACAGCGGGCCCGGCCGCCTAGCACATTGGAATTCATGAGCGCGATTGTCCTTTACGTGATCTTCCTCACGATCCCCGCAACCGGCTTGAAATGAATCCTAAAGCATTCATGCATTTCACCCTTACCTTCGACGCCATGAAGAAAAAAGGGAACCACGGCGAATGCCAGGCTTACGCGACATAGCGCTCACGGTCGAGGAGCGCGAAAAAAATCAGTTCTTCTGGGTGATCCTGGAAGCCCTCCCAAGCGACGCCGCCGAGGCGATCCACTACAGCGGCATCTACTGCGCCGCCAACCCGCAGACGACCTACGCGAACGCGCTCGTGATGGGCGCCCACCAACTGCGCAAGCTGGCCGATCCCGACGGCTGGGCGCACAGCGCGTTCCACGGTCTGCCCATGCGGTGAACGGCTGAGCAACCGAAGCCGCTCAGCGAGCCGCCACCTGCGCCTGCTGACCACCCGTCGGCGCGAGCGACGCCACCTGCGCATCCCAACTGCCCCCCAGCGCCCGGATCAGCCCCACGGTCGCCTGGTACTGCGCCGCCTTCACCTGCAGCGCCTGCCGCCGGTTCTGCAGTTCGCTGCGACGCGCGTCGAGCAGGTCGAGCTGGCTGATCATGCCGTTGCGGTAGCGCGAGTTCGAAAGCAGGGTGGCACGCTCGGCCGACGCGACGGCCTTGGCCTGCACGCCCGATTGCTGGGCCAGGATGCGCAGCGACGACAGCTGGTCCTCCACTTCCTTGAAGGCGACCAGCACCTGCGTCCGGTAGTTGGCCAGTGCGCCGTCGAGCAGCGCCGACGCGCCCTGCACGCCGGCCTCGCGCCGGCCGCCGTCGAACAACGGAAGCGCGAGCAAGGCCCCGATGCCCCAGGAGCGCGCCGACCACTTCAGCAGGTCGCCGACGTCGTTGGAGGCATAGCCGCCGGCGCCCGTCAGCGTGATGTCGGGAAACCAGGCCGCCTGCGCGACGCCGACCCGCGCCTGCGCCGCCAGCACCGACTTCTGGGCCGCCGAGATGTCGGGCCGGCGCGACAGCACGGTGGCGGGCACGCCCGGCGGGATCGTCGGCAAGGCGGTGGACCACTCGCCCGCGCCGACGTCGAAGTCGGACGCCAGGTCGCCGACCAGCACCGCCAGGGCGTGCTCCAGTTCGGCACGGCGGCGGTCCAGCGTCATCGCGTCGGACTCGTTGGAAGCGACCTCGGTCTCGACCCGCGCCACATCGAGCTCGGCCACGTCGCCCGCCCGCTCGCGGCTCTGCGTGAGGCGCAGCGTGTCGCGATAGGCCTCGACCGTGTCGCGCACCAGCACCCGCTCGGCATCGACCGCGCGCAGCGCCAGGTAGGTCTGGGCCACTTCGGCCTGGATCAGCAGGCGCGTGCTCTGCAGCAGGCCGGCGCGCGAATCGGCGTCGAGGCGCGCGGCATCGCTGGCGCCGGAGAGCTTGCCGAACAGATCGAGCTCATAGGAGAAATCGAAACCGGCCCGCGCCAGGGTCGAGGGCCGCGGGCTCTGGTTGCGGTCGAGTCCGGCACTGCGCGCGGCACCGGCGCCCACGCCGATCTGCGGCGCGAGGTCGGCATCCGTGCTGCGGGCCAGGGCCCGCGCCTCGGCCAGCCGCGCCGCCGCCGCCTGGATGCTGGTGTTGCGGGCGTCCGCGCGCTCGATCAGCTGGTCGAGCACCGGGTCGTTGAAGCTGCGCCACCAATCGCCGCGCGGCTGCGCCTCGGCAGGCTGGGCCCGGGTCCAGCTGCCCTGCGTGTCGGCGGCCTGCTCCTTGAACTGGGCCGGCAGGTTGAAGGTCGGCAGTTCGGCCGGTGCGGTCGCGCAGCCGGCCAGCACCAGCGCGGCGAACAGCGGCAGCAGCGCGGCGCCCCAGCGCCCGCCTCGGGTTTCAAGTCTTGAATTCATGATCAGCTTTCTTTGGGAAGGCGGAGTGGCCTAGGCGTCGTGATGCAGCGGTGCGGCAGGCGCGGGCTGCAGTCCGCCGCCCGCGCCGCCGCCGCCGGCCGGATGGTCGGCCGACACGAAGGCATCGATGTGCGGCACTTCGCCATGCAGCTTGAGCGGGCGGTTGCCGGCCATCCTGCGCACCGCGACATAGAACACCGGCGTCAGGAACAGGCCGAAGGCAGTCACGCCGATCATCCCGGCGAACACCGCCACACCCATCGCCGAGCGCATCTCGGCGCCGGCGCCGGTGGCGAGCACCAGCGGCAGCACGCCCATCACGAAGGCCAGCGAGGTCATCAGGATCGGACGCAGCCGCAGGCGGCTGGCCTCGATCGCGGCCTGGATCGGCGTGCGCCCGGCGAACTCGAGCTCGCGCGCGAACTCCACGATCAGGATCGCGTTCTTGGCACTCAGCCCGACCAGCACGATCAGCCCGATCTGCGTGAACACGTTGTTGTCGCCATGGGACAGCCAGACGCCGGTCATCGCCGCCAGGATGCCCATCGGCACGATCAGGATGATCGCCAGCGGCAGGGTCAGGCTCTCGTACTGCGCCGCCAGCACCAGGAACACCAGCAGGATCGCCAGCGGGAACACCAGCAGCGCCGAGTTGCCGGCCAGGATCTCCTGGTAGGTGAGCTCGGTCCATTCGTAGCTCACGCCCTTGGGCAGCGTCTCGGCCGCGATGCGCTCGATCGCGTCCTGCGCCTGGCCCGAGGAATAACCCGGTGCCGGCCCGCCGTTGACGTCGGCGGCCAGGTAGCCGTTGTAGCGCATGGCGCGCTCCGGCCCGAAGCTCGAATTGACCTTCATGAGCGCCGACAGCGGCACCATCTCGCCCGAGGTCGAGCGCACCTTCAGCAGGCCCACGTCCTCGGCGCGGGCGCGGTACGGCGCATCGGCCTGCACCCGCACGCTGTAGGTGCGGCCGAACTTGTTGAAGTCGTTCGCATAGAGGCTGCCGAGGTAGATCTGCATGGTGTCGAAGATGTCGGTCACCGGCACGCCGAGCTGCCGCGCCTTGGTGCGGTCGATGTCGGCATAGAGCTGCGGCACATTGACCTGCCAGCTGGTGAACAGGCCCGCGAGCTCCGGCGCCTGCGAGGCCTTGGCCATGAAGGCCTTGACCGCGCCGTCCATCGCCTCATAGCCGACCGACCCGCGATCCTCCAGCTGCAGCTTGAAGCCGCCGGTGGTGCCGAGCCCCGCCACCGGCGGCGGCGGGAACATCACGATGAAGGCCTCCTGGATGCCGGCGAACTTCTGGTTCAGCTGGCCCGCGATGGCGCCGCCGCTCTGGTCGCCCCGCTTGCGCTCGGCGAAGGGCTTGAGCGTCGCGAACACGATGCCGGAGTTCGAGCTGTTGGTGAAACCGTTGATCGACAGGCCCGGGAATGCGATCGCGTCCTCGACGTTCGGGTTCTTCTTCATGATCTCGCCCATTCGCTGGATCACGTCCTCGGTGCGGTCCAGCGTGGCGCCGTCGGGCAGCTGCGCGAAGCCGATCAGATACTGCTTGTCCTGCGCCGGCACGAAGCCGCTGGGCACCGCCTTGAAGAGGCCGAAGGTGACGCCGACCAGCGCCAAGTAGATCACCAGCATCAGCGTCTTGCGCGATATCACCCGCCGGACGCCGCCGCTGTAGGCCTCGGCGCCGCGATGGAAGAGCTTGTTGAAACCCCGGAAGACACCGCCGAACAACCGGTCCATGCCGCGCGTCAGCGCGTCCCTGGGCGCATCGTGGCTGCGCAGCAGCAGCGCCGCGAGCGCCGGTGACAAGGTCAGCGAATTGATCGCCGAGATCACCGTCGAGATCGCGATCGTGACCGCGAACTGGCGATAGAACTGGCCGGTGAGCCCGCTGATGAAGGCCAGCGGCACGAACACCGCGACCAGCACCAGCGCGATCGCGATGATCGGCCCCGACACCTCGCGCATCGCCCGGTAGGTGGCTTCGCGCGGCGTCAGGCCGGCCTCGATGTTGCGCTCGACGTTCTCCACCACCACGATCGCGTCGTCGACCACGATGCCGATCGCCAGCACCAGCCCGAACAGGCTCAGCGCATTGATCGAGAAGCCCAGCACGTGCAGCACGGCGAAGGTGCCGATCACCGACACCGGCACCGCCAGCAGCGGGATGATCGAGGCGCGCCAGGTCTGCAGGAACAGGATCACCACCAGCACCACCAGCGCGATCGCTTCCAGCAAGGTGTGGATCACCGATTCGATCGAGGCCCGCACGAACTGGGTCGGGTCGTACGCGATGCGGAACTCCACGCCCTCGGGCATGTTCTTCGCGATCTCGTCCATGGTCTTGCGGACGTCGCGCGAGATGTCCAGCGCGTTCGAGCCCGGTGCCTGGAACACGCCGATGCCGACCGCGGCGTCGTTGTTCAGCAGCGAGCGCAGCGAGTAGTCGGCCGCGCCCATCTCGAGGCGGCCGATGTCGCGCAGCCGCGTCACGGCGCCGTCGCCGCCGGTCTTGACGATGATGTCGCCGAACTCTTCCTCGCTCTGCAGGCGGCCCTGGGCGTTGATCGACAACTGCATGTCGACGCCCGACAGGCCCGGCGAGGCGCCGACCACGCCGGCCGCGGCCTGCACGTTTTGGCCGCGGATCGCGGCCACCACGTCGCTGGCCGAGAGGCCGCGCTGCGCCACCTTCTGCGGATCGAGCCAGACCCGCATCGAGTACTCGCCGCCGCCGAAGATCTGCACCTGGCCGACACCGGGGATGCGCGCCAGCCGGTCCTTGACATTCAGCACCGCGTAGTTGCGCAGGTAGTTGATGTCGTAGCGGTCGTTGGGCGACACCAGGTGCACCACCATCGTCAGGTCGGGGGCGCTCTTCACGGTCGTGATGCCGAGCCGGCGCACTTCCTCGGGCAGGCGCGGCTCGGCCTGCGAGACGCGGTTCTGCACCAGCTGCTGCGCCTTGTCGGGGTCGGTGCCGAGCTTGAAGGTGACGGTCAGCGTCATCACGCCGTCGGTGGTCGCCTGGCTGCCCATGTAGAGCATGCCCTCGACGCCGTTGATCGACTCCTCCAGCGGTGTCGCCACGGTCTCGGCGATCACCTTCGGATTGGCGCCCGGGTACTGGGCCCGCACCACCACCGACGGCGGTGCCACTTCGGGGTATTCGGAGATCGGCAGCCCGCGCAGCGCGATCAGGCCGGCGATCAGCATCAGCAGCGACAGCACGCCGGCAAAGATCGGCCGGTCGATGAAGAACTTGGATAGATTCATGATGTTTCCCCCGCCAGCGGGATCAGGATTTCGCGTCCGCCACGCGCTGGGCCGGCGGCGCCAATTCGGCCTTGGCATCCATGCCGACGGCCTGCGGCGCCACCAGTGCGCCCGGGCGCACGTGCTGCAGGCCGTTGACGACCACCCGCTCGCCCGCCTTCAGGCCCTTGGTGACCACGCGCAGTCCGTCCACCGGCGCGCCCAGCGCGACCTCGCGGTATTCGGCCTTGTTGTCGGCGCCGACCACCAGCACGAACTTCTTGTTCTGGTCGGTGCCGACCGCGCGTTCGTTGACCAGCAGGGCGGTGTCGTTGCGCGCCTGGCCCATACGGATGCGCGCGAACTGGCCGGGAATCAAGGCGCCGTCGGCGTTGTCGAAGGCGGCGCGCACCCGCACCGTGCCGCTCTTGGCGTCGACCTGGTTGTCGATCAGCTGGAGCCGGCCCTGGAACGGCGTGCCTTCGCTGGCCGCGGTGCCCATCTGCACCGGGATGCCTTCGATCCGCCCACGGGCGCTGGCGCCGCCGGGCATGTCCTTCAGGGCCCGCACCACGACCTGCTCGTCGGCGTCGAAGCTTGCATAGATCGGACTGACCGACACCAGCGTGGTCAGAACCGGCGCGCCGGGACCGGCCGCGACCAGGTTGCCGACCGTGACCTCCAGCCTGCCGGTGCGCCCGGCGACCGGAGCCCGGACCTGGGTGTAGCCCAGGTTCAGCCGTGCGCTCTGCAGCGAGGCCTGGGCGGCGCGCAGATTGGCCTCGGCCTCGCGGCCGGCATTGGTGCGCTCGTCGAGTTCGCGCTGGGCGATCGCCTTCTCGTCCCACAGGCGGCGGGCCCGCTCCTGCTCGCTGCGCGTGAACGAAACGCGGGCCTGGGCCGAGGCGACCTGGGCTTCGGCACGGTCCACCTCGGCCGCGTAGGGCGCCGGGTCGATGGTGATCAGCAGTTCGCCCTGCTTGACCAGTGTCCCTTCGCGGAAGTGCACCGCCTGCACGGCGCCGGCCACCCGCGATCGCACGTCGACCCGTTCGACCGCTTCGAGCCGGCCCGAGAACTCGTCCCAGGTGTTGATTTCGGTCGCCGCCACGGTCGCCACCGACACCGGCGTGGCGCGCGGCGCCGCCACCGCCGTGACGTCGTTGGCCTGGGCGTGCAGGCTGTGGAAGCCAAGCGCGGCGCAGGCGATCGCCACCAGCGCCGTGACGCCCGTCACGGCGGGCCAGAGGCGGCGCCGGGCCGGGGAGGAAGGTTGAGGGTTCGACATGATGAAGGTCCTTTTGGTGACGCTTGGAAAACACGCCGCCCTCCCGCACGGGTGGCGCAGGACAGCGGTAGAAAGAAAATCTGCGGGGCGAACGCCGCCCCACGGCGGGTTGGCGCCGTTGGCTTCGAGGTGCCTTCACCTCGGTCTGGTCTGGGAGTTCCGGGTCACCGGAACCAGCGGCGCACGGCCTGCCGTGCGCCGTCGCTCAGTGCGGCGGTGGCGTCGCGCTGAAGAAGTCGCGGAAGTGCTTCTGCACCGCCGCCTCGCAGGCCGCGCAGCCCGAACCCTCGGGTTCGTAGAGCGCCTCGGGCCAGTTCGCCGCGCCCGGCAGCACGCTGCTCGTGACCTCGATGCCGGCATCGGCGAGCCGGCGCGCGAAGTTCAGCGCCTCGTCGCGCATCGGATCGTCCTTGCCGACCAGCACCAGGGTCCGCGCCACCTGCGCCAGCCGCAGCGAGCCGCCAGGCACCGCATAGGGATGGGTCGCGTTGACCGGCCGCTTGAGGTATTCCTGCCAGCCCGACGCCCACTTGCACTGGGTTGCGTCGCCGGTGGCCTTGCGCAGCGATGCGGTCCCAGCGCAGGGGTCCAGCATCGGCGACAGCAGGATCTGGCCGGCCAGCGGCGGGTGGGCCCGGTCGCGCGCCATCAGCGCCACCGCGGCTGCGAGGTTGCCGCCGGCCTCCTCGCCCGCCAGGAACACCTCGGCGCCCTTGCCGGCCAGCTTGACGCGTTGCTTGTAGAGCCATTCGAGCGCGGCGAAGCCGACCTCGATCGGCTCCGGGAACGGGGCCTTGGGCGCCAGCGGGTAGTCCAGCGAAACCACCACGGCGCCGGCGCCGGCCAGCAGCCGGGCCACGCTGCGGCCGTTGTCGAGGTCGCCGCAGACGAAGGTGCCGCCATGGAAATGCAGCACCAGCGGCACGGTCGCTCCGCGCGGCCGAACACCGTACAGGCGGGCCTGCACCGGTTCCCGATCCGGCAATTCGATGCGGATATCGGTCTCGGCGTCCCGTGCAGCGGCCGTGGAGGCGGCGGCAACGGGTTGCTCAATGGAACGGCTGGACATGGACGGCCTCGGTGGATGGACGATGAACGAAATATAAGGCGGGGCGGGGTGGGTTCAAACAGACACCGGGCCCCACTCTGTTTCCATCCGACTAACAATCGCATCCGATGCCCGTGTGAGAATCCGCTCCCCCGAGGCATTCCGCCACCCCCAGGAGCAGCATAGATGGACCAGATCCAGGGCATGCGGATTTTCGTCCGCGTCGTCGAAGCCGGCACGTTCACCCGCGCCGCGGACTCGCTCGGCCTGCCCAAGGGCACGGTCACCAAGCAGATCCAGGCGCTGGAATCGCGGCTGCACGTCAAGCTGCTCAACCGCACCACCCGGCGCGTCACCGTCACGCCCGACGGCGCGGCCTACTACGAACGAACCGCCCGGCTGCTGAACGACTTCGACGACATCGAGGCCAGCATGACCAACGCCCAGGCCAACCCGACCGGCCGGCTGCGGATCGACGTCGGCTCGTCGATGGCCCGCTTGGTGATCCTGCCGGCCCTGTCGACCTTCTGCGACCGCTATCCCGACATCCAGGTCGACGTCGGCGTCAGCGACCGGGCGGTGGACCTGATCTCCGACAACGTCGATTGCGTGATCCGCGGCGGCGACCTGACCGACCAGTCGCTGGTGGCGCGGCGGATCGGCAACCTGCCCTGGATGACGGTCGCCTCGCCGGCCTACCTGAAGCGCTACGGCGCCCCCCAGCACCCCACGGACATCGAGAAGCGCCACCTGGTGGTGGGCTTCTTCTCGGGCAGCACGCGGCGCATGTTTCCGGAAGAGTTCCACCGGGGCGACGAGAAGTTCGAGATCACGGGGCCCTACCGGGTCTCGGTCAACGACAGCAATGCCCACATGACGGCGGTGCTCGGCGGCTTCGGGCTGTCGCAGGTCATCACCTACATGGCCGAGCCCTTCATCGCGAGCGGCGAGCTGGTGCAGATCCTGCCGGACTGGACGCGGCCGCCGCTGCCGGTGCACGTGGTGTATCCGCCCAACCGCCACCTGAGCGCGAAGGTGCGCGCCTTCGTCGACTGGGCGGCGGAGCTGTTCGCCAAGCACCCGCAGCTGCAGCGGACCTGACTCAGCGCCGCGCCGCGCGCCAGGCCTGCCGCAGCGCTTCCTGGCTGGCGGGCGGCAGGACGCCGAGCCGCACCAGCCCCGGAAGCCCGAACGAAGCCGTGTCGCGCAGCTTGATGCCAGCCTGCCGCAGCGCCGCGCTGCGGGCCGGCGTGAGCGCGACGTCCGGCTCGGCGCAGAAGAAGTTGGCGTCGCCCGGCAGCAGGCGCCACCCCAGCGATTCGCAAGCACCGCGCTGCGCCGCCTTCCAGGCCCGGAGGGTGGCCAGGCTGTCGTCGAGCCACTGCCGCGCCGCTCCGCCGGTCCAGGCCTCGAGCAGGGCCACGCCATGGGCGCCGAGCGGCCAGGAAGGCGCCAGCCGGGCCAGCCGCGCGCCCAGGTCCTGCGCCGCCACCGGCGCAATCGCGTAGGCGGCCCGCACGCCGGTCAGCCCGAGCGCCTTGTTGGGCGTCCAGAGCTGCCAGACGCGGTCGCGCTGCGTCGCGTCCAGCGCCAACGCCCCTTCGAGACGAAGCGGTTCGTAGGCCAGGTCGAGAACGCAGGTCGCATGGGGACCCAGTTGACCCACCCGGCGCGCCAGGTCCTCCTGCGGCAGGCCCAGCGGGCTGCCCGGGTCGCAGCACCAGACCAGGTCGGCCGCGCCATCGGCCGTCGCCGGCTGGAAGTGCCAGGCCTTGGCGGCCCGCGCGTAGTCGCCGTAGCCGTGCGGCGGCAGCCGGACCCGCCCGCCGCCGCCCTGGGACACGGCGGCCGTGACACGGCCGATGAACTCGCTGGCGCTGGCGGCGATCACGACCCGATGGGCCTCGACGCCATGGAAGCCGGCCAGCCGATCGCGCAGTTCGAGGTAGTGCGGATCGGGGTAGCGGCTCGCGTCCGCTGCCTGCAGTGCCTGCAGCGCGGCGGGACAGGGCCCGCAGGCATTGCCGTTGGTCGAGAAATCGTGCGGGACCGCGCCCTGGGCGTCGGGTCCGCCGTGCATCAGTTCGAACATCTCGGAGGCCCTCATGCCGCACCCCGCAGCGCGATGCAGCCGATCGCGGCCGAGGCGCAGGCGCCGGCCAGCGCGACCCCGCGGGCGGCGAGCCGCGCTGCCTGCGGGGTGTCGGCGGCAGCGGCGCTTCGGCCGGCTTCGTTGAGCACATAGACCCCGGGTTTTCCCAGCCGGATCCCCAGCTGCAGCGCCATCGCGGCCATCGGCCAGCCGCTGTTGGGCGACGGCGTCCGGCCGGCTTCGCGGCGCAGGGTCCCGAGTCCTGCGCCCGCCGCCGCCGAAGCGCCCCACAGGAACAGGGCCGTCAGGCGGGCGGGCAGCCACGACAGCAGGTCGTCGGCGCGGGCGGCCCATTTGCCGGCCCAGGTCCACTGCCGGCCTTCGCGCTCGCCGCGGTAGCCCCACATCGCATCCGCGGTGTTGGCGAAGCGGTAGAGCGCCGCACCCGGCAGGCCGAACAGCGCAAACCAGAACAGCGGCGCCACCAGCGAATCGTTGAGGTTCTCGGCCAGCGATTCGATCGCGCTTTCGCGCACCCCGACCGCGTCCAGCGCGCCCACGTCGCGGCTCACCAGCCGCGCCAGCCGGCCGCGGCCTTCATCGAGCGAGCGGCCGAGCGCGGCCTCGACCGCCAGCACCTCGTCGCGCAGCATGCGCCAGGCGAGCAGCGGCTTGAGGGCGATGCCGGTCAGCAGCGGCCCGGCCCAGGCCGGCAGGCGGCTCGCAACTTCGGCGACCGCGCAGGCGGCGGCGGCGACCAGCGCGGCGCCGGCGCACCAGGCGAGCGCGCCACCGGCGAAGGCCGCCCGCGCGCGCGCCGGCGCACCGGCCGGCGGTGCGATGCGCCGACCGGCCCAGCCCAGACAGCGGCCGATCCACACCACAGGATGCCAGCGCGCCGGCGGCTCACCGAACCATCGGTCGATGGCCAGCGCCAGCCAGAGGGCCGCGATCGCGCTCAATCCTCGATGCCGCGCTGGGCGGGGATGCCGGCCTTGAACGCGTGCTTGACCATCTGCATCTCGGTCACGGTGTCGGCCAGTTCGACGATCTCGGGCGGGCAGCGGCGACCGGTCAGCACCACGTGCACCTCCTTCGGCCGCGTGCGCAGCGTCTCCAGCACGCCGTCGAGCGGCAGCCAGCCGTAGATCAGCGGGTAGGTGATCTCGTCGAGCACGACCAGGAAGTGCGCGCCCGACAGGATCGCGGCGCGGGCCCGCTCCCAGCCATCGCGCGCCAGCTGCGCCGAGTGCTCGAGATCCTGGCTCTTCCAGCTGAAGCCGTCGCCGAGGCCTTCGATCGGGATGCCGAGCTGCTCGAACATCCGGTGCTCGCCGAAGCGCGCGCTCGGCACCTTCATGAACTGGTAGATCTTCACCGCCTTGCCGCGGCCGTGGGCGCGCAGGGCGAGCCCGAAGGCGGCGGTGCTCTTGCCCTTGCCGTCGCCGGTGTTGACGATCACCAGCCCGCGGCGCTCGCCTTCGGGCTTCTCATAGGGTTTTTCGCTGGGAGGAGTTTCGATCTGCATGTGCTTCGGTTGTCAGCGCGGCAGGGCCAGCCATTGGCCCGCCACGTGGTGAAAGGCGACCCGGTGGTCGAACACCGCTTCGAGCGCCCGATGGGTCGCGGCATCGCCGCAGCCGCCGTGATGGGTCACGCGGCCTGCCGCCATCACGACCATCGCGTCGGCGGCGAGCGCGGCATTGAGTTCGTGCAGCACGCTGACCACGGTCTTGCCTTCGGCCACCAGCGCCTGCACGGTCCGCATCCAGTCGGCCTGGTGCGGCGGGTCGAGGTTGGCGAGCGGCTCGTCCATCAGCAGCAGCTCGGCCTCGACCGCCAGCGCCCGCGCCAGCAGCACCCGCTGGCGTTCGCCGCCCGACAGCTGGCCAAGCGGCCGCTCGCGCCAGTCCCAGGCCTGGGTGCTGCGCAGTGCGCGCTCGACCGCCGCCCGGTCGGCCGCGCTCGGGGCAGCCAGCCAGCGCTGGTGCGGCAGGCGCCCGAGCATCGCGACGTCGTAGACCGTCAGGTCGTCGGCGCTGCCCTCGCCGGCCACGCCCTGGCCCAGCCACGACAGGCGCCGGGCCCGAGCCCGGCCCGGGAGCGTGCTCAACGCTTGCCCATGGAGGCGCACCTCTCCGCCATGGGCCAGCAGGCCGGCGAGCACCTTGAGCAAGGTCGACTTGCCCGCGCCGTTGGGACCGACGATGCTGGTCCAGCGCCCCGACGCCAGCGACAGGTCGATGCCGTGCAGCACCTCGGCCAGGCCGAGCCTGGCCGACACGCCGCGGGCTTCGAGCGCGGCCGGCGTGCTCACAGGCCACCCCGCGCGCTGCGCCGGTGCATCAGCCACAGCAGGTAGCTGCCGCCGAGCACCGCGGTCAGCACGCCGACCGGCAGTTCCTGCGGCGCGACCATCCAGCGCGCCAGCAGGTCGGCCGCCATCAGCAGCAGTCCGCCCATCGCGGTGGACAGCACGATCAGCCGCCCATGCGTGGTCTTGACCACCGAGCGCACCAGGTGCGGCGCCGCCAGGCCGACGAAGGCGATCAGCCCGGTCTGCGCCACCGCGGTGCCGGTCGCCAGCGCCAGCACCGCCACCAGCGCGGCGCGCATGGCGCCGAGCGGCAGCCCGAGGCTGGCCGCCGTGGCCTCGCCGAGCGCCAGGCCGTCGAGCACCGGCGCCAACGCCCAGCCCAGCAGAAGGCATGCGACGCCGAGCCCGCCCATCACGGCGCAAGCGCTCCAGCCCACCAGCGCGGTGCTGCCGAGCATGAAGCCCTGGATGGCCTGCAGGATGTCGGCCGAGGCGATGGTCAGCAGGTCCTTGGCCGCCCCCAGCACCACGCCGACGATCACGCCCGCCAACAGCAGTCGCAAGGTCTGCTGGACGCCGCGCGCCAGCAGCAAGGTCAGCAGCACCGCCAGCACCGCACCGAGGAAGGCCGCGCCGGTCAGCCCCAGGCGCACCACCCATTGCGTGCTGGTCGGCGACAGGCCGAACAGCCAGAGCGCCAGCGCGACGCCGAGCGACGCGCCCGAGGCGCTGCCCAGCAGGTACGGATCGGCCAGCGGATTGCGGAACAGCCCTTGGGCGACCGCGCCCGCCAGTCCCAGCAGCGCGCCCGCGAGCCAGGCGCCGAGCGTGCGCGGCAGCCGGATGTCGCGCACGATCTGCAGCGCCACCGGGTCGTCGCCGGCCGCCAGCAGGTTCTCGAAACCGGTGCTGCCGATGCCCGCGCCCAGCACCAGCAGCGCGCCGGCCAGCGCCACCAGCAGGATGCCCAGCCCCCAGGCGCGGCGCTGCTGCCCCTTCACCCGTGCTCCTGCAGGCACTCGGCCATCAGGCGCGCCGCCTCGCCCATGCGCGGCCCGGGCCGGACCAGCACGTCGGATTGCTCGGCCGTGAAGCGGCAGATGCGGCCTTCGCGCACGGCCTTGATGCGGCCCCAGCCCGGCCGCTGCTCCAGCCCCTGGGCGCTGCGCTCGCCGACCATGATCAGGTCGGGATCGGCGCGGACCACGAACTCGGGGTTGAGCTTCGGAAATGGCCCCAGCGCAGCCGGCACGATGTTCCTGGCGCCGAGCCGCGCCAGGGTCTCGCCGATGAAGGAGGCTTCGCCGGCCGCATACGGGGCGCTGTTGACTTCGAAGTACACGCGCGTGCGCTTCACGCGCTCGGGCAGCGACTGGGCCGCCGCCGACACGCTGGCATCGATGGCGCGCCAGACCGCTGTCGCATCGCCGGTGCCGAGCACCCGGGCGAGCGCGTCGAGCACCCGCCGGACGTCGGCATGGTTCTTCGGCTCGAGCACCACCACCTTGAGTCCCAGTGCCTCGAGCCGATCGGTGACCCGCGAGGACTTCGCCAGCAGCACCACGTCGGGCTTGAGCGCGACGATCGCCTCGACGTTCGGATCGATGCCGCCGCCGACCTGCGGCAGCGCCCGCACCGACGCCGGCCAGTTCGAATAGCGGTCGACACCCACCAGCCGGTCGCAGGCGCCCAGCGCGCAGACCGATTCGGTGAGCGACGGCAGCACGGTCACGATGCGCTGCGGCGGCCTCGTCAGCTCGACGCCCACGCCGCGCTCGTCGACCACCACGGTCGCCTGGACCGCCAGCCCCAGCGCACACAGCCAGCCGGCGAACCACAGCCGGGCGATCCGCTTCATGGCGCATCCTTCAGGGTCAGCGGCAGCCCGGCGGCCATCAGCGTGACGCGCTCGCAGGCGGCGGCGACCTGCTGGTTCAGGAGGCCCAGGGCGTCGACGAAGGCACGCACCTCGCGGCCGAGCGGAATCACGCCGAGGCCGATCTCGTTGCCGACCAGGACCAGCGGACCAGGCGATTCGCCGATCGCCTGCAGCAGCTCGGCGACCGCGCGATCGGCCGCCATCGACGTGCGCGGCGCCCCGAAAGGCACCATCAGGTTGGTCAGCCAGAGCGTCAGGCAATCGACCAGCACCAGCGTGCGGGGGCCGGCGTTCTCGCGGATCGCCTGCGCCAGCGCCAGCGGCTCCTCGACCGTTTCCATGGCCGGCAGGCGGGCCGCGCGATCCTCGCGATGCCGCGTCACGCGCGCCAGCATCTCCTCGTCGAGCGCCCGCGCGGTGGCCACCAGCACCGCGCGATGCGAGGGCGAGCGCGCCAGCCACGCCGCGGCGATCTGCTCGCCGCGGCGCGACTTGCCGCTCTTCTGACCCCCGAGGATCAGTTCGCGGCGCGCGATGCTCACTGCTTCGGCTGCCACCGCACGGTCAGGTAGGCGCCGATTCCGGCCTGGTTGTAGCCATAGGCGGTCTCGTAGTGTTCATCGGTCAGGTTGGTGATGCGGCCCTGCACCGACCAGTCCTTGGCGAAGCGGTAATCCACATAGAGGTCGATCGTGGTGTAGGCGCCGAGTTTGCGCGTGTTGGCCGTGTCGTCAAAGCGGCTGCCGACGCTCAGGGCCGAAGCGCCCAGCTTCCAGGGGCCGGTGGTGTAGTCGATCGCCAGCGTCGCCTGGTTCTGGGCCCGGCGCGGCAGCTGCTTGCCGCTGATCTCGTTGCGCGGATCGAGCGAGTCGTAGCTGGCATGCAGGCCCACGGCGTCGAACTGGCCGTCGTAGCTCAGCGTGCCGCCGGTGATGCGCGCCTCGGGAATGTTCTGCGGCAGCGTCGTGTTGGTGATGAAGCCCTGGATCTTGTTGTCGTAGCCGACCAGCTTCACCGTGTGGGCGCCCTCGGTCCAGGTGATGCCGATATCCGTGTTCTTGCCCTCCTCCGGCTTGAGCGCCGGATTGCCGAAGCCCGGGTAGTAGAGCTGGTTGAACGACGGCGCCACGAAGCTGGTGCCCTGCGAGATGCTGACGCGCCAGTTCGGCGTGATGCGGTAGGCGTAGCCGGCATACCAGGTGTCGTCGTCGCCGAACTGCGAGTTGCTGTCGTGACGCGCGTTGAGCTGCCAGCTGTGGGGACCGGAATTGCCGTTCAGGCCGACGAAGCCGGCATCGATCGTGCGCTCGGTCACCGTGTACGCGGTGTCGCTCTTGACCTTCTGCTCCAAGCGCTCGAGACCGGCCACCACGGTGCCGATCGGGGTCGCGATGTCGTTTTGCCAGAGGTACTGGTCCTGCGTCGTGTTGAAAAGGCCCGGCAGGTTGAACGGCGCGGCCACGATCGCGCGCGTGTCGTCGTCGCTGCGCGAATAGCGCAGCTGGGTGGTCCAGTTGGACAGCACCCGGCCATTGACGCCGGCATAGCCGGTCTGGGTCCGCAAGGTGCCGCGGGTGTCGCGGCCGGGGCCGTCGTCGTAGTGGTTCAGGCCATCGGCGTACAGCATGCCGGCGTCGAACTTCCAGTCCGGCGTGAACTGGTAGCCGAAGGAAGCGTTGGCGCCGGTCTGCGAGAACGGATCGCGGTCAGGGTTGAAGTTGCCGAACTGCACGTTGCGGTTGGTGGCCGAGACGCTGTTGACCAGCGTGCGGGTGACGTCGAGCGAGTAGGTCGCCGCGCCCGCGCCGCCACTGAAGCCGCCGGTGATCTGCTTGTAGCTGTCGCTGCCGATGGTGGTGGAGGCGCGCGGGTTGAACACCGTCTCGCCCGGCGCCGCCTTGCGCGTGAAGATCTGCACCACGCCGCCGACGCCGTCGCTGCCGTAGAGCGCCGAGCCGGGCCCCTTGACCACTTCGATGCGGTCGATCAGCTCGACCGGGATGTTGTCCCAGACCGGCGTGCCGAGCGTCGCCGAGCCGTAGCGCACGCCGTCGATCAGGAGGATGGTGTGGCGCGCCTCGGCGCCGCGGATGTACACGCTGCTGCCCTTGCCCAGGCCGCCGTTGGCCGAGATCTGCACCCCCGCCATGCGGGCCAGGATTTCGGGCAAGGTACGGCTGGCCTGCTGCTCGATCTGGGCCCGTTCGATCACCACGGTGTCCGACACCAGTTCGTCGATGCGGGCTGGCGCGCGCGTTGCCGTCACGACGGTTTCGGCCAGGGTCGCCGCGGCGGCCTCCTGGGCCGAGGCCAGGTTCGGCAGCGAGGTCAGGGAAACGATGGCCAGCGCGATGGCATGGGCGCGCGGAAGCGGGCACGGCGAAGCGCTGCGGATGGCGCAGGCGGACGAGACGACAGATTTCATGGAAGCGACAAAGATCAATGCCCGTCGCCGGCTTCCCCGCCGGCGTTTGGACGTCATGGCCGCCGACATGCTTCTCTCCATGCGGCAGCCGCCTCGTTGGCCGGTATCCGGGCTGGCAGCGCGGCCCTCGCCGCCTTCCCAGGCGCCTGTTTCAGAGCGCCCAGTGGCTGATTGACGAGGGTGGCATCCGAAGATGCCGTCTGCTTGACCGTTGCGGGGGCAGCGCAGGTTGGCTCGGCCCGATGGGCTCCGCCTCCTGCTTCCCGTTGAACTGCGCCGCGTGAACCGCGGCGCGAGCACCAACGCGTGGAATTGTAGGGTTTCTTGGCATCCGCCTTTCGTGCGGCGATGCAAACACGCCGGCGCCGGTAACTACAATCGTCCTCCATGCCTGCACCGAGCCGTATTGACCAGATCGCCGAGCGCGTCGAACGCCTGCTCGTGCGCCATGAGGAAGTACAGCGCACCAATGCGCTGCTCCAGGACCAGGTCGACGCGCTCACGCGCGAACGCGACACCCTCAAATCGCGGCTCGCCGCGGCGCGCACGCGGCTCGATGCCCTGCTCGACCACCTGCCCGCCGATCCCGGCCAAGACGCTCCCTGATGAAACAAATCGAAGTCCAGATCATGGGCCAGAGCTACCTGCTCGGCTGCCCCGAAGGCGGCGAGCCGCAACTGCGCGAAGCGGTCGAGCGAGTCGACGCCGCCATGTGCAAGATCCGCGACGCCGGCAAGGTCAAGGCGCGCGACCGGATCGCGGTGCTGGCCTCGCTGAACCTCGCTTTCGACCTCGTGCAGCGCGAAGCCGCGCCCGCGCCAGCGCCGCCCCCCGCGCCGGCCGCTGCGGCCGCCGGCAGTGCCGAAGACGACGCACGCGCCGCGCAATTGGTCCAGCGCCTCGACCAGGCCCTCGCCGGCGACGGACATTTACTCTGAAGCGTGGGCGCGCAGGTCACGGCGGGCGTAAAATACGTTTCGTCTGCGGTGCGAAGCTGGGCTCTATATTTCCTTGTACCAATGCTCTCCGGAGCAGGGCTTGGAACATCGCTTGGCGGGTGTGATCATCTCGCGTCAGATGAACCCGAAGCCTTGCTGACCTCGCCCACCTGAACCCTGGTTCAGGATGCGGGTTCGGCTCACACTCGCAGACACCTTTCATCGAAAGCCACGGCCCCGCAACAGGCGCCGTGGCTTTTTTTTTGCACCGGCGCTTTCCCCCGTCGGCATGACGTGAATCAAGTCCGTCCCGGCGACCCTTGTATTAAGCTCTTGGCGGTCCAACCACAGGAGCATTCATGTTCAAGCGAATCCTGGTCGCCACCGACGGCTCCCCCCTCGCCAAGAAGGCCGTGGCAAGCGCCATCGCGCTGGCCTCGCAGAACGGCGCCGAGCTGGTCGCCGTGACCGTGGTGCCACGCTACCCGACCAACTACTTCGACGGCGCCGCCGTGTTCACGCCCGAGGACATCGGCCGCATCGAGAAGCAATGGTCCGAGGCGGCTCAAGCGTCGCTCGACGAGATCGCCAAGCAGGCCGAGGCCAGCGGCGTCAAGGTCAAGACCTCGACGGTCAGCGCCGACCTTGTCGGCGACGCCATCATCGCCGCCGCGAAGAAGCACGACAGCGACACGATCGTCATGGCCTCGCATGGCCGCAAGGGCATCAAGCGACTGCTGCTGGGCAGCGAGACCCAGCATGTGCTCACCCATTCCGACCTGCCGGTGCTGGTCCTGCGCTGAGTCCGGCCCGTCATCCCATCCAGAACAACGAGAGGCCTTGCATGAAGATCCTGATCGCCGTCGACGGCAGCGCGCACACCCAGAAAGCCATCGACTACCTGGCGAAGAACCGCGCCATGTTCATCGACGGCAATGAACTCGTCGTGGTGCACGTGTGCATCGGCGTGCCCGGCCATGTGACCCGCCACCTCAGCAAGGAGATCGTGCGCGACTACTACGCCGAAGAGACCGCCAAGGTGCTCGATCCGCTCAAGGCCACGTTGGCCCGCGCCGGCATCACCAGCTACAAGGTCGACCAGCGCCACGGCCATGCCGCCGAGGAAATCCTCAAGGCCGCCGCCGACTGCGGCGCCGAACTGATCGTGATGGGCACGCACGGCCACGGCCTGTTCGGCCGGGCGCTGATGGGCTCGGTCGCGACCAAGGTGGTGGCCGAGACCGACATCTCGGTGCTGCTGGTCCAGTAAGGCCCTCAGGCCTTGAACAAGGCCTTGTGCTGCTCCCGCAGCAGGGCCTTCTGCACCTTGCCCATCGCGTTGCGCGGCAGTTCGTCGACCACGAAGCAACGCTTGGGGATCTTGAAGTTGGCGAGCTTTTCCTTGAGCTCGGCAATGATCGCCTCGCCGTCGATCGCGGCACCGGCCCGTGCCGTCACGATGGCCACGCCGACCTCGCCGAAGTCGGCATGCGGCACGCCGACGATCGCGCTCTCGGCGACGCCGGCCAGCTCGTTGATGAAGCCTTCGATCTCGGCCGGATAGACGTTGTAGCCGCCGCTGATGATCAGGTCCTTGCTGCGTCCGACGATCGTGACGTAGCCCAGTTCATCGAACTTGCCGACGTCGCCGGTCTTGAAGTAGCCGTCGGCGGTGAACTCTTCCCGGGTCTTCTCGGGCATGCGCCAGTAGCCCGCGAACACGTTGGGCCCGTCGACCTCGATATGGCCGATCTCGCCGGTCGGACACGGCGCGCCGGCATCGTCGCGCACCCGCAGCTGCACGCCGGGGAGCGGAAAGCCGACCGTGCCGCCGCGCCGCTCGCCCTGCACCGGGCTGTAGGGGTTGGAGGTCAGCATCGCGGTCTCGCTCATGCCGTAGCGCTCGAGGATGGTGTGGCCGGTGCGTTCGCGCCAGGCGTCGAAGGTGTCGATCAGGAGCGGCGCCGAGCCGGAGATGAAGACCCGCATGCGGCGGCAGGCCTTCTTCGTCAGCCCGCGCTCGGCCAGCATCCGGACGTACAGCGTGGGCACGCCCATGAAGACCGTCGCCTCGGGCAGTCGGGCCACCACGCGCGCGGCGTCGAAGCGGTTGAACCAGATCATCCGGCTGCCGCTGATCAGTGCGCCATGGATCGCGACGAAGAGCCCATGCACATGGAAGATCGGCAGCGCGTGGATCAGCACGTCGTCGCCGCGCCAGCCCCAGTAGTCCTTCAGCACCTCGGCGTTCGACGACAGGTTGCGATGCGTGAGCATCGCGCCCTTGCTGCGGCCGGTGGTGCCGCTGGTGTAGAGGATGGCGGCGAGATCGTCTTCCTGCTTCGGGGCGATCGCGTGGCGGTCGCTGCATTGCGCCGCCACTTCGAGCAATGTGCCGCTGCGGTCGTCGTCGAGCGTGAAGACATGGCGGGTGCCCGCCGCGGTGGCGATCGGCGCCACCCAGGACGCGTTGGCGCTGCTGCAGACCACGACGGCCGGCTCGGCATTGCCGATGAAATACTCGATCTCGGCGCCCCGGTAGGCGGTGTTGAGCGGCAGGAAGACATAGCCGGCGCGCAGGGTCGCCAGGTACAGCATCATCGCTTCGACCGACTTCTCGACCTGGACCGCGATGCGGGCGCCGGGCTCGAGGTCCAGCGCCTCCAGCAGGTTGGCGATCATGGCGCTGGCGCGGTCCAGGTCGCGCCACGAATAGCACAGGCCGTCGTCGGTCTCGATCGCGATCGCGTCGAGGTCGGAGGGAAAGGCCGCGCTCAGCACGGCGAACAGATTGGCGTTGGAAATGTCGGTCATGTCGATCTCAAAAGACGGGAGGCCGCTTGGCAAGGAAGGCGGCGATGCCTTCGCGATGCTCGGCGCTGTCGGCGTAATCGTAGGCGCTCGCCAGCAGCGGCGCGACACCCGCCTGGGCGCCGGCTTGCCGCAGGGCGGCGAAGGTGGCCTTGTTGAGGCGCGCCGCCGCGGGCGCCAGCGCGGCAATGCGATTCGCGTGGGCCAGCACCTCGGCCCGGAGCTCGGCATCGGGCAGCACGCGCAGCAGGAAGCCGGCGTCACGCAGGCGCTCGGCGCCGTGCACGCTGGCCGCCAGCAGCATGTCGCGCGCCAGCACGTCGCCGATCGCGCCCTGCACCAGCGCCGCCTCGCGCGGCGCCATCGGAAAACCGAGCTTGGCGATGGGGGCGCCAAACTTCGCCGATTCGCCGGCCAGCCGGATGTCGCAGCAGCTCGCGATCTCGAGCCCGGCGCCCATGCAGGCGCCCTCGATGCACGCGACCAGCGGCAGTTCGCAGGCCAGCATGGCGGCCAGCGCCGCCCAGACCTCGTCCTCGTGGAAGGCGCGCAGCTGCTCGACCTCGAAGCGGAACGAGGGGTATTCGGAGATGTCGCCGCCGGCGCAGAAGGCGCCGCCCTCCCCGCCGACGACCACGCAGCGAAGCGCTGGCTGGTGCGCAAGACGCTCGAACACCTCGCGCAGCTCGCGCCACATGGCACGCGTCATGGCATTCAGGCGGCCGCTGTTCGCCAGGGTCACGAAGGCCAGCGGGCCCTCCGTGCGCAGCCCTACCGAAGACGTCATTCCAGCTTCGCCCCCGAAGCCTTGACCACCGCCGCCCAGCGCTTGATCTCCGCATTCACGAAAGCGGCGTAGGCGGCGTTGGTGACGTTCGGGATCTCCGAACCGTTGCTGGCCCAGATCGTCTTCAGTTCGTCACTGGCGAGCGCCTTCTTCATGTCGTCGACGATCCGGGCCTGCACCTCCGCCGGCGTGCCCTTGGGCGCCCAGAGTCCGTACCAGGTCGTCACGGTGTAGTCGGGCAAGCCCACCTCGGCGGCGCAGGGCACGTCGGGGAAGGCCGGATTGCGCTTGCTGCCGGCCACCATCAGCGCCTTGATCCGGCCGGCCTTGATGTGCTGGGCCGACGAGCCGAGGCCGTCGAACATCACGTCGACGTTGCCGGCGATCAGGTCCTGCAGTGCCGGTCCGGCGCCTCGATAGGGAATGTGCGTGATGAAAGTGCCGGTCTGCAGCTTGAACAGCTCGCCCGCCAGGTGGTGCGAGGTGCCGGCGCCGGCCGAGGCGTAGTTGAGCTTGCCCGGGTTCTGCTTGGCATTGGCGACGAAGGCCTTGAGCGTGGTCTCGGTGACCCGCTTCGGATTCACCACCACCACCTGCGGCACGTTGGCCAGCAGCAGCAGCGGCACGAAATCCTTTTCGAGGTCGTAGTCGAGCTTGGGGTAGATCGACGGCGCGATCGCGTGATGCACCGCGCCCATGAAGAGCGTGTAGCCGTCCGGCGCCGCCTTGGCCGCGATGCTGGCCCCCACCGTGCCGCCGGCGCCGCCGCGGTTGTCGATCACCAGCGTCTGGCCGGTGAGCTTGGTGAACTGCGCCGACAGCGGCCGCGCGAAGGCGTCGGTGCCGCCGCCGGCCGGGAACGGCACGATCATCGTCACCGGCCGGGTCGGCCAGTGCGACTGGGCGCGTACGCCGGCCGCCGCCATCGCGGCGCTCGCCGCCGCCGCCAGGCGCAGCACGTCCCGCCGTTGAAAGCCTGAGGTCATCGGTTGTCTCCTGTTGTGGTTTGGCTGTCTTGCGCCGGGGCCCGAGGCGCGTCGGGTTGGAAGGACCCCAATGCTCTCTCAACCCTTGAGGAACAAGTCGTCGATGCCGCCCGAGACAGCCACCTTGCCCTGGGCGAGCCAGGCGCGGTGCTTGTCGAGCCGCTTGAGATCGTAGAGGTAATTGACCATCAGGCCGTAGGACTGCCTGAGGCCTTTGGGCGACGGGTCGCCGCCCCAATTGAGCCGCTCCACCCGCGCCCCGTTGCCGAGATGGAAGCGCGCCACCGGATCGACCGGCTTGCCGTCGGCCGTGGCCCTTCCGAGGTATTCGGCCGCCGCCTGCAGCAGCAGCTGCCGCACCGGTGAGCGGGCATCGAGCGCCAGCGCCTCGTCGGCCGCGGCGAGGAAACGCTCGCCGGTCGGCGGCAGCGAGCCCACGGCACGCCCCAGTTCGGCGGCCCGCTTCTCGTCCAGCCGCGCGACGATCTCGTCGGCCTTCTTCGGCAGCCAGCCGCGAAAGCCGGGGATCGGCGACAAGGTCGCGAAGACCTTCAGCCGCGGCAGTTCGTCCTGCAGCGTCTCGACCACGCGCTTGATCAGCGAATCGCCGAAACTCACGCCCTTGAGCCCGGCTTGCGTGTTGCTGATCGAATAGAAGATCGCGGTCGTCGCCTTGTCCGGCCTGACCACCGCGGCCGCCTCGTCGAGCAGCGGCACGATGCCCTCGCTGATGTGGTCGACCAGCGCCACCTCGACGAAGATCAGCGGCGTGTTGGGCAGCCGCGGATGGAAGAATCCGTAGCAGCGACGATCGCTGTCGAGCCGGTTCTTGACGTCGGCCCAGCTCTTGATGTCGTGCACCGCCTCGTACTGGATGAGCTTTTCGATCAGCGAGGCCGGCGAGTCCCAGCTGATGCGCCGCAGGTCGAGGAAAGCCATGTCGAACCAGGTCGAGAACAGGTGCTCGAGCTCGGCCTCGAGCGGCAGCAGCCGGCGGTCGCCCTTCAGGTGCGGCAGCAGCTCGGCGCGCAGGTCGACCAGGAAGCGCATGCCGTCGGGATCGATCGCGAAGCGCTGCAGCAGCCGCGCGCGCGGCGACGCCAGGGCGCGCCGCAGTCCGATCTCGGCCTGGCCTTCGTCCGGCGTGCCGACCGCGGCCTCGTGCCGGTCGCGCGCCGTGCTGAGCTTCTGCACATCGGGCGCGAAGCGCTCGCTCATCAGCAGCCAGATGTCGCGCCGCTCGTCGAGCTCGCGGGCGCCATACCACTGCACCACGGCATGGGCGCGGCGACCGGCCTCGACCTCGCTGATCTGCGGGTCGACCACCGACTGCAGTTCGACCAGCGCGTTGCGCAGGGCCCGCGGCCCCAGCGCCTCGCCGGGACGGCGCAAGGTCGCCTCGAGCCGCTCGCCGAGCGGGCGCGGCCCCACGGCCCGCTTCCCCCTGGTCGAATCGGTGGCCGCCTTGGTGCCATCGGGCGCATGGCCCGGGCGCAGCAGGGAAACCCCGCGTGTGATCCAGTCGCCGGCATTCATGAGATGAGCTTCGCTTTCTGTTGCAGCGCGACCGCCCGCAGGGCCTCGCGCTGGCGGTTCAGGTGGGTCCGCATCGCGGCCTCGGCGCCGTCGCTGTCGCGGGCCTTGAGGGCGGCGAACACCGCGAGATGTTCGGACAGGCTCTGCTCGAGCCGTCCCGGCGCATGCAGCTGCTGCTGCCGCGCCAGCTTGAGGATCTTGCGCAGGTCGCCGATCACCTGCGCCAGCCAGCGGTTGTCGGCCAGCATGATGATCGCCTCGTGGATCGCGAAATTGGTCGCGTAGTAGTCGTTGATGCGGCGTGCCCGCGCGTGCTTCGCGAGCCGGTCGTGCAGCGCTTCGAGCGCGGCGAGATCGTCGTCGCTGGCATGGCGCGCGGCCTCCCAGGCACAGCGGCCTTCGAGCAGCGCGATCACCGGGAAGATCTCGTCGAGGTCGCGCTGCGTGACCTCGGCGACGAAGCAGCCCCGGCGCGGCTCGTGCCGCAGCAGCCCTTCGGCGGTCAGCACCTTGAGCGCCTCGCGCAAGGGCGTGCGCGAGATCTGCAGGCGCTCGCACACCGACGCCTCGTCGATGAAAGCGCCCGGCACCAGCACGCCGCCGAAGATCTCTTCGCGCAAGGTGGCGGCGACTTCGTCGTGCAGGGAGTTCTGGACCAGGCGCATGGGCGGCTCTCGTAATTACGCGTAATTATGAGAATGCAGCCGCCAACGCGCAACGCCCCGGGGCCTCGGGAGATACCCGGCCCCGGCGGCGCCGCTCAGCCCCTGAGGGCTCCGGCCACCGGCGCCGGACGGGCGCTGGCATAGAGCCAGAGGCCGAAGGCGATCATCGGCACGCAAAGCCACTGCCCCATGCTCATGTTGAGCGCCAGCAGGCCGAGGAAGTCGTCGGGCTCGCGGAAGTATTCGGCGATGAAGCGCATCAGGCCGTAGCCGATCAGGAACACCGCCGACACCCGCCGCTCGCCGCGGTCCTTGCGGGCGTAGAGCCACAGCAGCACGAACAGCAGCAGGCCCTCGAGCAGGAACTGGTAGACCTGCGAGGGGTGGCGCGGCAGCATCGAGCCGCTCTGCGGAAACACCATGCCCCAAGGCAATTCGGGGTTGCTGAAGCGGCCCCAGAGCTCGCCGTTGATGAAGTTGCCCACCCGCCCCGCCGCCAGACCCGTGGGCACGCAGGGCGCCACGAAGTCCATCACCTGCCAGAACGGCCGGGCGCGCGAGCGCGAGAACCAGACCATCGAGGCGATCACGCCGAGCAGCCCGCCGTGAAAGCTCATGCCGCCCTGCCAGACGAAGAAGATCTCGAGCGGATGGGTGAGGTAGTAGCCCGGCTTGTAGAACAGGCAGTAGCCGAGCCGGCCACCGACGATCACGCCCATCACGCCGAGGAACAGGATGTCCTCGACATCCTTGCGGGTCCAGGCGCCGGGGCCGGTGATCGAGCAGAAGGGTTCGTGCCCGAGCCGGCGCGTGCCGAGGAAATAGAACAGCGCGAAGGCAGCCAGGTAGGTCAGGCCATACCAGTGGATGGCGACCGGTCCGAGCTGCAGGGCGATGGGGTTGATCTGCGGGTACATGAGCATGGGACAGATTGTGCCGTCCCGATGCGAACGCTTCTGAGACACAGGCCCATGCAGACCGCGCAAAGGGGGACATCTTCCCCGCCGTCCCCGGTTCGACCGATACTCGGGTCTTCACCTAGGGCCTGTTCACCCTATTTCCGGGTCGCGTTGTCGAGCAAAGGGGCTGGATGCAAGGCGCCCGCGCGCAGCAAGGCTTGCGCCTTGCAAGCGCGGGCAACGCGGCAGACGGCCCCTTTGCTCGGCAACCCGAAGGGAAGGTATGCCAGGGCGGGCCACTCCGCGTTGCGCTCCTTGCATGTGCCAACGCACATGCGGCGTCGCACGCCTTGATTGGCCCGCCCTGGCATACCTTCGCGACCCCGGAAATAGGGTGAACAGGCCCCCAAACAACAAGGCAAGCCCCATGCAGGGAAACCCACAGGTCATCGATTACTTCAAGCAACTGGTCCGCGGCGAACTCGCCGCCCGCGACCAGTACTTCATCCATTCCCGCATCTACGAAGACCAGGGCTTCGTGAGGCTCTACACCCGCCTCGACCACGAGATGCAGGAGGAAACCCAGCACGCCGACGCGCTGATCCGCCGCATCCTGCTGCTCGGCGGGCTGCCCGACATGCGTCCGAAGGAATTCACGCCTGGCCTGACCGTGCCCGAGATGCTGCAGAAAGACCTGGACACCGAATATGAAGTGCGCGAGGCGCTCAAGCAGGGCATGGCGCTGTGCGAAAGCGTCGGCGACTACGTCAGCCGCGACCTGCTGCTCGCCCAGCTCAAAGACACCGAGGAAGACCACGCCTACTGGCTCGAGAAGCAGCTCGGCCTGATCGACAAGGTCGGACTCGAGAACTACCTCCAGACCCAGTCGCAAGCCTGAGGGCGCTCAGCCGCCCTCCTCCATCCGCTCGCGCACGAAGCCGACGAAACGGTCCAGCGCCGGGTGCGCGTCGCCTTCCAGCCACACCAGGCTGGTCTCGCACAGCGGGACCGCCGGCTGTTTCCTGCCGCGCGCACCGGTCCTGTCGGGCGTGCGGTAGACCACCCCGGTGCGGCGGAACTGCATCACGCTCTCGGGCACCCAGGCCAGACCGAGCCCGGCCGACACCAGGTTGACGATGGTCTGCATCTGGATCGCTTCCTGCGCCACCACGGGCAGCCGGCCGGCCGCGTGGTAGAGCCCGAAGACCGCGTCATGCAGCGAAGGCGCGATGCGGCGCGGAAAGATCACCAGCGGCTCGCCGAGTACCGCCTCCCAAGGCAGCGGCTGCGCGCTCGCCAGCGGATGGTGCTCGGGCAGCGCCAGCACCAGTGGCTCGACAGCCACCCGCAGGTGGCTGAGCCCCGGCGGCGCGAAGCCCGGCGAGTGCAGCATCAGGCCGGCATCGATGTCGCCGCGCTGCAGGTCCCGCAGCTGCACGTCGCCGGTGGCCTCGACCAGTTCGAGCACCACCTGCGGACTGCGTTCGCGAAAGGCGCGCACCCAGCCCGGCAGCTGGTCGAAGCCGATGGTCGAGACGAAGGCCAGCCGGACCCGCCCGACCTCTCCGGCCGCCGCCGCGCGGGCCCGCGACGGCAGGGCCTGGGCGCGCGCCAGCAGCTCGCGCACCTCCGGCAGCAGCGCCTCGCCGGCCGGCGTCAGCGCCACCCGGCGCCGGGTGCGGTCGAACATCAGCACCCCGAGCGTGCGCTCGAGCTGGGCGATGGCCTGGGTGACCGGCGGCTGGGTCATGTGCAGCCGCAGCGCGGCCCGGCCGAAGTGCAGTTCCTCGGCAACGGCCACGAACTGGCGCCAGGCTCGCAAGTCGATCGGTGCTTCTTTCATATGCCAAGCATATCAATAGCACTGACAAATAGGATTGGAAGCAATCAATCAATCGTCCGATACTTGGCATCCCCCGATCACGAACGCGAGAACCACGATGGACACGAAACCGATCCAGATCAACCGCCGCAGCGCCAACATCGTCGAAGGCAAGAGCCGGGCGCCGAACCGCTCGATGTTCTACGCCATGGGCTACCAGGAAGGCGACTTCAAGAAGCCGATGGTCGGCGTCGCCAACGGCCACAGCACCATCACGCCCTGCAACTCGGGCTTGCAGAAGCTGGCCGATGCGGCCATCGAGGGCATCGAGGAAGCCGGCGGCAACGCGCAGGTGTTCGGCACCCCGACCATCTCCGACGGCATGGCGATGGGCACCGAGGGCATGAAGTACTCGCTGGTCAGCCGCGAAGTGATTTCCGACTGCATCGAGACCTGCGTCGGCGGCCAGTGGATGGACGGCGTGCTGGTGGTCGGCGGCTGCGACAAGAACATGCCCGGCGGCCTGATGGGCATGCTGCGCGCCAACGTGCCGGCGATCTATGTCTACGGCGGCACCATCCTGCCCGGCCGGTACAAGGGCCAGGACCTCAACATCGTGAGCGTGTTCGAGGCGGTCGGCCAGAACGCCGCCGGCAACCTGAGCGACGAGGACCTGCGCGAGATCGAGATGCGCGCGATCCCCGGCACCGGCTCCTGCGGCGGCATGTACACGGCCAACACCATGAGCTCGGCCTTCGAGGCGCTGGGCATCTCGCTGCCCTATTCGTCGACCATGGCCAATCCGCACGATGAAAAGGCCAACTCGGCCAAGGAATCGGCCAAGGTCCTGATCGAGGCGATCAAGAAGGACATCAAGCCGCGCGACATCGTGACCAAGAAGGCGATCGAGAACGCGGTGGCCGTCATCATGGCCACCGGCGGCTCGACCAACGCGGTGCTGCACTTCCTGGCGATCGCCCACGCGGCCGGCGTCGACTGGTCGATCGACGACTTCGAGCGCATGCGCAAGAAGGTGCCGGTGCTCTGCGACCTGAAGCCCAGCGGCAAGTACCTGGCGGTCGACCTGCACCAGGCCGGCGGCATCCCGCAAGTGATGAAGGTGCTGCTGAACGCCGGCCTGCTGCACGGCGACTGCCTGACGATCAGCGGCCAGACCATCGCCGAAGTGCTGAAGGACGTGCCCGACCAGCCGCGCGCCGACCAGGACGTGATCCGCCCGATCGGCAACCCGATGTACGCCGAGGGCCACCTCGCGATCCTGAAGGGCAACCTGTCGCCCGAAGGCGCGGTGGCCAAGATCACCGGGCTCAAGAACCCGGTCATCACCGGCCCGGCGCGGGTCTTCGACGACGAGCAGTCGGCCCTGCAGGCGATCCTCGACGGCAAGATCAAGGCCGGCGACGTCATGGTGCTGCGCTACCTGGGTCCCAAGGGCGGTCCGGGCATGCCCGAGATGCTGGCGCCCACGGGCGCTCTGATCGGCGCCGGCCTGGGCGAAAGCGTCGGCCTCATCACCGACGGCCGCTTCTCGGGCGGCACCTGGGGCATGGTGGTCGGTCACGTGGCGCCCGAAGCGGCGGCCGGCGGCACCATCGCCTTCGTCAACGAAGGCGACTCGATCACCATCGACGCCCATGAACTGAAGCTCGAACTCAATGTGCCGGAAGCCGAGATCGCCAAGCGGCGCGAAGGCTGGAAGGCACCGGCGCCGCGCTACACGCGGGGCGTGCAGGCGAAGTTCGCCTTCAATGCCTCGAGCGCGAGCTCAGGCGCGGTGCTCGACAAGTATTGAGCTCGCCCCCAGGTTGCCGGGCACTGCGTGTCCGGGCGCCCACCCCCTACCGGGGGCAACACCAGCGGCCCGGCAAAGCCGGTTCCGCGGTGTTTCTGGTGAAGAGCGCGCTAGAGGCGCCTGGCCCCTCAGCGCCGCTTGCGATTCGAGCGGCTGGTGAGCATGCCGAGATTGCTGCGCTGGCGGTCGATGCGGTCCTGGCGCCGCTGGTTCTCTTTTTCGACCACCTTGCGCTTGGTGTAGCCCGAGGCATCGGCCCAGGCCCACCACGCGATCGCGAGCGCGAACGGAATCAGCACGACCCACCAGCTCCAGGTGGCGACGAAGCCGATCTCGAAAAACTTGAGCGCCACACCCAGCAGGCCCAGCATCAGGAACCACATCGCGAACTTCTCCGTTGAGTCAGGGACACGCCGGCCAAGACGGTCCACCGCCCTGCCTACAATCGCGTTGATACGACTTTAACGCACCCACGCATGTCACTCATGAAAAAAGCGCTCTTGCTCGCCGTGGCCACCCTGGCCTGCGCCGCGCCCGCCTTCGCCGACCTGGCGCTGGCGACGTCGAAGAACTGCATGAGCTGCCACGCGGTCGATCGCAAGGTGCTGGGCCCCTCGTTCAAGGACGTGGCCGCGAAGTACAAGGACGACAAAGGCGCCGTCGACATGCTGGCGACCAAGATCATCAAGGGCGGTGCGGGCGTCTGGGGCCCCGTGCCGATGCCCGCCAACAACCAGGTCAGCGAGGCGGACGCCAAGAAGCTCGCGGCCTGGGTGCTGTCGACCAAGTAGGCACGGCAGCACGCCGGCTCAGACCGCCGGCGGCATGGCGGACGGTGTCGCCACCGGGCGCCGTTCGAGGCGATCTTCCAGCTGTCCGATGTGAGCCGCGATCGAGTTCTCGGATTGCTCGGCGCGCTGCCTGGCAGCGGCCTCCACCTGTTCGATGCGCGCCAGCAAGGCTGCGTGCCGCTCGGCATTGCGCGCCATGTGGACGTTTTCCTGGGTTTCGAGAAAGCTGCGCAGCTCGGTGAAGCGCGAGGCCTCGGCCTTGTCGGCGAGGTCGCGCTGGGCTTGCATTTCCTTGGTGTGCCGGCGCGTCTCCATCAGGATCGAGCTTTGCAGGTAGACCACGTAGGCCACGAAGAAGATGCCGAGCAGTGCCGTCAGGCCCAGCATGATCAGCCCCAGCGGCGCCGTGACCTGCATGAAGCCGATCGAGATCAAGGTGGGTGTTGCGATCGTGCCCCAGTTCAACGCGGCCAGCGCTGCGATCAGCAGCACGACGATCAGCAAGACGGCGGTTCTCAATCCCATTTTTGTTTTTCCCTGAAGTTGAACCGCTGGCGGCGACGCGCCGCCAGCGCCCTCGCTCAGTACGCCTGGCCCAGCTGTTCGAGGATGGCCGGGTTCTCCAGAGTCGAGGTGTCCTGGGTGATGGCCTCGCCCTTGGCGAGGCTGCGAAGCAGGCGCCGCATGATCTTACCGCTGCGCGTCTTCGGAAGATTCTCTCCGAAGCGGATGTCTTTCGGTTTTGCGATCGGACCGATCTCCTTCGCCACCCAGTTGCGCAGTTCGGTCGCGATCTTGCGCGCTTCCTCTTCGCTCGCCGGTCGGCCGCGCTTGAGCACCACGAAGGCGCAGACCGCTTCGCCCGTCACGTCGTCGGGCCGCCCCACCACGGCCGCCTCGGCCACCAGGTCGGTCTTGGCCACCAGCGCCGATTCGATCTCCATCGTGCCGAGCCGGTGGCCCGAGACGTTGAGCACGTCGTCGATGCGTCCCGTGATGCGGAAGTAGCCGCGGTCGGCGCTGCGCACCGCGCCGTCGCCGGCGAGGTAGATCGTGCCGCCCATCTCCTCGGGGAAATAGCTCTTCTTGAAACGCTCGGGGTCGTTCCAGATGGTGCGGATCATCGACGGCCAGGGGCGCTTGATGACCAGCATGCCGCCGGCCCCGTTGGGGATGTCCTTGCCGGTCTCGTCGACGATCGCGGCCATGATGCCCGGCAGCGGCAGCGTGCACGACCCCGGCACCAGCGGCGTGGCGCCCGGCAGCGGCGTGATGACGTGGCCGCCGGTCTCGGTCTGCCAGAAGGTGTCGACGATCGGGCACTTCTCGGCGCCGATGTTCCGGTGGTACCACATCCAGGCTTCCGGATTGATCGGCTCGCCCACGGTGCCGAGGATGCGCAAGGTCGACAGGTCCCAGTTCTTCGGGTGCACCTTCTCGTCGCTGTCGGCCGCCTTGATCAGCGAGCGGATCGCGGTCGGCGCGGTGTAGAAGATCGTGACCTTGTGCTTCTCGATCATCTGCCAGAAGCGCCCGGCGTGCGGGAAGGTCGGGATCCCTTCGAACACCACCTGGGTCGCACCGGCGGCCAGTGGGCCGTAGGCGACGTAGGTGTGGCCGGTGATCCAGCCGATGTCTGCGGTGCACCAGAAGACGTCCTCGGGACGGACGTCGAAGGTCCAGTCCATCGTGAGCTTGGCCCACAGCAGGTAGCCGCCGGTGGCATGCTGAACGCCCTTGGGTTTGCCGGTCGAGCCCGAGGTGTAGAGGATGAACAGCGGATGCTCGGCGCCGACCGGCACCGGCGGGCATTCGCTGGCCTGGCCTTTCAGCGCATCGGCGAAGGTCTTGTCGCGCCCGGCCACCATCGCGCAGGCGGTCGCGGTGCGCTGGTAGACCAGCACGCTCTTGATCGACTCGCAGCCGCCGAGCGCGATGCCGTCGTCGACGATCGCCTTCAGCGGCAGTTCCTTGCCCCCGCGCAGCTGATAGTTGGCGGTGATGACGGCGACCGCGCCGGCGTCGATGATGCGTTCCTGCAGCGCCTTGGCCGAGAAGCCGCCGAAGACCACGCTGTGGGTGGCGCCGATGCGGGCGCAGGCCTGCATCGCGATCACGCCTTCGATGGTCATCGGCATGTAGATGATGACCCGGTCGCCCTTGCGGATGCCCTCGGCCTTGAGCGCGTTGGCGAACTGCGAGACACGTGCCAGCAGTTCCTTGTAAGTGACCTTGGTGACCGCGCCGTCATCGGCCTCGAAGATGATCGCGGTCTTGTTCTCGACCGGGGTGCCGATGTGCTTGTCGAGGCAGTTGGCGGAGGCGTTGAGCTCGCCGTCCTCGAACCACTTGTAGAACGGCGCGTTCGACTCGTCGAGCGTGCGCGTGAAGGGCTTGGTCCAGGTCACGTTGGCTTTCGCCTGGCGGGCCCAGAAGCCGTCGAAGTCGTCCGCGGCCTCTTTGCAGAGCGCGTCGTAGGCGGCCATGCTGGCGATGCGCGCCCCCTTGCTGGCCCGCTCGTCGGGCGGAAAGACACGGTTTTCGACCAGGACGGATTCGATCGTCGATGCGCTGCTCATTCTTGTCTCCTGTACCAAACGTGATGACGGGTCGTAATGTCGGATTCCGCACTTACGGACGACTGACGGGCCATGTTAACTACACGGGGCATTGCGCAGTTCGGTCACAGGCCGCCCCTAGAATCGCCGTTTTACAGCTGTTCGCAAGTTCGCCGAAACCTTTCGATGTCAAACGACGATCCTCTCCTTCCCCGGACCGGCAAGGTCTCGCCGCTGCGGCCGCTCCCCAACCTGATCTTCGCCAGCCGTTGGCTGCAGCTGCCGCTGTACCTCGGCCTGATCGTGGCGCAGGCCGTCTACGTGCTGCATTTCCTGGTCGAGCTGACCCACCTGGTCGAGGCCGCGTTCGGCAGCAAGGATGCGCTGGAGGCGCTGGTCACCAGCATCGGCTACAAGACCACCGCGCCGGTGACCTCGCTCAACGAGACCGTGATCATGCTGGTGGTGCTGGCGCTGATCGACGTCGTCATGATCTCCAACCTGCTGATCATGGTGATCGTCGGCGGCTACGAGACCTTCGTGAGCCGCATGAACCTCGAAGGCCATCGCGACCAGCCCGAATGGCTGAGCCACGTCAACGCCTCGGTGCTGAAGGTCAAGCTGGCGACCGCGATCATCGGCATCAGCTCGATCCACCTGCTCAAGACCTTCATCAACGCCGACAACTACACCGACCGGGTGCTGATCGCGCAGACCGCGATCCACATCACCTTCCTGCTGTCGGCGATGGCGATCGCGGCGACCGACCGGCTGATGGCCCGCGCGCCCGCCGACCATTGACGCGGGCGGGGCCGTTCAGCGCCCCGTCATGTTCTCGGGCACTACCCACTGGTCGAACTGCTCGGCCGTCAGGTGCCCCGAGGCGATCGCCGCCTCGCGCAGGCTGCTGCCTTCCTTGTGCGCCTTCTTGGCGATGAAGGCCGCCTTGTCGTAGCCGATGTGGGTGTTGAGCGCCGTCACCAGCATCAGCGAACGCTGCACCAGCTCGGTGATGCGCTCGCGGTTGGGCTCGATGCCGACCGCGCAGTGGTCGTTGAAGCTCACCATGCCGTCGGCCAGCAGCCGCACGCTCTGCAGGAAGTTGTGCGCCACCATCGGGCGGAAGACGTTGAGCTCGAAGTTGCCCGAGGCGCCGCCGATGTTGATCGCGACGTCGTTGCCGAACACCTGCGCCGCCAGCATCGTGACGGCCTCGCTCTGGGTCGGATTGACCTTGCCAGGCATGATCGATGAACCCGGCTCGTTCTCGGGAATGCTCAACTCGCCGATGCCGCTGCGCGGCCCGCTGGCGAGCCAGCGCACGTCGTTGGCGATCTTCGTCATGCTGGCGGCCAGCGTCTTGAGCGCGCCGTGCGCATGCACCAGCGCATCCACAGAGGCCATGGCCTCGAACTTGTTCGGCGCCGTGACGAACGGCAGCCCGGTGAGCTTCGCGAGTTCGGCCGCCACCTGCTCCGCATAGCCCTTGGGGGCGTTGAGGCCGGTGCCGACCGCGGTGCCGCCGAGCGCCAGTTCGCACAGGTGCGGCAGCGACGCCCGCACATGGGCCTCGCCGTGGGCCAGCTGGGCCGCATAGCCCGAGAACTCCTGGCCCAAGGTCAGCGGCGTCGCGTCCTGCAGATGGGTGCGGCCGATCTTGACGATGTCGGCGAAGTCCCTCGACTTCTGCTCGAGCGTGCCGCGCAGCTTGGCGATCGCCGGCAGCAGCCGGTGCGTGATCGCCTCGACCGCCGCCACGTGCATCGCAGTCGGGAAGACGTCGTTGGACGACTGGCTGCGGTTGACGTCGTCGTTCGGGTGCACCCGCCGCCCTTCCCCGCGCTCGCCGCCGAGCAACTCGCTGGCCCGGTTGGCCAGCACCTCGTTGACGTTCATGTTGGTCTGGGTGCCGGAGCCGGTCTGCCAGACCACCAGCGGGAATTCGTCCGCATGCCGGTCGGCGATCACCTCGTCGGCGGCGGCGGCGATGGCCTGCGTCTTGGCCTCGTCCTGGAGGCCCAGCGCATGGTTCACGACGGCAGAGGCGCGCTTGACCTGCGCCAGGGCACGGATGATTTCCCGCGGCTGCCGTTCGCCGGAGATGTCGAAGTTCTGCAGCGAGCGCTGCGTCTGCGCGCCCCACAGCTTGTCGGCCGGAACTTCGATCGGGCCGAAAGTGTCGCGTTCGACACGGGTCTTGGGAGATGTCGTCATGGAGGGCTCCGGAGTTCGGATGGGAGGGTACGCCCGGCAGACCGGGATCTGCACCGAGTATCGTCGCAAACAAGAATGGGTCGCATTTGTCCGTGTCCGCCTTGACGACGTCATGCCGGAAAGTTATAATTCAGCCCCTCAGACGATCAACAAGTCATGTTGATCGCCCTGCACTACTCGCGGATCCCGAATCCCGTCGCGGTGCAGGTTCTCGCCGCCGGGCCCCCCGCCCGGCAAATCGGCCGGACCGTTCCGGCCCCACTGCCACGTCTCGCTCATCCAGTCAGCGCCCCTCGACCAGGCCCGCTGCCCTGCGAATGAAGCCTCCGGCGGGCACTGGTTTCGTCGCCAAGTCGTCTTCAGTGCCTGTCGGCAGCCCTCGGGGCTCGCCGGACTGCCGCATGCGCGTCCGCGCGACCCGATCGGCCGACGGCGTGGCCCGCACAAAAGGAGCCCGGCCCATGGCCAAAGGAATTCTGATCGACCACGTCTTCAAGGTCTTCGGCGACGCGCCGGAGCAGGCCCTGGACCTGGTCCGGCAAGGCTTTTCGAAGAAAGAGATCCTGGCCCGCACCGGCCAGTCGATCGGCGTGTTCGACGCCACCTTCGAGATCCAGGCCGGCGAAATCTTCGTCATCATGGGCCTCTCGGGCTCCGGCAAGTCGACCCTGGTGCGCCTGCTCAACCGGCTGATCGAGCCGACCGCCGGGCGCATCGTGATCGACGGCGCCGACATCAACCAGCATTCGGATGCCAGGCTGCGGGCGCTGCGCCGCAAGGACATCAGCATGGTGTTCCAGTCCTTCGCGCTGATGCCGCACATGACGGTGCGCGAGAACACCGCCTTCGGGCTGGATCTGGCCGGCGCCGGCAGGAAGCAGCGGCTCGAGCAGGCCGACCAGGCGCTGGCCCAGGTGGGCCTGGCCGGCTGGGGCGACAGCTACCCCGACGAGCTCTCCGGCGGCATGCAGCAGCGCGTCGGACTGGCGCGCGCGCTGGCCGCCGATCCGTCGATCCTGCTGATGGACGAGGCCTTCTCGGCGCTCGACCCGATCATCCGCACCGAGATGCAGTCGGAACTGCTTCGGCTGCAGCAGCAGCAGCGCCGCACCATCGTCTTCATCTCGCACGACCTCGACGAGGCGATGCGCATCGGCGACCGCATCGCGATCATGAAGGACGGCCAGGTGATCCAGGTCGGCACGCCCGACGAGATCCTGCGCAGTCCGGCTGACGACTACGTGCGCAGCTTCGTGCGCGGCGTCGATGCCGCGGCGGTCTTCAAGGCCGCGGACATCGCCCGCCAGTCGCTCACCGTGGTCTGCGAGCACAGCGACCGGGGCGCCCGCGCCGCGCTGAAGATGCTCGAGGACCAGGACCGCGAATTCGCCTACGTCGTGAGCCCGGCCCGGCGCTACCTGGGCACGGTGTCGGCCGACACGCTGCGCGCGGCGCTCGACGGTCATTCGGGTCCGCTCGGCCTGCAGCGCGCGTTCCTGGACGGACTGGCGCCGATCGCCGCGGACGCTCCGGTGGCCGGTTTGTTCGGCCAGGTGGCGCAGGCGCCCTGCGCCGTTCCGGTGGTGGCCGGCGACGGCCGCTTCTGCGGCGCGATCAGCAAGACCACGCTGCTGAAGTTCCTCGACCGCGACACGCCGCCGATCGAGGCCGCGGCCTCGCGGCCGCGCGAAACCACTGAAGCGCACTGACTTTCCGAAGGACCTCCCGATGAACGACACCGCACTGCCTTCCGAACTGGCCACCTTGAACGATCCCGTGACCGCACTGCCCCCGCCCGCGGTCAGCGACCCCTGGGCGGCCCTGTCCGCCACGCCCGACACGGCATCGGCCAGCGCCTGGCTGGACGCCCCGGCCGACACCGCCGGCCAACTGGCCGGATCGGCCGACCCCGCGGCGACCGGCTTCCAGTTGCACCGCCTCTTTGACGGCTCCCTGCCCGTCGAATCCTGGATCAACCAGGGGCTCGGCTGGGTGGTCGAGAACTTCCGCCCCTTCTTCCAGACCGTGCGGCTGCCGATCGATGGCACGCTGACACGGGTCGAGGGCCTGCTCAACGGCCTGCCCCCACTGGCCATGGTCGCGCTGATCGGCCTGCTGGCCTGGCAGTTCGCCGGCCGCAAGCTGGCCATCGGGACCACGGTGTCGCTGCTGCTCGTGGCGCTGCTGGGCATCTGGTCCGAAGCCATGGTCACGCTGTCGCTGGTGCTGACATCGCTGGTCTTCTGCCTGGCGGTCGGCCTGCCGCTGGGCGTGCTGCTGGCCAGCAGCGACCGGGCCCAACGCCTGATGCGGCCGCTGCTCGATGCGATGCAGACCACGCCGGCCTTCGTCTACCTGGTGCCGGTGGTGATGCTGTTCGGCATCGGCAACGTGCCGGGCGTGATCGTGACCATCATCTTCGCGCTGGCGCCGCTGGTGCGCCTCACCAACCTGGGCCTGCGCCAGGTGCGGCCCGACCTGGTCGAGGCCGCCCGCGCCTACGGCGCGTCGCCCTGGCAGATGCTGGTGAAGGTCAAGCTGCCGCTGGCGATGCCCTCGATCATGGCGGGCATCAACCAGGCGCTGATGCTGTCGCTGTCGATGGTGGTGATCGCCTCGATGATCGCCGTCGGCGGCCTCGGCCAGATGGTGCTGCGCGGCATCGGCCGGCTCGACATGGGCCTGGCGACCGTGGGCGGCCTGGGCATCGTGCTGCTGGCGATCTCGCTCGACCGCCTGACGCAGGCCATGGGCCGCTCGCGCCGCAGCGCCGGGCGCCGCTGGTGGCACACCGGACCGGCCGGCCTCGCGCTGCGCCTGCTGCATCGCCTTGTGCGCCCGTCGCACAGCGGGCGCGAGCCCGCCGCCGCGCACGGCGTGCTGGCCACGGCCGTGCTCGGGCTCGGACTGGGCCTGGGCCTGGGTCTTTCCGTCCAGGCCGACGCGGCCGAGTTGCCGGGCAAGGGCGTCACCGTGCAGCCGCTCAAGAGCTCGCTCGCCGAAGAGGCGTTCCAGACGCTGCTGGTGTCGCGGGCGCTGGAGCGGCTCGGTTACGACGTGCAGCCGATGAAGGACCTCGAGCCGGCCACCGAGCACCTGGCGATCGCCAACGGCGATGCCACCTTCATGGCCAGCCACTGGAGCCTGCTGCATGCCGACTTCTACAAGAACAGCGGCGGCGACGCCAAGCTGTGGCGCCGCGGGGTCTACGCCGACGGCGCGGTCCAGGGCTACCTGATCGACAAGAAGACGGCCGAACAGTACGACATCACCAACATCGCGCAGTTGAAGGAGCCCGCGATCGCGAAGCTGTTCGACACCGACGGCGACGGCAAGGCCGACCTCACCGGCTGCAACCCGGGCTGGGGCTGCGAAGGGGCGATCGAGAACCACCTCACGGCCTACCGGCTGCGCGACAGCGTGACCCACAAGCAGGGCAGCTATGCCGCGCTGATGGCCGACACCATCGCCCGCTACAAGCAGGGCCGGCCGGTCCTCTACTACGCCTGGACCCCTTATTGGGTCAGCGCCGTGCTGCGGCCGGGCACCGACGTGGTCTGGCTGCAGGTGCCGTTCTCGTCGTCGCCCGCCGGTGATGCCGATACCGCGCTAGCCAACGGCAGGAACTACGGCTTCCAGGCCAACCAGGAGCAGATCGTTGCGAACCGGGCCTTCGTCGAGAAGAATCCGGCCGCCGGCAAGCTGTTCGAGGTCATGCAGCTGCCGATCGCCGACATCAACGCGCAGAACCTTCGCATGAGCCAGGGCGCCGGCTCGCAGCGCGACATCGAGCGCCACGTGGACGGCTGGATCCGGGTCCACCGGCAGCTGTTCGACGGCTGGGTCGCGCAGGCGCTGGCCGCGAGCTAGAGGACCGGCGCGGGTTTTTTCGGGCTGAGATAATCGGGGGGCGTCCCCCACTCAAAGAATCTCCCCCACCATGACCACCATTCAGCAAGCCGACCTGATCGAGTCGGTTTCCGCCGCGCTGCAATACATCAGCTACTACCACCCGGCCGACTACATCGCCCACCTGGCCCGCGCCTACGAGCGCGAGCAGAGCCCGGCGGCCAAGGATGCGATGGCGCAGATCCTGACCAACAGCAAGATGAGCGCGACCGGCCACCGGCCGATCTGCCAGGACACCGGCATCGTCAACGTCTTCCTCAAGGTGGGCATGGACGTGCGCTGGGGCGGTTTCACGGGCAGCCTCGACGACGCCATCAACGAAGGCGTGCGCCGCGGCTACAACCACCCGGACAACACGCTGCGCGCCTCGGTCGTGGCCGACCCGCAGTTCGACCGCAAGAACACCAAGGACAACACGCCGGCCGTGATCTTCACCGAGATCGTCCCCGGCAACACGGTCGAGGTCACGGTCGCGGCCAAGGGCGGCGGCAGCGAAAACAAGAGCAAGCTCGCGATGCTCAACCCCGGCGACAGCATCGTCGACTGGGTGCTCAAGACCGTGCCCACGATGGGCGCCGGCTGGTGCCCGCCCGGCATGCTGGGCATCGGCATCGGCGGCACCGCCGAGAAGGCCGCGCTGATGGCCAAGCAGAGCCTGATGGACGACCTCGACATGCACGAGCTGCAGGCCAAGAAGGCCTCCGGCGCCGAGCTGACCAAGGTCGAGGCGCTGCGCATCGAGCTGTACGAGAAGGTCAACGCGCTGGGCATCGGCGCCCAGGGCCTGGGCGGCCTCGCGACCGTGCTCGACGTCAAGATCCAGATGTACCCGACGCATGCCGCCAGCAAGCCGGTGGCGATGATCCCGAATTGCGCCGCCACCCGCCACGCCCACTTCGTGCTCGACGGCTCGGGCCCGGTCTACCTCGAGGCACCCTCGCTCGACCTCTGGCCGAAGATCGACTGGGCGCCCGACTACAACAAGAGCAAGCGGGTCGACCTCGACAAGCTCACGCCGGCCGAGGTCGCGAGCTGGAAGCCCGGCGAGACCCTGCTGCTCAACGGCAAGATGCTGACCGGCCGCGACGCCGCCCACAAGCGCATCTCGGACATGCTCGCCAAGGGCGAGAAGCTGCCGGTGGACTTCACCAACCGCGTGATCTACTACGTCGGCCCGGTCGACCCGGTCGGCAACGAAGCCGTGGGCCCGGCCGGCCCGACCACCGCCACGCGCATGGACGGCTTCACCGAGATGATGCTGGCCCAGACGGGCCTGATCGCGATGATCGGCAAGGCCGAGCGCGGCCCGGTCGCGATCGAGGCCATCAAGAAGCACCAGAGCGCCTACCTGATGGCGGTGGGCGGCGCCGCCTACCTCGTGAGCAAGGCGATCAAGACCGCCCGTGTGGTCGGCTTCGCCGACCTCGGCATGGAAGCCATCTACGAGTTCGACGTCGTCGACATGCCGGTGACGGTGGCGGTCGACGCCGGCGGCACCAGCGCCCACATCACGGGCCCGGCCGAATGGCAGAAGCGCATCGCCAGCGGCGAGTTCAAGACCATCACGCTGGAAGCGGCTTGAGCCTGGCGCACGTCGACGGTTCCTCGCGCGCCGATGATCCGATCGGCGTGTTCGACAGCGGTGTCGGGGGCCTGAGCGTCCTCAACGCGCTGCGCGAGGCGTTGCCGCACGAGCGCTTCGTCTACTTCGCCGACACCGGGCATGCCCCCTACGGCGAGCGCGGCGACGCCTTCGTCGCCGAACGCAGCGACACGGTCGCCCGCCAGCTCATCGAGGCGCATCGGATCAAGGCCCTGGTGGTCGCCTGCAACACCGCGACCGCGGCCGCCATCCACCGCCTGCGGGCCGGGCACCCGGCCCTGCCGATGGTCGGCGTCGAACCGGCATTGAAGCCTGCCGTGGCACTGAGCCGCACCGGGCGCATCGCGGTGCTGGCGACCCGGGTCACCGTCGAAAGCGGCAAGTTCCGGGCCCTGCATGACTCGCTGGCCGGACAGGCGACCTTCAGCATCGTGGCCTGCGACGGACTGGCCGGCGCGATCGAGCGCTCCGATGACGCCCGCATCTCGGCGCTCTGCGCGCAGTACCTGTCGGCCGCCGGGCGCTTCGGCAACGGCGCCGGCGAACTCGACACCCTGGTGCTGGGCTGCACCCACTACCCCTTCATCGCCGACGAACTGCGCCGCCACACGGGCGATGCGGTGCGCTTCATCGACACCGGCGCCCCCGTGGCGCAGCAGACCCGGCGGCTGCTCCAGCAGGCCGGCACCCTGCGCACCGAGGGCCGCGGCGAACTCCGGCTGCTTGGCAGCGGCGCCGCCGGGTCGCTGGACGCCGCCGCCGCCCGCTGGCTCACGGCGACCGCCTGATGCACCGCCTGCCCCGCATCCTGTTCGCCGCCTGGCTGCTGGCCGGCTCCGGCATCGCCGCCCACGCCGCCTGCGACACAGGGCTGGCCGAGCGCATGCACGCCAAGCTGCACCCCAAGCGCGCGCTCGACCACGAGCGCGCCGTGTGCGAGCCCTGGCGCGGCGTGCCGGGCCGTTTCATCGTCGTGCTGCCGCTCCCGCGCCCGTCGACCGAGCCGGGCACGACGCAGTTCGATCTCGACGTGCTGGTGGTGCAGCAAGCCGACAACGGCAACACCGAGCGCGCGAAGATCGTGAGCCGGCTGTTCGACGAAGACGTGCTGACCGAGGACGCCGTGCGCATCAGCGAGATCCGGGTCGACGGCGCCCGCTACGCGTTGGCGCCCGATGTTCGCGCCTTCGGCCTGCGCATCCTGCGCCAGGGCTCCTCGCGGGCCAATCCCTATTCGAACGAGAGCCTGGCGCTCTACGTGCCCCAGGGCCCGAAGCTCGCCAAGGTGCTCGACGGACTCGAACTCACGCTGGAACAAGGCGAGTGGGACACCAACTGCACCGGCAGCTTCGAGACCGTGCGCGGCAGCCTCTCCGTGGCCCGCAGCGGCACCGGCGGCTACGCCGACCTGGTGTTGCGCCAGGCGCGCTCCGAAAGCCGCTCGAGCCCGCTCGGCGACGAATGCGTGACCCAGGAGCAGCGGCAGACCTTCAAGTCGCGCCTGCTGCGCTACGACGGCACGCGCTACCGGCTGTCGAAGGGCGCCGCGGCCGACTGAGGCTCAGGCGCGCAGCGCCGCCTCTCGTCCGCGCCGCATGTCGATCGGCAGCAGCAGCAGCAGGCCGGCGACGAACAGCACCGTGGTCGAGAGGATCGCGATCCGCTGGTTGCCGCCGGTGGCCCAGGTGATCGCGCCGTAGCTCAACGGGCCGACGATGCTCGCCAGCCGGGTGGCGAAGGTCCAGAGGCCGAAGAACTCGGCCAGCTGCCGCGGCGGCGCCAGGATGCCGGTCATGGCGCGCCCGGCCGACTGGCTGGACCCCATCGCCAGCCCGGCGATCGTGGCGGCCCACCAGAAGCCGCCCTTGGTGCTGACGGAGGCCGCGATCAGGCACACCGCGATCCAGGCCACCAGCGTGCCCGCGAGCGAACGCCGATGGCCGATCCGGTCCTGCAGGTAGCCGAAGCCGAAGGCGCCGAGCGCGGCTGCGATGTTGAGCACGAAGATCAGCACCATCGTCTCGCTGGGCACGAAGCCGATCACCTGCTCGGCGTAGATCGCCGCCAGCGTGATCGCCACCGCGACGCCGCCCTGGTAGCAGACGGTGCAGGCCAGCAGCCACATGAAGTCGCGGTAGGCGCGGGCCTCGCGGAAGGTGTCGCGCAGCTGCTGCCAGGCGCCCTGCTCGGCGCCGCGCTGCTGCGGCAGGGCCCGCTCGGGCAGCAGCGCGAAGGTGACGCAGGCGGCCGCGCCATACAGCGCGGCCGTGATCAACATCGTGACCGGCACGAAATGCGAGGCCGGCAGGCCCCGGGCCTGGGACCAGAGCACGTAGGCCAGGCACAGGCCGAGGGCCAGCATGCCGCCGAGGTAGCCGAAGCCCCAACCCCAGCCGCTCACCTTGCCCATGCCGTCGGCCGTGGCCAGTTCCGGCAGGAAGGCGCCGGTGAGCGACTCGCCGTAGGAGTAGAAGGTGTTGGAGACGATCACCAGCGCCATCGCCAGCGCCACCGCGAAGGGCCCGACCAGGCGCGGCGTCAGCGCCAGCGCCGCGGTGCCGGCCACGCAGGCGACGGTCACGATGACCAGCACCCGCTTCTTGGCCGCGCGCAGGTCGGCCCAGGCGCCGATCGCCGGCATCGTCAGCATCACGATCGCATAGGAGATGCTGAGCGCCACGGTCCAGGCGAAGGCCCCCCAGGGCGCGCCCTTGGCGATGCCGCCGACGAAATAGGCGGCGAACACGGCGGTGATGACCACCGTGGTGTAGCCCGAATTGGCGAAGTCGTACATCGCCCATCCGAACACCTCGCGCTTGCGCACGCCGGGCTGGAGGGCGGACTGGGGAAACAGGGCCAAGCGAGACTCCGCGAAACGATGGTCGCAGAGCATAGCGGACCGGCGTGGCCGGCCCGTGACCCGAGGCGCTAGTGGGCTAGTGGGCTAGTGCAGGTGCCGCGGACGGCGGCCGCCGCCGTGGCCGCCGCTGCCGGCGCCCCCGGTGCCGCCGCGCGGGCGCTTGCCGATCTCGAGCGAATTGACCAGCGCGTCGAAGCGCTCGCCGAAGAGCTTGTCGATCTCGGCCACCACGCCGCCGAGTTCGGCACCGTCGAAGTGGCGCTCCATGAGGTTCACCACGTCTTCGACCAGCAGGTCGCGCTGCACCTGCATGATCGCGGCCGGGTTCGGGCCGACGAACAGCATCAGGAAGTCGTCGCGCGACTCTTCGTCGGGATCGCCCTCTTCCTCGTCGAAGTCGGTGTCGTAGAAGGTGACCTCGAGCGCGGCGCCCTGCTCGGACAGCTCGTTGAGCGCCATGCACATCTCGTCGAGCGCCTGGCGGAAGTCTTCGTCGCCGGCCACGGTCCAGCAGATCTGGAGCATGTGCTCCTTCTGCTCGAAGCGGATGCCCGGTTCTTCTTCGTAGACGCTGGTGGCGCCATCGGCCAGCGACTTGGCGCCGGCGTACTTCCAGAGCGGCGCGAGCGCTTCCTGGATCTGCTCGAAGCTCACGTCGGAACGCAGCGGCACGTCGCCGTGCACATGGATTTCGAACGGAGCGTTGTAGCGAGGCATGTCTTGCTCCCTTGTAGTGTGGTGGTGCCCGGAACCGGGGTCGAACCGGTATGCCCCTTATTCAGGAAGCGGCGGATTTTAAGTCCGATGTGTCTACCAATTTCACCATCCGGGCTTCCGGTCGAACGACGACGATACCGCAAACGAACACAGCCCCGGCAACGTGGGTTGGCGGGGCTGCACTTTGGGTACCGATGTCGGTGGAGGCGCGACCCGGAGTCGAACCGGGCTAGACGGATTTGCAATCCGTTGCATAACCGCTTTGCTATCGCGCCACGCTTTTTTCCAGTCTTGCCGCTCTGAACGCGTCGAACGCGCCGAAGCCGCGAGGGGCCAGCTTTTCGTGAGTCCAGCCTGCGAACCTGCCGCAGGGCTTTTTCTCCCGGAAAGCCTACGATTCTACAACACGCCAGACCCGCCTCGGGGACACTCTTGGCGAAACGGCTCCGGCCGCCGGAAGAGCCATGGCTCGTCGCCGCCATCAGGTCGCGCACGAGGTGATGTACGAGGCACCGGCGGAGTGTCGGGGTCGGGGGAGGCGAGCACCCGCCAGATTCAACGACTCGATCACGCCGATGAAGTCGGGAATACCCTTTAATTCAATTGGAAAAATTATTCCTTGATTTAAATCAAGAATTTCTGGTCGGGAAAATTCAGCAGCCCGTAAAGATCAAATGAATGGTTAGCATGACATCCGGGTCGTTGAAAAACCCGGAGCAGCGATCTGTCACAACCATTCATCCGGCGGCCTACATCAAGGAGTCAATATGCCTGTTCTTTTCACCCGCATCGGAATCCCCCATCCCGGCCAGCAAACGGAAGCCCTGAAATTCGCCAAAGCCCGCAAGGAAGCAGTCAACAAGCTCTACTCCCTGAATGCAGAAGTCTACGTCCGCTTTGGCGGCCCGGTGGGCCAGATCGTCATGGTGGAGAGCTTCGAAAGCCTGGCGGAAGTCGAAAAAATGAAGACCGCGGCGATCCGGGATTCCATCGACAACAAGATCCCGATGGCTCCGCCGGGCGTTTTTCAGACCGTTGAAGAGCACGCCTGGATGACAGTTTGACGCGATGCGATAGACAACCAGAACACTCGGTATTTTTTCGGCAGCTCGATATTTTTTGAGCTGCCGATTTTTTTACCAACAGGCAGAAGGGAGGCAAGAATGAAATCGAACAAGTCGAGGTGGCACGGCGTATTCACCCTATTTGCGATCGTCATCATCGCTTACATCGACAGAATCAATATTTCCATTCTCATCGCCGACAGGGACTTTCTTTCGCACATGGGATCGTGGCCTCCGATCGCGCAGCCCAGGGTCTCCTGGCGACCGCTTTCATGATCGGCTATGGTTCGGCAGCATTCTTCCTCACGCCGTTCTGCGAGGCCTTGTTCGGCGTGCGACGCAGCCTGATCTACGGCCTCCTGCTCTGGGGATCCGTCACTCTGGCAACGCCATTTTTCGACAGCTACGGCGCCCTCCTGCTGTCGCGAGTCTTCCTGGGGCTCAGTGAAGGACCCTTGTTCGCCTTGGCATCGTCATACATCAAGTCGTACTACGACGCCCAGGAAAACGGAAAACCGAACGCGATCCTGAACACAGGCACCGGCATTGGCCTGGCACTCGGCTATCCATTGATCAGCGCGCTGGTGGTCGGCATCCACTGGCAAGCCTCGTTCGTGGTGCTCGGCCTGGTCAACATCCTCATCGGCGTTCCCCTGGTATTGGCATTCATCCGCATGCCGGTCGCGCCGGATGGGGCGCCGGCCAAGCCCACTTTCACCCAGGCCTGCGCGAAGGTGCCCACCATGATCCATGGCGCGCTCCAGACCCGCAACATCCTGTTGATGGCCGCGATCGCCACCATGACGCTGGCCTATCTGTGGGGGAGCGGCAGCTGGCTGCCCTCCTACCTCAAGGAGGCGCGCGGGTTCTCGTTCAGCGAGATGGGACCGCTGGCATCCTTGCCGCAGTGGGCATCGGTCGTCTCGATCCTGCTGAGCGGCGTGTTGCTGGATCGCATCGAGCGGCGCAACGTGCCATTGCTGTTCAGCGCATCGGCGCTGCTGGTGGCGCTCTCGATCTATCTCGCCATCAACGCCGAGGACAGACTCGTGGCGGTCGGCTTTCTTACCGCGGCCAATTTCTTCTGGGGCCTGAGCTACCCCGGCGTCCTGGCGCTGATCCAGTACTTTTCCAAGCCCGAGTACACCGCAAGCTCCTGCGGCGTGGCCCTGGGCTGCGCAGGCCTGGTTTCGGGCCTGATGCCGCTCTTGATGGGATGGGCCATCGCCCTGGCGTCCGAAGGCGGCGACGCCAAGGCCGGATTCTTCGTCGGGTTCGCGCTATTGATCGGGACGCAAGTCGTGATCGTTGCGTGCAGCACGGTCATCTGGCTGCGCGAGCGCACGTTCTTCCAGGCAGCGGCCATCCGGGCTTGACGGGCCGAACGGGTCGACCGCTACACCCAAGCACGAGCCGCCTCACAGCAGTTTGTGCTTGCGCTTGCCAGCGGCGCCCTTCATGTTTTCGCTCGAACCATATTGGCAGAGCCGATCCACGCTGAAGATCGTGATCCTGCTGCCATCGAGTTCGATCAATCCCTGGTTGCAGAACTCCCGAAAGTACCGAGACAGTGTTTCGGGCTTCAAGTTCAACTGTGCGGCCATCAGGTGTTTGTGCAAGAACAATTGCACGTTTCGGTTCTCGATGCTCCGTGACGGGATGAGGCGCAACAGATAGGTCGCCAATCTCGCGGCAGGCGGCTGCAAAAGGAAGTCGTCAATGTCATCCACCATCAGATGCAGGCGGTAGGCCAGATTGGCCAGCATGCGCATGGCCAGTCGGCCATCGGATTGCAAAAGCTCGGTCACGACATCTTTGGGGACAAAGACGAGGCCTGAGTCCTCCACCGCGATGCCGGTGGTGTAGTGCGCCAATTCCTGCAGCATGGTGGCGTCGCCAAAGCTGTTTCCCATGCCGGCAATCTGGATCGGCTTCTCGAGGCCTTGGCTCGAAAACAGGGACAACCGGATGCGACCATAGGACACCAGATAGAACCCATCGCAAACGTCGCCCTTGCGATAGACGATGTCTCGCTTCAAGACGCGCATCACGCGCGCCGCCTTCGCGATCTTCTCGACCAGCGGGGCATCCAGGCCTTGAAAAAGCGGCAGATTCTCGATGAGACCGATGGTGTGCGCGAGCTTCATCGCCGGATACTCCTGTGAAGAGGCGAAGCTACGTAAAACACCTCGCACTATCCATAGGAGCAGTCTCGATTTCGCGAAGAAGCATCCGTTGGAGACGCTTCGTGCCGTGGCGGTGGGGAGACAGAGCCGTGGCCGCCTCGGGCTGGCGGCACACAAATGAAAAAAGAGGCCGAAGCCTCTTTTTTTGTTGACTCATGGCGCGCAGTGCATGCACCATGAAACTTGAATTGGAGCGGGAAAAGAGTCTCGAACTCTCGACCTCAACCTTGGCAAGGTTGCGCTCTACCAACTGAGCTATTCCCGCGTTTCGAGCCTCGAATTATATAGCATTTTTTCGGGGCTCCACAACTCCCGAAGCTCAGTGCTTCACCGATCCTTCGGCCGGCGCCGCCGCGCGCTGCTTGGCGAGCTCGGCCACCGCCGCCGCGGACGCTGCGACCTCTTCGTCGGACAGCGGCGTCGGCATCTTCTCGAGCGCGATCTCGAGCACCTTGTCGATCCACTTGACGGGCACGATCTCGAGGCCGTTCTTCACGTTCTCGGGAATGTCCTGCAGGTCCTTGGCGTTCTCCTCGGGGATCAGCACGGTCTTGATGCCGCCGCGCAGGGCGGCCAGCAGCTTTTCCTTCAGGCCGCCGATCGCAGTGACCTCGCCGCGCAAGGTGATCTCGCCGGTCATCGCGACGTCGCCGCGCACCGGAATGCCGGTCAGCGCCGACACGAAGGCGGTGGTCATCGCTGCACCCGCACTCGGGCCGTCCTTCGGCGTCGCGCCATCGGGCACGTGGATGTGGATGTCGCGCTTCTCGAACACCTCGTCCTTGATGCCGAGCCGGCGGGCACGGCTGCGCACCACGGTACGCGCCGCTTCCACCGATTCCTTCATCACGTCGCCCAGCGATCCGGTGCGGCTGATCACGCCCTTGCCGGGCATCGTCACCGCCTCGATCGTCAGCAGGTCGCCGCCGACCTCGGTCCAGGCCAGGCCGACCACCTGCCCCACCTGGTTCTGCTTCTCGGCCAGGCCGAAGCTGTACTTGCGCACGCCCAGGAAGTCGTTGAGGTTGGCGCCGGTGACCAGCACCTTGGGCTCCATCTTCTTGAGCAGCAGGCCCTTGACCACCTTGCGGCAGATCTTCGACAGCTCGCGCTCGAGCGAACGCACGCCAGCCTCGCGGGTGTAGTAGCGCACGATGTCGCGCACCGCTTCCTCGTTGATCAGCAGCTCGTCTTCCTTGACGCCGTTGTTCTTCATCTGCTTGGGCAGCAGGTACTTCAGCGCGATGTGGGTCTTCTCGTCCTCGGTGTAGCCCGCCAGGCGGATCACTTCCATCCGGTCCAGCAGCGCCGGCGGGATGTTCATCGAGTTCGAAGTGGCGACGAACATCACGTCGGAGAGGTCGAAGTCGACCTCGACGTAGTGGTCGCCGAAGGTGTGGTTCTGCTCCGGGTCGAGCACTTCGAGCAGCGCGCTCGACGGATCGCCGCGGAAGTCGGTGCCGAGCTTGTCGATCTCGTCGAGCAGGAACAGCGGGTTGCGGGTGCCGACCTTGTTGAGGCTCTGCAGCACCTTGCCCGGCAGGGCGCCGATGTAGGTGCGGCGATGGCCGCGGATCTCGGCCTCGTCACGCATGCCGCCCAGCGCCATGCGGGTGTACTTGCGGCCGGTCGCCTTGGCGATCGACTGCCCGAGCGAGGTCTTGCCGACCCCCGGAGGGCCGACCAGGCACAGGATCGGCGCCTTCACCTTGTCGACGCGCTGCTGCACCGCGAGATATTCCAGGATGCGGTCCTTGACCTTCTCCAGCCCGTAGTGGTCTTCGTTGAGCACCGCCTCGGCATTGGCGAGGTCGTGCTTGATCTTGGTCTTCTTGCTCCAGGGCAGGCCGATCAGCACGTCGATGTAGTTGCGCACCACCGTGGCCTCGGCCGACATCGGCGACATCAGCTTGAGCTTCTTGAGTTCGCTCTCGGCCTTCTTGAGCGCTTCCTTGGGCATCTTGGCGAGCTTGATCTTCTTCTCGATCTCCTCGATGTCCGCGCCCTCCTCGCCTTCGCCGAGCTCCTTCTGGATCGCCTTGACCTGCTCGTTGAGGTAGAAGTCGCGCTGGTTCTTCTCCATCTGGCGCTTCACGCGGCCACGGATCTTCTTGTCGACGTTGAGGATGTCGACTTCGCGCTCGAGCTGGCCGAACAGGTTCTCGAGCCGGGCCTTGATGTCGTCCAGGTCGAGCACCGCCTGCTTGTTGTCGAGCTTGAGCGGCAGGTGGGCGGCGATGGTGTCGGCCAGCCGGCCCGGATCGTCGATGCTCGAGATCGAGGTCAGGATCTCGGGCGGGATCTTCTTGTTGAGCTTCACGTACTGGTCGAACTGCTGCATCACCGCGCGGCGCAGCGCCTCGATCTCGGTGCCCTTCTGGGTCGCGGCCTCGGCCACTTCGACCGGGGTCACGTTGGCCGAGAAATGGGTCTCGCCGTCGTCGATGCGGTTCACGCGGGCGCGCTGCTGGCCCTCGACCAGCACTTTCACCGTGCCGTCGGGCAGCTTGAGCATTTGGAGGATGGTCGAGATGCAACCGACCTCGAACATGTCCTCGACCGAGGGCTCGTCCTTGGCGGCGGCCTTTTGCGCCACCAGCATGATGCGGCGCTCGGCCTCCATCGCCAGCTCGAGCGCCTTGATGCTCTTGGGCCGGCCGACGAACAGCGGGATGACCATGTGGGGGAACACGACCACGTCGCGCAGCGGCAGCAGCGGGAGGTCGAGCTCGGTGGCAGGCAGGGGGGTATGACCGGACATGGGAATCCTTTACTTGATCATGGAGAGATGGTTGGCCGCGCGCACTTTTCAAGTGCGCGGGCACGGTCTTCGTCGAAGACGCCGGACGCCTGGCCGAGAGCGGACGTCCGGAGCTGCATTCAGGCCTTCTTGGCCGCCTCGCGGTAGACCAGCAGCGGGGGCTTGTTCTCGTCGATTGTCGACTCTTCGACCACCACCTTGTCGACATTGGTCGCGTTCGGCAGCTCGAACATGGTGTCGATCAGCGACTGCTCGAGGATCGAGCGCAGGCCGCGGGCACCGGTCTTGCGAGCCAGCGCCTTGCGGGCGATCGCCTTCAGCGCCGCGGGACGGATCTCGAGGTCGACGCCCTCCATCTGCAGCAGCTTGGTGAACTGCTTGACGACCGCATTCTTGGGCTCGGTCAGGATCTGCACCAGCGCGTCCTCGCTGAGCTCGGCCAGCGACGCGACGACCGGCATCCGGCCGACCAGTTCCGGAATCAGGCCGAATTTGATCAGGTCCTCGGGCTCGACCTCGCGGAACACCTCGGTGAGGCTGCGCTGCTGCTTGCTCTTGACCGAGGCGCCGAAGCCGATGCCCGAGGCCTCGGTGCGGTTCTCGATGACTTTCTCGAGGCCGGCGAAGGCGCCGCCGCAGATGAACAGGATGTTGGTCGTGTCGATCTGCAGGAAGTCCTGGTTCGGGTGCTTGCGCCCGCCCTGCGGCGGCACGCTGGCCATGGTGCCTTCGATCAGCTTCAGCAGCGCCTGCTGCACGCCCTCGCCCGAAACGTCGCGGGTGATCGAGGGGTTGTCCGACTTGCGCGAGATCTTGTCGATCTCGTCGATGTAGACGATGCCGCGCTGGGCCCGCTCGACCTCGTAGTTGCAGCTCTGAAGCAGCTTCTGGATGATGTTCTCGACATCCTCGCCGACATAGCCGGCCTCGGTCAGCGTGGTGGCGTCGGCCATCACGAAGGGCACGTCGAGCATCCGCGCCAGGGTCTGGGCCAGCAGCGTCTTGCCCGAGCCGGTCGGCCCGATCAGCAGGATGTTGCTCTTGCTGAGCTCGACGTCGTCGCCCTTGGATTTCTCCTTGTGGCGCAGCCGCTTGTAGTGGTTGTAGACCGCCACCGCGAGCATCCGCTTGGCGGGCTCCTGGCCGATCACGTAGTTGTCGAGGTTGGCCTTGATCTCGAGCGGCGTCGGCAGGTCGTTGCGCGCCTCGCGCGACTCGTCACCCGCAGGCAGTTCGTCGCGGATGATCTCGTTGCACAGATCGATGCACTCGTCGCAGATGAAGACCGACGGACCGGCGATCAGCTTCTTGACCTCGTGCTGACTCTTCCCGCAGAACGAGCAGTAAAGCGTTTTTTCGCTGGAGGAGCCTTTTTTCTCGGCCATGGGCAGATGCCTCGTAACAGGGGTTTAACAATGATAGCGAAGATGAAAGCCCACAAGCCCGTCGGTGACCTGAAGAAAAACGGCGCTTTCCCCTATGGAAAACGCCGTTGTTGCTCGCGCGCCTCGGCGCGGGGGCTTTTTTTAGCTGCGCTTGGCGATGACCTGGTCGATCAGGCCGTATTCCTTGGACTCGTCGGCCGTCAGGAAGTAGTCGCGCTCGGTGTCGCGGGCGATCTTCTCGAACGACTGGCCGGTACGGTCGGCCAGGATGCGGTTCATCTGCTCGCGGGTCTTGAGGATGTCGCGGGCATGGATCTCGATGTCCGTCGCCTGGCCGCGGGCGCCGCCGAGGACCTGGTGGATCATGATCTTGGAGTTGGGCAGCGAAAAACGCTTGCCCTTCTCGCCGGCCGCCAGCAGGAAGGCGCCCATGCTGGCCGCGAAGCCGATGCACAGGGTCGAGACGTCCGGCTTGATGAACTGCATGGTGTCGTAGATCGCCATGCCGGCGCTGACGCTGCCGCCCGGGGAGTTGATGTAGAACGAGATGTCCTTGTCAGGGTTCTCGCTCTCGAGGAACAGCAGCTGCGCCACCACCAGGTTGGCGGTCTGGTCGTTGACTTCCCCGACCAGGAAGATCACGCGCTCCTTGAGCAGGCGCGAATAGATGTCGTAGGAACGCTCGCCGCGGCCCGATTGCTCGATGACCATCGGAACCATGCCGAGGCCTTGAATGTCCTGTGCGCTCATGTGTGCTCTCCAGAGGGGTTTTATTCGGTACCCAGACGACATGGGGCCCGTGCCGAAAAGCACAAGCCCCAGGGCGCGGCGGCGGGCAGGATCAACCCTGCTGGGCCATCAGTTCGTCGAAGGACACCGACTTGGCATTGACCTTGGCCTTGCCGAGCACGAAGTCCGTGACGTTGTTCTCGATGACCACCGCTTCGACTTCGGCCAGGCGGCGGTTGTCGCTGAAGTACCAGCGCACCACGTCGGCCGGCTTCTCGTAGCTGGCGGCCAGCTCGTCGATGTGGGCCTTGATCTGCTCGGGCTTGGCCTGGAGGTTGTTGGCGCGAACCAGTTCGGCCACCACCAGGCCCAGGCGCACGCGGCGTTCGGCTTGCGGGCGGAACACGTCGTCGGGGATCGGCGCCTTGTCGGCGTCCTTGATGCCGCGCTGCTTGAGCTCGGCGCGGGCGCCTTCGACCATGCGGTCGACTTCGGCCTGCACGCTGGAGTTCGGCAGGTCGAGTTCGGCGTTGGCGATCAGGGCGTCCATGACGGCGTTCTTGTTGCGCGCCAGCAGGCGGAACTTGACCTCGCGCTCGAGGTTGCGCTTGATGTCGGCGCGCAGGCCCTCGACCGTGGCGTCGGCGATGCCGAGCGACTTGGCCAGCTGTTCGTTGACTTCGGGCAGGTGCGAGGCTTCGATCTTCTTCACGGTGACCATGAAGTCGGCCTGCTTGCCGGCCACGTCCTTGCCGTGGTAGTCGGCCGGGAACGAGAGCGGGAAGGTGCGGCTGTCGCCGGACTTGAGGCCGCGCACCGCGTCTTCGAATTCCTTCAGCATCTGGCCTTCGCCGACGATGAACTGGAAGTCCTCGGCCTTGCCGCCCTGGAAGGTCTCGCCGTCGATCTTGCCTTCGAAGTCGACCGTCACGCGGTCGCCATCGGCCACCGTGGCGTCCTGCGCGCGCTGGGCGAAGGTGCGGCGCTGCTTGCGCAGGATGTCGAGGGTCTTGTCGATCGCTTCGTCGCCCACTTCGGCGTCGAGTTTCTCGACTTCGGCGCCCGACAGGTCGTTGATCTTGACGTCGGGGAAGACTTCGAACACCGCGTCGAAGGCGAGCTGGCCTTCGGGCGACTCTTCTTTTTCGGTGATGCGCGGCTGGCCGGCGACGCGCAGCTTGGCTTCGTTGGCGGCCTGCGAGAAGGCCTCGCCGACCTTGTCGTTCATGACTTCGTAGTGGACCGAATAGCCGTAACGCTGGGCGACGACGTTCATCGGCACCTTGCCGGGACGGAAACCGTCCATCTTGACGGTGCGGGCCAGCTTCTTGAGGCGCGAATCGACCTCGGACTGGATGGTGCCGACCGGCAAGGTCAGCGTGATCTTGCGTTCGAGCTTCTCGAGGGTTTCAACGTTCACGGTCATTTCAGTCTTCCTTTTGAGGGGTCTTTTTTGCTGGTGCGCGGGGCCGGACTCGAACCGGCACGTTCTTGCGAACGTCAGGACCTAAACCTGGTGCGTCTACCAATTTCGCCACCCGCGCAATTCCAGTTTTTCAGGTGAATACCGAGAAAGGCTCAGCTCAGACGTGCCGCGCTTCCGGTAAATGGCGGCGGGTGGGCTTGCGCGCCACCCGCCTGAAATCGGTCAACCGCGTATTTTAAACGCTAACCGGAGCGATTCCTGACGCCACCGGCGTCTCGCGCTTGACGCGGAAGCAGGCTGCGTACATCGCCGGCAACGCCAGCAGCGTCAGCACGGTGGCGACGATCAGGCCGCCCATGATCGCGACCGCCATCGGGCCCCAGAACACGCTGCGCGACAGCGGGATCATGGCCAGCACCGCCGCCGCGGCGGTCAGCACGATCGGCCGCAGCCGCCGCACCGCCGATTCGACGATCGCGTCCCAGGCCGGCACGCCGGCGGCGCGGTCGCTCTCGATCTGGTCGATCAGGATCACCGCATTGCGCTGGATCATGCCCATCAGCGCGATCACGCCCAGCAGCGCCACGAAGCCGAAGGGCCGGTTCAGGGCCAGCAGCGCGCCGGCCACGCCGACGATGCCGAGCGGCCCGGTGATGAACACCAGCAGCGAGCGGCTGAAGCTGTGCAGCTGCAGCATCAGCAGGGTGAACACCAGGAACAGCATGATCGGCACGCCGGCGACGATCGAAGCCGAGCCCTTGCTGCTCTCCTCGACCGCGCCCGCGACGTCGATGCGGTAGGCGCCCTGGCCGTCGGCGGCCCATTTCGCCTCCAGCGCGCGCAGCTGGGGCAGCAATTCGTTGGTGACGGTCGCGCCCTGCATGCCTTCGACGATGTCGCCCTGGACGGTGATCGCGTAGTCGCGGTTCCAGCGCCACATCACGCCCGGCTCCCAGCTGAACACCGGCTTGGCGATCTGGGTCAGCGGGATCGAGCGGCCCGAACTGGTCGGCAGGTAGGCGTTGCCGATGTCCGAGATCGCCTCGCGCTCGTCCGGCGACTGGCGCAGCACGATGTCGATCAGCAGGTCGTTCTCGCGGAACTGGCCGACCGTGGTGCCGCTGAACATGGTGCGCGACGCCTGCGCGATCGCTTGGCTGGTGACGCCGAGCGCGCGCGCCTTGTCCTGGTCGACCTCGAGGCGGATCACCTTGACCGATTCGTTCCAGTTGTCGTTGACGCCGCGCATGTGGGCGTTCTCGCGCATCACGGCCTTGACCTCGTCGGCCCGCACCCGCAGCTGGGCCGGGTCGGCGCCGACGACGCGGAACTGCACCGGATAGGGCACCGGCGGGCCGTTGGGCAGCAGCTTGACGCGGCCGCGGGCCTCGGGAAACTCCTGCGCCAGCACCGCCGGCAGCTTGAGCCGCAGCTTCTCGCGCCAATGCAGGTCCTTGGACAACAGCAGCAGCTGCGACACGTTGGTCTGCTGGAACACCTGGTCGAGCGGCAGGTAGAAGCGCGGCACGCCCGAGCCGATCCAGCTGGTGACGGTGTCGACGCCCTCCTCTTCCTTCATCCGCTGCTCGACCCGCTTGACCACTTCCTCGTTGGCGGCGAACGACGTGCCCTCGGGGAACCAGAGCTCGACCAGGATCTCGGGCCGGCTGGAATCGGGGAAGAACTGCTGCTGGACCTTGCCCATGCCGACGATGCCCAGCGCGAACATGAGCACGGTGGCGCCGATGGTGAGCCAGCGGTGCTCGACGCACCAGTTCACCGACTTGCGGAAGGCGTTGTAGAACGGCGTGTCGAACAGCTCGTGCGGCGGCGCGTCGGGGTCGTGCGGCTTGACCTTGAGCAGCAAGGTGCCCAGGTAGGGCACGAAATACACCGAGACGAACCAGCTCAGGACCAGCGCGATCACGGTGACCGCGAAGATCGCGAAGGTGTATTCGCCGGTGACCGATTTCGCCAGGCCGATCGGCAGGAAGCCGGCCGCGGTGATCAGCGTGCCGGTCAGCATCGGCTTGGCCGTGACGTCGTAGGCGAAGGTGGCGGCGCGGACCTTGTCGTAGCCCTCCTCCATCTTGCGCACCATCATCTCGACCGCGATGATCGCGTCGTCGACCAAGAGGCCGAGCGCGATGATCAGCGAGCCCAGCGATATCTTGTGCAGCCCGATGCCGAAGTAATTCATCGCCAGGAAGGTGACGGCCAGCACCAGCGGGATCGTGATCGCCACCACCAGCCCGGGCCGGATGTCGATATACCAGCCGAAGCGCCCGCCCTTGTGCAGGCCGAGGGCGACGAAGCTCACCGCCAGCACGATCGCCACCGCCTCGATCAGCACGTGCACGAATTCGTTGACCGAGCGCGACACCGACACCGGCTGGTCCTGCACCTGCACCAGCTTGACGCCCAGCGGCAGCCGCTTGTCGATCTCCGCGGTGGCGCCGCGCAGCGCCTTGCCGAGCGCGATGATGTCGCCGCCCTTGGCCATCGAGACGCCGAGCGCGATCACCTCGCGGCCCTCGTGGCGCACCTTGATCGCCGGCGGGTCGATGTAGCCGCGGTGGATCTCGGCGATGTCGCCCAGCCGCAGGTGGTTGCCGGAGCTGCCGCGGATCGGCATCGCGCGCAGCTGGTCGACGCTGGTGAACTGGCCCGCCACCCGGACCTGCACCACGTCCTGCGGCGCCTGGATCGTGCCGGCGCTCTCGACCGCGTTCTGCGACCCGATCTGGGCCAGCACCGCATTGAAATCCAGGCCCAGCTGGGCGATGCGCTTCTGCGAGACCTCGATGAAGATCTTCTCGTCCTGGACGCCGAACTGCTCGACCTTGGCCACGTCCTTGACCCGCAGCAGCCGCTGGCGCACGTCGTCGGCGAAGGTCTTGAGCTCGGCATAGCTGAAGCCGTCGCTCTCGAGCGCGTAGATCACGCCGTAGACATCGCCGAAATCGTCGTTGAAAAACGGGCCCTGGACGCCCGCGGGCAGCGTCTGGCGCATGTCGGAAATCTTCTTGCGCACCGTGTACCAGACGTTGGCGACGTCGCCGGCCTTCGACGAATCTTTGATCTCGAAGATGATCTGCGACTCGCCGGGCTTGGAATAGCTGCGGATCTTGTCGGCGTAGGGCGCCTCCTGCAGCGTGCGTTCGAGCTTGTCGGTGACCTGCTCGGCGACCTGCTGCGCGGTGGCGCCGGGCCAGTAGGTGCGCACCACCATCGCCCGGAAGGTGAACGGCGGGTCTTCGTCCTGGCCGAGCTGGAAATAGGACGCGAAGCCCAGCAGCATCAGCACCAGCATCAGGTAGCGGGTGAGGGCCGCGTGCTCGAGGGCCCACTTCGAAAGGTTGAAACCGGCCTTGCCGGTGTCGGCGTTCTGCTGCGCGCTCATCGCGGTGCCCTCAACGCACCGCCACCGGCGCCGCCGCGGACTTGTCGCGGTAGATCGACACCTTCTGCCCCGGCGACAGCACGTGCACGCCGGCCGCCACCACCAGCATGCCGGGCGCCAGGCCGGAGGCGATGACCGCCTCGTTGCCGTCGGCGGTCGCCACCTGCACCGGCTGCGAGCGCACCGTCAGGCTGGCCGGATCGAGCACCCAGACGGCGCTGCCGCTGCCCTCCTGGCGCAGGGCGCTGGTCGGCAGCTTGAGCACCGGCGTGCCGCTGTGCGACAGGGCCTTGGGCCGCGCGTAGACGGTGGCGCCGAGCGCCGGCGCCGTGGCGGCATCGATCGCCACCTTGACGGAATAGGTGCGGGTGACGGCATCGGCGCTGGCCGCGACCTCGCGCACCTTGCCCTCGAGTTCGCCGCCGCCGGACCAGCCGCGCACCGCCACCGGCGAGCCCGGCTTGACCAGCGCCGCGCGGTCCTCGGGCACCGCGAAGACCACGTCGCGGGCGCCGTCCTGGGCGATCCGCACCACCGGCGCACCGGCCGCGACCACCTGGCCGGGCTCGGCCTCGATCGCCGTCACGATGCCGGGCACGTCGGCCACCAGCGAGGTGTAGCTGGTCTGGTTGCCCTGCGCCGACAGCTGCGCCTGCGCCTGCTCGAGCTGCGCCTGGGCGGCCTTGTAGGTGCTTTCCCGGCGCTCGAGATCGGCACCGCTGATGAAGTTCTGCTCGCGCAGTTCGCGATAGCGCTTCAGGTCGGCCAGCGAGAGGTCGCGGTTGGTCAGGGCCGCGGCATGCGCGGCGCGCGCACCTTCGGCGGCCAGCCGGAAGTCCTGCGGATCGAGCTGGGCCAGCACCTGGCCGGCCTGGACGTGCTGGCCCAGTTCAGCCTGGCGCCGGGCGATCTTGCCGGCAACCCGGAAGCCGAGCCGCGACTCGACCCGGGCCTTCACCTCGGCCGAGAACTCGGGCTCGGTGTCGTAGGCGCTGGTCCCGACCTGGACCACCTTGACCGCACGCAAGGGTTCCTCGGCCGCCGGCGGGCGCGAGCAGCCGGCCAGCGCGAGCACGGCCAGCAACAGCCAGGCGCGGCCAGGAAATAGGTTGGAGGTCGACGCGGTCATGGAGCACCCTTGAGATTGCGGATGGGGTCATTAATGACCCGCCGGTTAGTAATCTAGGGTAAACGCGAATCGGTGTCAAACGGAATCGGGGGGCGCCGTCGCTCCGAAGCACGCCGTGCTTCAGGCGCCCCCGACCCTCTGTCGGTGTACGTCGCGCCAATTCCCGATCCTGACCACGCGAAGCCGTCAAGATCGGCCTGGTTCTCTCCGGCCGAGTCGAAAGCTCAATCCCCCAGACCAAATTGCTTCATCACGTCGGCCAGCGGGGTCGCGGCCGATTGGCCAGACCGGATCGCCTCGAGTTCGCGCTCTGCCAAGTACAAGTCTTCCAGGCTTTCCAGGTGGTCGACGACAGCTTCAGTGACGTGGGAAGTCTTGCTGCGCCCCGTTAGCAGCGCCAGATTCGTGAGACGCGCTTCCACGTCCGCAGGCAAGCGAATGGAAATCGGCATGGAGAGTCCCTGTTGCAATACAAGTATTTGATTCCAGCAAGTCTCCGCTATCCCCGCTGCCCCATCTCCACCAACCGGTTCCCCGGCAGCTCGAAATAGTCGGAAGCCCGGCCCGCGTTGCGCTGCAGCCAGCGGAACAGGGCCCGGCGCAAGGGGTTCATGCCAGGCAGGTGGGCATCGACGACGGAGGCCCGCGAGACGAAGTACGAGGTCGTCATCGAGTCGCAGGCCAGGCCCCTCTGGTAGGCCAGGATGCGGATGAACTCGGGCACGTCGGGGCGTTCCATGTAGCCGTGGCGGGCGGTGACGACCCAGACGCCGCTGCCGAGCGACGCGGCCTCGATCCGCTCGCGGGCGTCGACCCGCGGCGTATTGCAGGGCAGTACCCGCAGCACGATCGCCTGTTCGTGCAGCACCTGGTTGTGCTTGAGGTTGTGCAGCAGCGCGTGCGGGACCGAATCGGCATCGGCATTGAGGAACACCGCCGTGCCGCGGACCCTGTAGGGCATGTGGGCCTCCAGCGAGCGCACGAAGGGCTCGAGCGGCAGCCGCTCGGCCTCCGCCGCGGCCAGCCCGAGCCGGCGGCCCTTGCCCCAGGTCGTGAACAGCAGCATCACACCCACCGCCACGGCCAGCGTGAGCCAGCCGCCCTGCAGGATCTTCAGGCTGTTGGCGGTCACGAAGGTGACGTCGACCAGGGCGAAAAGCAGCACCCCGGCCAGCACCGCCAGCCGGTTCCAGCGCCACAGGCGCCAGGCCACCACCCCGGTCAGCAGCGTGGTTGTCACCATCGTGATCGACACCGCGATCCCGTAGGCGGCCGACAGCGCGCTCGAACTGCGAAAGCCGATCACCAGCAGCAGCACGCCCACCATCAGCAGCCAGTTGATGGTCGGCACGTAGATCTGACCGATGGAGTGCCCGCTGGTCTGGACGACCTGCATGCGCGGCAGGTAGCCCATGCGCATGGCCTGCGCCGTGATCGAGAAGGCGCCGGAAATCACCGCCTGCGAGGCGATCACGGTGGCCATGGCGGCCAGCACCACCATCGGCAGCACGCCCCAGGACGGGAAGAGGCGGAAGAACGGGTTGTCGATGGCGGCCGGATTGCCCAGCACCAGCGCACCCTGGCCGAAATAGTTCAGGGCCAGCGCGGGCAAGGCGATGAACAGCCAGGCCAGCCGGATCGGCCGGGCGCCGAAATGCCCCATGTCGGCATAGAGCGCCTCGCCGCCGGTAAAGGCCAGGAACACCGCGCCCAGCACCGCCAGCGACTGGGCCCGGTGGTGCAGCAGGAAGCCGATTGCATGCCGCGGGTCGAGCGCCGCCAACACCTGCGGCTGCTGCAGCACCTGCCACAGGCCCGACAGCCCGATCAGGACGAACCACAGCAGCATCACCGGCCCGAAGATGTTGCCGACCACCCCGGTGCCCTTGCGCTGGACCGCGAAGAAGGCGATCAGGATCGAGACCGTGATCGGGATCACGAAGGGCTGCAGCCCCGGCGCTTCGACTTCGAGGCCCTCGACCGCCGACAGGACCGAGATGGCGGGCGTGATCAGGCTGTCGCCATAGAAGGTGGCGGCACCCACCAGGCCCAGCCAGCCGACGCCCTGAACGAGCCAGCGTCCGGCCGGAGGCTTCGACACCGCGCCCGCGGCCAGCGCCTGCAGCGCCAGGATGCCGCCTTCGCCGTCGTGGTCGGCGCGCAGCACGAACACAACGTACTTCAGCGTCACGACGAACATCAGCCCCCAGAAGATCAGCGACAGGAGCCCGAGGACCGAGTCGGGCGTGAACGGCACGCCGTGTTCCGGGTTCAGCGTCTCCTTGAAGGCATACAGCGGCGAGGTCCCGATGTCGCCGAAGACCACGCCGAGCGCGGCGACCATGACGAGCGGCAGCCGCGGCCGATGCAGTGCAGGGTGAGAAAGATTCGTCTGCGGCGTCGAGGTGGGCATGGTGGGTGGTCCGTGGCGGCTCCGATCGTAGCGTGCGGGACAATCGACTGCGTGTCATCCCTCTCCCCTCCCCCGCTCGCAGCCGCGCCCACGCACTACGAGAACTTCCCCGTCGCCTCGTGGCTGTGCCCGCCGCGGCTTCGCCCGCCGATCGCGGCCATCTACGCTTTCGCCCGAACCGCGGACGACATCGCCGACGAAGGCGATGCCGGTCCGGCCGAACGGCTGGAGGCCCTGCGCGACTTCCGTGCCGACCTCGCCGCCGCCGCAGGAGGCAGGGCGCCCGCCAGCCGCTGGCCCGAGGTGTTCGGGCCGCTGGCCTTTTCGATGCGCGAATTCGCGCTGCCCGAGAAGCTGTTGGCGGATCTGCTGTCGGCCTTCGTGCAGGACATCGAGAAAACCCGCGATCGCGCCGGCTATGCCGACCGCGCAGAGCTGCTGGACTACTGCCGCCGCTCGGCCAACCCGATCGGGCGCCTGCTGCTGCACCTGTACGGCGTCACCGACGCGCGCTCGCTGGCGCAGAGCGACGCCGTCTGCAGCGCGCTGCAGCTGATCAACTTCTGGCAGGACCTGAGCGTCGACCTGCCGCGCGGGCGCCGCTACCTGCCGCGCGAGGACTGTCGCGTACATGGCCTCGCCGAAGGCGATTTCGACCGCTTCGCGCCGCTGGCGACCACCGCGCCGCCGTCCGCCGCCATTGCGCTGGTGGCGAGCGAAGTGGCGTGGGCCCGCGGGCTGATGCAGGAAGGCGCACCGCTGGTGCACCGTCTGCCCGGGCGTGCCGGCTGGGAACTGCGCTTCGTGGTCCAGGGCGGCAGCCGGATCCTCGACAAGATCGAGGCCCAGGGCTGCGACAGCTTCTCGGCCCGCCCGACCCTCGGGCGCGGCGATGCGGCGCTGCTGGCCTGGCGGGCCATGCGGATGCGGAGACAATCGGCCGCATGAAGAGTCCCGCACGATGACCCCCGAGCAGTACGTCCAGGACAAGGCCGCTGCGTCGGGCAGCAGCTTTTACTACGCTTTCCTGTTTCTCCCGAAACCGCGCCGCGCGGCGATCACGGCTTTCTATGCCTTCTGCCGCGAGGTCGACGACGTGGTCGACGAAGTCAGCGACCCCGGCGTCGCGGCGACCAAGCTCGCCTGGTGGCGCAGCGAGGTCGCGCAGTCCTTCGCCGGCCAGCCGCACCACCCGGTCATGCAGGCCCTGATGCCGCACGCGGCCGCCTACGGCATCGAGGAGCGGCAGTTGCAGCAGGTGATCGAGGGTTGCCAGATGGACCTCGACCAGACGCGCTACCTCGACTTCCCGGCGCTGCGCCGCTATTGCCACCTGGTGGCGGGCGTGGTGGGCGAAGGCGCGGCACGCATCTTCGGCCAGACCGATTCGAAGACCACCGAGTACGCGCACAAGCTGGGCCTGGCGCTGCAGCTGACCAACATCATCCGCGACGTCGGCGAAGATGCCCTGCGGGGCCGCATCTACCTGCCGGTCAACGAACTGCAGCAGTTCGACGTCAAGGCCCACGAGATCCTGAACCGGGTCCATTCCGAGCGCTTCGTGGCGCTCATGAAGTTCCAGGCCGGGCGGGCGCTGGAGGCCTATGACGAGGCCCTCGCGCTGCTGCCCGCGGCCGACCGGCGGACCCAGAAGCCCGGACTGATGATGGCCAGCATCTATCGCACGCTGCTCGAGGAGATCGCGCGCGACGACTTCAAGGTGCTCGACCAGCGCGTGAGCCTGACGCCGGTTCGCAAGCTGTGGCTGGCGTGGCGTGTCCAGGCACTCGGGAAGCTCTGACTTGAGCACTGTTGCGGTCGTCGGTGGCGGCTGGGCCGGCATGGCCTGCGCGGTCGAGGCGGTGCGGGCCGGGCATGCGGTCACGGTCTTCGAGGCCGCGCGGCAATGGGGTGGGCGGGCGCGGGCGCTGTCGGCGACGCTGCCCGACGGAAGCCCGCTCCTGCTCGACAACGGGCAGCACATCCTGATCGGCGCCTACACCGAGACCCTGGCGCTGATGGCGCGGGTGGGCGTCGATGCCGGTGCGGCCCTCCAGCGCATTCCGCTGGTGCTGCGCTTTCCGGACGGCGGCGGACTGTCGCTGCCGCAGCTGCCGCACTGGCTCGACCGGGCGACGCGCCGGTTGGCACCACTCGACGTGCTGGCCGGGGTGCTGGCGGCGCGCGGCTGGTCGTGGCGGGACAAGCTGTCGCTGCTGCAGACGTCGACACGCTGGCAGCGGCAAGGCTTCGCCTGCGCCGACACGGCCACGGTGGCCGACCTGTGCGGCACCCTGACGCCGCGCGTGCAGGCCGAGCTCACCGAGCCGCTGTGCCTGTCGGCCTTGAACACGCCGCCAGCCGAAGCCAGCGGCCAGGTGTTCCTGCGGGTACTGGCCGATGCGCTGTTCAAGACGCCCGGCGGATCACAGCTGCTGCTGCCGCGGGTCGACCTCGGTGCGCTGTTCCCCGACGCGGCCGATCGATGGCTGCGGCAGCACGGCGCCCGGACCGAAACGGGCCGCCGGGTGCGCACGCTGGCGCGCCATGGCACCGGTTGGCAGGTCGACGGCGAGCCCTTCGATCGGGTGGTGCTGGCCTGCCCGCCCTGGGAAGCGGCACGGCTGGCGGCCGACGCGGCGCCGCACTGGGCGGCCGCGGCCGAGGCGCTGGCGCACGAAGCCATCGCCACCGTCTACCTGCATGGCGACGCCGTGCTGCCGGCACCGATGCTCGCACTGCGCAGCCGGGACGACGCGCCGGCGCAGTTCGTCTTCGATCGCGGCCAGCTCGGCGGTCCGCATGGCCTGCTGGCCTGCGTGATCAGTGCCAGCGGAGACGACCGCGAACAGTTGCAGCGCCAGGTGCTGGCACAGGCCCGGGAGCAACTCGGCCAGCCCGACCTGCGGGCGGTGCTGACGGTGGTCGAGCGGCGCGCCACCTTCGCCTGCGTGCCCAGGCTGGTTCGCCCGCGGCAGGCGGTGGCGCCGGGCCTGCTGGCCTGCGGCGACTATGTGGATGGCGCCTATCCGGCCACGCTCGAAGGCGCGGTGCGCAGCGCCATCGACGCCGCACGTGCGCTCGCCTAGGCCCGCCTAAGCCCGCCCCGCCGGCTTGCCGGCACCCGCCCAATCGGCGTGGAAGCCCGCGGACGGCGCCTTCATCATGGCCTCGAGCGGATCGCCGACCCGCGGCGAGGGCGTCGGTCGAATCACCGGCGCCGGCTCCGGCCAGACCGGGGCCACGTGAAGCCGCGACTCCGATTCGAGCGCGATGCCGTGCTTTTCCATCAGCCGATACAGGGTCATGCGCGAGACCCCGAGTTCGCGCGCGGCATGCGTGATGTTGCGTCCCACCCGCGTCAGGGTCAGGCAGATCACGTCACGCTCGGCCGCCGTGCGCGCCAAGTCCAGCCCCATGCCGGCCACGTTCTCGACTGCCTGCAGGCCCAGGTCGGTGGGCCCGATCAGGCGCCGGTCGGTCATGACGACCGCGCGCTGCACGCGGTTGAACAGCTCACGCACGTTGCCGGGCCAGGCGTGGGCGAGCATCGCGGCCAGCGCCTGGCGGCTGAATCCGCGCACCCGCGTGCGGCTCTTGGCGACGCAGCGCTGGAAGAAATACTCGGCCAGGATCGGCACGTCTTCCATCCGCCGGCGCAGCGGCGCGACGTCGATCGACAGCACGTTCAGCCGATAGAACAGGTCTTCCCGGAACTGCCCGACAGCAACCGCCTCGGCCAGGTCCACATGGGATGCCGCCACCACCCGCACATCGACATGGATGTTGCGCACGCCGCCCACGCGGCTGATCGTCTTTTCCTGCAGAAAGCGCAGCAGGTTGGTCTGCAGTTCGATCGGCAGGTCGCCGATCTCGTCGAGGAAGATGGTGCCGCCGCTGGCTGCTTCGATCAGCCCTCGGCGTTCGGACGATGCGCCGGTGAAGGCGCCGCGCTCGTGGCCGAACAGTTCGGACTGGATCAGCGACGGCGATATCGCGCCGCAGTTGACGGCCACGAAGGACCCCGCCGAGCGGTGCGAGCACTGATGGATCGCGCGCGCCGCCAGTTCCTTGCCGCTGCCGCTCTCGCCTCCGATCAGCACCGGCGCCTCGGTCGCGGCGACCTTGCGGATCTGCTCGCGCAAGCGGGTGATCGCGGGCCCCTGGCCGACCATGCCGAGCGCATCCACCGCATGCCGGCGGGCCGCGTCGTGGCGCTGCCGCAGGATGGCGCGCTGGGTTGCGTGGCCGAGCACCAGTTCCAGCTCGTCCAGGTGGAAGGGCATCAGCAGGTGATCGAAGAAGCTCCCCAGGACGAGGTCGCGGAAGGCCGGTGACTCCAGCGCCTGGGGCTCGCACACCGCCACCCACTCGCTGCCGCCCGAGGCGCCGATGCAGGCCTCGACCGCCGTCTCGGGCACGGTCGACTCGGCGCCAACCACCAACAGGCCGAGCATGAAGCTGCGGTGCGCCTGCAGGCGGCCGGCGGCGGCCAGGTCGTTCGCCTGGGCCAGGTCCCAGCCGCGCCCGAGCAGCTGCTCGGCCACCCGCATCGAATGGCCGCCTAGCGTCACGCAAAGAATGCTGCCTGGTTGCTGCATGGTGACCAATCCCAGCCGCGGCTAGAACGACATCGGCACCCGGACTGTCATCTGGAGATCGGGCGTGTCGCGCGTCAGCCCCGCGCCCACGGTCACGTTCAAGGTGGTCTTGGGGCTGTAGCGGTACGAGTAGCCCAGCAGCAGCGAAGCCAGTTGCGTGCGCACCGAGCCGATCACGCGCTGGCCGTTCTGCTCGGTAGGCCCGATCGAATACAGCTCCATGCCGAGGCTGAAGGACGAACGGTCATTGATGGACAGGCCCATGCCGAAGTTCAGGCCCCATACGTTGCCGGGCTTGACGTCGCCGATGAACTCGCGCTCGCCGTTGAGCACCAGCCGGCTGATGCCGCTGCGGGGAAAGTTGTAGGTGAAGTTGAGACCGCCGAAGAACACCGCGGGGTCCGAAGGCAGCAGCCAGGTGACGCCCGGCTGCAGCGAATAGAAGCCCGAGCCGGTGGCCAGGTCGAGCGGCAGGCCGGTGCCGGTGGTGTTGCCGATGCAGCGCGTCACGCAGTCGGTGACCACCTCGAACGGGTCCGTGCCGGTGCGCGACTTGAAGCGCAAGCCGCCGATCACGTAAGGCATGCCGTCCTTGCCGTCGGTGATCTGGTAGCGGGCCGCGAATTCGGCATCGCCGATCCCTCTGCCCGTGGTGTTGAAGACGTTGTCGAACGCCGAACCAGTGAAGATCTCGCGGCTGATCGTGTCGTCCGAACGCGAGACGTAGGGCAGCTTGGCTTCGAACTCGAGCCGGTTGGTGGCGCCCCAGCGGCCGGTCAGGGTGCCGATGAAGGTGTTGCGCTTGAACTCGCGCACGTCGATCAGCCCGATCAGCAGGGCCGGGATCACCGTGTAGCCCACCAGCGCGGCGCGGTTGCTGGACGAGTAGCCGTAGAAGAGCGAAGGCTCGAAGACGAACTTGCCCTTGGGCGTGAGGACGCCGGGTTCGTCGAACAGCTGCGCATACTGCGGCGGCTGCGGCGTCTCGTCGCTGGGCGCGACGCCGACCTGCACCGGCCTCGCGCCGGCATCGGCCGCCTCGCCCTCCGGGGCCGGCTTGCGGGTCGCGGTCCGGGTTGCATCGGGCGCCGGCGCGCCGCGCGCCTCCTGCGTCTCGAGGCGCTGCTGCAGTTCGCGGTAGCGGGCCTCTTGCTGGTCGGCCTGCTCCTTGAGTGCATCGATCTGCCGCCCCTGGTCCTTCACCTGCTGCTGCAGCGCCTCCAGCCGCTTGGCTGCATTGCGCGTCGAGGAAGCACCCTGGCTCTGAGCAAGGGCACCCGACCATGCCAGTGACGAACAGGCCAGCAATGCCAGCGCCCTGTGCGGACCGAAGGTCTCCATGGTGTCCCTCTCTTGCTTCTTGGTACGAGCGTTTTCGCGTGCCAGCCTAATCGTAAAGAACAAGTGCACCAAGCTACAAATTGCAAACAAAGGTAAGCGATTTGTAGCGAATTCAGTGGCTGTCTCAGATTTGTTGCACTTCGATCCGGACGACTGCCGGCGGCTTCGCGGCGCGCGGCGCCAAGCCTGGCCTCGCAGCCAAAGGAGCGGCCCCCGAGCAAGGCCTAGCTTCGACGCGATCGACTGTCACACCCACGTGACGAAAAGCACGCCGGCATAAGGCTGGAGCCGGTCCGGGGGGTGTCGGACCCTTCGGCGCACCGCCGTGCCGCTACATCGAACGGCCGTCAAGGCAGTGTGACAAAACGAGTGCTCATTCGACGGCCCCACAGCCCTTCGACCGTCCCGCGTCGGGTCTGCGAAGCGCGGTCGAAGCGGGCTCTTGCCTCTGTAGCGAAGCCCTCGCGAAACAAGCCGTAAATTGCTGGCACCGAAGTTGCACATGCCCCACCGATTTGCGGCCGCATATCAAGTCAAGCCTTGTCCGTTCAACTTACTGGAGGGTTCATGAAAAAGTCACTTCTGGCTTCAGCCATTGCGGTGGCGTTCGGTTTTGGTGGCGCCGCGTTCGCGCAGCAGACGGCCGGCCCATCGGGCGCCGGTGCCGACACCAATGTCAACGTCAACTACAGCGACAGCAGTACCTATTCGCGCACCGACAGCAGCCAGCGCACCCGCACTGACAGCAGCACGCATTCGAGCACGCGTACTGACAGCAGTACCAACAAGGACTCGGGCGACGCGGTGACCAGCGCGGCGCGTTCAGCTGCGCTGAACAACGGTTCCACGGGCACCTTCGACAACGCCTTCAACTTCAACAAGACCACCGCCACGGCGAGCAGTGAGCTGAATGGCACGGTGTCGAACAACGGCATCTGGGGCATTGGAAATCAGGCCACCAATAACGGCTCGGCCGCGGGCGGCAAGGGCTACGGCGGCACCGGTGGTCGTGGCGCTGGCGGCACCGCCTCCGGAAGCGGCACGGGCGGCAACGGCGGCGTCGGCAACGGCGCGGTCGGCGCATTGGGCGGCACCGCCTCGAACGGCTCCATCACCCATGGCAGCGCCACCAATGGCGGTGCCGGTGACGCGGGCAACGGCGGTCGCGGCTCCGGTGGCAGCGCCAGCGGTTCGAGCGAAAGCGGCAGGGCCGTCTCGAGTGGCGGCGACGGCGGACGCGGCGGCTCGAGCGGCGACAGCGGTCGCGGCGGCGGCAGCGGCAGCCTGGCGGCAGGCCTTGGCGGCCGGACCGGCGGTGGTGGTGGTGGTGGCAGCACCGGCAGCACCTCCGGCGGCTCGGGCGGCGACGGCGGCAACGGCACCCTGGGTGCCGGCGGCGCTGGCGGCGCAGGTGGCGCAGGCGGCACCAGCGGCACGGCCGGTGCGGGCGGCGCGAGCGGCACAGGCGGCGCGGGCTCCGGAACGAGCACCGCAGGCGCAGGCGGCGGGAGCGGCGCCACGGGCGCTGGCGGCGCAGGCGGCGCAGGCGGCGCTGGCGGCGCAGCCACCAGCACCTCCGGCGGCACCCGCACGGCCGGCAACGGCACCGGCGGCAATGGCGGCTCGAGCACCAACGGCAGCGCCACCAACGGCAGCGCCAGCAACGGCAACAACACCGCCGGCAATGGCGGCAACGGCGGCAATGGCACCGGCGGCGCTGGCAGCGGCGGCAACGGTGGAACCAACACCGCGGCAGGCGGTACCGGTGGCGTGGGCCAAGGCGGCTCCGGCGGTGGCGGCGGGACGAACACCGTCGATGCAGGCACGTTCAACATGTCGAACACGATGACCAGCGTCGGCCAGAGCGCCGCCGGCATCATGCTCGCCAACCAGAACAGTGGCTTGTCCTCGCTGGTTCAGCAAAGCGTGAACGTGCAGGCCAACCTGTCCGTGGGTCGCTGATCGAAGCGCGGGACCGATCGCCGCCGTGCGTTCCGGGTGACCGGGGTGCACGGCGTGGATCGGCCTGCCCTCCACACAGGCCGAAGGGAGACACGATGACATCCATCACCCGCCTCGGGCCCATTTGCCTGGCGCTCGGGATCATGCTGCCGGTGACGGTGGCGGCGCAGAGTGCGCAGCCGGAACGCGACGCCGCCGGCGCCGAGTCCCGGAGCGTGGCATTCGTCGCCCAACCGGTGGACGCAGACACTCTGGCGCAGACCCGCGGCGGCGCCGAAGTCGTGAACAACGACATGACCCTGCGCGGCGTCACGGCCAACAACTCGGCACGCAACGTCACGACGGGCGACAACACGATCAGCGCCGGATCGTTCGCCAACATGAGCGGGCTGCCGACGGTGATCCAGAACAGCGGCGCCAACGTGCTGATACAGAACGCCACGATCCTCAATCTCCAGATGAACTGAAGGGCGTTCCACCATGCGTCGGTTGTTGCTCTGCATCGCGTTGTTGGCGACGGCCGACTTGGCCGTCGCCGACGGCGCCTACATGCCGTCGATTGCCATGGGCGACGTCGTCATTCCGCTCACCTCGCTGAAGCAGTCCCGCACGGGACGCACGCTCATTCAGAAATACGACTTCAGTTGCGGCTCGGCCGCGCTGGCCACGCTGCTGACCCACCACTACGGCTTTCCGGTCACCGAGCAGACCGTGTTCCAGCAGATGTACGAGCACGGCGACCAGGCCAAGATTCGCACCGAAGGATTTTCGCTGCTCGACATGAAGCGCTTCCTCGAGGCCCAGGGCTTCGAGGCCGACGGCTTCAAGCAGCCGCTCGACAAGCTCAACGAGGCCCGCGTCCCGGCCATCGTGCTGATCAACTCCGACGGCTATCACCACTTCGTGGTCGTCAAGGGCCTGCAGGACGACCGGGTGCTGCTCGGCGACCCGGCGCTGGGTACGCGCGCCATGCCGCGCAAGGTGTTCGAGAGCAAGTGGCAGAACGGCCTGCTGTTCGTGATCCACAACCGCATGAATTCCGCGCGCTTCAACGTCGCGGCCGACTGGCGCGCCGCGCCGCGGGCACCGGTGGGCACGGGCATCAGCCGCGACGGCATGAACGACATCGCGCTGCCCAAGCTGGGACCGGGAGACTTCTGATGCGCCGCGTTCGCGCCCTGTCGATGCGATCGGTCCTCGGCCTGTCGTTGCTGGCGGGCGCCTGCGCCGCCCCGGCCTGGGCCGATGACCTGGCCGACCCGGTGCAGCGGCACAGCGAGACCTGGATGGCGGTGGGCGACGACACCCTCGACAGCCTGCGGGGCGGCTTCGACACCGGCAACGGACTGATGGTGACTTTCGGCATCTCGCGCGCCACCTATGTCAACGGGGACCTGGTGACGCAGACCACCCTCAACTTCGGGCAGCTGAACAACCTGAGCGCGGCCCAGGCGGCGCAGCTCAGCAAGCAGATGGCGGCCATCAACCTGATCCAGATCGGCCCCGGGAACAGCTTCCTGCCCCAACAGGCCGGGACCTCGGGCACGGTCATCCAGAACACGCTGGACAACCAGCACATCGTGAACCAGACCGTGATCGATGCCAGCAGCAACGCGCTGGGCATGATCAAGAACCACAACACCCTGGCCCCCGTGAGCGACGGCCTGATGCGCGCGATCACCGGGCCGCGCTGAAACGCAGAGGATCAGTTCAATCGCGGGCCGTGTCCAGGGCCATGCACAGCGCGTGCAGGTTCGGCACGATCAGCTGCGGCCGCGCGCCGTGCTCCCAGGGCCGCTCCTCGCGCACCAGCCATGCGGCCTGCATGCCGGCATCGAGCGCGCCCACCACATCGAGCGCCGCATCGTCGCCGACATGCAGCACGTCCTTGGGCAGCAGCCCGACCGAGGCCGCGGCGGCGCGGAAGATCGGCGCGTGCGGCTTGCCGCTGCCGAAATCGCGCGCATTGAAAGCGGTGCGGAACCAGCGCCCGACGCCGGTGCGGTGGATGTCGGCGTTGCCGTTAGAGACCGCCACCAGCGGATAGCGTTCGCTGAGCCACTTGAGCGCCGGCAGTGCGTCGTCATAGAGGGTGACGCGCTGCCGCTCTTCGAAGAAGACATCGAAAGCCGGCTCGGCCAGCGCCGGGTCTTCGCCGGCGCGCCGCAGCGCGCCGCGGATCGACTCGCGGCGCAGCGCGCTCAGGTCATGCGCAAGGTCGGAGCGCTCCTTGGCGGCCGCCTCGCGCAGCTCGCGCAGGATGCCGGGCGTCACCAGCAGGTCGGCGGTCCTGGGCGCCTCGCGCAGCAGCCAGTCGTGCAGCACGCGCTCGGCGCGCTCGATGGTGGGCCAGATCGGCCACAGCGTGTCGTCGAGGTCGAGCGATATCGCGGCGATGCGCTTGACGTCGAGCGCGAGTGAATCGGGGGTCGCAAAAGCCATGACCGAGAATATCGCATGCCCTTCAGAGACGAACCGCCCGCCGCCCCCAAGACCCCGGAGCGCACCGCGGTGCTCTGGTGCAACCTCGGCTCGCCCGACGAGCCCACCGCCCGGGCCGTGCGGCCGTACCTCGCGGACTTCCTCGGCGATCCGCGCGTGGTCGAAATTCCACGCCTGCTGTGGGCGCTGATCCTGCACGGCATCATCCTGCGGACCCGGCCGGCCAAGTCGGCCGCCAAGTACGCCAGCATCTGGACGCCCGAGGGATCGCCGCTCAAGGTCTTTACCCGCAAGCAGGCCGTGCTGCTGGCCGGCTGGCTCGGGGAGCGCGGCCATCGCCTGACGGTGCTCGATGCCATGCGCTACGGCCAGCCCTCGATCGCGGCGCGGCTGGACGAACTCAAGGCCGAGGGCGCGACCCGGGTGCTGGTGCTGCAGGCCTACCCCCAGTACTCCGCCACCACCACCGCCAGCGTGATCGATGCGGTCAACGCATGGAGCGCACGGGTGCGCCGGCTGCCGGAGCTGCGCTTCGTCAACGACTACCACGACGACCCGCTCTACATCGACGCGCTGGCGCAGAGCGTGCAGCGGCACTGGCAGCGCAACGGCCGCGGCGAGCTGCTCGTGATGAGCTTCCATGGCATTCCCGAGCGCAACATCCGGCTCGGTGATCCGTACCAGGCGCAGTGCCTCGCGACGGCGCGCCTGCTGGCCGAGCGGCTCGCGCTCGCGCCGGCCCAGTACCGCGTGACTTTCCAGTCGCGCTTCGGCCGCGCGAAGTGGCTCGAGCCCTACACCGAGCCCACGCTGCGCGAACTCGGCGCAGCGGGGGTTTCAAGGGTCGACGTGATGTGCCCGGGCTTTCCGGCCGACTGCCTGGAGACCCTGGAAGAGATCGCGATGGAAGGCCGCGAAGCCTTCGTCGCGTCGGGCGGCAAGGAGTTCAACTACATCCCCTGCCTCAACGACAGCCCGGCATGGATCACCGCGCTCAGCGGCATCGCCGAGCGCCATCTGGCGGGCTGGCCGACGCGGCCCTGACCTGGGCCTACGCGGGCGACGGATCATTGTCCCCAGAACAGGTCTTCCTGATTCTGGTCACTGGAGAACAGCCGGACTTCCACGATCTTGCCGCCCTCGATCCGGATCAAGTCGACGCCCGGCTGCTTGAGCTCGATGCCATTGGCCTGGCCGGCAAATTCCAGCGTGACGGCCACCCAGTCGCCATTGGCCATGTGGTGGTCGGCGCGGGTGATCGCGAAGGTTCCCCTGGAAACTTCCATCATCTTGCCGAGCAGGGCGCCGACCGCAGCCATGCCCCGATGCGTGCCCGAGAACTGGTTGCTGCCCGGCTGGTGCCAGACCACGTCAGGCGAAATGAGGCTGCCCAGCGTGGCTTGGTCGCCCGTCTGCACGGCCTTGATGTAGGTCTTGGTGATGTCGATGTTGTTCATGATGCGCTCCCGTGTTGATGCGGTTGTGGATATCGGTTGTCAATGTTGGTTATTTTTAGACAAAATAGGCCCAATTGAACGGTTCGTTCTGGACAATGAGTGATACTTTCAAGACACCAAGTGCAAGAAGAGGGCCCTACGCTTCACTGAAACCGGCTCGGTCCACGCCGGGTGGCTCGAAGGCGAACGGCGTTATCCAGCGACTGGGCTATCGCCCGCGGGCACCCTACCCGCTCGATCTCGAAATCTTCACCGTCGCCGACTTGAGGCACCGGGGTCAGGAGAAGGTGCGAACGACGCATCGGTACGAGTTCCACACTTTGGTCTGCGTCACGCGCGGCGACTGCACGCAGATGGTCGACTTCAGGTCGCTCACCTGCCAGCCGGGGTCGCTGCTCGTGTTGCGGCCAGGGCAAGCGCACAACTACGGAGATGACCAGGACTGGGATGGCTGGAACGTTCTGTTCCGTCCGGAATTCGTCTTGCCGGTTTCAAGGACGCCCGGCGACCCCAGGCTCGCGGTGGACCTGGAGAGATTGCCGGAACATCTGCTCCTGAACATCGATGAACTGCAAAAGGTGACGGACGCGATCCAGCGGATGCGCGACGACACGCTGATCGACGCGCCACTGGAAGACGTGCATGCCCTGCTGCGCCACCAGCTGCATGCGCTCCTGACGCGACTGAGCATCCTGCACGGCCGACAACAATCGCAGGAGCCGGTGATCTCCGCTGCATCGCAACGCTTCAAGCGATTCCAGCGGCTCGTGGACGAACGCTTCGCCGAGTGGCATCAGGTGGCCGACTACGCCACCCAGCTCGGCGACACCGAAAAGAGCCTGGGGCGGGCAGTGACGGCGGCGCTGGGCATGACAGCCAAGGCCTTCATCGCTGCGCGCATCAACCTGGAAGCGAAGCGTCTGCTGGTGCATACCGACATGCCCGCCGCCGCCATTGCGGACAAGCTGGGCTTCGACGAGGCCACCAACTTCAGCAAGTTCTTCAAACGGGAAGTCGGCTGCACGCCGATGGCGTTCCGACGCCGGCAAAGGGTTCCTCGCCGGCCTTTGTGATCGAGCCTAGAAGCGTCCCAGGTAGTCGAGCTTGCTCAGCGGCACGCCGCTGTGCCGCAGCACGTCGTAGGCCGTCGTCACGTGGAAGAAGAAGTTCGGCAACGCGAACTGCAGCAGGTAGCGCTCGGCCGTGAACTTGAGTTCGTTGCCGCGCACCTTCATCACGACCTCGCGCGCCTCGGCGCCGTCGACGCCCGCACGGTCGACGCCGTTGAGGAATTCGATCGTCTTCGCGACCCGCGCCTGCAGCTCGGCGTAGCTGGTCTCGGTGTCGGGAAAGCTGGGCGCCGTGATGCCGGCGATGCGGGCCGTGCCGAGCTTGGACGCATCGCTGGCGCTCTGCACCTGGCCGGCCAGCGTGAACATGTCGGGCGCGAGGCGCGCATTGAACAAGGCGGCCGGGTCGGTGCCGCTGGCCTGCGCATGGGCCAGTCCCTTGTCGAGCACGTGCGAGAGTTGGCCGAGTCCGCGGACGAAAACCGGGACCGAGATGTCGTAGAACGAAAGCGCCATGAATGAAGTCTCCGAGTGAATGAGCGGGCCGATTGTCTGCCCGTCTCGATTCACGTGCCGGCGGCGCGCACAAAGGCCTCGATCGGCGCCAGGTGCCCGGGCACGTTGAGCGCCGGCGCGTGGCCGCAGCCCGGCACCTCGATGATCTGCAGTCGGCCGGTGGCACCGGGGCCCCGGGTGCGCATTTCGGCCAGGATCTCGGGCAGCACCAGGTCGGAGTCGACGCCGCGCAGGCACAGCACCGGCGCCTCGATCGCGTCGTAGTGCGGCCACAGCAGGTAGTCGTCCGGGTGGGCCTCGAACTGCCGCACCATGGCCGGATCGTAGTGCGGCGTCACGCGGCCGTCGGGCAGGCGCCGGGTCGAGCTCTCGGTCAGGCGGCGCCACTGCGCGTCGCTGAGCCGGCCGTACGGCTTGTAGACCGTGCGGAAGAACTGCTCCAGCTCGACCACCGTGTCGAAGGCCGGCGGCCGGCCGGCATACGAACGGATGCGCTCGACCGCTGCCGCCGCGATCTGCGGCGCGTTGTCGTTGAGCACCAGGCTCGCGATGCGCGGCTTCATCGTCGGCTCGAGCAGGCCCGACGCGCAGACCATGCCGATCGCGCCGCCCATCGAGGTGCCGACCCAGTGGACGCGCGTGAGCTTCAGCGCATCGAACAGCCCGAGCGCAAGCCGGCCGTAGAAGGACAGCTGGTACTCCTCGTCCGGCGCCGGGCTCCACTGGCTCAGTCCACGGCCGATGGTGTCGGGGCAGATCACGCGGAAGCCGCGCTCGGCGAAGTGCCGGGCCAGCTCGTCCATGTCGCGGCAGGTGCGCGCCAGCCCGTGCCAGGCCACCACCACCGGGCCATCGCGCGGGCCCCAGTCGAGCCAGTGGACCTCGCGTCCGGCGATCTGTAGGTAGTTCGAGCTTGGAGCGTTCATTTCATGGCCCTCGCGCGCAGGCGGCCGACGATGCCGGTGGGAAAGTAGTAGACGGAGAGAACGAACAGCACGCCGAGCCACAGCAGCCAGCGGTCGGGCGACAACAGCGCCGCGAGCCAGCCGATGCCGCTCGCCGCCTCGCTGGCGATGCGCAGCAGATCCTGCAGGTAGCTCTGCGCGATCACGAACAGCACCGCGCCGACCACCGCGCCATAGATCGTGCCCATGCCGCCGATCACGACGATCAGCAGCACGTCGACCATGATCTCGAAGCTGAGCGAGGTGTCGGGTCCGTTGTAGCGCAGCCAGATGGCGAGCATCGCGCCGGCCAGCGTCGCGAACAGCGCCGACAGCACCGAGGCCGTGGTCCGATAGACCACCACGCGGTAGCCGATCGCCTCGGCGCGGAACTCGTTCTCGCGGATCGCCTGCAGCACGCGGCCGAAAGGCGAATTCACGATCCGCAGCAGCGCCAGCACCAGCACCACGGTGGCGACGAAGAGCAGGTAGTAGCACAGCAGCCGGCCGTCGAGCGAGACGCCGAGGAAGGGTTCTTCCGCGAACTCGAAGCTCGGCGAGATCAGCTCGGGCAGCTTGAACGTCAGGCCATCCTCGCCGCCCGTGAAATCCGACATCTGCGAGGCCAGGGTCTGGAAGGCCGAGGCCACGGCCAGCGTGATCATGGCGAAGAAGATCGCCCGCACGCGCAGCGAGAACAGGCCGATCGCGAGCGACAGCGCGAGCGAGATCGCGAGCGCGGCGCCGAGGCCCACCGCCACCGCGCCCCAGTTCGCGCCCAGTCGGCTGGCCGAGATCGCGATGCCATAGGCGCCGATGCCGAAGAACATCGTGTGCGCGAAGCTCACGATGCCGGTGTAGCCCAGCAGCAGGTCGAAGCTCGCGACCAGCACGATGAAGACCAGGATCTTGGCCGCCACGCTGAGCGCCTTGACACCCGGGAACAGGAAGGGTGCGAAGGCCAGCGCCAGCACCAGGGCCGCGAGCAGCAAGGCCAGCAGGCGGCTGCGCGGCAGGTCGTTGGAAAGCAGTCGGGACAGCATGGGTTTCTCTTCAACGATTGGCCACGGGGTACACGCCCTGCGGACGCCACAGCAGCACCGCCACCATCAGGAAGATGCTCGCGAACTGGGTCAGCGTCGGCACGATGAAGCCGATGTAGTTGGTCATCAGGCCGACCAGCAAGGCGCCGATCAGCGCGCCGGCCGTGGAGCCGAGCCCGCCGATGATGATCACGATGAAGATCAGCACGTTGACCTGCGCACCCATCTGCGGGATCAGATTCTGCTGGAACAGCCCCCACATCACGCCGCCCAGGCCGGCCAGCGCGCTGCCGACCACGAAGACGCCGACGAAGAGGCGCCCGATGCGATAGCCCAGCGACTCGACCATCTCGCGGTCCTGCACGCCGGCGCGGATCAGGAGGCCGATCTTGGTGCGGCCGAGGGTCCAGGCCAGCAGGCCGAAGACGAAGGCGCCGATCACCACCGCGAGGATGCGGTACTTGCTGATCGCCGCGTCGCCGAGCAGCAGCGAGCCGCGCAGGGCTTCGGGCAGCGGCAGCGGGATCTGCGCCGGCCCCCAGATGACCTTGATCAGCTCCTCGCCGATGATCATGCCGCCCATCGTGATCAGGATCTGCTTCAGGTGCTGGCCGTACACCGGCCGCACGATGAAGCGCTCGAAGGCCAGGCCGACCGCGCCGGCCACCCCCATGGCGACCAGCATCGCGGGGAACACGGCCACCAGATTGCGCCACAGCTCGCCCGAGCCGGTCCAGTCGCCCATCAGGCCGAGCACGCTGCTGGCGACGAAGGCGCCGAGCGCGATGAACACGCCGTGGCCGAAGTTCAGCACGTCCATCAGGCCGAAGATCAATGTCAGGCCGGAGGCGATGATGAAGATGATCATGCCCATCGCGAGGCCGGCCACCGTGAGCGTGAGCCAGGTCGAGACCGAGCCCGTGAGCGGCAGCGCCACCAGCGCGAGCACCGGCACCAGCAGGAGCGGCTTCCAGTCGAAGTCGGAGTTTTTCATAGCGCGAGTCCCAGCAGGGATTGCTGCAGTCGTTCGTCGGCGGAGAACGCGGCCATGCTGCCGCTGTGCACGACGCGGCCGTTGTCCATCACGGCCACCTGGTCGCCCAGGCGCTGGGCGAAGCTGATGTTCTGCTCGACCAGCAGGATCGTCACGCCGCTGCGCTTGAGTTCGCCGAAGGCATCGATCATGTTGTTGATGATGGCCGGCGCCAGGCCCTTGCTGGGCTCGTCGACGACCAGCAGCTCGCGCGGCTCGACGATCGCGCGCGACACCGCCAGCATCTGCTTCTGTCCGCCCGAGAGCTTGCCCGCCGGGTGGTTCCAGAACTTCTCGACCGCCGGGAACAGCTGGAAGATCCACTTCAGCCGCGCGTCGTCCATCTGCTCGGCGTTCTTCGCCTTGCGGGCCGCCAGCAGCATGTTCTCCTTGACCGTGAGGTCCGAGAAGATGCCCATGTTCTCGGGCACGTAGGCGATGCCGAGTTCGGCGATCTGCGGCGTATGCAGGGCGGTGATGTCCTTGTCGCCGAAGCGCACGCTGCCTTGCGAGGCATGCCAGAGGCCCATCAGCGTGCGCAGCGTGGTGGTCTTGCCGGCGCCGTTGCGGCCCAGCAGCATCGTGAGCTGGCCGCGCGGCACGGCCAGGTCGACGCCGTGCAGGATGTGATACGCCCCGATGTGCGTGTGCACGCCCTTCATCTCGAGAAGATTCGTGTTCATGCTGCTCATGCGGCGGCCTCCTTCGCAACGCCCAGATAGGCTTCCTGGACGATCGGCGAGGCGATCACCTCGGCCGGTTCGCCGTCGGCCACCAGCTGCCCGTTGTGCAGCACGATGATGCGGTCGGCGAGTTCGCGCACCACGTCCATCTTGTGTTCGACCAGCAGGATGGTCTTGCTCTTGTCCTGCTTGAGCTTGCGGATCAGGTCGAGGATCACCGGCGCCTCGGCGGCGTTCATGCCGGCCGTCGGTTCGTCGAACATGAAGACCTTGGGTTCGAGCGCCATCAGCAGCGCCACCTCGAGCTTGCGCTGGTCGCCGTGCGGCAGGCTGGCCACGGTCGCGTGCTCCTTCGACTTCAGCGCGACGTCGGCCAGGATCTGGTCGGCGCGCTCGGTCAAGGCGCGGTGGTCGCTCCAGATGCTCCACAGGTTGAGGCCGCGCCGATGCGCGCCTTCACGCGTGGCCTGCACCGCGAGGCGCACGTTCTCCAGCACCGAGAGATTCGGGAACAGGTTCGTGAGCTGGAACGCCCGGCCGAGCCCGGCCCGCGTGCGCGCCGAGGCCGGCAGGCCCGACAGCAGCTGGCCGTCGAGCGACACCGTGCCCGCGGACGCCTTGAGCTGCCCCGAGATCAGGTTGAAGTACGTGGTCTTGCCGGCTCCGTTGGGGCCGACGATCGCGGTCAGCGTGCCCGGCGCGAACGCGCAAGAGACAGCATTCACCGCCACGTGTCCGCCGAAGCGGATGGTGAGATCTTTGGTTTCGAGCATGAAAATGGGGCTCCCCCCCAGGTTGGCTCACTTCGTGTAGCCGCCCACCCCCTGCCGGGGGCAACGCCTGCGGCCCGGCAAAGCCGGTTCCGCGGCATTTCCCGAATGGGCCGGGCTTCGCCGGCCGCGATCGCTTGCTCAGCGCTTGTTTTTGATGGGGATATCCATCTCTTCGGGCTTGATCTCATGGACCAGTTCAGGCACGCCCCAGGCGAAGGCCGGGTCGACCTTGATCTTGAAGTGGTACATCGACTGCATCGCCTGGTGGTCTTCCTTGCGGAAGGTCATCTTGCCCTTGGGCGTGTCGAAGCTCATGCCTTCCATCGCCGTGATCAGCTTGTTGGTGCCGGTGTCGCCGCCGGTCTTCTTGAGCGCCGTCACGATCGCCATCGCGGCCGAGAAGCCGCCGGCCGTGAAGAAGTCCGGCGGCGTCTTGAATTCCTTGTAGTGCATCGAGACCATGGCCTCGTTCACCGGGTTCTTCGGAATTCCGAAGTAGTAGTAGGCCGCGCCTTCCATGCCCGGCAGCGCCTTGTAGGCCGCCATGGCGGGCAGGATGTTGCCGCCGGTGGCGATCTCGATGCCGTAGCGCTTCAGGTCGAGGTCGACGATCTTGAAGGGGTTGCCGGCCCCGGCCCAGACGATCCAGATGACCTTGCGGCCCGGCTGGTCCTTGAGCTTGTCGATCAGGCGCTGGGCGCCGGCCGTGAAGTCGGTGGTGGCCGGTGGCAGGTATTCCTCATGGACCAGCTTGGCCTTCTTCAGCGCGCTGCCGAAAGCCTTCACGCCGTCGCGGCCGAAGGCGTTGTCCTGCGCCAGCGTGGCGACCGTGACGCCGGGCTTGTCGATCGCGACCGCGTTCGAGATCGCGTCCTGCGAGCTGTTTCGGCCGGTGCGGAAGATGTACTTGTTCCACTTGTCGCCGGTGATCGAGTCGGCCACCGCCGGCTCGACCAGCAGGATCTTCTTGTATTCCTCGGCCACCGGCAGCATCGCCAGCGCCACGCCCGAAGAGGTCGGGCCGACTGCCAGCGCCGCCTTGTCGTCGGCGTAGGCCGCGGCCAGCAGCGACTTGCCGAGGTCGGGCTTGCCCTGGTCGTCCTTCTCGATGACGACGATCTTCTTGCCGTTGACGGTCATGGTGCCGCCGGTCGCGTAGTCCAGGCCCATCATCAGGCCGGTCTGGGTCTGCTTGCCGTAGGCTTCCAGCGGACCGGTCTTGCTGTAGACGTGGGCGATCTTGATCTCGTTGGACTGGGCCCAGGCCGGAGCGGCCAGGGCACCTGCGGCAGCCAGGGTGGCCAGCGCGACGAGGTAGCGACGTTGCATTCTTTGTCTCCTGAAGGTGATGGCTGAATATTGCACAGTTCGTGCCAGCCTCCATCGCCTTGAAAACAAAGGACTTTCCCTTGGTTTTCGTCTGAAGCGCCCGGAATCAGGACAAATGCATTGACTGAATTTCAGGCAATTGCATGTTTTCTATTCAGGGTTTTCCAGACGTTCATAGAGCGTCGCGCGTGAGATGCCGAGCAGCCGCGAGGTCGCGAGCTTGTTGCCGCCGGTCGCGGCCATGGCGGCGGCGATCGCGCGGCGTTCGAGTTCGGCCACCTGCTGTGCCAGCGGCCGCAGCAGCGCCGCGCCTTCGGCCGTATCGGCGGCGGCGCTCGGCAGCGGCTCGGGCGCCGCGATCTTTTCCTGCCCGGCCTCACGCAGGATGCGCTCGAGCTGCGCGGCGTCGATGCGCTGCGAGTCGCTGCGCATGGTCACCTGCTCCAGCACGTTGCGCAGTTCGCGGATGTTGCCGCGCCAGTGCTGCGCGGCCAGCAGCGCCAGCGCGTCGGGCGTGAGCTCGGGCGGCGCTTCGCCGCTGCGCAGCGCCATGTCCTCGCCGAGCGCCTCGACCAGCGCCGGGATGTCGGCGCGCCGTTCGCGCAGCGGCGGCACGCGCACCGGCAGCACGTTGAGGCGGTAGTACAGGTCTTCGCGGAAGCGACCTTCGCGCACCAGCGCCGCCAGATCGCGCGAGGTGGCGGCGATCACGCGGGCATCGAAGGGCACCAGCTTGTTCGAGCCCAGCGGCTCGATCTCGCCCTCTTGCAGGGCGCGCAGCAGCTTGGCCTGCAGGCCCAGCGGCATGTCGCCGATCTCGTCGAGGAACAGCGTGCCGCCGTCGGCCAGCTTGAACTTGCCCTCGCGCGCCTTGCGGTCGGCGCCGGTGAAGGCGCCGGGCGCGACGCCGAAGAACTCGGCTTCGAGCAGGGTGTCGGGCACGGCTGCGATGTTGACGCTGACGAACATTCCGCCGGCCCGCGCCGAGGCGGCATGGATCGCGTGGGCCAGCAGTTCCTTGCCGGTGCCGGTTTCGCCGAGCAGCAGCACCGGGCTCGACGACTGCGCCGCGCGCCGCGCGTGGCGCTTGACCTCGACCGCGGCCGGGCTGCTGCCGATGAAGCTGGCGAAGGTGTACTTGGAGCGCCGCTGGCCGTCGGCCGACTGCTGGTAGAGCGGATTGGCGCGCTGGCTCGCGAGCTCGCGCCGGGCATCGTCGAGGTCGCGCTGCAGCAGCGCGAACTTGCTGATCAGCGGCTGCAGCGTGGTCTCGGGATGGTCGAAGAGCACGATGCCGATGGCGCCGATCACCTCGCCGGGCGTGGCGCCGGCATCGCCCTCGCGCTCCTCGCGCAAGGGGATGCGGCTGACCACGAAGGTGCCGGCCTTGTTGGTCAGCAGGTCGATCAGGATCGGCTCGCCGGTGTCGAGCACGCGGCGCATCTGCGTGTTCGGGATCACGTCCTCGACCAGATGGCCGAGGAACTGGTCGATCGACGAGAAACCCAGCGCCGGCAGGAAGCGCCGGTAGCCCTCGTTGACCCAGACGATGCGCCCGCCCCGGTCGACCAGGAACATGCCCTGGCTGATGCTGGAAAACAGATGGAACATCGAGCGCGCGGCAAGCGCGAGGATGCCTTCGGCATCGAGCGGCAGGGCGGGAGGTGCGGCGGCGGCGGGTGGCATGGCGGAATCGTAGCGTGCATCCTTCCGACGGCGAATCGGACGATGCCGACTCGCCGAATCGCTACCATCGATAGCCCTTTGAAAACGCGGTGCGCGACTACAGAAGCGCTCGAGGGGCCTTGCTATGCTGCGCCCCTTGCATGCACGGTCCACCGGCCGCCTGCCGACGCCCTGGCGCACCCCCCGTTCGCCAGCGCACGTCACCCCCTTTCTTGCGGAATCTCATGAGGAACTCCCGGCTCCCCGCGCTTTGTCTCGTCGCTCCCCTGCTGCTCGCCGCCTGCGCCGTTCCACGGCCGCCCCAGCAGGTCGCGGCGCCGACGCCGGCGCAGTGGCAGACGCCGCTGCCGACCGGCACCGCGGCCCTGCCGCATGGCGGCTCGATGCCGTCGCTGGCCGAGTGGTGGCGGCAGCTCGACGACCCGCTGCTGGTCGAGCTGATCGTCGCCGCCGAGGCCGCCAGCCCGACCGTGGCCAGCGCCCAGGCGCGCATCGGCGAAGCCCGCGCCGCGCGCGTCGCGGCCGGCGCAGCGCTGGTGCCCAATCTCAACGGCTCGCTGTCGGCCAGCCGCGGCAATTCGCCGACTTCCGGCTTCTCGACCGGCGCCACGGGCGGAACCAGCACCGACATCCCTCCGATCACCACCCAGCAGGCCGCCCTGCAGTCGAGCTGGGAGATCGACCTGTTCGGCGGCCTGCGCGCCAGCCGCGACGCCAGCCAGTCGCGCTATGCGGGCGCCGACGCCCGCTGGCACGACGCCCGCGTGTCGGTCGCCGCCGAGACCGCGAACGCCTACCTGGGCGAGCGTGCCTGCCGGCGCCAGCTCGTGGTGTCGACCTCGGATGCGCAGTCGCGCGCCGAGACCGCGCGGCTGACCGAGCTGTCGGCGCGAGCCGGCTTCACGGCGCCCGCCGATGCCGCCCTGGCGCGCGCCAGCGCGGCCGAAGCCGCGGGCAGGCTGACGCAGCAGCGCGCCCTGTGCAGCGTGCAGCAGCAGGCGCTGATCGCACTGACCGGCATCGAAGGCCCGCTGCTGGCGGCCAAGCTCGCCGCCGCCCCGATCGACGTCACGCTGCCCGCTGTTCAGGCGGTCTACAGCGTGCCGGCCGAGGCGCTGGCGCAGCGGCCGGACGTCTACGCGGCCGAGCTCGACGTCGCCGTGGCAAGCGCCGAGGCCGGCGCGGCGCTGGCCCAGCGCTTTCCGAGCCTGACGCTGCAGGGCTCGATCGGCGTGCTGAAGGTGCGCGGCGGAGGGTTCAGCGAAACGCTGGACACCTGGACCCTGGGCCCCCTGGCGCTCACCGTACCGATCTTCGACGGCGGCACCCTGGCCGCCAACTATGACGCCGCCAAGGGCCGCTACGAAGAATCCGTGTCGCTCTACCGCGCCAACGTGCGGCGCGCCGTGAGCGAGGTCGAGCAGGCGCTGATCAACCTGCAGAGCACCAGCGACCGCGCGGCCGACGCCGACACCGCGGTACAGAACTACCAGATCTCCTTCGACGCCACGCAGGCCCGCTTCAACACCGGACTGGCCAGCCTGTTCGACCTGGAGGATGCGCGGCGCACCCTGTTCGTCTCGCAGACCGCCCGCGTCGCGCTGCAGCGCGAACGCGCCGAAGCCTGGGTCTCGCTCTACCGCGCCATGGGCGGCGGCTGGACACGACCCGAAGCCCTCGCCTCCACGGCCCCCGCCTCCGCCCCGTCGCCATGAAAAGAATGAAGCGTTCCACCCTCCTCGCCGTGCTGGCCGCCGCGCTGGTCCTCGTCGCCGGCGCCTTCTTGCTGATGCGCGGCAAGCCCGCCGCCGCGCCCGAGAAAAAACCCGAGGCCGCGGCCCGGCCGTCGCTGACCGTCACGGTCGCCAAGCCCGAGAACAGCGAACTCAGCGTCACACTGGCGGCCAACGGCAACGTCGCCGCCTGGCAGGAGGCCAGCATCGGCTCCGAATCGACCGGCCTCAAGCTCGCCGAGGTGCGGGTCAATGTCGGCGACGTGGTCAAGAAAGGCCAGGTGCTCGCCACCTTCTCGGCCGAGTCGGTGCAGGCCGACGTGGCACAGGCCAAGGCCTCGCTGGCCGAGGCCCGCGCCACCGCCGCCGACGCCACCGGCACCGCGGCGCGGGCGCGCACGCTGCAGGCCACCGGCGCCATGAGCCAGCAGCAGATCAACCAATACCAGACCGCCGAGCAGACCGCCAAGGCGCGGGTCGAGGCCGCCGAGGCGGTGCTCGCCGCCCAGCAGGTGCGCGGGCGCAACACGCAGGTGCTGGCGCCCGACGACGGCGTGATCTCGGCGCGCACCGCCACGGTCGGCAGCGTGGTCAGTGCCGGCACCGAGCTGTTCCGCATGGTGCGCCAGGGCCGGCTCGAATGGCGCGCCGAGGTCACCTCCTCCGAACTCGGCCGGATCGCGGTCGGCACGCCGGCCGTGATCACCAGCGCCAGCGGCGCCACCGTCAGCGGCAAGGTCCGCAGCATCGCGCCGACGGTCGATCCGCAGACCCGCAATGCGCTGGTCTACGTCGACATCCCGAACGTGCTGCAGAACACCGGCCTCAAGGCCGGCATGTTCGCGCGCGGCGATTTCCAGCTCGGCCGCACCAGCGCGCTGACGGTGCCGCAGGCCTCGGTGGTGCCGCGCGACGGCTTCAACTACCTGTTGCTGCTGCAGCCCGACAACCGGGTCGCCCAGCTCAAGGTCGAGACCGGCCGCCGGGTCGGCGACCGGGTCGAGATCACGACGGCGCTGCCGGGCGACGCCCGCGTGGTGGTCCAGGGTGCCGGCTTCCTGAACGACGGCGACCTGGTGCGCGTGGTCGAGACGCCCGCGGCCGCCGCCAAGCCCGCGGCCGAAGCCGCAGCCAAGTGAAGGAGCAGCGATCTTGAACGTCTCGGCCTGGTCCATCCGCAACCCGATCCCGGCGGTGATGCTGTTCGTGCTGCTGACCTTCGCGGGTCTGCTGTCCTTCAACGCCATGAAGGTCCAGAACTTCCCGGACATCGACCTGCCGACCGTCACGGTGTCGGCCGCGCTGCCGGGCGCCGCGCCCTCGCAGCTCGAGAACGATGTCGCGCGCAAGCTCGAGAACTCGATCGCCACCATCCAGGGCCTGAAGCACATCACGACCAAGGTGCAGGACGGCGCGGCCACGCTGATCGTCGAGTTCCGGCTCGAGAAGCCGGTCCAGGAAGCGGTCGACGACGTGCGCTCGGCGGTGCAGCGGGTGCGCGCCGACCTCCCGGCCGACGTCCGCGACCCGGTGGTCACCAAGCTCGACTTCGCGGCCCAGCCGGTGCTGGCCTTCACGATCGCGTCATCGAAGATGGACGACGAGGCGCTGTCCTGGTTCGTCGACAACGACGTCACCAAGAAGCTGCTGGCGCTGCCCGGCGTCGGCGCGGTGAACCGGGTCGGCGGCGTCACCCGCCAGGTGCATGTCGACCTCGATCCGGCCAAGCTGCAGGCGCTGGGCGCCACCGCGGCCGACATCTCGCGCCAGCTGCGGCTGGTACAGACAGAGAGCGCGGGTGGGCGCACCGACGTCGGCGGCAGCGAGCAGCCGGTGCGCACGCTGGCCACGGTGCAGTCGGCCGACCAGCTGGCCGACATGCAGATCGCGCTGACCGACGGCCGCCGCATCCGGCTCGACGAGGTGGCCCGCATCAGCGACACCATCGCCGAGCCGCGCGCCGCGGCGCTGCTCGACGGCCGGCCGGTGGTCGGCTTCGAGGTGGCGCGCAGCCGCGGCGCCAGCGAGGTCGAGGTCGGCGCCGCGATCCAGAAGGCGCTGGCCGAGATGCGCCTGCAGCACCCCGACATCCAGCTCACCGAGGCCTTCAACTTCGTCGCCCCGGTCGAGGAGGAATACGAAGGCTCGCTGCATCTGCTCTACGAAGGCGCGATCCTGGCCGTGATCGTGGTCTGGCTGTTCCTGCGCGACTGGCGCGCGACCTTCATTTCCGCGGTGGCACTCCCGATGTCGGTGATCCCGGCCTTCGTGGGCATGTACCTGCTGGGCTTCTCGATCAACGTGGTGTCGCTGCTGGCGCTGTCGCTGGTGGTCGGGATCCTGGTCGACGATGCGATCGTCGAGGTCGAGAACATCGTGCGTCACCTGCGGATGGGCAAGTCGCCCTACCAGGCCGCGATGGAAGCCGCCGACGAGATCGGCCTGGCCGTGATCGCCACCACCTTCACCCTGATCGCGGTGTTCCTTCCGACCGCCTTCATGAGCGGCGTGGCCGGCAAGTTCTTCAAGCAGTTCGGCTGGACCGCCTCGCTCGCGGTGTTCGCATCACTGGTGGTGGCCCGGGTGCTGACGCCGATGATGGCGGCCTACATCCTGAAGCCGATCGTCCACGCCGAGAAAGAGCCGCGCTGGCTCAGGATCTACATGCGGATGGCCGAGTGGTGCCTGAAGCACCGCTTCACGACGATGGTGCTGGCCACCCTCTTCTTCTTCGGCTCGGTGGCGATGATCCCGCTGCTCAAGACCGGCTTCATCCCGCCCGACGACAACTCGCAGACCCAGGTCTACCTTTCGCTCGCGCCCGGCGCCACCTTGGCCCAGACCACCGCCACCGCCGAGGAAACGCGCCGGCGCCTGATGGCGATCGACCATGTGCGCAGCGTCTACACCACGGTCGGCGGCGGCAGCGCCGGCGGCGACCCCTTCGCCAACTTCGGCACGCCCGAGACCCGCAAGGCGACGCTCACGATCCAGCTCGACCCGCGCGGCGACCGGCCGCGCAAGCAGGTGATCGAGAACCGCATCCGGACCACGCTCGAGACCCTGCCCGGCGTGCGCAGCACCGTGGGCCTCGGCGGCTCGGGCGAGAAATACATCCTGGCGCTCAGCGGCGACGACCCGAACGCACTGACCACCGCCGCGCGCGCGGTGGAACGCGACCTGCGCACCATTCCCGGCCTCGGCAACATCACCTCGACCGCCAGCCTGATCCGGCCCGAGATCGCGGTCAGGCCCGACTTCGCGCGCGCCGCCGACCTCGGCGTCACGAGTTCGGCGATCGCCGAGACGCTGCGGGTCGCCACGCTCGGCGACTACGACCAGAACCTGCCCAAGCTCAACCTGGCGCAGCGGCAGGTGCCGATCGTGGTCAAGCTGGAAGATTCGGCGCGGCAGAACCTGGCGCTGCTCGAACGGCTCGCGGTTCCCGGCACGCGCGGCCCGGTCATGCTGGGCCAGGTGGCGGCGCTCACGATGGAGGGCGGCCCGGCCGTGATCGATCGCTACGACCGCTCGCGCAACGTCAATTTCGAGATCGAGCTGTCGGGCGTCGGCCTCGGCGACGCCAAGGACGCGGCGATGAAGCTGCCCTCGATCCGCAGCCTGCCGCCCGGCGTGCGGGTGGCCGAGGTCGGCGACGCCGAGGTGATGACCGAGCTGTTCGCGAGCTTCGGCCTGGCCATGCTGACCGGCGTGCTGTGCATCTACATCGTGCTGGTGCTGCTGTTCAAGGACTTCCTGCATCCGATCACGATCCTTTGCGCGCTGCCGCTGGCGCTAGGCGGCGCCTTCGTCGGCCTGCTGATCGGCCAGAAGGCGCTGTCGATGCCTTCGCTGATCGGTCTCATCATGCTGATGGGCATCGCGACCAAGAACTCGATCCTGCTGGTCGAGTACGCGATCGTGGCGCGCCGCGACCACTGCATGAGCCGCTGGGACGCGCTGCGCGACGCCTGCCACAAGCGGGCCCGGCCGATCATCATGACCACGCTGGCGATGGGCGCGGGCATGCTGCCGATCGCGATCGGCCTCGGCGCCGCCGATTCCAGTTTCCGCTCGCCGATGGCGATGGCCGTGATCGGCGGGCTGATCACTTCCACCGTGCTGAGCTTGCTGGTGGTGCCGGCGGTGTTCACCTACGTCGACGACGTCGAGGGCTGGATCAAGCGCACCGCGCGGCGCCTGCGCGGCCAGCCGCCGGTGGCCGAGGCAAGCCCGGACACGGCCCACGGCGCCGGATAGACTAGCCCCGTCACTCGACGGAGCCACACCATGACTCGACCCGTTTCCCGTGCCGCACTGTGCGGCGTCCTGCTGGCCAGCGCCTTCGGCGCCCACGCGCAGACCGCGACCGATCTGCAGCATGCCCAGGAGCGCCACCAACGCCAGCTGGCCGTCTGCAACAGCGGCAAGCTGCCGGCGCCCGAGCGCGAAGCCTGCGTTCGCGACGCCGGCGCGGCACTGGACCGCGCGCGCGGCGGACCGCCGGCCAAGGTCACGACGCGCACGCCCGACCGGCGCGCCACGGTGGTCACGCCGGCCGGCCAGCCGGTGCCGGGCGCGACCGAAACCGTCCGCTCGCGCCGTTCCACCACCGTGGTGCCGGCCGACGCCCCGGCGCGCTGAACCCCGCCCGCACGACGCCGGTCCGCCCGCCCCACGCCAAGCCGCATAATCGCGCCCATGCCCGCACTCCGCCGCGCCCGCCTCCTCGTCAGCTTCGTGCTGGCGTGGTTCGCGCTGTCGCTCGGTGTCGCCGTGGCCTCTCCGCTGGTCCAGCCGAAGCCGATGGAAATCGTCTGCTCGGCCGCCGGCGCCACCATGCTGGTGGTCATGACCGACGACGGCGCACAGGCGCCCGCCGCCGGCCACCTCGAATGCCCGCTGTGCCTGCCGGCCGGTGCACCGCCGCCTGCCTTGCCACTGGCGCAATTGCCGACGGTGCAGCCCCTGGGCCATGCGGTCCAGTCGATTCCGGCCGCGCGCATCGCCGCGGCCACCGCCGCCCCGCTGCCGGCGCGCGGACCCCCTCTCTCCTGAGCTTGCTTCAGCCCTGACGCACGCGGCGCATGGAAGGCGCCGCGCTGCGCGTTCCAGCAATGCGTAGGCAGCCGAAGGCTGCCGAGGAGATCCTTCCATGAACAAGACCCTGCTGTCGCTCGCGTTGAGCGCAGCATCCCCCTGGTGGGCGCTGCCGGCGTCGGCCCAGGAACGGCCGGCATCGCGTGCCGCCGACGAGGCCCCCGAGCGCACGCGCTCGCTCGGCGTCGTCACCGTGACCGGCGGCCAGCCGACCTCGCTGCCGACCCAGATCCCGACCACCATCGAGGGCATCACCCGCGAGGAGATAGAGACCCGCATCAACGCCACCGACAGCGAGGACGCGCTCAAGTACCTGCCCAGCCTGCTGGTGCGCAAGCGCTACATCGGCGACTACAACCACGCCATCTTGTCTACCCGCGCCTCGGGCACCGGCAACAGCGCCCGCTCGGCGGTCTATGCCGACGGCATCCTGCTGTCGAACTACCTCGGCAACGGCATCGCCAACGGCAGCAACTATGCGCCGCGCTGGGGCCTCGTCACGCCCGAGGAGATCGAGCGGGTCGACGTGATGTACGGTCCCTTCTCGGCCGCCTACCCCGGCAACTCGGCCGGCGCGGTGGTCGACTACGTGACCCGCATGCCCTCGCAGCTCGAGGCCCACGTCAAGATGGGCTACCAGTCGCAGCCCAACGACCTCTACAACACGCGCCAGACCTTCAACAGCTGGCAGACCAGCGCCTCGCTCGGCAGCCGCAGCGGCGATTGGTCGTGGTTCATCGACCTGAGCCGGGGCGACAGCCAGGGCCAGCCGCTGACCTTCACGACCGCGACCGTGGCCTCGGGCACGCCCGGGCGCGCCGGCACCCCGGTGGTGGGCTTCGTGCCGGGCCTCAACACCACCAACACGCCGTGGTACATCCTGGGCACCGGCACCCAGTACCACACGCTCCAGGACCACGCCAAGCTCAAGCTGGCCTACGACTTCTCGCCCACCGTGACCGCCACCTACACGCTGGGCTGGTGGCAGAACAGCGCCGAAGGCCGGCCGGAGAGCTACCTGAGCAATGCCCAGGGCCAGCCGGTCTACGCCGGGCTGGTCAACATCCTCGGACGCAGCTTCACGCTCGGGCCGACGGCGTTTCCACTCACCAACGACGAGCAGACCCACTACATGCACGGCCTCTCGGTCAAGAGCAACACCCAGGGCGAGTGGGACTGGGAGGTGGCCGCCAGCCTCTACGACTATTCGAAGGATCAGCAGCGCGCGCCCACGGTGGCGCTGCCGCTGGCGGCCATCGGCGGCGCCGGCACCTTGCAGGACCAGGGTGGCGCCACGGGCTGGAACACGCTGACGGCCAAGGGCACCTGGCGGCCGCAGGGGGTGGGCGGTGCCCACATCGTCGACTTCGGCGTCGAGCGCGATGCCTACAAGCTCGGCATCCTCAAGACCAACACGATCGGCAACTGGCTCTACGGCCCTTCCGGCACGCTGGTCAGCAACGTCGGCGGCAACACCGAGACCATTGCCGGATGGGCGCAGGACAGCTGGTCCTTCGCGCCGAAGTGGAAGGCCGTGCTGGGCTTGCGATGGGAAGACTGGCAAGCCAGCAACGGGTTCACCGCCACCGCGACCAACGCCCTGTCCTACCCGTCGCGCAGCGAATCGGACGCCTCGCCGAAAGCGGCGCTGGCCTACCAGTGGGCCGACGACACGGTGCTCAAGGCCTCGCTCGGCCGGGCGGTGCGCTACCCGACCGTGGGCGAGCTGTATGGCGCCACCACCGGCGGCGCGCTGTCTTTCATCAACAACCCATTCCTCAAGCCCGAGAAATCGTGGACCAGCGAGCTGAGTGCCGAGAAGGACCTCGGCAACGGGCTGGCCCGCGCCACGCTGTTCCACGAGACCACCGACGACGCGCTCTACAGCCAGCTGATCCCGAACACGAGCATCTCGCGGGTGGAGAACATCGCCAAGGTACGCACCACCGGCTTCGAGCTGTCCTACACCGGGCAAAACGTCTGGATGCGCGGCCTCGACATGGGCGCGAGCCTCACCTATGCCGACTCGAAGATCGTCTCGAACCCGTTGTTCCCGGCCAGCGTCGGCAAGTGGCAGCCGCGGGTTCCGCAATGGCGCTCCACCGTCTACGCGACCTACAGGCCCGACGCCCGCTGGGCCTTCACCGCGGCCGCGCGCTACAGCGGCAAGCAGTACTCGACCCTCGACAACAGCGACGTCAACGGCTTCGCCTACTTCGGCGCCAGCAAGTACTTCACGGTCGATCTGCGGGCACGCTTTCAGATCGACAGGCAATGGTCGGCCGCCTTCGGTGTCGACAATGCCAACAACTACCAGTACTGGAACTTCCACCCCTACCCGCAGCGCACGTATTCTGCCGAGTTGCGCTGGGATTACTGAGACCTTGCGGGACAGACCAAGAAACTGCGAAGCAGTTTTTGCTCTGTCCTCAACTGACTAAAGGAGCCACCCAATGACCCACACCACCCCCCTCCGCACCCTCGCCGCCTGCGCCGCACTCTGCAGCACCGCCGCCATGGCCCACGTCACCCTGCCCCCCGGCGGCGCCGCGGCCGGCAGCGAATACGACGCTGCCTTCCGCGTCGGCCATGCCTGCGCCGACGCCAAGGCCACCACCGGCCTGCGGGTCCAGCTGCCCCAGGGCTTCACGTTGATCCAGGCCCAGCCGCGCCAGGGCTGGACCCTGGCCGCCACGCCGGGCGAGGTGTCCTGGAAGGCCGACTCGGCGCAGACCGCATTGCCGGGCGCCGAGCGGGCCGAATTCATCGTCCGCGGCAAGCTCACCGACAAGTCCGGCCCGCTTTACTTCAAGGTCCTGCAGAGCTGCGACGTCGGCAGCGCCGACTGGGCCCAGGTGCCGGCCGCCGGTTCGACCGAGAAGCCGGCCCTGCCGGCGGCCCGCCTCGACGTGCTGCCGGCCGGCGTGGCCGCGGTCGACGTGCGCGACGCCTGGGTCCGCCAGACGGTGCCCGGCCAGAGCGGCACCGGCGCCTTCATGAAGCTCATGGCGCCCTCGGGGGCCCGGCTGGTCGGCGCCTCGACGCCGGCGGCCGGCGTGGCCGAAGTGCACGAGATGAAGATGGAAGGCGACACCATGAAGATGCGCGAAGTCACCGGCGGGCTCGAACTGCCGCCGCGGCAGACCGTGGAGCTCAAGCCCAGCGGCCTGCACGTGATGCTGATGGACCTGAAGCAGCCGATCACCAAGGGCGGCACCATCCCGTTCACCTTGCGCTTCGAGGACGCCAAGGGTGTCAAGAGTTCGCTCCAGGTCGACGTCCCGGTCGGTGCACCGGCCGGCGCTGCGACAGAATCGCACGGCCACATGCACAACTGACTTCCCATGCAAAGCCTGCCGCTCTCCACCGTCCTGTCGCTCTCCAATGCACAGATCGCGATCGAGGCGGCGGCGACGCTGGCATTTGCGATATCGGGCCTGATCGAGGCCGCGCGCAAGCGGCTCGACGCGGTCGGCGTGGTCATGGTGGCCGGCCTCGCGGCCTTCGGCGGCGGCACCCTGCGCGATGTGCTGCTCGACCGCCGGCCTTTCTTCTGGGTCGAGCATGCGGGCTGGCTGTGGCTGCTGCTGGCGCTGTGCGTGGCGGCGATGCTGTTCCTGCGCGACCGCCATTTCGCGCTCACCGAGCGCGCGATGCAGTGGCCCGACGCGCTCGGCCTGGGCCTCTTCACCGCCACCGGCACGCAGATCGCGCTGGGCGCCTCGATGCCGCCGATCGTGGCCGTGCTGATGGGCATGATGACCGCGGTGTTCGGCGGCGTGCTGCGCGACATCGTCTGCAACGAGATCCCGCGCGCCTTCAGCGACCATCAGCCGTATGCGATCTGCTCTTTCGCGGGCGCTTGGGTCATCGTCGGCGCCGACGCCCTGCAGGCGCCCGATTGGGTCGGACTGACCGCCGGTGCCACGACCGCGATCGTCTTGCGTCTCGGGGCGCTCTGGACCGGCTGGAAGCTGCCGGCCTGGCGCTCGAACGACTAGGACCGCCTTCCCGCGCAGGTCAGTCGAAGCCCCGGACTTCGGCCACCAATCCCGCCAGCCGCGCCACGTCAGGCACCACCAGCGCCTTGCCGTCCTTGGCGAGCACGCCCTCGCGGCGCAGCGCGTTGAGCTCCCGCGTGACCTGTTCGCGGTTGGTGCTGATCCGCCCGGCCAGTTCGGCATGGGTCGGCATCGGATCCAGCCGCGCGCGGTTGTCGACCACACCGGCCTGCTGGGCGAGCCGCAGCAGTTCGGCGTGCACCCGGTTCTGCACTCCGAGCGTGCTCAGGTCGATGACCCGGTCGGACAGCTGCCGCACCAGCGCCGCCAGACCGCGCATCACGCGTTCGGCGACCATCGGCTCGTCGCGCAGCAGCTCGAGGAAGGCACCGCGGTCCAGGCTGGCCACCACGGCGGGCGTGAGCGTCACGACGTCCGCCGACCGCGGCTGGCCGTCGATCGCCGCGATGTCGCCGAAATGCTCGCCCGCCTGCGGATCGCGAAAAGTGACCTGCCGGCCATTGGCCGCGTAGGAGGTCACGCGCAGGGCGCCCGAGACCACGAAGTAGACCTCGCTCTTCTGCTCGGAACGCAGCAGCACCGGTGTCGCGGCCGGCAGGCTCTTCCATTGGCAGCGCTCGGCCAGCTGCTCCAGCCGTTCGGCCGACAGGCCTTGCAGCAGCGCGATGTGCTGCAGGCCGAGAGTGGAACGTTGGAGCGCCATGGCGGGCCTCCCAGCGGCATCGGGCGGATTGAGAAACGAGGTGCCAAAACGCACAGCCCCCAAGGCCCGGAATCGTCACAGTCACGCCCTGTGATGGCCGCGATGTCCGCGACTGCACGTCCAAGCCTTCGGGAGATTTCATCATGAATGCCAAGCAAGTTCTCGGTGTCTCCGTCCTCGCGCTGGCCGGTGCGACCGCCTTTGCCCAGACGGTCCCGGCCGAGCAGTGGGTCGGAGCGCCCATCGCCACCACGGGCGGCGCCTACAGCCGTTCGGCCGTCACGGCCGACATGGCGGCGAGCCGGTCGATGATGAGTGCGCCGCAGGAGTTTCGCGTCGGCCCCGCCGACCCCGCCACCGGCGCCATGAGCCGGGTCGAGGTCGCCGCCGATACGAATCTCTGGATCCGCTCCGGCATGAGCCAGGTCGCCAACCGGGACAGCTTCGACCCGTCGAGCCCGGCCTACCGGGCCCAGATGGCGGCCTATCAGCGCATGCGCAGCGGCCCGGAATTCATGGCCGAAGTGCAGCGCCTGCAGGGCGCCAGGATGCAGCAGACCGCGACCGCCCCGTCCGACACGGGCTCGGCCGCGAACTGAGCGTCGCGCCGCGGCCTCAGGCGGCGGCTGCGGCGGCGGCGCGCCGCTCGCTCATTCGCTTGGCCACACGCGGCAGGATCATCACTGCCAGCACGATGATCACCAGCACGATCGACATCGGGCGCTGGAAGAACACCGTCGCGCTGCCCTCGCCGATCGACATCGCGTTGCGCAGCTGCGCTTCGGCCAGCGGCCCGAGAATCATGCCGACGACCACCGGCGCGGTCGGGAAGTCGTAGCGCCGCATCACGACGCCGAGCACGCCGATGACATACAGCAGCACCAGGTCGAAGGCGCTCTGGCGCATGCCGTAGGCACCGACCGTGGCGAAGATCAGGATGCCCGCATAGAGCTGCGGCTTCGGGATCTTGAGCAGCTTGACCCACAGCCCGACCATCGGCAGGTTCAGCACCAGCAGCATCACGTTGCCGATGTAGAGCGAGGCGATCAGCGCCCAGACCAGCGCGGCCGAAGTCGTGAACAACTGCGGCCCCGGCTGGATGCCGTAGTTCTGGAAGGCGCCGAGCAGGATGGCGGTGGTGTTCGAGGTCGGGATGCCGAGCGTCAGCAGCGGAATCAGCGCCGCCGTCACGGTGGCGTTGTTGGCGGCCTCGGGGCCGGCCACGCCTTCGATCGCGCCGCTGGTGCCGAACTCGGCCTTGGCATCCGAATCCTTGGCCAGCTTCTTTTCGGTCGCGTAGCTCAGGAAGGTCGGGATCTCGGTGCCACCGGCCGGGATGCAGCCGAAGGGAGTGCCGATCGCGGTGCCGCGCAGCCAGGCCGGGATCGAGCGCTTCCAGTCGCGCGCCGTCATGTGGACGCGGCTCAGCTTGTTCTGCCCTTCGACCACCTTGCCCTCGTACAGCACGGCGTACAGCACTTCGGCGACCGCGAACAGGCCGACCGCGACCAGCACGATCTCGATGCCGTCGAGCAGTTCGGGAATGCCGCCGGTGTAGCGGCCCTGGCCCGAGATCTGGTCGAGCCCGATGCAGCCCGCCGCCAGGCCGATGAACAGCGCCGTCATGCCGCGCAGCGTGCTCTTGCCGAGCACCGCGCTCACGGTGGTGAAGGCCAGCAGCATCAGCAGGAAATACTCGGGCGGACCGAGCTTGACCGCGAAGTCGGCCACGAAGGGCGCGAACAGCGTGACGATCACGGTGGCGATGGTGCCGGCGACGAAGGAGCCGATCGCCGCCGTGGCGAGCGCCGCCCCGGCGCGCCCGCTCTTGGCCATCTTGTTGCCCTCCATCGCGGTCACCATGCTGGCCGTCTCGCCGGGGGTGTTGAGCAGGATCGAGGTGGTCGAGCCGCCGTACATCGCCCCGTAGTAGATCCCCGAGAAGAAGATCATCGAGGCCGTGACGTCGACCTTGCCGGTGATCGGCAGCAGCATCGCGACGGCGACCGCCGGGCCGATGCCGGGCAGCACGCCGACCGCCGTGCCCAGGGCGCAGCCGACCAGGCACCAGAGAAGGTTCGCGGGCGTGATCGCCAGCGCGAAACCGTGCATCAATGCGTTGAAGATTTCCATGTCAGGCCTCCCGCCGGGCCGCCCCAAGGGAGGCTTGCGCCCCCTCGGGGGGCAGCGAATACACGAAGTGATGAGCGTGGGGGTCGTTCATTTCAGATCCAGCCCGTGGCGGTCAGGCCCGGCAGGTTGATCGCCAGGAACTTGGTGAAGGTCCAGAACACCGGCGCCGCGATCAGCAGGCCGGTCACGAGGTCGATGATCCAGGTGCGCGGCGTGTTGACGCCGCCCTGCCCGCTGGCGCGGCGCAGGCCCTGCACCGCGAGCAGGTAGCACAGGGTGCAGCTCAGGATGAAGCCGATGCTGGTGATCAGCGCCGCGTTGAGCAGCAAGCCCGCCGAGACCCAGATGAAACCGGCCCAATAGGCCTTGGAGGCGCCCGAAGGCTCGTCCATTTCGCGGAAGCCGCCGGTGCGCGACTCCCAGAGGATCCAGCCGCCGCAAATGGTCAGCGCGATCGACACCAGCCAGGGCAGGAAGTTGGGCCCGACACCGCCATAGCCGGCCTCGGACGAAATGCCGATGGCACCGAAGGCGAGCGCCAGCCCGGTGACGAGAACCCCGGCGCCGACCAGCGTCTGCGGCCACAAGGCCGGGGGTGAATGGGGGAGTGAGTCGATGTTGGACATTCTTCTGGACCTCGCTGGGGGCGGAAAAAGGGCGCAGGCCGATCGACGGCCTGCGCCCGTTGCCGTGCCGATCAGGCGTTAGACCATGCCCGACTTGACCATGGTCGCGCGCAGGCTCGCGAACTCGTCGTCGACGAACTTGGCGAAGGCCTCGCCGGACAGCACCGCCGGCGTCCAGTCGTTCTTCTTGAGCGCCTCGCCCCAGGCCGGCGTCTTGAGCGCCGCCAGCACCATGTCGGTCAGCGCCTTGCGCTGCTCGGGCGTGATGCCGGGCGCGCCGTAGACGCCGCGCCAGTTGCCGATCTCGACGTCGATTCCCTGCTCCTTGAGCGTCGGCACGTTGATGCCTTGCAGGCGCTGGGCGGAGGTGACCGCGATCGCGCGCATCTTGCCGGCGCTGATGTATTCGGCGAACTCGCTGTAGCCGCTGCCGCCGACCGTGACGTTGCCGCCCAGGATCGCCGCCGTGGCCTCGCCGCCGCCACGGAAGGCGACGTAGTTGATCTTCGAGGGATCGACGCCGACCTTCTGCGCGATCATGGCCGCGGCGATGTGCTCGGTGGAGCCGCGCGAGCCGCCGCCCCACTTGACGCTGCCCGGGTCCTTCTTGAGCTGCTCGACCACGTCCTTCATGGTCTTCAGGGGCGAGCTGGCGGGCAGCACGAAGACGTTGTATTCGCTCGTGATGCGGGCGATCGGCGTCGCCTGCGACAGGCTCACCGGCGGCTTGCCGGTGATGATGCCGCCCAGCATCACGGCGCCCATGATCATCATCGCGTTCGGATCGCCCTTGGAGCCGTTGACGAACTGGGCCAGGCCGAGCGCGCCGGCGGCGCCGCCCTTGTTGTCGAAGGTCACGGTGTCGGCCAGCTTGGCGTCGGTCAGGGCCTTGCCCAGCGCCCGCCCGGTGGTGTCCCAGCCGCCGCCCGGATTGGCGGGGATCATCATCTTGACATTGGGAGCGGCCCAGGCCGACAACGGCAGGGCACCGGTGGCGGCCAGGGCGGCCAGGGACTTCAGAAAGGTATCGCGACGCATGCAGGTCTCCTTGGATTTTGGCAAGCTGAGTAGAAGCTGACGCCGCTATGATGCGCCGCCCTGCTGTCAGTTGGCTGTCCTTCGGACTGGGGTAAACACCGAAAATCGCGCCATGAAGCTGCTGCTAGTCGAAGACGATCCGTCGATGCAAACCACCTTGCAGCGCACGCTCGGACGGCGCCAGATCGACGTCCGGATCTGCGGCGACGGCGCCCAGGCGCTGGCCCAGTGGCAGGCGCTCGAACCCGACGTGGTGGCGCTCGACCTCAGCCTGCCCGGGCTCGACGGCCTGCAGGTGCTGGCCCAGGCGCGCGCCGCCGGGCTGCGCACGCCGGTGCTGCTGCTCACCGCCCGCGGCACGGTCGGCGACCGCATCGTCGGCCTCAACGCCGGCGCCGACGACTACTTGCCCAAGCCCTTCGACCTCGACGAACTCGAGGCTCGCATCCGGGCGCTCAAGCGGCGCCACCAGGGCGCCGAGGCGACGGCGCGCCTGCCGGAAGTCGGGGGCCTGCGCTACGAACCCGACAGCGGCGCCATCTACCACCGCGCCGAGGTGCTCGAACTGACGCCGCGCGAACTGGCGCTGCTGAAGGCGCTGATGGCCAAGCCCGGCCACGCGGTCAGCAAGGAGCGCCTGTTCGAGCTGGTGTTTCCGGGCGAGGCCGACGTGCAGTACGAAGCCATCGAGGTCGTGGTCTACCGGCTGCGCAAGAAGCTCGCCGCCACCGGCGCGACGCTGATGACGCTGCGCGGCCTGGGCTACCTGCTGCGCGAAGACGCGTGATGCGGGCCACCTCGCTGCGCGCCCGGCTGCTCATGGGCATCCTGGGGCCGATCGCCGTGTTCATCGTGATCAACAGCGTGAGCCTGTACCGGCAGAGCCTGGCCGCCGCCACGACCGCCTACGACCGGACGCTGCTGGCCTCGGCCAAGACCATCGGCGAGCAACTCGACGTCGAGGGTTACGACGAGGCGGCCACCCTGCGCGCCATCGTCCCCTACTCCGCCCTCGAGGCCTTCGAGGCCGACAACCAGAGCCGGATGTACTACCGGGTGTCGGCGCTTGACGGCCAGCTGGTCTCGGGCTTCGAGGAACTGCCCTTCTGGCGCGGCAAGCTGCCGAACCGCCCGCCCTATGCCGCGCTGGTCGACTTCTACGACGCCGAGTTCCGCGCCATGCCGGTGCGCGTGGCCGTGCTGCTGCAGCCCATCGCCAGCGGCCGCGGACGCGCGATGGCCGTGGTGCAGGTGGCGGAGACGCTGGAGCTGCGCGAGACGCTGGCGCGCAAGCTGCTGGTCGACATGTTGTGGCGCCAGCTGGTGCTGATGGGGGTGATCGCCGCGGTCACGGTCGTCGTGGTGCAGCGCGCCACCCGCCCGGTTCGCGCGCTGGGCGAGGCGATCCAGGCCCGCGCCGCCGACGACCTGTCACCGATCGACGCCCCCGACGCGCCGCGCGAACTGCGCCCGCTGATCGACGCCACGACCCAGGTGATGGGCCGGCTGCAGCGCCTGCTCGACCACCAGAAACGCTTCGTGCGCGACAGCGCGCACCAGCTGCGCACGCCGCTCGCGGTGCTCAAGGCGCAGGTGCAGTCTGCCCGCCGCGGCGACGTCCCGCCCGACCAGGCGCTGGGCGAGATCAGCGAGACCGTCGAGCGCGCGACCGCCCTCGCCAACCAGATGCTGTCGCTGGCGAAGGTCGAGCAGCTGCGCCAGCAGCCCGAGTCGGTCATGCTGGACCTGGCCGACGCGGTGCGCGCGGTGGCGCTCGACCTGTCGCCGCTGGTCGCCGACAAGGCGCTCGACTTCGAGCTCTCGACGGATCCGGCGCCGGTGCCGGTGCGCGCCCATCTCTGGATGCTGCAGGAGCTCACGCGCAACCTGCTGCACAACGCCATCAAGCACAGCCCGCGCGCCGCGGCGCTGACGGTGCGGGTGCATGCCGAAGGCGAGCTGGCGCTGCTGCAGGTCAGCGACCAGGGCCGCGGCATCTCCGACGAGCTGCGCCAGCGGCTGTTCGCGCCGTTCGCGGCCGGCGACGTGGGCAGCGGCTCCGGCCTGGGGCTGGCGATCTGCCGCGAGATCGTGCTGGCCCTGGGCGGCAGCATCGCGCTGGACAACCGCGAGGCCGGCGGCCGCACCGTCGGGCTGGACGCTGTCGTGCGAATCCCGCTGGCGCGCGACAATCGCTGAACTCATGGACCGACTTCGAATCGACAAATGGCTCTGGGCGGCGCGCTTCTTCAAGACGCGCTCGCTGGCCGCCGACGAGATCGGCAAGAACCGCGTGCAGGTCAACGGCGATGTCGCCAAGGCCTCGCGCGAGGTCAAGGTGGGCGACACGGTCAGCTTGCGTCTCGGCAGCCTGTCGCGGGTGGTCTGGGTGCGCGGCATCAGCGGCCAGCGCGGCCCGGCCCCGGTCGCCCAGCAGCTCTACGAAGAAACGCCCGAGAGCCTGGCGGCCCAGGCGGCGGCACGCGAGCAGCGCCGGCTCGGCAGCGAACCGGCGTTGAGCATCGAGCAGGGCCGCCCCACCAAGCGCGACCGGCGTGACCTCGACGGCGCCCGGCGCGCCGACTGGGACAGCCGCTGGAGCGCCTCCATCGATCCCGACGACGAGACCTGAAAGACCCCGCCATGGCCAGTTTCAAGAAATTCCGTGTCGGTTCCAAGTTCAAGCTGTCCGGCGTCGATCCGGCCGCCACGCCGTTCTCTTCCGGCGGCGACGACGCCCAGCGCGAGCAGCTCGACGCACTGGCCATCGAGCTCGACCGGCTGCAGAACCTGCTGCACGCCGAAGGCCGGCGCAAGCTGCTGCTGGTGCTGCAGGGACTGGACACCAGCGGCAAGGACGGCACCATCCGCTGGGTGTTTTCGCGCACCTCGCCGCTGGGCGTCAAGGTGACGGCCTTCAAGGCGCCGACCGAGGAAGAGCGCGCGCGCGACTTCCTGTGGCGCTGCCATGCCGTGGTGCCGCGCACCGGCGAGATCACGGTCTGGAACCGCAGCCACTACGAAGACGTGCTGGTGCCGGTGGTCGAAGGCTGGATCGACAAGGGCCAGACCCGGCAGCGCTATGACCAGATCAACGACTTCGAGCGCCTCCTGACCCAGACCGGCACCGTCATCGTCAAGTGCATGCTCCACATCAGCAATCAGGAGCAGCGCGTGCGCCTGCAGGCGCGGGTCGACGATCCCGACAAACACTGGAAGTTCTCGTTCGACGACCTGGCGGTGCGCAAGAAGTGGGAGGCCTACCAGGCGGCCTACGAGAAGGCGCTGACCGCCACGTCGACCGACGACGCGCCGTGGTACGTCGTCCCGGCCGACAGCAAGCATCACCGCAACCTGATGATCGCCGGGCTGCTGGTGAAGACGCTCAAGGACATGAAGCTGCGCGTGCCGCCCGCCGATCCGGCCCTGAAGGGGCTGGTCGTCGAGTAGTCAGAACTTCGGCACGATGCCGTAGGCGATGATGGCCAGGAAGCCCACGATGCCGACCATCATCAGCGCCGGGCCCCACTTGCGCTCGCGCCAGGCAAAGCCGACGGTCATGATGGCGGCGAAGGTCACGGCGACGACGGATGCGACTTCCAGGGTGAATTCAGGCATCGCGGAATGGTAGCGCGCGCCGCGCGCGGAATCAGGCAGCGGCGGTCACGAGCCGCTCCAGCCACTGTGCAGCGGCGGCATCGGCAGCCGCGACGGCTGCGGGCTCCGTATCGAAGAACAGGTGGGTCGCGAGATGCGAATCCATCTCGCCCGCCGCCGTCGGCTCGGTGACCACGAAGACGGCCTCGAATCGCCCGTCGTCGAGCGCCTTGCCGTAGCCCCTCAGGGCAAAAGGCCCTCTGTACTGAATCTGCATTCGCCTGTTCCAATGAAAAAGCCCCGGCGCTGGATCAGCGTCGGGGCTTTCAAAGATCATTGAAGATCAATTTGGCGGAACCGGAGGGATTCGAACCCTCGATGAGGCTCTACACCCCATACTCCCTTAGCAGGGGAGCACCTTCGGCCACTCGGTCACAGTTCCTGAGCCTTGGATTATGCCATCTTCAGGCCGTCGGTTGGTCCAGATCGAAGGCTTTATGCAACGCGCGGACCGCCAATTCCATGTATTTTTCGTCGATCACGACCGAGGTCTTGATCTCGCTGGTCGAGATCATCTGGATGTTGATGCCCTCTTCGCTCAGCACGCGGAACATCTTGGACGCGACGCCGACGTGGCTGCGCATGCCGATGCCGACGATGCTGACCTTGCAGATCTTGGTGTCGCCGACGATGTCGGCGGCGCCCAGGGTCGGCAGCACCTTGTCCTTGAGCAGGTCGACCGCGCGAGCGTAGTCGTTGCGGTGCACCGTGAAGCTGAAGTCGGTGCGGCCGTCCTTGCTCAGGTTCTGGATGATGACGTCGACTTCGATGTTGGCGTCGGCCACCGCGCCCAAGATGTGGTACGCGATGCCCGGCTTGTCGGGCACGCCGAGCACCGAGATCTTCGCCTCGTCGCGGTTGAAGGCAATGCCGGATACGACGGCTTTTTCCATGTTTTCGTCTTCCTCGAAAGTGATCAGGGTGCCGGACTTGGCTTCTTCCTCGATGTCGATGTCCCAGGGCGTGAAGCTCGACAGCACGCGCAGCGGCACCTTGTACTTGCCCGCAAACTCGACCGAGCGGATCTGCAGCACCTTGGAGCCCAGGCTCGCCATCTCGAGCATCTCCTCGAAGCTCACCGTCTTGAGCCGGCGGGCGTCGGGTTCGACCCGCGGGTCGGTGGTGTAGACGCCGTCGACGTCGGTGAAGGTCAGGCACTCGTGGGCCTTCAGCGCCGCGGCGATCGCCACCGCCGAGGTGTCGCTGCCGCCGCGCCCGAGGGTCGTGATGTTGCCGCCTTCGTCGACGCCCTGGAAGCCGGTGATGACGACCACGCGGCCGGCATCGAGGTCAGCGCGCACGCGCTCGTCGTCGATGCTCTCGATGCGCGCCTTGGTGTAGGCGCTGTCGGTCTTCACCTGGACCTGCCAGCCGGCGTAGCTCACGGCCTCCAGGCCCTCGGCCTGCAGCGCGATCGCCAGCAGCGCCGACGAGGCCTGCTCGCCGGTGGAGGCGAGCATGTCGAGTTCGCGGTAGTGGCCGGCACCGGGGGTGGCGGGCGCCAGTTCCTTGGCGAGGCCGAGCAGGCGGTTGGTCTCGCCGCTCATGGCGCTCGGGACCACCACCATCTGGTGGCCGGCGCGTGCCCACTTGGCAACGCGCTTGGCGACATTCCGGATGCGCTCGGTCGAGCCCATCGACGTGCCGCCGTATTTATGAACGATCAATGCCATGGGTGAAAGTCAAAGAGAAGGATTCGGATGCCGCATCGCCGGCCATCGCTGGCTGACTGGCTGCGCTGGCCTCTGCAGGCACTCATGCGCCCGCCGGACCGGATTCAGCGCTTCAACGCTTCCGCGCCTGCGGAAGCTTCAGCGCTTCCGCGCCGGGGCGGCGGACTGCGACAAGGGCGAAGCATTGTACCAATGCAGCAGAGCACCCTCCCGCTCGACCCGCCCGGAGGCGATCTTGAGGCGGATCTGGTGCCCGCGCGTGCTGCAGGCCGCGATCTGGTCCTGCAGCTGCTCCAGCTGCGCCTCGCTCGGCACCACGCCGTGGTCGCGCCGCAGCCAGTGGCGCAGCGCATTGGCCAGGCGTTCCCGCGGCAGCGCCCGCAGGACGGCCAGCGCCGGCGGCGCGCCGGCCTCCGCCAGGTCCAGGGCCGCCAGTTCGGCCAGCAGCGCCGAGCCCCGCGCCGCGTTGCGCGCCGAGCGGGCGAAGGTCTCGCGGAACTGCGGCAGCGCGGCCTCCAGAGCCGGAAGCACCAGTTGCCGGAGCCGGTTGCGGGTGTAGCGCAGGTCGGCGTTGGTGGGGTCGACGACATGGGCGACGCCGCCGGCGGCGAGCCAGGCGCGCAGCGCGTCGGCAGGCAGGTCGAGCAGCGGCCGGTGGAAGCTCACGCCGTGGCGCTCCATGCAGCGCGGCATGCCCGCCAGGCCGTCGAGGCCGGCGCCGCGGCCGAGCGCGATCAGCATCGTCTCGACCTGGTCGTCCGCATGCTGGGCCAGCGCCACGTGGCGCAATCCCCGGGCCAGCGCCAACGCCGCCAGCGTGGCGTAGCGGGCCCGGCGGGCCGCGTCCTCCGGGCTCTCGCCGGGTGCGTGGCGGGCGTCGATGCGCGCCGAATGGAGCGGAACGCCCAGCGTCGCGCAGGCAGTGGCGCAGTGCGCCTCGAAATCATCGGCCGCCTGCTGCAGGCCATGGTGCACGTGCAGGGCATGCACCTGCCCGGGCCAGCGGGCCGCGGCCGCGTGCAGCAGCGCGGTCGAATCGGCGCCGCCGCTGTAGGCGATCGCCAGCGGCAACGGCGCCGCCGCCCAGGACGCGAGAGCTTGGGCGGCCGGATTTTCCATGGAAACCGAGCGGGCGGTGGAGCGCCGGGCCTGCCCGGTGCTCAGCGCCTCACTTGCTGCTGTCGGCCTTGGTATCGGCGAAGCGGCCGTAGCTCTGGAGCCGCTCGTAGCGGCGGTTGAGCAGGTCCTTGGTCGACAGGTCGCCGACCTGGCGGAAGGCATCGTTGAGCGCCCGCTTGAGGAAGGCGGCCATCTGGCGATGGTCGCGGTGCGCGCCGCCGACCGGCTCGTTGACGATCTTGTCGACCAGCCCGAGCGCCTTCAGCCGGTGCGCGGTGATGCCGAGCGCATCGGCCGCTTCCTGCGCCTTGTCGCTGGTCTTCCAGAGGATCGAGGCGCAGCCTTCGGGACTGATCACCGAATAGATCGAATACTGCAGCATCACCAGCTGGTCGCCGACCGAGATCGCCAGCGCGCCGCCGGAGCCGCCCTCGCCGATGATGGTGACGATGATCGGCACCTCGAGCTGCGCCATCTCGAAGATGTTGCGGCCGATGGCCTCGGACTGGCCGCGCTCCTCGGCGTCGATGCCCGGGTAGGCGCCCGGCGTGTCGACGAAGGTGAAGACCGGCAGCTTGAACTTCTCGGCCGTCTTCATGAGGCGCAGCGCCTTGCGATAGCCCTCGGGCTTGCTCATGCCGAAGTTGCGCGTCGTGCGCTCGCGGGTGTCGCGGCCCTTCTGGTGGCCCAGCACCATGCAGGGCGTGCCGTTGAAGCGCGCCAGGCCACCGACGATCGACAGGTCGTCCGAGAAATGCCGGTCGCCGTGCAGTTCGACGAAATCGGTGAAGATCTCGTTCACGTAGTCGAGCGTGTAGGGGCGTTCCGGATGGCGGGCGATCTTGGTGATCTGCCAGGGCGTCAGGTCGCTGTAGATATCCTTGGTGAGCTGCAGGCTTTTCTTGCCCAGCTGATCGATTTCTTCCGAGATGTCGACCGCGGATTCGGTCTGGACATAACGCAGTTCTTCGATCTTGCTTTCGAGCTCGGCCACGGGCTGCTCGAAGTCGAGAAAGGTTCGTTTCGCCAACGTCTTCTCCTGTTTTTCAAATTGCGACCGGTAGCGGGTCGAGCGATCGCCAAATATACCAAGTCGCCACGCTGCAATACGGGGCCCAGGCCACGGCGACCTCGCGGGCATCGCTGCGGCTGACCGGATCGCCCGAAAAGTAATTCTGGCTGATGCCGCTGATAAGGCCGGGGTCGTCCAGCGGCAGCACGTTGGGCCGCATCAGGTGGAAGATCAGGAACATCTCGGCGGTCCAGCGTGAGATGCCGCGGATCGCAACCAGTTCCGCGATGATCATCTCGTCGGACATGTTTTCCCAGGCGTCGACGTGCACCGCGCCCGAGTCGAAATGGATCGCCAGGTCGACCAGGTATTCGACCTTGCGCGCCGACAGCCCGGCGCCGCGCATGTCGTCGACCTTGAGCTTCAGCACGCTGGCCGGCGTGAGCTTGCGCGGCAGTTCGACGAAGCGGCGCCAGACCGTCTGGGCCGCCGGCACCGAGATCTGCTGGCCGACGATGCTGCGGGCGAGCGTCGTGAAGGCATCGCCGCGCGACTCCAGGCGGACGTCGCCGAAACGCGGGATCAGCCGCTTCATGACGCGGTCCTTCTTGCCCAGGTGCTTGCAGGCTTCTTCCCAGTAATCGGGCGTGAAGACCTGGACGATCGGCTCCTTGGCGGCAGCCATGGTTCGGGCGGCGGCGCTCACTGCGCCGAGGTCCAGGTGGTGCCGCTCGCCGAGTCCTTGAGCACGATGCCCTGGGCCAGCAGTTCGTTGCGGATGCGGTCGGCCTCGGCGAAATCTTTCGCCGCCTTGGCTTGCGCGCGCTGCAGGATCAGGCCCTGGATGGTGGCGTCGTCGAGCGTGCTGCCGGCCTGCAGGAAGGCTTGCGGGTCGGCTTGCAGCAGGTTCAGGCAGCCGGCCAGCGCCTTCAGCAGGCCGGCGGATTCGGCGGACTGCGTGCGGTTGACCTCACCGGCGAGGTCGAACAGCACCGCCACGGCCTCGGGCGTGCCGAAGTCCTCGTCCAGGGCGGCCTTGAAGCGCGCCGCATGGGCCTGGGTCCAGTCGATGGCGACCGGCGCCGGCGGCACCAGCGCCAGCGCGTTGTAGAGCCGGCGCAGCGAATTGCGGGCGTCGTTGAGGTGCACGTCGCTGTAGTTGAGCGGGCTGCGGTAGTGGGCCCGGACGACGAAGAAACGGATGGTCTCGGCGTCGAACTTCTTCAGCACGTCGCGGATGAGGAAGAAGTTGCCCAGGCTCTTGGACATCTTCTCGTCGTCGATGTTGATGAAGCCGTTGTGCATCCAGGTGCGTGCCAGCGGCTTGCCGGTGGCGCCTTCGCTCTGGGCGATCTCGTTCTCGTGATGCGGGAACTGCAGGTCGGCGCCGCCGCCGTGGATGTCCAGCGTCTCGCCCAGCAGCTGGCAGGCCATGGCCGAGCACTCGATGTGCCAGCCGGGCCGGCCGGGGCCGAATTCGCTTGCCCACTTGACCTCGTCGGGTTCGCTGGCCTTGGCGCTCTTCCAGAGCACCGGGTCGAGCGGATCGTCCTTGCCGTCGAGCACCGCAACGCGCTCGCCGGCATGGAGCTCGTCGAGGGTCTTGCCGCTCAGCTTGCCGTAGCCTGGAAATTTGCGCACCGCGTAGTTGACGTCGCCGTTGGGCGAGCGATACGCCAGGCCCTTGTGCTCCAGCGTGGAGATCATCGACAGCATCTGCGGAATGAACTCCGTCGCCCGCGGCTCGTGTGTAGGCCGTTCGATGCCCAGCGCGTCGGCGTCCTCGTGCAGGGCGTCGATCATGCGGTCGGTCAGGGCCCGGATGCTCTCGCCGTTCTCGACCGCCCGGCGGATGATCTTGTCGTCGATGTCGGTGATGTTGCGCACGTAGTCCACGTCCAGCCCCGAAATCCGGAGCCAGCGCTGCACCACGTCGAAGGCGATCATCGAGCGCGCATGGCCCAGATGGCAGTAATCGTAGACCGTCATGCCGCAGACGTACATGCGCACCCTGCCGGGTTGCAGAGGCGTAAATTCCTCCAGTTCACGCGAGAGCGTGTTGTAGATGCGAAGACTCATGAGGCTCGGAAACGTCGATTCGCGCACGTGCAGGGAACGGGCGAACGATGGGGTTTTTCAGGGGTGACGGGGGTGTGGCGACGAGCGGTTGGAAAAGACCCCTCGGCTACAATCTTCCAAGTATAAACGGCCACCGCCGGATGTTTTCCGCGTGTTTACGAGGCCCATTCCCTCCAACTCTCGAGACACCATGCCGCACGCCGCTTTCGCCCCCTCCTCCCGTCTGCGCATCGTCCAGGCCGTCGCGGCGCTGCTGGTCGCCCTGACGGTCGGCATCGCCCACGCCGACGACTATTCCGACGTCAACACCCTGCTGCGCCAGGGCAAGGCCGACCAGGCGCTGGCCAAGGCCGACGCCTACATCGCAGGCAAGCCCCGCGACCCGCAGATGCGCTTCCTGCGCGGCGTGATCCTGACCGAGCAGGGCAAGCAGGCCGACGCGATCGTGGTCTTCACGGCGCTGACGCAGGACTTTCCCGAACTGCCCGAGCCCTACAACAACCTGGCCGCCCTCTATGCGGCCCAGAGCCAGTTCGACAAGGCGCGCGCCGCCCTCGAGATGGCGATCAAGCTCAACCCCGACTACGCGACAGCGCACGAGAACCTCGGCGACGTGTATGCGCGGCTGGCGGCCCAGTCCTATGGACGGGCGCTCAAGCTGGAGGCCGGCAACACGACCGCGCCGCCCAAGCTGGCCCTGGTGCGCCAGATGTTCGGCGCGCCGGCGCCCGACACCCTGCCGCCGGCCACGCCGGCGGTGCGCAAGCCGGTGCGCAACTGAAGCCTTCTTCTTTCCTGAACGCGCCGCGGCGCACTCCTTCGAAAGCGATCCACCCGTGATTCTTCAAGCCTTTTCGCGCCGCCGGGCCCTGGCCCTGGCCGCCACGCTGGCCATCGCCACGACCGCCGTGTCCAGCTGGGCGCAGGGCGCCCCGCGCGTCAAGCTCGCCACCTCGGCCGGCGACATCGTGATCGAGCTGGCACCCGACAAGGCCCCCAAGACGGTCGACAACTTCCTGCAATACGTCAAGGACAAGCAGTACGACGGCACGGTGTTCCACCGCGTCATCGACGGCTTCATGATCCAGGGCGGCGGCTTCACGCCCGACCTGAAGCAGAAGCCGACCCGCGCGCCGATCCCGCTCGAGGCCAGGAACGGCCTCAAGAACGACAAATACACGATCGCCATGGCGCGCACCTCCGATCCGAATTCGGCCACCGCGCAGTTCTTCATCAACGTGAAGGACAACACCATGCTCGACGCTCCCAACCCCGACGGCCACGGCTACGCGGTGTTCGGCAAGGTGGTCTCGGGCACCGAGGTGGTCGACAAGATCCGCGCCGCGCGCACCGGCAACAAGGGCGGCATGCAGGACGTGCCGCTCGAAACCATCACCATCCAGTCCGCCACCCTGGCGAAATAAGCAAAGGACCACAGCCATGAGCAACCCCCAAGTCGAACTGCACATCAAGGACAAGGGCATCATCACGCTCGAACTCGACGAGGCCAAGGCGCCCAAGACCGTCGCCAACTTCCTCGAGTACGTGACCAAGGGCCACTACGACAACACCGTGTTCCACCGCGTCATTCCCGGCTTCATGGTGCAGGGCGGCGGCTTCGAGCCCGGCATGAGCCAGAAGCCGACCGGCGCCGAGATCCAGAACGAAGCCAACAACGGCCTCAAGAACGACAACTACACGGTCGCCATGGCGCGCACCAACGCGCCCCACTCGGCCACCGCGCAGTTCTTCATCAACGTCGCCGACAACGGCTTCCTGAACCACACCGCACCCTCGGCCCAGGGCTGGGGCTACGCGGTGTTCGGCAAGGTGGTCGGCGGCAAGGAAGTGGTCGACGGCATCAAGGCCGTCAAGACCGGCCGCAAGGGCTTCCACGACGACGTGCCGCTCGAAGACGTGGTGATCGAAAAGGCCGTCGTCAAGGCTTGAGCCTGACGAGCCGCCCATGGCATTTCCCGAGATCGTCGCGCCGCCCGCGTGGCGCACGGTCGACCTGATCTCCGACCTGCACCTGCAGCCGTCGGAGCCTGCCACCGTCGCAGCCTGGCAGGGCTACCTGGAGACGACGCCGGCCGACGCGATCTTCATCCTCGGCGACCTGTTCGAGGTCTGGGTCGGCGACGACGCCGCCGCACTGCCCGGCTTCGAAGCCCAGTGCGCCGAGGTGCTGCGGGCCGCGTCCGCGCGCCTGCCGCTGTTCTTCATGCACGGCAACCGCGACTTCCTGGTCGGCGCCGAGTTTGCGGCGCGCTGCGGCATGACGCTGCTCGCCGACCCGACGGTGCTGGTGCTGCACGGCGAGCGCTGGCTGCTCAGCCATGGCGACGCCCTGTGCCTCGAAGACACCGACTACCTGCGTTTTCGGGCCCAGGTGCGCACGCCCGAGTGGCAGCAGGCGCTGCTGGCCCGTCCGCTCGAGGAGCGGCGCACGCTCGCGCGCTCGGTCCGGGCCCAGAGCGAGGACCGCAAGCGCAGTCCCGACATGGTCTGGGCCGATGTCGACGCCGATGCCGCACGCGACTGGCTGCGGCAGGCCGGCGCCGGGACGCTGGTGCACGGCCACACCCACCGGCCGGCGGCCCACGACCTCGGCGACGGCATGCGGCGCATCGTGCTGAGCGACTGGGACGCGGCGGCGCATCCGCCGCGCGCCCAGTTGCTGTGCCTGTCGAGCGCGGGTGTCCAGCGGGTCGATCTGCGCTGATGTTCGGCTGGCTGCGCAAGCTGCGCCCGCCTCCCGGCCTGCCCGACGCCCTCTGGCAGGCCACGCTGGCGCGCTATCGCTTCCTGGGTGAACGCCCGGCGGCCGACCTCGAACGGCTGCGCGCGCTGGCGGCAGCGTTCCTGCGCAACAAGGAGTTCCATGGCGCGCACGGCTTCGTCATCACCGACGAGGTGGCGCTGGCGATCGCCGCCCAGGCGGTGCTGCCGGTGCTGCACCTGAAAGGCGGCCTGGCCTGGTACGACGATTTCGTCGGCATCGTCGTGCACCCGTCCGAAGTGGTGGCGCACCGCACGACCACCGACGCCAGCGGCGTGGTCCACCAGTACGACGAGATCGTGGCCGGCGAGGCCATGGACCGCGGGCCGGTGATGCTGAGCTGGCAGGACGTGCTCGCGAGCAGCGTCACGCGGGCCGAGGGCTACAACGTGGTGATCCACGAATTTGCCCACAAGATCGACATGCGCAGCGGAGAAGCCGACGGCTGCCCGCCGCTGCCGCCCGGTTTTCTTGGCACGCGCAGCGCGCGTGAAGCCCGCGCCGCCTGGTTCGCGACCCTGCAGCCGGCCTACGAGGCGCTGCGCGAGAAGGCGATCGTGGCCGAGCGCTTCGGCGGCGAGGCGCCCTGGCTCGATCCCTACGGCGCGCAGTCGCCAGCCGAGTTCTTCGCCGTCGCCTGCGAGGCGTATTTCGTCAACCGCTCGGCGCTGGAAGCCGAGTTTGCCGGATTGGTGGGGCTGTTCGACGCCTTCTTCAAGGCGCCGCCAAGCCGCTGAGCACGACCGCCCCTTGCGGGACGGCCGCCGCCCTTACCCCTTACTTGCGCAGCAGTGCCTTGAGTGCGTTCTGCAGCCGGCGCGCCGAAGCAGCGTCGTGGCTGGCAGCCAGCACCTTGCCGGCGTCCTGGCCCCAGGTCTGTTCCGGGGTCGGGTCGCCGCGCCGGGTCAACAGCTTGAGCTGAAGGGCCCGGCGGGCATCGAGCTGCTCGGCCGGCGTCGGCACTTCGGCCGCCATCTCGAGCCGCAGCAGCGCTTCGGCGGCGTCGGCGGCCTGGGCCGACGGCGCAGCGCCGATCGCCTGCGACCAGCTGCTGCGCACCGCCGGCGTCACCGCGCGGCCCAGCTCCTGGACGCTGGGCAACTGCGCGGCGTCGCGCTTCTCCCAGGCGCCGAGCACCTGCGTGAGCGCTTCGCCATGGGCCTGCGACGCCAGCTTGCGCAGTGCGAATTCGGCCCGCTCGAGCGCTTCGCGCTGGGCCCGGAAAGCCGCGTCGCCGAGGCGGGGACCGCGGTCTTCGAAGCGCGGCGGGCGATCACCGAAGCGGCCGCCGCCGGCGGGTGCGCCACGCTCGCCCGGCCGTGCCGGGCGATCGCCGGTGCGGCCGCCCGGGCCGCCACGCGCATCGCGGCGATCGCCGAACTTGCCGCCGCGGCCGGCGGGCATGGCCTCGGCCTTCTTGTTGCCGGGACGGTCGTCGCCGCGCACGGCGATCACCGGCTTCGGTGCCGGCTTCGGGGGTGCCACGGGCGCCGGTGCGGCTTCGGCATCGGCACGCGCCGAAGGGTCGGCGCCATCGGCCGGCGCCACCAGGTCGGGCGCCGCGGGGGCGTCGGCCGGCGCGGCCGTCGGCAGCGCATCCGCATCCTCGGGCGCCGGCGCCTGGCCGGCGCTCTCGCCGAATTCGGCCGCCGCCTGCCCCGGGGCAACCACTTCGGTCGCCCCGACCGCGGGACCATCGCTCGGCGCGCTGGCCGGCGCTGCCGCGGGCGCGGGCGGCGGCGCCTCTCCGCGCAGGGCGGCCTCGAGCTGCGCCACCGCGGCGCGGATCTTCTGGGCATCGCCGGTGCTGTTGGCGGCCTCGAGCGCCTTGGAGGCATTCAGCACGTTGCGGTCGTGCTCGCTCATCGCGGCCGAAGCCTTCTCGCGCTCGGCCGTCTTGCGGTTGAAGGCTTCGTCGATCGGGGCCCGGAAGGCGTCCCAGAGTTTTTGTTCGTGGCGGCGCTCGAGCGGCACCGATTGCGCCTCATGCTGCCAGCGCTGCTGCAGCGCCTTGACCGCGTCGATGCGCAGCATCGGCGCCGCGCCGAGTTCGGCCGCCTCGGCAATCATCGCCTGGCGACGCTCGACGCTGGCCTTCTGGGCCGATTCGAATGGCGCACGGGCGGCACCGAAGGCCTCGTTCCACTGGGCCTGCAGCTCGGCGAACACCTTTTCGCCGACATGCCCGGCATCGCGCCAGCGATCGGCGAACTGGTGCAGGGCCCGGTTGTGCGCCTTCAGGTCGGACGCCTGGGCGTGCTCAGCGGCCCAGGCCTTGACTTCCTCGATCAGCGCGGTGCGCAGCGCCCGATGCTCGGCGGCGTCGGCACGGACCTTCTCGAGCCAGGCCTCGACCACCTTGTGGGCTTCGTTGCAGGCTTCGTCGAAACGCTTCCAGAGCGCATGGTTGGGCACGCCGCCCTGGTCGGCCTGCTTCCATTGGTCGCGCAGTGCGCGCAGGGTTTCCTGCATCTTGCGGCCGCCCAGCGCCTGGCCTTCGGGCCGCTTGAGCAGCCCTTCGGCCTTGGCGACCAGGTCTTCGCGCACCTTGTCGGCGCTCCAGCGCTGCCAGCCTTCGAGCTCGCCTGCGGCCACCAGCGCCGCATGGACGCGGGCCTCCAGCGGCGGCTCGACCAGCTTGCCTTGGTCCTTGAGCACCGCACGCAGCGCGGCCGCCGCCCCGGCGCTGGCCTTGCCGTGGCCCTCGGCGGTTTCCTGTTCGAGCTTGGCGAGCGCGGCCTGGACCGCATCCTGCGCGGCGGCGCGTTTCTCGGGGTCGACCTTGGGCGCGGGGGGCTTGGCTGGCGCCGGCGCGGCCTCGGGCGTGCCGCCACGGGCCACCCGCAGCTCGTCGGCCCAGACCGGCACCGGCGGCAACGGCGCCGCGGCGTCCGCGGCGGCGGCAACGGCCAGGGTCAGGGCGCCGTGGAAGGCGTCGGACACCACCAGCAGCTGCGCCTTGGAAGACTCGAGCTGAGGCGCGAATCGGGCATCGAGGCTGCTCCAGTTGGGGTCGGCCACGATTTCGGCTGCCTGCTGCTGCCAGTGCGCCACGTCAGCCCGCAGGGCCTCTTCGACGCCCTGGGCATCGCGCCAGCTCTTGGTCGAGAGCACCTCGAAGCGCTGCGCCAGCAGCACCGCCGCCTCGCGATGGACCTGGGCCCGGTGCTGCAGGTCCTCGATGCCCTTCACGCGCTCGGCCAGCCGGGCCTTGAAACCGGCCAGGGGCTCGCGCGACAACGGCGCGCCGGCCTTGGCGGCGTCGCGTTGCCAGGCCAGCGCATCGGCGATGTTGAGCTTCGGCTGGGCCAGAAGGGCCTCGGCCTTGTGGGCCCATTCGACCGCGATCGCCTCCTGGCTCTTGGCGCGCTTGAGCTCGTCGAGCTTTTCGCGCAGCAGCCGGGCGGCGCCCTTGTCGCGCCCGCTCAGCTCCTTGAAGACGTCCTGCATCTGCTCGGGCGTCGGGTTGGCCGCGAGCCAATCCCGGATGCGCTGGGCGCGCTCGCCAGAGGTCGGCGCGGTGAAGGCACCCCCGGTCAAGGTGTCGAGGGACTGGAGGTCGTGAGGCTTGGAGGAAGTTGAAGTCACTGAGCGAATGTCGTTATCTTGAGGAAAAAGCGAGGCGCCGGCATTTGGCCGGCGCATGGCTCCATTTTCACCGACTTGCGGTGCTGCGGGTCAACGGGTCGCCAGTTTCAGTTCGGCGCCGGGTTTCCAGTCGGCTCCTTCGGCCTTGGTGCGGACCGCGCCGAGGAACAGCCGTTCGGTCGGCAGCTTCTGCTCGAGCAGGTAGTCCCGGGCCGCGGCGCCCCGCGCCACGGCCAGCTGCCGCATCGACTCCTCGTCGACCGGAATGCTGGCCAGCAGCAGGTCTTCCATGTCCTTGACCGGCAGGTCCTTGGCCAGGCCGACCACGTTGCGCGGCTTGGTGACCTCCGACCGCTTGTAGACGGCGGTCAGCAATTCCGGGTATTCGGCGTCGGTGACCGGTGCCACCTCGGCCGCGTCCTTGCCGGCGCGGATCGCGACTCGGCGCTTCTCGGCCTGCGTCATCTCGCGCAGCCGCTGGCGCTGGTAGGCGTCGCGCTCCTTATCGAGGCTGGCGGTGCCGACCACGGTCATCTGCAAGCCCGGCCGGTCGTTCAGCGCCTTGGCCACCTTGTCGAGGTTTTCCTTCGCCTCCTTGGACAGCTCGGCGCTGCCGGGCGCGAAAGCGATCGTGCTGGAGTCCCCGCCGCCGCCGCCGAAGCCGCCGGTCAGCAGCGCGAAGGGCGCGGTGACGGCCTTGGCGAGCAGGTTCACTATCGCCTTCAGGATCAGCGGGCCGACGCTGAACTGCGGGTCGTTGATCGATCCGCGCAGCGGCAGGTCGATGTCGATCACCCCGTTGCGGTCGGCCAGCAGCGCCACCGCCAGCCGCACCGGCAGGCTGGCTGGGGCCCCCTCGACCTGCTCGCCGAACTGCAGTTGGTTCAGCACCAGCTTGTTGCTCGCGGTCAACGTGCCGTCGGGGGCGATCTTGTAGTTGACATCCATGCTGAGCTTGCCGCGCTCGATGCCGTGGCCGGCAAAGCGGATCGTGTAGGGCGACAACGGCGGCAGGTCGAGCTCCTTCATCCGCGCCGTGATGTCGAGCTCGAGCGGCTTGACCAGCGGATTGAGCTTGCCGGTGATCTCCAGCGAGGCGGTCTGCTGTGCCTTGCCGCGCAGTTCGAGGTCGGCCAGCGCGGGCTTGTCGCCCTGGGGCTTCGACGAGAACGCGCTCAGCTTGCCGGTCAGCTCGGTCAGGTCGGCCGAGTAGTTGGGCTTGATGAACAGGTCGGAAAAGTCGATCTTGCCGTTGACCAGGCTCATGGGGCCGAAATTGATCACCGGCGCCATCGCGTTGTCGACCGGCGCCGGCGCGGCCGCCACCGGTGCCGCGGCCGGTGTGTCGGGGCCGCCGCCGACCACCAGCTCCTGCGGCGGCGCCTGCTGCGGCGCCGGCGCGCGGGGCCTTGCCGAGCGCGGCCGGGCAGTGGTCGTGGTGGTGCCGCCCAGGCTGCGCTTGCTTTCGACCTCGACCGCCGGAGCCTCGCCGGCCGCCGGCTCGCCGGGCTGCTTGACCAGGTACAGCAGGTTGAGCTTGCCGGTCGGGTCGATGATCACGCGGGCGTAGAAATCGGTCAGCGAGGTCTCCCGGACGTCGACCTTGAGCGGCGCGCCGGGCACCATCGCCACCTGCAGGCCACGCAGGCCCAGCGTCTTCCAGCTCAGCAGCTGCCGGTTGCTCGACAGGCCGGGCGCCTGCGTCAGCACGACGCTGTTGGCGCGAAATTCGTCGACCGCGGTGTCGCCGGCCAGGTTGACGCTCAGGCCCGCCGGCAGGGTCGCGACCTTGACCGTGCCGCGGTAGCTGGCGAAGGCGCGGCGGATGTCGATATTGAGTGCGTCCGCGTAGTAGGCCTTGAAGGCATGGGCCGGCAGCGAGCCCACCACCAGCCGGCCTTCGGCCGCGATCGGCTTCAGCACCAGATTGCCGTCGTACTCGAAGCGCCCCGCCTCGGCCCGCCCGGCAGCGATGCGGCCCGATAGCTTGAGCGGCGACACGGTGGCCGTGTTCGGCGCCAGCTTCTGCGCGTTCAGCGTGAAGGCGCTGATCTCGAAGGCCACCGGCGTGGCTCCGGCGTTGTCCTCGTAGCTCAGCGCGCCGTTGTCGATCGCCAGCTTGCCGATGGCGAGCGACCACGGCGTGGTGTTGGCGCCCGCCGGCGCGCCCTCGGCCGCCTTCGGATCCTTGGGCGCCGCCACCTTGGCGTCGGCCGTGCCGGCCTGGCTGCTGTCGGCGGGCGCCTTCAGCCAGCGCTCGAACATCCAGCGCTTCTCGTTGTCGCGCGCGACCCGCAGCTTCGGATTCGAGGCGGTGAAGGAAGCCACGGTCAGGGTGTGCTTCGTCATGTCGGCCTCGGCGTCGACCAGTTCGAAGCGGCCGACGCTGACCAGCGCCGTCTTTTCCTGCGTCAGGGCCAGCCCGTCGGCGACCACGCTGCGGGCCTTGAACTTCAGCTCAGGCTGCGTCCACTCGACATCGACCTTGCCGCTCAGCTTGCCGTCGAGCGAGGGTTCGAGGCTCTGCGCCAGATACGGCGCGGCCAGCGACAGCGGCAGCGCGTCGATCTCGGTGGCGACCCGGGCCCGTTTGTCGGTCGCCTCGCCGCTGAACTTGATGGGCGCGCCGCCCACTGAAGTCGAGCCGCTGAAGGTGGCCGGCTTCTCCATCGGCCAGGTCACGGCCTGGACCTCGAGCGCCAGTTGCTTGACGTCGATCGCCGCTGCGGGCCGGGTGGTCTGGTCGCGCCAGCCGATCTGGCCGTCGCTCAGGGCCACCTTGTCGACCTGGATCCGCCAGGGCTGCGGCTCGGCCGGCGGGGCCGCGCCGTCGGCGGCCGGCGCCGGCGCGGCCGCCGGCTTGTCGGCCGCGCCGGTGCTCGGGTCGGTCGCCAGCAGATTGAGGCGCCCCGCGGCATCGCGGGCCACGACCAGATCGGGCCCGGCCAGCGCCACTTCGCTCAGATGAATCACGCGCTCCAGGGGACGGACGTCGGCCAGCGCGACCTTGAGCGCATCGAAGGCGAGCAGGTCGTGCCCCTTCGCGTCCACCACCTTGATGCCGTTGGCCGCGATGCTCCCGGTGATCTTGAGCCCGGCCGTCGCCGCCTGCTCGAAATCGATCTTCAGGTCGGCATCCAGCTTGCCGGCCTTCAGCGCCGCCGGCAGCCCGCCCGGGATGTAGCCCAGGTAGGGCACCAGGTCGAGCCCCTGGAAGTTGATGCGGGCGTCGGTCTTGCGGTTGGCGGCGAACGGCGTCGACTCGGCCGCCGAATCGAACTTGCTGCCGTTGAGGACGAAGGCCAGCTTCGGCTCGGTCTTGATCTCGCGCTTGGAGGCCAGGTTGCTCAGAAAGGGCACGCTGAGTGCGAATTCGCGCAGCTCGTGGCGGCGCTTGACGGTTTCGTCGCTGAAGTCGACGGCGCCGTCGGTGATGGCAATGTTGTAGACGGCGAACCGCGGCGGGTCCTTCTTGGGCGCATCGGGGGGCTCCGGCGCGGGAGTCAGCCGGGCCAGGATGTCGTCGATGTCGTAGCGGCCATCGGCGAGGTGCGTGAGCTGGATCGCAGGCGCCTCGATCCGGACCGCGTCGATCACCGGTGCGAGGCGCAGGATGGACTGCAGCTCGGCGTCGACATAGATGCGCTTGACGGCGACCTGCGGCTGGCTGCCGTCGGCAGTGGCGATGCGCAGGTCGTTCACCGCGAGCTCGAGCGTCCAGGGCTTGAACTCGATCTTGCCCACCGTGACCTGGCGGCCCAGCTTGTCGCTGGCGATCTTCTGCACCTGGCCCTTGACGATCGGCGGTACCGCCAGCCATGCGATCACCCAGACCGCCAGCAGGATCAGCAGCGTCCAGAGCCCGCGCCGCACCCATTTGTTCTGTTTCAGCAAAGCAGCATTCATCGATGGGGAGTGTGCCCCAAACCCATGGCGGCCCCAAAGTGAGAAAGCCCGGCGGCTCGACGCGAAGTCAGGCCTCCGGGCTCGATGGCGGGCGAAACGCCCATGCCATCTTTTCGCTCGACCGGAAGTTCAATCGTTCCGGTCATGCTGGCAGCAAGGGATTGCCACCGTTGGGCCTCAGCCGCTGGGCCGTCGGATTTTGCTCGTCGGGCCACTGGACCTTGGTAGACGCCTGATAGCTCAGGCAAGTAGAGCCTATGCGCTATGCGGATGGATTGCAAATCGCGTTTTCAATGGATCTCGTGCAGCCGATTCGTGCACTATTTCATACATTTCTTTACATCGAAATTAGAATATCAGACCTATCTTATATTCTTGACCAGATATTTAGCGGTCCCTAGAATGCCAATCTTTCCCGAGCCCCCGAGTGGCCGGACTCTCCCAAATCCGCTGCCGGCATCTGCCGGCTTGATCAGGCGGCCGCGCTCTCTCCCTATTTTTCGCGCGGTCCTGATTCGTACCAATCCAAGCGCCGCTTCCTTTCTGCTCCGCCCCCGTGGCGCTGCGAACGGGTGCCGCACAGAAAGGAAGAGCGATGAAACAGGCGTTAGATGCCACAGCCCGCGGGCTACGGACCTTCGTGTCCGACGTGGTCGACGGCTTCTTCGAGATCACCCACAACAGCTTCGCCCTGCTCGGGCTGGCGACCGTGTTCGCCGTGCTGGCGCTGGCCGCCCGCCCGGACCTGCGGCAGACCGGCGAAGAGCAGCTGATGGGCTGGCTGCAATCGCGCAAGCCCGTGCCCGAGGCCGTCGAGGTCAGCGACCTGGAGCCCACTGCGATCGAGCGGACCACCGCCGCCAGCCCTCACGAACTGCCCAAGCAGCAGGCCGCGGTGGCCTACTGGCTCAGCAAGAAGTACCGGGTGGCGGCCGAGCCGTTGAGCGTGCTGGTCGCCGAGGCTTTCGACCTCGGCAAGAAAACCAAGCTCGACCCGACCCTGATCCTGGCGATCATGGCGGTCGAGTCCAGCTTCAATCCCTTCGCCCAGAGCCAGGTCGGCGCCCAGGGCCTGATGCAGGTCATGACCCGGGTCCACGGCGAGAAGTACGAAAGCGCCGGCGGAACCCTTACCGCCTTCGACCCGGTGACCAACATGCGCGTCGGCGTCAAGGTGCTGCAGGAATGCATCGCCCGCGCCGGCTCCCTCGAGGGCGGCCTGCGCTACTACGTCGGCGCCGCCAATCTGACCGAGGACGGCGGCTATGCCGGCAAGGTGCTGGCCGAGCACGAGCGGCTGCGCCAGGTGGTCGCCGGCCGCGCGCCGCCCACGACGACGCCGGCGCCGCGCGCCAATCCCGTCCAGGTCGTGGCGCCGCCGGCAGCGGCCAAGCCGGCCCAGCCCGATCCGCAGCAAGTCGCCCTGCTCGGCGATTCCTAGCCCTTCGGGCCGCGCCGGCGCCCGCTGTCGGCTACACTCGGCCGGCACGCGACTGGCGATAGGCGCAACCCTTTTCAGGTGCATTGCGCTGACGTGGACTACCACTGGGAAGCGTGCCGCCCGCGGTTCGTTTGCGGGTGATCAGCCGTTCGCCTGGGCAGCCCTTGTTTGGTTGAAGAACAAGGACCATCGTCTTGAAGGACTGCCATGTACCACCGCAACATCCTGGTCGAACAGACCGATCCTGAAATCTGGGCTGCCATCCAGGCCGAGAACGCCCGCCAGGAGCACCACATCGAGCTGATCGCGAGCGAAAACTACGCCTCGCCGGCCGTCATGGCCGCCCAGGGCTCGCAGCTCACCAACAAGTACGCCGAGGGCTATCCGGGCAAGCGCTATTACGGCGGCTGCGAGCACGTCGACGTGGCCGAGCAGCTGGCCATCGACCGCATCAAGCAGATCTTCGGCGCCGACGCCGCCAACGTGCAGCCGCATTGCGGCGCCTCGGCCAACGAGGCCGTGATGCTGGCCTTCCTGAAGCCCGGCGACACCATCATGGGCATGAGCCTGGCCGAAGGCGGCCACCTGACCCACGGCATGCCCCTCAACATGAGCGGCAAGTGGTTCAATGTCGTGAGCTACGGCCTGAACGCCGACGAAGCCATCGACTACGACGCCATGGAACGCAAGGCGCACGAGCACCTGCCCAAGCTGATCATCGCCGGCGCCTCGGCCTATTCGCTGCGGATCGACTTCGAGCGCTTCGCCAAGGTCGCCAAGGATGTCGGCGCCATCTTCATGGTCGACATCGCCCACTACGCCGGCCTGGTGGCAGCAGGCGTGTACCCGAACCCGGTGCCGCACGCGGACGTCGTCACCTCGACCACCCACAAGAGCCTGCGCGGCCCGCGCGGCGGCATCATCCTGATGAAGTCGCAGCACGAGAAGGCGATCAACAGCGCCATCTTCCCCGGCCTGCAGGGGGGCCCGCTGATGCACGTGATCGCGGCCAAGGCGGTGGCCTTCAAGGAAGCGCTGTCGCCCGAGTTCAAGGCCTACCAGCAGCAAGTCGTGACCAATGCACGGATCGTCGCCGAGACGCTGACCGAGCGCGGCCTGCGCATCGTCAGCGGCCGTACCGAAAGCCACGTGATGCTGGTCGACCTGCGCGCCAAGGGCATCACCGGCAAGGAAGCCGAAGCCGTGCTGGGCGCGGCCCACATGACGATCAACAAGAACGCGATCCCGAACGACCCCGAAAAGCCGATGGTCACCAGCGGCGTGCGCATCGGCACGCCGGCGATGACCACCCGCGGCTTCAAGGACGAGGAAGCGCGCGCCACCGCCAACCTGATCGCCGACGTGCTCGAGAACCCGCGCGACGCAGCGAACATCGATGCGGTGCGGGCCAAGGTGCACGCGCTCACCAGCCGCTTCCCGGTCTACAAATAACCGGCACGACAGCGCATGAAGTGCCCCTTCTGCGGTCATCTGGAGACCCAGGTCATGGAGACCCGGGTCTCGGAAGACGGCGACTTCGTGCGCCGCCGGCGCCAGTGCGGAGGCTGCGACAAGCGCTTCACCACCTACGAGCGGCCGGACGTCAACTTTCCGGTGGTGGTCAAGAAGGACGGCAGCCGGGCCGACTTCGACACCGCCAAGGTGCGGGCCTCGATGATGCTGGCGCTGCGCAAGCGGCCGGTCGGCATCGAACAGATCGACATCGCGCTGCTGCGCATCGAACAAGAGCTGCTGTCCAGCGGCTTGCGGGAGATCGAATCGACCAAGGTCGGCGAACTGGTCATGCGCGAGCTCAAGCGGCTCGACAAGGTGGCCTACGTGCGCTTCGCCTCGGTCTACCGCAGCTTCGAGGACGTGGACGAGTTCAGGCAGTTGCTCAGGGACATCTGAGTTCGCGGCGGGTCAGCTTGCCGGCAACTTCCTCCTGAATCGTCACGGCGGCGCAGCCAGCGACCGCTTGCGCGTGGGAGCGGCCCGGCAGGCGCCTCGACGCCACGGACGGTGCTTTGGCTTCTAGCATCCGGGCCGTCATGCCTACCTCCGCCCCGCTGTCCCGTTTCGCACCGATGTCCGGCTTCACGCTGGTCGAAGTGCTGGCGGTGCTCGCGATCGTCGCGATCCTGGTCGGGCTCGCAATGCCGGCCTTCGGCCGGACCCTCGAACGCTACCGCCTGCGGGCTGCCGAGGAAGGCCTGCGCGCCGCCCTCTACACGGCGCGCTCGGAGGCCATCCGGCGCGGCGGCGGTGTCACGCTGCGGCGGGCTTCGGGCGGCGGCTGCACACCGGCGAGCGAGCAGGACTGGAGCTGCGGCTGGACGCTGTTCGCCGACACCGACGGCAACGGGCGACACGACCCCGGCGAGGCCTTGATCCAGGCCTGGCCGGCGCCCCGCGGCGTCGAGGCGACGGTCAGCGTGGCCGCCCCTTCGACCTACCTGAACCTCAACCGCTCGGGCCGCTTTCACAACCTGGGCGCCTTTCGCTTCACGCTGAGGCCCGAGCGCAGCAGCGACGACAAGGCCGCGCGCGTCATGTGCATGTCTTCCGCCGGCCGGCTGCAGACCCTTCACGGTACCGACAGATGCTGAACCGCGCCGGCCGCCCGCACCTGCAGCAGGGCATCACACTGCTCGAATCGCTGGTCTCGCTGACCCTGCTGGCCTTAGTCGCCTTCGGCCTGCTCGGCGTGCAGCTTCGCGCCCTGGCCGATGCCCGAACCACCGCTCATCGCGCCCAGGCGATCCGCCTGATCGAGGACCTGGGCGAGCGCATCCGCGCCCACCCCGTCGGAATGAGCCCCTTGCCCGCCGAGGCCACCCAGTGGGAACTGCCGGCGCCGTCGCCAGCCTGCCGCGACACCGCATGCGACGCCGCCACGCTCGCGCGCCGAGACATCCTCAGCTGGAAACAGGCCATTGCGGCCACCCTGCCCCAGGGCCGCGGCATGGCGTTCGAGACGACCGCCGATCCGCCGCCCATGCAGGCGCGGACGCTGGGCGTGATGGTCGCTTGGCGCGCCAGCGCGCATGCGGGGTCCGAAGCGGCGCTCGACGCCCCGTTCGAGGTCGGTCCCCTTGTGGCGGGCGTGCGCTGCCCCGCCGGGCTTCTTTGTCATCTGGCCCATGTCACTCCCTGATCCCCATGCAGGCCCGCGCCGCCGGCAATGCGGCTTGAGCCTGGTCGAACTACTGGCCGGCATGGCGGTCGGCCTGCTCGTGATCGCCACGGCGTTCTCCACGCTGCTGCTGACGCGCAGCGCGGCCGCCAGCATCGGCGACCTGAGCCAGCTGCAGCAGCAGGGCTCGCATGCGCTGCAGGTCATCGGCCAGCATTTGCGCCAGGCGAGCACGCTGGAGCCCTGGCGCGACGAAGCCACTGGGCTTCACACCTTCGGAGCCGAGCCCGCGGGGCCTGACGAAGCCGCGCCTTCCGTCGCCGGCACCGAAGGCGCGGGTGGCCGGCCCGACAGCGTATCGATCGGCTACGCGCGAGGCCGCTGGCCCGCGGGCAGCGGCTCGCCAAGGAACTGGGCCCAATACGACTGCAACGGGACCAATGTCGACAACCAGGAACAGGAGCAGGTCCGCGCCGCCTTTTCGCTCGACGCCAAGGGACAATTGATGTGCCGCGGCATGAAGACCTCGCAGCCCGTGATCGGCAACGTCGCCGATTTCCAGGTCGACTACCGGGTCGACAGCGGCGCCGGCATCCGGCACATGGACGCCAGCGCCGTCCAGGCTGCGAATCTGTGGCCCTCCGTGACGGCGATCGAGATCTGCCTCGACTTGGCGGGCGACGAGCAGGGCCCGGAGGCCACCGGGTCCTACCGCGGCTGCGCCGGCGACGACAGACCGCACAGCGGCCGAACGCACCTGGTCTTTCGCAACCTCTTCCACCTGCGGACCCGGTAGGGCCGACGCATGATCGCCACGCCCATCGCACGATCGCAAGCCGGCTTCTCGCTGCCAGTCGTGATGGTCACGGCCCTGCTGGCCACGCTGCTGGTGCTCACGGCCTCGCGCACGGCGCTGCTGGACGAGGCGGCGACCGGCAACGAGAGCGACTACCAGCGCGCGCTCGAGGGGGCGCAGGCGCTCCTTCGCGAGGCCGAATCCGAGATCCAGCGCGAGGATTCGAGCTTGCCCGCGGCGGCTTCGAAGGACCGGCACGCCTACCCTCGAAGCCGTGCCGAACTGATCGCCCTGCAGGCCCGGCTCGGCACGTCCACCCCTTCGTGCGCCGCAGGCCTTTGCATCCCCGACCGGATTCCGCCGCGCTTCTGGGGCGATCGGGCGGCGCTCGAGGCCATGAAGAAGGTCGCGGTTTCACGGACTCAGGGCTGGTACTGGGTCGAACTGCTGCACTACGACACCTCGGCGGCGACGGCGGGCGGCGAGGCCGAGCGGCTGGCCCCCGATGCAGACCAGCCGTACATCTACCGGGTCACTGCGGTGGGCAGGGGACGCAAGCCAGCGACGCAAGCCGTGATCCAGAGCACGCTGGTGCGCAAGAAGACGAGGTCCTGAGCCATGAGACGGGTACTTGTGAAGCGGGCCTCGGCCCTCGCCACGGCCATCGGGGCCGCCGCCGCGACCGCAGAGGTACTCGACGCGCCACCGGGCTCGCCGCCAACGCAGCGGACCACGGCGCACCTGAGCTCGCTGGCCGCCAGTGCGCGCTCGGACCGCCATGCGGCTGCGCTGTTCGCGGCCGGCTACGACACCGCCGGCTGGACCGGATCGGTCACCGGCTACGCGCTCCGGCACGGCAGACCCACACCGGATGCGCGCGGACTGTGGGGTGATCTGCCCGCGACCGTCGCCACCGAAGCCGAGCCCGCCCGCCCCGCGCGGCCCCGCTCGACCGCCTCCGTCATGGACGCCCACGGCGACGACTGGCCGGCGGCCCGCGTCGTGCTTTCGGCCCGCAGCACCGGCAGCGGCGCGCCCGCCGTCGGCATTCCCTGGGAATGGACTTCGCTGTCCCCGGCGCAGCAGTCGGCGCTCATGGACCCAGAAGATGGCGCATCGGACCGTGCCGCTGCGGAGGCGAACGCCAAGGACCGCCTGGCCTACCTGCGCGGCGACCGCGCCAAGGAGCAAGGCGGCAATCCGGGCGGGCCGCTGCGGCGCCGCACCTCCCGCCATGGCGAGATCGTGAATTCCAGGCTCTGGCACCAGCCGGCGCCGGCCGCGGCGTACTCGGCCGAAGACCACGCCGGCTTCCGCCGCGCCCTCGCCGCGCGCCCGCCGATGCTCTACGTGGGCGCCGGCGACGGCATGCTGCACGGCTTCGACGCCAGCACCGGCGAGGAAAGAATCGCCTACGTCCCCGAAGGCCTGCACGCCCGGCTGGCCCGACTCACCCGTCCGGACTGGCGGCCGGCGCCTTTGGTCGACGGCTCGCCCCTGGTCGGCGACCTGTATCTGGGCGCGCCGGGCACGCGCGATCCCGGCGGCTGGCGAAGCTACCTCGCCGGCTTCCTCGGCGCCGGCGGCAGGGGCTACTTCGTGCTCGACGTCACCGACCCGGCCGCGTTCGATCGAGCCAGCGCCGAACGCATGGTCGTGCTGGATCGCAGCGCGCCCGCGAGCCTGGACGACGACATCGGCGAGATCATGGGCGAGCCAGCGACCGAAGCCGGCGATCCTTCGATCAGCCGCCAGATCACCCCGATGAACGACGGCCGCTGGGCGCTGGTGATCGGCAATGGCGAGCGCAGCGCCAGCGGCACCGCGGTGCTGCTGGTCCAGTACCTCGACCGCAAGCGCGAACTGCTCGGCATCACTGCCGCCCCCGGCCCCGGCAACGGGCTCGGCGTGCCGCGGCTGATCGATCTCGATGGCAACGGCACGGCCGATGTCGCCTACGCGGGCGACCTGCTCGGCAACCTGTGGAAGTTCGACCTCCGCGCGGCAAGCGCGGGAAGCTGGAAGACCGCGTTCGACGGCGCTCCGCTGTTCGTGGCGCGCGACGCGTCCGCGGCAGCCATGCGCCAGCCGATCACCGCAGCGCCGGTCTGGAAGGCCCATCCGCAGGGCGGTCTGATCGTGGCCTTCGGCACCGGCCGTCGAAACGCGCCCGCCGACGGGCCGGGCCTCCAGGGACAGACGATCTACGGGGTCCACGACGACACGCCGATCCTGCGCCAGGGCACGGCCGGCCCGGCCGGCGAGCCGACACCGCGCTTCGGCGCCGGCCGGGGGCCCGTCGCCAACGGTCGCACGGGCCTGGTCGCCCAGAGCGTGCAGCTGGACGGCGCCCACGGCGCCGGCACCGTGTCATCGCAGCCGGTGCCGTACGCCGGCAGCGAAGCGCGGCGTGGCTGGTTCCTCGACCTGCCGCTGCCGGGCGAGCGCGTGCTGCAGAACCCGGGCTGGTTCGAGGGCGACCTGATCGATGTCTGGAGCCAGCTGCCTGCGCCCGGCAGCCGCCTCGACCTGCCGCCAACGCCCGCCAGGCGCTTTCGCACCACGCTCGACATCCTCAACGGCTCGGCGCCCCGGTCGACGCTCTACGCCCACCTGCCGGCCGCCATCGGCGGCCAGCCTTCGCGGCTGGAAGCCGGCCTCGGCATCGGGATCCGGGGCGACCGGCTCGAGAAATCGATCTCCGCGCCCGGCCAGCCGGTGGCGCCGCCGATGCAGCGCCTGGGGAGCATCCTGCTTCGCCCGGGTTGGCGGCAACTGCAATGACGCGCCGCTGCCAGCCCGGCTTCACGCTGATCGAATTGCTGGTGGTGGTGGCGCTGGTCGCCATCCTGACGGCGCTGGCACTGCCCAGCTACCAGGCCCATGTGCAGCGCGCTCTGCGCGCGGAGGCCCGCGCCGGGCTGCTGCAGGCGGCACACTGGCTCGAGCGCGCCGCGACCGCCACCGGCCACTACCCAGGCGACCCCGCGGAGTTTCCCGAAGGCCTGCGGGCCGTCCCTTCGGGCAACTACCGGATCGTCTTCGAGCCCGCCGACGCCCAGGGCAGCGGCTACACTTTGACCGCACTTCCCCTGGGCACCCAAGCCGGCGACCGGTGCGGCGGCTACACACTCGACCATGCCGGTGTGCGCGGGCTCGCCGCCGTCGGCGCTGCGGACGAACTCCAGGCGGAATGCTGGAACCGCTGAAAACACCTCTCCTTCGCATGACCCCGACGCCTGCCCCGAGCTCGCCATTGACCGCCGACGAAGCGATGCGGCTGGCCCTGTCGCTGGCCCGTGCGGCCAGCACCACGGCGCCTCCGAATCCGGCGGTCGGCTGCGTCATCGTCGCGCCCGACGGCCGGACGATCGGCAGCGGACACACCCAGCGCACCGGCGGCCCGCACGCCGAAGTGATGGCCCTGCGCGATGCCGCGGCGCGCGGCGCCTCGACGGCCGGCGCGACCGCGTTCGTCACACTCGAACCCTGCGCCCACCACGGGCGCACCGGCCCCTGCTGCGATGCGCTGGCGCAGGCCGGCATCGGCAAGGTCGTCGCCTCGCTCGCCGACCCGAATCCGCTGGTCGCTGGCCAGGGCTTCGAGCGCCTGCGCGCTGCCGGCGTCGAGGTCGAAGTCGGGCCGCTGGCGATGGAGGCGCGCGAACTCAACCTCGGCTTCTTCAGCCGGATGGTCCGCCAGAGCCCCTGGGTCCGGCTCAAGGCCGCGGCCTCGATCGACGGCAAGACCGCGCTCGAGAACGGCACCAGCCAGTGGATCACGGGCGAGCGGGCCCGCGCCGACGGCCACGCCTGGCGCGCCCGCGCCGGCGCCATCCTGACCGGCGTCGGCACCGTGATCGAGGACGACCCGCGACTCGACGTCCGGCTGGTCGAGACCGTGCGCCAGCCGCCGCTGGTGATCGTCGACAGCCGCCTGCAGACCCCGCCCGACGCCCGGCTGTTCGAAGTCGGGCGCCCGGTCTGGATCTACGCCGCCGCGCGCGACGAGGCCAAGGCCCTGGCGCTCGAAGCCCGCGGCGCCACCATCGGTTGCCTGGCCAATGCGGACGGCAAGGTCGACCTGGCCGCCCTGCTCGCCGACCTGGCCCGGCGCGAAGTCAACGAACTGCATGTCGAGGCCGGCCACAAGCTCAACGGTTCGCTGATGCGCGAAGGCCTGGTCGACGAGATCCTGCTGTACCTGGCGCCGAAGTTCATCGGCGACGGCCTGGGCATCGCCAGCCGGCCCCATGCGGGCGGCCCGCTGACGGCGCTGGGCGAGGCCCTGGCGCTCGAATTCCGGTCGTTCGAGGCGATCGGGCCCGACCTGCGGATCGTCGCCCGCGTCGCCGGCCGGGACAAGTTTTAGGCTGCGGGCCGGGCAGCCCCCGCATCTCTGCGAAAATGCGGCGATGTTCACCGGAATCATCACCGGCGTGGGGCGCATCGCCGCCGTCCACGACCTCGGCAGTTCTTCCTCCCACGGCAAGCGTCTCAGCATTGCGGTGCCCGACGGCTATCTTGACGACGTGGGGCTCGGCGACAGCATCGCGCTCAACGGCGCCTGCATGACCGTCACCACCCTCGACCCGGCGCAAAAGCTGTTCACCATCGACATCTCGGCCGAATCGCTGGCCAAGACCGCAGGCCTGTCGGAAGCGCAGACACGGGTCAACCTCGAGAAGGCGCTGCGTGCCAGCGACCGGCTGGGCGGCCACATCGTTTCCGGCCATGTCGACGGCATCGGCACGGTGCGCCGTTTCGAACCCGTCGGCGAAAGCTGGGAGCTGCGCGTGCTGGCGCCGCCGGCGCTGGCCCGCTTCCTGGCCTACAAGGGCTCGATCACGATCAACGGCGTCAGCCTCACCGTCAACAGCGTGAACGACGTCACCGACGGCAGCGAGGTCAGCATCAACCTGATCCCGCACACGGTCGAGAACACCGCGCTCGGCGGCCTCACGGCAGGCAGCCAGGTCAACCTCGAGATCGACACCGTCGCCCGCTACGTGGAGCGCATGCTCCAGGCCGGCGCCATCCAACCACCCACCCAAGACAAGCTCCCATGAATGCATCCGTCACGCCGATCGGCGCCCCGCGCAGCGGCCGTGCGCCCGCACCGATCTCCCCGGTCGAAGACATCGTGGCCGAGCTGCGCGCCGGCCGCATGGTGATCCTGGTCGACGAGGAAGACCGCGAGAACGAAGGCGACATCGTGCTGGCCGCCGACCACGTCACGCCCGAGGCGATCAATTTCATGGCCCGTCATGCGCGCGGCCTGATCTGCCTCACTCTCTCGCGCGAAATGTGCGAGCGGCTGCAGCTGCCGCCGATGGTGGCGCGCAACGGCGCCAAGCACTCGACAGCGTTCACGGTCTCGATCGAGGCCGCCGAGGGCGTCACCACCGGCATCTCGGCCGCCGACCGTTCGCGCACCGTTCAGGCCGCGGTGGCACCCAACGCCGTTGCCGCCGACCTGGTCCAGCCCGGCCACATCTTCCCGCTACAGGCGGTCGACGGCGGCGTGCTGATGCGCGCCGGCCATACCGAAGCCGGCTGCGACCTGGCGGCCATGGCCGGCTGCTCGCCGGCCTCGGTGATCTGCGAGGTGATGAACGAAGACGGCACGATGGCGCGCCTGCCCGACCTGCAGCTGTTCGCGGCCGAACACGACATCAAGATCGGCACCATCGCCGCCCTGATCGAGCACCGCAGCCGCACCGAGACCCTGGTCGAGAAGGTCGGCTGCCGCGAGATCCAGACCGCCTGGGGCCCGTTCACCGCCCACGCCTTCAAGGACAAGCCCAGCAACGGCGTGCACCTGGCGCTGGTGCGCGGCAAGTGGGATGCCGGCGACACGGTCGACGTGCGCGTGCACGAGCCGCTGTCGGTGCTCGATGCGCTCGAACTCAACCGCGCACTGCATTCCTGGAGCCTCGACGCCAGCCTGGCGCATCTCGCGGCCCAGGGCAAGGGCGTGGCGGTGCTGCTGAACTGCGGCGAGACCGGCGCCGAGCTGCTGTCGCAGTTCGACGGCACGGCGCGGCCGGCGCAGGCGCCCGAGCGCGGCCGCATGGACCTGCGCAGCTACGGCATCGGCGCCCAGATCCTGCGCGAGTGCGGCGTCCACAAGATGAACCTGCTCGGCACGCCGCGCCGCATGCCGAGCATGGCCGCAGGCTATGGGCTAGAGATCGCCGGCTACATCACGAAAGACGAACACTGATGCAACACGCGAACAAGGGCGCCGACGTCGCGCTCGACGGCAAGGGCCTCCGCATCGGGATCGTGCAGGCGCGATTCAACGAAGACATCACGGACGCATTGGCCAAGGCCTGCCGCGATGAACTCGCGGCGCTCGGCGTCGCCGACGACGACATCGAGCACGTGAGCGTGCCTGGCGCGCTCGAAGTCCCGGTGGCGCTGCAGGCGCTGGCCGAGCGCGAGCGCTACGACGCCCTGGTGGCGCTGGGCTGCATCATTCGCGGCGAGACCTACCACTTCGAACTGGTGGCCAACGAGTCCGGCGCCAGCGTGAGCCGGCTGGCGCTCGACTACCGAATCCCGATCGCCAACGCGATCCTGACCACCGAGAACCTCGAACAAGCCGTGGCGCGACAGACCGACAAGGGCCGCGACGCCGCACGCGTGGCGGTCGAGATGGCGCAGCTGCTCGCCACCCTTTCATGACCGAAGACACCAAATCATCCAGCGGCAAGCCGCGCCAGACCCGCACCGGGCTCACCAGCACCGGGGCGCGCAAGGCCGCCGCCAAGTCGAACCGCAGCCGGGCCCGCGAGTTCGCCTTGCAGGCCCTCTACCAGCACCTCGTGGGGCGCAACGACGCCGCCTCCATCGACCAGTTCACACGTGACCTGGCCGGCTTCCACAAGGCCGACGCGGCGCACTACGACGCGCTGCTGCATGGATCGATCGAAAACGCCGACGAGCTCGACGCCCTGATCGTGCCCTTGCTCGACCGCAAGCTGGAGGAGATCTCGCCGATCGAGCATGGCGTGATGTGGATCGGCGTCTACGAGTTCCAGCATTGCCTCGACGTGCCCTGGCGCGTGGTGCTCAACGAGTGCATCGAGCTGGCCAAGGAATTCGGCGGCACCGACGGCCACAAGTACGTCAACGCGGTGCTCAATGGCCTGGCACCGAAGCTGCGCCCGGACGAGGTCGAGGCCGACCGGTTGAGCGGCAAGGCCAAGCCATGAGGATTTCGCAGCGGGCCGAACGGATCGAGCCGTTCTACGTCATGGAGGTCGCGAAGGCGGCGTCGAAGCTGGCGCGGGAAGTCGCCCACACCGACCGGCCGATGATCTTCCTGAACATCGGCGAGCCCGACTTCACGGCGCCGCCGCTGGTGCAGGAAGCCGCCTCTCGCGCCGTGCGTGCCGGCGCCACGCAGTACACCCAGGCCACCGGCCTCGATCACCTGCGCGAACGCATCAGCGGCTGGTACGCCGAGCGCTTCAAGGTCGACGTGCCGGCCCGCCGCATCGTCATCACGGCCGGTGCCTCGGCCGCGCTGCAACTGGCTTGCCTGGCACTCATCGAGGCCGGCGACGAGATGCTGCTGCCCGACCCCAGCTATCCCTGCAACCGCCACTTCGTGACCGCGGCCGACGGCCGCGCCGTGCTGGTGCCGACCACCGCGGCCGAGCGCTTCCAGCTCAGCGCCGCCAAGGTCGAGGCGGCCTGGACCGAGCGCACCCGCGGCGTGCTGCTGGCCTCGCCGTCGAACCCGACCGGCACCTCGATCGCGCCCGGCGAACTGCGCCGCATCCACGAGGTCGTGAGCGCGCGCGGCGGGATCACGCTGATCGACGAGATCTATCTCGGCCTGTCGTACGACGACCAGTTCGGACAGACCGCGCTGGCGATCGACGACCAGGTCATCAGCATCAACAGCTTCAGCAAGTACTTCAACATGACCGGCTGGCGGCTCGGCTGGCTGGTGGTGCCCGATGCCCTGGTGCCGGCGGTCGAACGCCTGGCGCAAAACCTGTTCATCTGCGCCAGCACGGTGTCGCAATACGCGGCGCTGGCCTGCTTCGAGGCCGACAGCATCGCCGAGTACGAGCGCCGCCGGGCCGAGTTCAAGGCCCGTCGTGACTGGTTCATCCCGCAGCTGAATGCGCTGGGGCTCAAGGTGCCGGTGATGCCCGACGGCGCCTTCTACGCCTGGGCCGACTGCTCCTCGTTGGCCGAGAAGCTCGGCATCGACGGCAGCTGGGATTTCGCCTTCGAGGCGATGAAGCAAGCCCACGTCGCGGTCACGCCCGGACGCGACTTCGGCAGTGCCGAGACCGGACGCTTCATCCGCTTCTCGACCGCCAGCTCGATGGCGCACCTCGAGGAGTCGGTGGCCCGCCTGCGCGCCTGGGCCGGCGCCGCCGTTGCCGCCTGACCGAATGAGCTTTGCGCTGCCCATTCGCGTCTACTGGGAGGACACCGATGCCGGCGGCATCGTGTTCTATGCCAACTACCTGAAGTTCATGGAGCGCGCCCGCACCGAGTGGCTGCGCTCCATGGGCATCGCCCAGCGCCAGTTGCGCGAGGACACGGGCGGCATCTTCGTGGTCAGCGAAACCCAGCTGAAGTACCACCGCCCGGCCCGGCTCGACGATGAACTGCTGGTTACAGCCGAGCTGCGCCAGATCGGCTCGGCGTCCCTGATAATCGCCCAGCGCGTGCTATCAAATTCAGAGCAAAGCGCAGCATCGGGCCCGGCCCTGCTGTGCGAAGGCACGATCCGCATCGGCTGGGTCGATGCGGCCAGCCTGCGACCCGCACGCATCCCGCGCCAAGTTTCGGGAACCCTCGAGCGCTTCGCCGGCTCCATGTCTCAACCTCTCAAGCCATGAATCAACAAGACCTGTCGATACTCTCCCTCCTGCTCCACGCCAGCCTGCCGGTGCAGCTCGTGGTGCTGCTGCTGATCGTGGTGTCCGTCGCCAGCTGGGCGGCGATCTTCCGCAAGTACTTCGCGCTCAAGCGCACCCGCTCGCTCAACGAAGACTTCGAGCGCGACTTCTGGTCCGGCACCAGCCTCAACGAGCTGTTCTCGTCGGCGGCCCAGAACGCCAAGTTCGCCGGCCCGATGGAGCGCATCTTCGCCTCCGGCATGCGCGAATATCAAAAGCTGCGCGAACGCCACGTGTCCGACACCGGCACCCTGCTCGACGGCTCGCGCCGCGCCATGCGGGCCAGCTACCAGCGCGAACTCGACGCGGTCGAGCAGAACCTGTCCTTCCTGGCCACGGTCGGTTCGGTCTCGCCCTATGTCGGCCTGTTCGGTACGGTCTGGGGGATCATGCATGCCTTCACCGGCCTGGCCGCGCTGGCCCAGGTGACACTTTCCACCGTTGCGCCCGGCATCGCCGAGGCGCTGGTCGCCACCGCGATCGGCCTGTTCGCCGCGATTCCCGCCGTGGTCGCCTACAACCGCTTCGCCCGCGAGATCGACAAGATCGCGATCGCGCTCGAGACCTTCATCGAAGAGTTCTCGAACATCCTGCAGCGCAACCTCACGGCCCACGTGAATCCGGCGTCGGTGACCCCGGCCGGCCGCTGAACGGAGCCCGCACCATGCCCGCCATGTCCTCCCGCGGCCGCGGCCGCCGCACGATCAACGAGATCAACATGGTCCCGTTCATCGACGTGATGCTGGTGCTGCTGATCATCTTCATGGTCACGGCGCCGCTGATCACGCCGAGCGTGATCAACCTGCCGAGCGTCGACAAGGCCAACAAGCAACCCGACCGCCCGATCGAGATCGTGATCAAGAGCGACGACGAGGTGCAGATCAAGAAGGACCCGTCGACCGGCAGCGGCGGCAGCTCGATCCCGATGACGCAGATCGGCGCGGCCGCCAAGCAGGCCCAAGGCGGCGATGCCGAGCGGCCGGTGGTGATCAGCGCCGACAAGACCGTCAAGTACGAGACCGTCGTGAAGGCCATGAACCAGCTCAAGCGCAGCGGCATCGAGCGGGTCGGGCTGTCGGTCCAAACCACGGGCGCCAGGTAAGTGTCGCTCGCCGCCGACCGCCCCGAATTCGCGCCGCCGCCGCAGCGCGGCACGCCGCGCGCGGTGGCGCTGGCCCTGGTCGCCCATGCGCTGCTGATCGCCGCCCTGACCTGGGGCGTGAACTGGCGCCGCGAGGCCGAGAACGACGCCGTCGAGGCCGAACTGTGGTCGACGACGGTGCAGCAGGCCGCGCCGCGCGCCGTGGCACCGGTGCCGGTGCCGCCGGCCCCGACGCCGACCCCGGCCCCACCGCCGCCCCCTCCTCCGCCGCCACCGCCCCAGGCGGTTCGACCGCCCGAGCCGACGCCCGCGCCGAAGGCGCCCGACATCGCCCTCGAACGCGAGAAGAAGCAGAAGGAACTGAAGGAGCAGAAGGAGCGCGAACTCGAGCAGCAGGCCCAGCAGCAGAAGAAGCTCGAGGCCCAGAAGAAGGCGGCGCAGGAAAAGCGCGAGGCCGAGGCACGCGAGCGCGCCGAGGACGAGGCCGAGCGCAAGAAGGAAGAGCAGAAGAAGCTCGCCGAGCAGAAGCGCAAGGAGGCCGAGGCCGCCAAGCAGGCCGAAGCCGCGAAGAAAAAGGAAGCCGAGGCCAAGCAGACTGCGCAGGCGGCCGCCGATCGGGCGGCCACGCTCAAGCGGATGCAGGCGATGGCCGGTTCGGGCGGAGAAGGCGCTGCCGCGAAGTCGTCGGGCCCGTCGGGCAGCTACGGCGGCAAGGTCGCCGCCGCGGTGCGGCCGAACGTCGTGTTCCCCGACGCCGATCTGGTGAGCGGTAATCCGGGCGCCGAGTTCGACGTCCGGCTGGCACCCGACGGCACCATCGTCGGCACACCGCAGCTGGTCAAGACCAGCGGCCTGCCGAACTGGGACGACGCCGCCCTGCGCGCCTTGCAGAAAACCGAGAAGCTGCCGCGCGACATCGACGGCACCGTGCCCGCGCGGTTGATCGTGACGCTGCGGCCGAAGCGCTGAGCCGGCCCGAGTTCTATGCCTTATGCCCTGCGCTCAACCTGCGTTGAGCAGCAGGAACAGCGCACGGTCGAGCCTGAACATGCGCAGGTCTACTCGTAGACCACCGCCGCCTTGCCCGCATCGGCCTGCGCCGTCCAGCTGGCCAACGCCGCATCGGTGGGGAAGAACTTGGCCCGCTCGCCCAGCTGCAGTTCGACCTGCGCGCCGCCGCGCGCCATCGACAGGCGCACACCCAGCCCCTGCCGCAGCTCGCCGTGTTCGCTCTGCTCGGTGCGGGGCGGGAAGTCCTTGACCAGCCGCGCGATGTCGGGCGCCTTGCCGTTCACCGCCACGCGCAGGAACTTGCCGAAGCGGCAGCGCGCCGTGGCCAGGTCCCAGACCTGCTGGACCTGGAAGCGGGCCTCGAAACCGCCGCGGCCGGGCTGCAGGCGACCGCTGACGATCACCAGCTCGTCGTCCTTGAGCACGTTGCGGTTGGCATTGAAGAGCGCTTCGTCGGCGGTGCCGTCGATCGCGCCCGACTTGTCGTCGAGCTTGAAGATCGCGAGCCGGCCGCGCTGGCCGTTGATGACCCGGAAGTCGCTCACGATGCCGGCGATCACCTGGGGCTCACGGCTGTCGAGAAGCTCGTCGATCTCGCGCTTGCAGAAGCGCCGCACCTCGTGCTCGACCTCGTCGAACAGGTGGCCCGACAGGTAGAAGCCAACGGCCGTCTTCTCGTAGGTGAGCCGCTCCTTGACGCCCCAGGGCGTGGCGTCGACCAGGCCGGGCTCCTGGGCCGCCGAGCCGTGCTCGCAGTCGCCGAAGATGTCGGCCTGCGCCACGTTGGCCTGGGTCGCGTTGGCGAATTCGAAGGCGCGATCGACCGAGGCGATCAGCGAGGCCCGGTTCTGCTGGATCGCGTCGAAGGCGCCGGCCTTGATCAGGGCCTCGACGGTGCGCTTGTTGATGCGCTGGCGGTCGACGCGCACGCAGAAGTCGAACAGGCTCGTGAACGCGCCGCCCTCCTCGCGCGCCTTCACGATGGCCTCGACCGCGAGCTGGCCCGTGCCCTTGACCGCGCCCAGTCCGTAGCGGATCACGCGGTCGGTCACCGGCTCGAAGCGGTAGTTGCCGCGGTTCACGTCCGGCGGCTCGAAGCTGATGCCGAAGTTCTTTTGGGCGTCCTCGAACAGCACCTTGAGCTTGTCGGTGTCGTCCATTTCCACCGTCATGTTGGCGCAGAAGAACTCGGCCGTGTAGTGGACCTTGAGCCAGCCCGTGTGGTACGCCAGCAGCGAGTAGGCGGCCGCGTGCGACTTGTTGAAGCCGTAGCCCGCGAACTTCTCCATCAGGTCGAAGATCTCGTCGGCCTTCTTCTGGTCGATGTCGTTCTTGGCCGCGCCCTTGCGGAAGATCTCGCGGTGCTCGGCCATTTCCTCGGCCTTCTTCTTGCCCATCGCGCGGCGCAAGAGGTCGGCGCCGCCGAGCGAGTAGCCGCCCAGGATCTGCGCCGTCTGCATCACCTGCTCTTGATAGACCATGATCCCGTAGGTCTCGGACAGCATCTCGGCCACCAGCGGGTGCGGATACTCGACCGGCTCGCGCCCGTGCTTGCGCGCCACGAAGCTGGGGATCAGGTCCATCGGGCCCGGACGGTAGAGCGCGTTCAGCGCGATCAGGTCCTCGAGCCGGGTCGGCCGCGCGTCCTTCAGCATGCCCTGCATGCCGCGCGATTCGAACTGGAACACGGCCTCGGTCTTGCCCTCGGAAAAGAGCTTGTAGGTGGGCACGTCGTTGAGCGGGATGTTCTCGAAGGCGAAGTTCTCCTGGCCCTTGTGGCGCGCGACGATGAAGTCCTTGGCGATCTCCAGGATGGTCAGCGTGGCCAGGCCCAGGAAGTCGAACTTGACCAGGCCCACGGCCTCGACGTCGTCCTTGTCGTACTGGCTCACGGCCGAATCGCTGCCCGGCTGCTGGTAGAGCGGGCAGAAGTCGGTGAGCTTGCCCGGCGCGATCAGCACGCCGCCCGCGTGCATGCCGATGTTGCGGGTCATGCCTTCGAGCTTCTGCGCCAGCTCGACCAGCATGCGGACTTCTTCTTCCTTCTCGATGCGGGCGGCGAGCTGCGGCTCGGCAGCGATCGCGTACTTTTCCCGGTCGGCTTCCGACAGGTCCGCGGGCGGGTACTGGATCGTGACCGGCTTGCCGGGCTTGTTCGGGATCAGCTTGCTGACGCCGTCGCAGAACATGTAGCTCATGTCGAGCACCCGGCCGACGTCGCGGATCGCGGCCCGCGCGGCCATGGTGCCGAAGGTGGCGATCTGGCTCACCGCGTCGCGCCCGTACTTGTCCTTGACGTAGTCGATCACGCGGTCGCGGTTGCCCTGGCAGAAGTCGATGTCGAAGTCGGGCATCGAGACCCGCTCGGGGTTCAGGAAGCGTTCGAACAGCAGCTTGTATTCGAGCGGGTCGAGGTCGGTGATCTTGAGCGCGTAGGCCACCAGCGAGCCGGCGCCCGAGCCCCGGCCCGGACCGACCGGACAGCCGTTCTTCTTGGCCCAGTTGATGAAGTCGCCGACGATCAGGAAGTAGCCCGGAAAGCCCATCTTCAGGATCGTGTTGATCTCGAACTCGAGCCGCTCGACGTAGCGCGGCCGCTCGGCATCGCGCTTGGCGGCGTCGGGGTACAGGTGCGCCAGGCGCTCTTCGAGCCCTTCGAACGAGGCGACGCGGAAGTACTCCTCGATCGGCATGCCATTGGGCGTCGGGAAGTTCGGCAGCTGCGGCTTGCCGAGAACCAGCGTGAGGTTGCAGCGCTTGGCGATCTCGACCGTGTTGGCCAACGCGCTCGGCACGTCGGCGAACAGCGCCGCCATCTCGGCCGAGGACTTGAAATACTGCTCGCGCGTGAACTTGCGCACCCGGCGCGGGTTGCCGAGGATCTCGCCCTCGGAGATGCAGACCCGTGCCTCGTGCGCCTCGTAGTCGTCGGCGGTGGCGAACTGCACGGGATGGGTCGCGACCACCGGCAGCCTGAGGCGCGCGGCGAGCTTGACGGCGGCGACCACGTGCGGCTCGTCGTCGGGCCGGCCGGCCCGCTGCAGTTCGATGTAGAAGCGGTGCGGGAACAGGCCGGCGAGCTGCAGTGCGATCTCGGCGGCGCGCTCTTCGTGGCCCTGCAGCAGCGCCGCGCCGAGCGGTCCGGCCTGCGCGCCCGACAGCGCGATCAGCCCGCCCTGCAGTTCCTCGAGCCAGGCCACCTTGCAGGCCGCCTGGGCCTGGCCGCGGCCCACGTTCTGGGTCCAGGCGCGCGCCAGCAGCTCGGACAGGTGCAGGTAGCCTTCCTTGTTTTGCACCAGAAGGACGATGCGGGTCAGCGCGCCCGGCTCGGCGCCCAGGCCTTCGACATGGATTTCGGCGCCCAGCACCGGCTTGACGCCCTTGCCGCGCGCCTCCTTGTAGAACTTGACGGCGCCGAACAGGTTGTTGAGGTCGGTGATCGCCAGCGAAGGCTGGCCGTCGGCGGCCGCGGCCTTGACGACTTCATCGATGCGGTTGGTGCCGTCGACGACGGAAAACTCGGTGTGCAGGCGCAGGTGAACGAACATCCGGCCATTGTAGAAAACGCCGCCTCCACGATGTGATGCGGGCATCCCTACAATCGCGCCCCGTGCAAGAAATACTGAACATCGCCGCTTACAAATTCGTCGGCATCGCCGACAGCGCCGATCTGCGCGAGCACTTGCGTGCCCGCACCCATGCGCTGGCGCTCAAGGGCACCATCCTGCTGGCGCCTGAAGGCATCAACCTGTTCCTCGCCGGGGAAAAAGAGAAGGTCCACACCTTCCTCGCGGAACTGCGCGCCGATCCTCGTTTTGCCGACCTCGAGGCCAAGGAGAGCTGGTCGCAGGCGCAGCCGTTCCGGCGCATGCTGGTCAAGCTGAAGCGCGAGATCATCCGGATGGACCATCCGGCGATCCAGCCGGCCGCAGGCCGGGCGCCGGGCGTCGACGCCCCGACACTCAAGCGCTGGCTCGACCAGGGGCACGACGACGCCGGCAAGCCGGTCGCGCTGCTCGACACCCGCAATGCCTTCGAGGTCGACCACGGCACCTTCGACGGCGCGATCGACTGGCGGATCGGCAAATTCACCGAATTCCCGAAGGCGCTGAGCCAGCACGCCGGCGACCTGGCCGGCAAGACCGTGGTCAGCTTCTGCACCGGGGGCATCCGCTGCGAGAAGGCCGCGATCCTGATGCGCGAGGCCGGCCTGGCCGATGTGCTGCAGCTCGAAGGCGGCATCCTCAAGTATTTCGAACAGGTCGGCGGTGCGCACTACCACGGCGAGTGCTTCGTGTTCGACGGCCGCGAATCGCTGGCGCCGGACCTGAGCGCGCGTTCGAACCGCGCCAGCGCCCGGGCCTCGGAAGACCCGGACCTGGCGCTCAAAAAGAACTGAGGCTCAGACCGGCGTCGTGCCGGAATCCGCCGCCTGCTGCACCTGGAACGGATGCCCCGGCAGCGGGATGAATTCGGTTTCGCCGGGCACCTGGCCCATGCGCTGGGCGGCCCAGTCGGCGCCGGCCTCGAGAATGCGCTCGCGCCGGCTCGAGACGAAGTTCCAGGTGATGAAGCGCGGCCCGTCGAGCGGCTCGCCGCCGATCACCACCAGCCGCACCGCGCCCTGCGCGGCAAGCACGCCGCCCTGGCCTTCGGCCAGCATCGCCATCTGGTGCTGCGCCACCGGCTCGCCGTCGAGCGTGATGTCGCCATCGACCGGATAGACCGCGAGCTCGCGCGCCAGCGCCGGCAGTTCGAATCGCCCGCCGGCCGGCAATGCCACGTCGAGGTAGACGGTCTGCGACAGCGTCGCCACCGGCGAACGAACGCCGAACGCTTCGCCGACCAGCACCCGCACCGGCACACCCTGCACCTCCAGCGCCGGAATGTCCGCCGCCGCCGTGTGGACGAAGCTCGGCTCGACTTCTTCGTGGGCCTGGGGCAAGGCGACCCACAGCTGCAGGCCATGGTTGACGTACGTGGCATCGCGCAGCGTGTCGGGCTTGCGCTCGGAGTGCACGATGCCGCGCCCGGCGGTCATCCAGTTGATCGCGCCGGGGCGGATCTCCTGCACGCTGCCGAGGCTGTCGCGGTGCATCATCGCGCCCTCGAAGAGATAGGTGACGGTCGCCAGGCCGATGTGCGGATGCGGGCGCACGTCGTGCTCGGAGCCGGGCGTCTCGGTGGCCGGCCCGAAATGGTCGAAGAAGACGAACGGGCCGACCGAGCGCTGCTTCGCCGCCGGCAGCAATCGCCGCACCTTGAAGCCGCCGCCGAGGTCCTTGTCGTGGGGTTGAAGCAGAAGCGGTGCGGTCATCGGGGTTCTCCGTGGGGCGGTTGCGGGGTCAGGCCCGCGATCTTGCCACCTCGGCGACCCGCTCGCCAAACGCGCGTGCGGTGTCGAAGTCGCCACGGGCCATTTCGGCCGGGCTCGCGTCGGTGGGTGATGTCGTCAGCAGGCCGTTGTAGCCGCCGACGTAGTTGAGCGAGTCGCGCGTCGCCGCCTTGTCGTTGCTCGGCATGATCCCGAGGCTGACCCACAGCCCGCTGTGCTGCATCGCCAGGTGCCAGAGATAGGTCAGCGTGGCGTCCTTGTCGCCGTTCATGGCGGCGCTGTTGCTGAAGCCGGCGAAGAGCTTGTTCTTCCAGCCCTGCACGTACCAGACCTTCGAGGAGGCGTCGGCGAACTTCTTGAACTGCCAGCTCGGCCCGCCCATGTAGGTGGGCGCGCCCATGATGATCGCATCGGCCGCCGCCAGCAGCTCCCAGCCGTGGGCCGGGAGATTGCCGTCGGCGTCGATCGCCAGCAGGTGGGCCTCGGCGCCGTCGGCCACCGCCTGCGCGATGCGCTGCGTATGGCCATAGCCCGAATGAAAAACCACGACGATGTCCGCCATCGAATACTTCCTGGAAGAAAACAATCGCGCATCGTACGCAATAGCCCGGCCGGCGCGGCCGGGCTGGGGCGAGGACTACTTCCGGTCGATCGAGAACCGACCGGCGCCGAGGGCGGCGATCGCGAGCAGACCACCGGCGATGGCGATGTTCTTGAAGAACATCAGCTGGTTCACGTACGCCTTGTCGGCGGGCATGGCCCAGTAGTTGTGGAAGAACACCGCCGTCGCGACCGTGAACACGGCCAGCACGATCGACACGATGCGCGTCTTGTAGCCGACCAGCAGCAGCAGGCCGAGACCGAGTTCCACGGCGATCGCGATGACAGCGCCGAGCTGCGGCATCGGCAGGCCGACGGCGCCGATGTAGCCGACGACGCCGGCGAAGCCGCCGATCTTGCCGAAGCCGGCCGGCACGAAGAGCAAGGCGATCAGCACGCGGCCGAGCAGCGCGAGCGCGTCTTGCGAGGCGCCGGCGCTGGGCGCGGCGGCGTAGGGGGCGGTGGTGGTGGACATGGGATGGACTCCTCTAGGTTGAAAAAAAGTTGGATCTCAGGCTGCGAGATCGAATACGAGCACTTCGGCATCCTTGGCGGCACCGAGCGTCAGCCGGCTTTCGCCTTCGATCAGCGCAGCGTCACCGGTAGCGAGCTTCGTGCCATTCGCTTCGAGTTCGCCGCGCACCAGGTGCACGTAGCTCTTGCGCTTCGGGTCCAGCGCCAGGCTGGCTTGTTCGTCGCCGTCGAGCAGGCCCGCGAACAGGCGGGCGTCGGCATGCAGCAGCACCGAGCCGTCGGCACCGTCGGGCGACGCGACCAGGCGCAGCCTGCCGCGCTTCTGTTCGGCTGGGAAGGTCTTCTGCTCGTAGCCCGGCGCGATGCCGCGCACGTTCGGCTCGATCCAGATCTGCAGGAAGTGCGTGGTCTCGTCGGCCTTGTGGTTGAACTCGCTGTGCATCACGCCGCGGCCCGCGCTCATGCGCTGGACGTCGCCGGGCGGGATCGACTCCACGTTGCCCATGCTGTCCTTGTGCGCCAGCTCGCCGGAAAGGACATAGCTGATGATCTCCATGTCCTTGTGGCCATGGGTCCCGAAGCCGGCGCCGGCGGCGACCCGGTCCTCGTTGATCACGCGCAGATTGCCGAAGCCCATGTGGGCCGGATCGTAGTAGCCTGCGAAAGAGAAGCTGTGAAAGGAGCGCAGCCAGCCGTGATCGGCATAACCGCGTTCCTGGGATTTGCGAACCTGCAACATCGTCGAACTCCTGCCCTCTCATGGAGGGCCTTCCGAAATGCCGCGCCCTGTGCGCAGCGGATGCCTCAACTTTAGGGTCCGGGGCAGGCCCTGAAAGCGCTCGGCTTTGATGGCATCATTCAATTTTTTTGAATGATCGAGCCCCATGCCTACTGCCCGTGACGTGCTGACGCCCGATGCCCTGGCCATGCTGCAGACCGTGGCCAGCACCGGCAGCTTCGCCGCTGCCGCCCGCTCGCTGAACCTGGTGCCGAGCGCCCTGAGCTACCGGGTGCGGCTGATCGAGGACGCGCTCGACGTGCTGCTGTTCGACCGCAGCGGACGCCAGGCGCGAGTGACGGAGGCCGGCGTCGAGCTGCTGCGCGAATCGTCCCGCCTGCTGGGCGAGATCGATTCGGTCGCCAACCGGGTCAAGCGCATCGCCACCGGCTGGGAACCGATGCTGACGATCGCGGTCGACAGCGTGATCGCGCGCGACCCGCTGCTCGACCTGGTCAGCGCCTTCTACGCCCTGGAGCCGCCGACGCGGCTCAAGCTGCGCGACGAAACCCTGCTCGGCACGATCGAGGCCCTGACCAGCGGCGAGGCAGATCTGGCGGTCGGCGCGGTGCTCGATGCCGCCAGCCTGGCCTTCACCGCCACCGGGATCCGCAGCCGGCCGCTGGGCCAGCTGCTCTTCGTCTATGCGGTGGCGCCGCACCATCCGCTGGCCCGGCTCCCGGAGCCGCTCAGCGACGACGTGCTGCGCCAGCATCGCGCGGTGGCCGCGGCCGATTCGTCGCGCTCGGGGCCGAGCATGACGGTCAACCTGGTCGGCGGCCAGGACGTGCTCACGGTGCCGACCATGCAGGCCAAGCTGGCGGCCCAGCTGCACGGGCTGGGCGGCGGCTTCCTGCCGGAGCCGATGGCGCGCCCGTACATCGAGGCCGGCCACCTGGTCGAACGCAAGACCGAGCGGGTGCTGCCGATCGCGACCATGCACTGCGCCTGGCGGGTGCGCAGCGCCGGCAGCCCGGGCCGCGCGATGCAGTGGTGGCTGGAGCGCTTCGACAACGAAGGCACGCGCCGCGCCTTGCTCGAACGCCACCGTGGGCGCTAGCCAACCCGGTTAGAGTCACATGGCAACAACCGAGAGACTGCCATGACACTGCGCCCCGACGCCGACCGCCACCGATCCCCCGCCTCCCGCCACTACGCCGTCATCGGCGCCGGCATCGCCGGCGTGGCCTGTGCCCGAACGCTGCTGCAGGCCGGCCACCGCGTGACGGTGTTCGAACGCGAAGCCGCCGCCGGCGGCCGCATGGCCAGCGAGTCCACCCCCTTCGGCCGCTTCGACAGCGGCGCCCAGTACTTCACGGTGCGCGATCCGCGCTTCGCACGGGTGCTGGAAACCACCCCCCAGATCTGCAAGCCCTGGAGCGCCAACCTGGTGCGCGTGCTCGACGCCCACGGCCGGGTCGCCGAGGCCGCCCTGCCGGCGCGCGAACCGCATTTCGTCGCCCAGCCCGGCATGGATGCGCTGGTCGCGCATTGGGCCCAGCCCCTCGGCGACGCGCTGCTGACCGGCACCCACGTGACGCAGATCGAGCGCGACGCCCTCGACGGCCGGCGCTGGCAGCTGCGCACGGCCGGTGCCGACGACTCGCAGCATGTCTATTCCGGGTTCGACGCGGTGCTGCTGGCGGTCCCGCCGGCGCGCGCCCGCGCGCTGCTGGGCGACGGCGGACTGTCCGCCGACCTCAGCCGCCGGATCGAGCCGGTTCGCATCGCGCCCTGCTGGACGCTGATGATCGCCTTTCCACAGGCCAACCAGCCGACGCTGTCGCACCTGGGGCCGCAATGGAATGCCGCCCGCAGCACCCACCATCGCGTGGCCTGGCTGGCGCGCGAATCTTCCAAGCCCGGGCGCGATCCGATCGAGCGCTGGACCCTGCAGGCCAGCGCCGCCTGGTCGCAGGAGCACCTGCGCGACGACGCCGCGCGGGTCGAGGCCAAACTGCTGCGCGCCTTCGCCGAGATCACCGGCATCCGCGCCGAGCCTTCGCACGCGCAGGCCCGCTGCTGGCCCGAGGCACAGACCCAGGTGCCGGTGGGCAAGCCGCACCTGTGGGACGCCAAGGCCCGCATCGGCATCGCCGGCGACTGGTGCACCGGCCATCGGGTCGAGGACGCCTTCCTCTCCGGCCTGACGCTGGCGCTCAAGCTGGCCTGATCCGCTCGCCGGACCGATGCGCCGGATCGGCCGTTTCGCGCCTTCGCCAACCGGGCCGCTGCATGCCGGCTCGCTGGTCGCGGCGCTGGCCAGCTGGCTCGACGTCCGGGCCCGCGGCCCGCAGGCACGCTGGCTGGTGCGCATCGAGGATGCCGACACAGAACGCTGCCTGCCCGGCATGGACCAGCGCATCCTCGCGCAGCTGGCCGCCTGCGGGCTGCTCCCGGACGAAGCGCCCGAGTGGCAGACCCGCCGCACGGGCCTCTACCAGGACGCGCTCGATCGCCTCGTGGCCGCGCAATGGGCCTACCCCTGCGGCTGTTCACGCAAGGACATCGAGCAGGCACTGGCCGCCCGCGGCATCGCGCATGCACGCCATGGCGAACGGGTCTACCCCGGGACCTGCCGCGACGGCCTGCACGGCAAGCCGCCACGGGCCTGGCGCTTCGCGACCTCGAAGTTCGAAGCCGCTCGAGGCGCCGGCCTGCTGCAATGGAACGACCGCCGTCTCGGCGCCCGGCAACAGGCGGTCGGCCGGGAGGTCGGCGACTTCGTTCTCAAGCGCGCCGACGGGCCGTGGGCCTACCAGCTCGCGGTGGTGGTCGACGACGCCGACCAGGGCGTGACCGACGTGGTGCGCGGTGAAGACCTGGCGGACAACACGGCACGCCAGATCCTGCTGCAGCAGGCCCTCGGACTGCCGACGCCGAGCTACCTCCATACGCCGCTGGTGCTCGCCGCCGACGGCAACAAGCTGTCCAAGCAGAACGGCGCCCAGGCGCTCGCCACGGCGACGCCGGCAGAGGCGCTGGCGGCGCTGCAGAGCGCAGCACAGGTGCTCGGGCTGCGGCCGGCGGCCGCCGCCGCGCCGGCCGAAGCGCTCGCCTCATGGGTAGTCGAATGGCGCGGTCTCTACAATCCGCCGCCGTGACTCCCAGTTCCCCCACCGACCTCCCCTCCGACCCGCCGGCCGATGCGCCCGCGGGCGACAAACCCACCGGCGAGGCGCATCCGCTGCACCGCCGGCTGAAGAGCTTCGTCAAGCGCGGCGGCCGCACCACCGAAGGCCAGGCCCGGGCCTACGAGCAGTTCGGGCCCCGCTTCCTGCTTCCCTACCGTGCCGAAGCGCTGGACTTCGCGGCCGCTTTCGGCCGCCAGGCCCCGACCGTTCTCGAAATCGGCTTCGGCATGGGCGAGGCGACGGCGCACATCGCGGCCCTGATGCCCGAGAAGAACTTCCTTTGCTGCGAGGTGCATGAACCCGGTGTCGGCGCGCTGCTCAAGCGCATCGGCGAACAGCAGCTGCAGAACATTCGCATCTGCGCCCACGACGCGGTCGACGTGCTCGACCACATGCTGCCGCCGGCGTCGCTGGCGGGCGTGCACGTGTTCTTTCCGGACCCCTGGCACAAGACCCGGCACAACAAGCGCCGGCTGATCCAGCCGCCCTTCGTGCGCAAGCTGGCCGATCGGCTGGCGCCCGGCGGCTACCTGCACTGCGCCACGGACTGGCAGCCCTACGCCGAGCAGATGCTCGAGGTGCTGTCGGGCGAGCCGCTGCTGCGCAATACCGCAGACGGCTATGCGCCGAAGCCGGACTACCGGCCGCTGACCAAGTTCGAGAACCGGGGCCTCAAGCTGGGCCACGGCGTCTGGGACGTCGTGTTCGAGCGCCGCTGAACGGCGCTCGGCCTTCAGTGCGCGAGGCTGGGCAGCTGGCCGGCCGGCGTGGGCTCCACGCCCTGCGCCTGCAGCAGGTTCTTCTGCGCCGCCATGATGAGCGCGGCACGATAGGCCGAGCGGCTTGCGATCTTGGTGTGCGTGATGAGCGCCTGCCACTCGCGCTCGAGTTCCGGGTCGGGGCGGTCGCTGCGGCGGTTCAGCAGCGCCTGGCTGACATCGACCAGGGCAGCGGCCGAGCTGAGGCAGATGTTGGCCGCGGTCTGGGCCGCACTGGCGCGGAAGCGCTGCTCGTCGGTCTGCGAGGCGGCGCGCAGCGCTTCCAGCGGCAGGTTGGCGGTCGGCCCCAGGTAGAGGGTGCCCTGGAGTTCGCTGTCGGCGTGGGCCAGCACTTTCTCGATGGCCAGCAGCGCGCTTTCCAGCAGTGCGATTTCAGTTGACGTTTGCTTCATTTCATCCATCCGGAGCCATTCCGGCACAGCCAGGATGTTGCCAGCGGACACCCCTTGGCCCCTGTGCAAAAAGCCACAACTCAAATACAAAAGTTAACAAATTTGGAAACGACGTTGGCGCCGCCAGCCGCCTGTCGGGTTTCCATGGCCACCTCACGTGACTTAATGCCTTCGTTGGAGGCACCAAAGTTGCTACATTTTTTAATAAATGTAGTGAAAGGCTTCCAATGATGCTGAATCGCAGGATCTGGCTGGCGAACTCCGGCGCCGCGCTGCTGCTGGGCGCGGGCCTCGGCGGCCTGGCCGGCCCCAGCCACGCCCAGACTGCGCCGCGCCCTGCCGCTGTAGCAGCGCGCACCGTCGTCCTCGGCCAATCGGTGCCCCTGACCGGCGCAGCCAGCGAGATCGGACTGGCCTTCGCAGCCGGCGCTCGGCTCTACGCGACCGAGTTCAACGAGAGCAGCGCCGCCAGCGGAATCCAGCTGAAGCTGGTGCAGCTGGACGACGGCTACGACGCGACCCGCGCCGCGGCCAACGCGCGCACGCTGCTCGATACGCACAAGGCCGACATGCTGTTCGGCTTCGTCGGCACCGCCAGCAGCGACGCCGGCGCGGCGGTCGCGGCGAAGCAGGGCAGCATCCTGTTCGCGCCTTTCGCGGCGGCCGACAACCTGCGCGCCGCCGCGCATCCCAACGTGTTCCACGTCCGGCCCAGCATGGCGGACGAGGCCTTCAAGATCGTGCGCCAGTGCGAAACGGTCGGCCAGACCCGCATCGCGCTGATCGGCGACGACGACGCGATGGGCCGCGCCGGCCTGGCCGCCGTGCAGCAGGCGATGACCGATCTCAAGCTGGCGCCGCTGGTGGCGAGCGCCCTGGTGCCGGGCAGCAGCGACAAGCTCGAATCGGCACTGGCTGCAGTCCAGAAGCAGTCGCCGCAGGCCATCGTGCTGGTGTCGCTCTCGAGCACCACGGCCGACGTCATCCGCCGGCTCCGAAAGACCGGCTACGCCGGCAGCTTCACGGCGTTCTCGATCGTCGGCATCGATCCGCTCTATGCGGAACTCGGCAAGGACATCGGCGGCATCGTGATTTCGCAGGTCGTGCCGTCGCCGCGCCCCTCGGCGATCCCGATCGTCAAGGAATACCTGGCGGCGATCGAGAACTCGGACCAGGCGCCTTCGTACGAGGGCCTCGAGGGTTTCATTGCCACCAAGGCCGCGGCCGAGGCGGTGCGCCGCGCCGGCAAGGCCTACACGCCCGCCACCTTGCAGCGCGCGATGGCCGGCATGACGGACTACGACGTCGGCGGCTTCCGCATCAACCTGCGCCCGGGCCTGCGCGACCCGGGGCGCAGCATCGACCTGATCAGCATCACCAAGGAAGGCCGGATCCTGCGCTGAGCGGGTGGCCTGCCCGTTGTTCAGCCCCGGCGCTCTCCTCGATCGAAGCGGCGCCGGCGCCCGCACCCGCCCCCGAGCCTGTTCCCGCGCCCAAGACCTGGAAGGACACCGACTGCACCCAGAGCGCCTCCACGCTGCCGGCCTGCACCACCGACTTCTCGGACAACCAGGCTTCGGTCGCGATCGCCGACGACCACGGCCTGAAGGTCATCGAGATGCAGACCACCGCCCACGGGCTGGCCAGCGTGCCCAGCAAGAACAACGCGGTCACCGGCAACAAGTCCGTCTACGGCATCAACCTGCTGCATGGGGTCAAGCTGTCTGAATTTCCAGGCATCCGCTTCGCGATGAAGTTCAATACCGGCGACACGACCTTGCTCCAGGACGTCTACGTGACCTACACGGTGAGCCTGCAGTGCGATGGCAACGACTGGCTGAACCTGGTCACGACAGCCACCGACATGGGGCCTTCGACCACCGACGCCGATGGCTACACCAGCTACGGCGCCGCGCCGGACGAGGTGAAGTGGGCCCGGTCCGGCAGCAAGCCCTTCCCAACCACCGGCCTGCCCGTGCTGCTGAACGCCGCGATCAATTCCACCGGCGGACCGCTGAGCCTCGATGCCCTGATCGCCGCCTATCCGAAGGCCGGCATCTACAACTTCCCCAACCCGACCGCCGGCGGCATCACGCCGACACCCGCGGTGGACTTCAACCTGGGCGACTCGCGAACGATCACCGGCAAGAAGGCCTGGATCCGGCGGATCGCGTTCGGCGACAAGACGGTGTTCTGAAGCGCCGGGGCGCGTTCCCCCTAGCCCGTGTTGCCCATCCGCTGCAGCGCCGCGGGCGACAGCAGCTCGATGCGGCCATAGCCCAGCCCGATCGCACCTTCCCTCGCCAGCGCGTTGAGTTCCTTCGACAGGGTCTGGCGCGTCACGCCCAGCATCATCGCCAGCGCTTCCTGCGGCAGCGCCACCGAAACCCTCGGCTCGGGCGACTGGGTCGCATCGCCGCGGGCCAGCGCCAGCAGGCGGCGGGCCACCCGGGCACGCAGCCCGCGCAGCGTGGCGTCTTCCATCAGGCCGTACAGCCCCCGCACGCGGGCCGCGAGCAGGGCTGCGATCGCCCGCCCGAAGGGGGCGCCCTGCATCTGCTGCGCGAAGGCCTGGTGCGGCACCACCAGCAGGTCGAGCGCGCTGAGCGCCGTGGCATCGTGGGTGCGCGGCGAGCCGTCGATCAGGCTGATCTCTCCGAACCAGTTGCCGGGCTCGAGCACCGCCAGGATGGCTTCGCGGCCATCGTGGCGCAGGGTCGAGATCTTGATCATGCCGGCCGCCAGGCCGTAGAAGCCGCCGCCGGCCGCATGCACCGGATCGCCCTGGCGGAACACCATCGCGCCCCGGCGCAGGTGGATCAGTTCGGCCGCCGCCAGCAGGCCTTCACGCTGCGCGCGAGGCATCGAGGCGAACCAGGGGTTGGCCTCCATCGAGGCACGGTGGGCGGCCGACAGCGGGCGCCCGGGAGGCTGCGGCATGGAATTCGGATCGGGTCCGGGGGTTTACCAGAGCGCTCCATTGTCAAATTCTTGACAGTTGAACGTCAAGTGGGGGTCTACAGTGGGCCGCGAATCCACGGAGACACACGATGAATGCAAGAGCGAATTTCGTCCGCATGCAAGACAGCACGCAGCAGGACTGGCAACTGATCGGCGGCGAATTCATGCAGTTCGCGCAGGGCCTGCCGGCGCGCGTGATCAAGCACCTGCAGATCCTCAAGGGCGACTACGGCGGTTTCCCGATCGACCGCTACAGCCATTCGCTGCAGACGGCGACCCGCGCGCTTCGCGACGGCCGCGACGAGGAGTACGTGGTCTGCGCCCTGCTGCACGACATCGGCGACACGCTCGGCACCATGAACCACCCCGACATCGCGGCGGCGATCCTGAAGCCCTTCGTGAGCGAGGAGAACCACTGGATGGTGGCGCACCACGGCATCTTCCAGGGCCACTACTTCTTCCATCACATCGGACTCGACCGCGACCTGCGCGAGAACTTCCGCAGCCATCCCTGCTTCGACCGCACGGCCGAGTTCTGCGAGCTCTACGACAACCCGGCCTTCGACCCGATGGCCGAGACCTTGCCGATCAGCGAGTTCGAGCCCATGCTTCGGCGCCTGATGGCCCAGCCGAAGCAGAGCATCTACAAGGCCGCGCAGCAACCCGCCGCCGCTGCCGCCTGACCCTTTTCCTTTTCCCAGGAGACCCCCATGAACGCCAGCACCCCGACCGAAATCCAGAAGCTCGTCAGCGCCGAAGAATGGCAGCTGCGCGTCGACCTCGCCGCCTGCTACCGGCTGGTCGCGCTGTACGGCTGGAGCGACCTCGTCTTCACGCACATCAGCGCCCGCGTGCCGGGCCCCGAGCACCACTTCCTGATCAACCCCTACGGCCTGATGTTCGACGAGATCACGGCGTCCAGCCTGATCAAGGTCGACCAGGACTGCAACAAGGTCATCGATTCGCCCTACCCCGTGAACCCGGCCGGCTTCGTGATCCACAGTGCGGTGCATGCGGCGCGGGAAGACGTGCAATGCGTGCTGCACACCCACACCCGCGCCGGCATCGCGGTCAGCGCGCAGAAGAACGGCGTGCTGCCGATCAGCCAGCAGTCGACCTTCGTGCTGGCCTCGCTGGCCTATCACGACTACGAGGGCGTCGCCTTCCGCGACGACGAGAAGCCGCGGTTGCAGGCCGACATGGGCAACGCCAACTTCCTGATGCTGCGCAACCATGGCCTGCTGACCGTCGGCAAGACCGTGGCCGACGCCTTCCTGAGCATGTACACCTTCGAGAACACCTGCCAGATCCAGATCGCGGCGCAGGCCGGCGGCGGCGAACTGACGCAGGTCGATCCGCGCATCGTCGAGGGCGTCGGCCATGCCATGAAGGTGCAGACGGGCGGCATGGGCGGGGCTTTTGTCTGGCCCTCGCTGATCCGCAAGCTGGACCGCGTGGACGGCAGTTACAAGGATTGATCGCTGTCGGATTGGTTCGGGGCGGGCTCCCGCCGACGGCGTACTCTGCTCCGCGAATGTCCCCCGGCCTTCGGCCTCCTCCTTTATTTCGCTGCGCAGAGCACACCATCGACGTGATCCGTCACGGCGGTCGTTGATCGGCCGCACGACACGGCTTGTCCTGTGCGGAGGGCGGTGGGTAGCCCCCGCAGCGAAATAAAGGAGGAGCCGAAGGCGGGGGACATTCGCGGAGGGGGCTACCCACTGCCCTCCGCACCCGCCCCGGATGGCCGATCGGGCGAATCCGAAGCTCAGGCAGCAATCGCGCCGCGCATCCCCGAGGGACGCTCGCGCCACCACAGCACGAAGCCGCAGACGAACACCACCGCCTGGGTCCCGATCAGCAGCGCGAAGCCGGCGAAGAAGCCGTGGGCCGCACCGCCTGATGCGCCGGGGCCGGCCGACACCGCGCTGATCACGCCGCCCATCAGTGCAGGCATGAAGCCCGCGACCAGGCTGCCGGTGCCGTTGACGACGCCGAAGGCGCTGGCCACGTGCTCGGGCCGGGCGCAGTACTGCACCGTGCTCGGGATCGCCGGGCTCTGCAGTCCCCAGCAGAAATTGGCCGCGATCAGGCAGTAGGCCGCCGCATAGGGGTCGTGCACGTTGATCGCCAGCAGCACCGACAGCGCCACGCCCGCGCTCGCCGCCATGAAGATGAAAGGCACGCGCTGGCGCTCGATCCGGTCGATCAGGACGCCGCCCAGCAGCACCGCGAGCACGGTGGCGTACTGCGGCAGGGACGCGAGCCAGCCCATCTCGCGCAGCGAGAAGCCGCGCACTTCCTTCAGATAGGCCGGCAGCCAGTTGCTGGCACCCCAGAGGTAGGCCAGCGCGGCCGAGGTCAGCACCGTGACCAGCACCAGGTAGCGCGTGTGGAGCGCGCCTTTCACGATGTAGCCGACCTTGTGCATCGCATCGCCGAAGGACTCGGGCTTCGCCATCCCGGCGTAGGACTTCGGCATCTTCACGAAAGCCACCACCAGCGGAATGCCGAGCGCGATGTTCAGCACGCCGAGCACATGGAACGAAGTCTGCCAGTCGAAGCTCGCCAGCAGGAAGCCGATCAGCGGATAGCCGAGCGCCAGGCCGAGCCCGGTGCCCATGTTGACGAAGGAGTTCGGCTTGCCGTTCTCGTGGTTCTCGAAATGCGCCTTGATGTAGGACGAGGCCAGCGAGAACAAGGGCCCTTCGGACACCCCGAGCAGGATCCGCGAAGCCAGCAACATGCCGTAGCCGTTGAACCAGGGCGTGATGAAGGTGACCACGCCCCACACGATCAAGCCGATCACCAGGCTCTTGCGGACCCCGAACAAGGCCGCGCAAAAGGGCGTCAGCACGAAGGCCGAGACGCCGTAGCCGACCATGAAGGCCGTCGCCAGCAAGCCCTGGCTGACCCGGTCCGACGGCGCGATGCCGATGTGCTGCAGGAACGAGGCATCGGTGATCAGCACCGCGATGTTGATCCGGTCGATGTACGAGATGGCGACGATCACGAACAGCGTGATGACGCCGTACCAGCGGAATGCTCTGGGATGCATGGCAACGCTCCTGCAGTAAGGGACTAGAAGGCGTGGCGCAATCCGAACTCTGTGCCACGCGAGCCGTGGTCGGGAGAGGTCAGGACGCCACCGAGGGCTTGCGCGGCGCCGTCGCTGTTGGTCAGCCAGGCGGCGGTCGCATAGACCGCGCTGCGCTTGGACAGGTTGTAGACATAGCCGAGTGCGAACTTGCCCACGGTAGGCCGCGGCAGGTCGAAGCCCGGTTCCCGGCGGTACCACGCATACGAAGCCTTGATCTCGCCGGTGCCGACCGGCAGGTTGAAGCCCAGCAGTGCGCCCTTGCCGTCGACCTCGCCGAGCGAGTCGGTGTAGTACTCGCCCATCACCCTGAGGCCCATGAAGGAGGCGAAGGTGTAGGAAGCGCCGAGATTCGTGACCCTCAGGTCGCCCACCGCATACTTTGTGCGTCCGGTCGAGAGGGCCACGTTGAACGGGCCGTTGAGATAGCCGACGCGCATCCCGGTGTAGTCGCCGTCGTCCTCGATCGACAGCGGCACGGGTCCGGGCAGCACGGCGTTCGAGGGGTTCTCGCCCAGCGCCACCATCAGCTGTCCGTAGAAGCCGCCGAGCGTGGGCGGCAGGAAGTAGCCGACGCTGTTCGAGGCCCGCGTGCCGGTGGGTGCGCTCAGGCCGCCCAGGCTGCTGAAGTAGATCTGGTTGGCACCGATGCCGCCGCCGGTCCCGAAGGGGTCGAACAACGCCGTGTTCCAGAACGTCGGCGTGTAGTCGCGGCCCAGCCGCACTTCGCCGAAGGGGCCCGACAGGCTCACGGTCGAACGGCGCCCATAGATCAACCCGCCGTCGCCGACGTTGCCGTTGCGCTGGTTGTTGATGTTGGTGCCGAAGCTGGTGCCGGTGTCGTTCTGCAGGCCGGACTCGAGCCAGAAGCTCGCCGCCAGACCGCCGCCGAGGTCTTCTGTCCCCCGGAAGCCGAGCCGGCTGAAGGTGTTGGCGCTGTTGGTGAGCTGCCATTTGCTCGACGACACCGGGCCCGACCCGGTGGTGTAGGTGAGTGCCGCGTCGACGACGCCGAACACTGTCACGCTCGATTGCGCGCCGGCCCCGGACGCGGCTGCGCAGGCGGCCGCGGCCACCGAAAATCTCTTCATGTCTTCCTCCCTCTGTTGATGAACTCTTCTTTGCCCTAGATGTCGAGCACCAGCGGGCCGCGCTTGCAGCCCGAGACGCAGATCATCATGGTCTTGTTCGACGCCCGTTCGAGCTTGGTCAGGATGCCGTCGTGGTGGTCGACCTCGCCGTCGAGCACCTTGGTCTCGCAGGCGCCGCAGACGCCTTCCTTGCAGCTGTGGTCGGGGTTGAGGCCGGCGTCGATCAGGCTGTCTAGGATCGACTTGCCGGGCGGGACCTCGACCGTCTTGCCGCTCTTCGCGCACTCGACCACGTAGCTCTGGGTGGCGCTCGGCGCCTCGACGTGCACGGCGGCGAAGCGTTCGATGTGGGCGTTCGGGAGCCCGAGCTGCTCGCAGGTCTTCTCGAAGTTGTCGAGCATCGGCGTCGGGCCGCAGCAGTAGTAGTGGCTGTCGGCGCCCTTGCCGCCCAGCAGCGCGGCGAGGTCGGGCGGGCCGCCCTTCTCTTCGTCGAAGTGCCAGGTCAGCGGAATGGCCTTCTCGGCCGCCAGCGCGGCGATCGCCTCGCCGAAGGCCGATTCCTTGCGCGAGCGCGCGCAATAGATCAGCTCGGCCGGCTTGCCGATCGCGGCCAGCCGCTGCAGCATGCACCAGATCGGCGTCACGCCGATGCCGCCCGCCACCAGCACCGAGCGCCCGGCGCCCTCTTCCAGCTTGAAGTTGTTGCGCGGATGCGAGATCGCGAGTGTCATGCCCACGCGCAGCTGCTGGTGCACGTAGCGCGAGCCGCCGCGGCTCTTGCGATCGTTCAGCACGCCGACCACGTAGCGCTGGCGGTCGGTCGACGGATTGCACAGCGAATAGCTGCGCACCAGCCCGTTGGGCAAGTGCAGGTCGATGTGGGAGCCGGCCTCGAAGGCGGGGAAATCCACCTCGGGCGAAGCCGGGCGGAACTCGACGCTCACGATGCCGTCGGCTTCGTAGCGCATCGTGTGAACCAGGGCGTTCAGCGTGGGGGAAGACATGGGAAACCTCGACGATGGGTGGGTCGGTGGGCCGCGCGCCTCGGTGACGCGGCCCGCGCGTTGATCAGGCGCTCGCGCCTTCGAGCTGCTGCTGGGCCAGGCCGCGCAGGTGGCGGCGCAGGCGCACGATGCCGAGGTCGTGCTGGTAGAGCTGTTCGTGCTGGTTGGCGTCGGGCTCCATGTTCTCGATCAGGACGCGGTCCTGTTCGAGCACGTGCCAGTGGCGCGCCTCGAGGCGGTTCTTGTAGAGGAAGCGCCAGGTGTCGCGCTCCCAGCCCTTGGCCAGCTTGCGCACGCGCCAGTGGAAGGCGCACGAGAGCGTCGGCGAGATCGGCGTGTAGCTGCCGACGATGATGAAGTTGCCGCCGGGGCCGCCGGTCTTCGGGTAGGGGATCTCCAGGCGCATCCAGTGCATGCCGGTGTCGGCCCACTCGGTCCAGTCGAAGTTGACGTTGCGCTGGCCTTCCTTCTCGAACACGAAGCCGGTGTCGGTCGCGCGGATTCCGAACTTGGCGGTCGAATCGCCCTCGGCCATCGAATGCGACTGCTTGTGCAGGAAGGTGCCGTGCATCGGGTCCATGACGTTGTCGAGCACGTAGCGGTAGTCGCCCTTCCACTCGGCATAGCAGAGGAAGCTCGAGTACTGCTCGTCGTCGGTCAACTGCTCGGGCAGCACCAGCGGCGGCGGCGTCTCGACCGACTCCTTCGAGTTGTAGAGCCAGACCGCACCGGCGCGCTCCTCGACGTGGAAGAAGCGCGTAGCCTGCGAGCCTTCGAGCTTGCAGCCGGGGCTGCCGGGCACGCGCACGGCGACGCCGTCGCAGCGGACCTCGACGCCATGGTACGGACATGAAAGCCGGTCGCCGAGGATCACGCCCTGCGACAGCGGCGCGCCGCGGTGCGGGCAGCGGTCTTCGAGCGCGTGCAGCTTGCCGCCGTGGTCGCGCCAGAGGGCGAACTTGCGGCCCAGGCGGCGCAGCGACACGGGCGATTCCTTGATGAAGCCGGTGGGGCAGATCGGATACCAGAGATCCTTCAGGCCGATCTCGAGCAACTGGTCGACGGGGTCTTCGCGGGAGGGGGTCATGGTGGGGTTCCTCTTGTGGGAAAAAATCGGCGGCCCGGGGCTCAGGCGCCGAGGGTCGCCATCTCTTCGCGGTAGATGGCCTCGGTCCAGGCCTTGCCGCTGGGGCTCGCGAGACCGCTGTCGTTGAGCCGTTCGACCAGCCCGGCGAGGTCGTGCACGCCGGCTGCGAAGGCGCGCTCGATGGCGTCGCCGAGCAGGTCCTCGTAGGTGGTAGGGGTGCGCTGACGCGCCTGGTGGGGATCGAGATAACGGTCGGTCATGGGTCGCTCCATCGGAAAAAAAGAGGTTGTCGGGGGGTGGCCGTGGGAGGCCTCTGCCTACGCCGCGAGCGCCACGGGCACCGCCCAGGCGTCGTAGCCGTAGACCCAGTCGGCGTTGCCGCCTTCGCGCAGCCAGTTGTTGCCACGCGATCCGAGCTGCACCTGGCTGGCGCGCTCGATGCGAGCCTGCTCATAGCATTTCAGCGCGGCCGCCGCGTCGCTCATCGGCACGCCCTCGAGATGGCGGGCCAGCACCACGGCATCCTCGATCGCCATGCCGGCGCCCTGCGCCATGAAGGGCAGCATCGGGTGGGCGGCGTCGCCCAGCAGCGCCATCCGGCCCTGGGCCCAGGCGGGCATCGGATCGCGCTCGTACAGCGCCGTCTTGAGCACCGTGTCGCAGGCATCGAGCAGCGCGCGGGCGTCGGGGTGGTAGGCCACGTACTGCTCGCGCAGTTCGTCGACGCTGCCGGGCGCGGTCCACGATTCGAGATGCCAGGTGTCCTGCGGCGTGGTGGCGAAGATGAAGATGTCGCGCCCGCGGTTCAGCGGAAAGGTGACGATCTGGCTCTGCGGGTTCGGCCCCCACCACTTGGTGAAGGCGCCGAGGTTCGGCACGCTGGCGACGCGCTCGGCCGGGACCACCGCGCGGTAGGCCACGATGCCCGTGAAGCGCGGGCTCTCGGCGCCGAACATCGCGGTGCGCACCGCCGAGTGGATGCCATCGGCGCCGATCAGCAGGCCGACGCGCGCGCTGCTGCCGTCCTCGAAGCGCAGGTCGACGCCTTCGGCGTCCGGCGTGATCGACTGCGCCCGCTTGCCGAGCGCCACGCGTTCGGCCGGGAACATGTCGGCCAGCGCGGCCAGCAGGTCGGCGCGGTGGATCGTGAGCTGCGGCGCGCCGTACTTCGCTTCGGCCGAGTCGGCCATCTCGAGGCGCGAGGTTTCCTCGCCGCTGTCGTAGGTGCGGCTGATGCGATGGCTGGGCCGGGCGGCGGTCGTGCGGGCTGCCTCGCCGACGCCGAGGCCGTCGAGGGCGCGCACCGCATTGGGCGTCAGGTTGATGTCGGCGCCGACGCGGGCGAACTGCTTCGCCTGCTCGAACACGACCACGTCGTGGCCGGCGCGCTGCAGCGCGATGCCGGCCACCAGCCCGCCGATGCCGGCACCGACGATGCCGATGGTGGATTCATTGCATTGCATGGGTGTCTCCTCGGGTTCTTGTTATTCGGCGACGATGTTGCGGGCCTTGATGATCTTGGCCCACACGGCGGTTTCGTCGCGGATCGCGGCGGCGAACTCGGCCGGCTTCATCGAGGCATCGGTCATGCCCTGCGCCATCAGGCGCTCGCGCACGGCCGGCGCGGCGAGGATCTCGGCGGCGTCCTTGGCGAGTTGCTCGGCAACGGCCGGCGAGGTTCCGGCCGGTGCAAGCAGGCCGTACCAGGAGGTCACGTTGACGCCCTGGATGCCCTGCTCCGCCAAGGTCGGGATCTCGGGCGCGACCGGACTGCGCTTGGCTTCGGTGACGCCGAGCGCGACCAGCTTGCCGCTCTTGATGAAGGGCAGCGTCGCCGGCAGGTTGCTGAACATCAGCGGCACCACACCGCCGAGCACATCGTTGAGCGCCGGCGCCGTGCCCTTGTAGGGCACGTGCAGCAGGTCGACCGCCGCCTGCTGCTTGAACAGCTCGCCCGCCAGGTGCAGGCCGCTGCCGACGCCGGGCGATGCATAGGACAGGGTGCCGGGCTTGGCCTTGGCCTGGGCCACGACTTCCTTCGCGTTCTTGAAGCCCGAGCCCGGCGTCGCGACCAGCACGTTGGGCGCGGTCGCCAGCATGGTGACCGGCACGAAGTCCTTCTGGATGTCGAACGGGAAGTTCGGCATCAGGGTCGGGTTGATCGTCAGGTTGCCGGCCGGCACCACCAGCAGCGTGTGGCCGTCGCCCTTGGCGCGCTTGACCTTGTCGATGCCGATGTTGCCGGCCGCGCCCGCGAGGTTCTCGACCACGGCCGGCTGGCCGTAGCGCTTGGCGAGGCCGTCGGAAAGCACCCGCGCCAGCGTGTCGACCGGCCCGCCGGGCGGGAACGGCGAGACGATCGTGAAGCGGTCGCCCGCCAGCTGCTTCTGGGCCTCGCTCTGCGCCTGCACGGCGGTGGTGGCCGCCAGCGCCAGCACGGCGGCGCCGAGCAGTCGACAAAGGGGGATGCGTCGTGTCATTGGCATTTCGATCATTTCTTTTCGGTCAGGAAGGCGCCCTTCGGTCCTTCGGCATTTTTTTGACGGCGCGTGTGGCCGTCGAGGCCGCCGTCGACCGCCCATTCGGCGAACACCGTCGGACCCGGTTCGAACTCGCGCGGCTGCCACTCGGCGGTCAGCTGGTCTTCGTCGGCGTAGTACTCGATCAGGCCGCCGGCCGGGTTCTTGAAGTACCAGAAGTAGGCCGAGGACACCGGATGGCGGCCCGGGCCGAGCTGCGTCTCCCACCCCTTGCGCGAGAAATGCAGCCCGCCGCCGAACACCTCGTGGATGTCGCGCACGGTGAAGGCCACGTGGTTCAGTCCGCGCTTGCCCGAAGGCAGCTGCAGCAGGAACAGGTCGTGGTGGCCACCCTCGGGCGCGCAGCGCATGAAGGCGCCGCGGTTCGGGTAGCTGTCGGACGCGACGAAGCCGAAACGGTCGCTGTAGAAGGCGCTGGTGACCTTGACGTCGCTGACGAAGAACACGACGTGGCCGACCTCGATCGGCGTCGCGTGGTCATACACCGGCGCGGCCTGGTTGATGCGCGGCTTGGCGTTCCAGGTGTTCATCGCGCCGCAGTCGACCTCGACCGCATGCTTGCGGCTGACCTGCAGCCGCACGGCCAGGCCGTTCGGGTCGATGCAGCCGATGCGGCGGGCACCATCGGCCTCGCCGTCGACGAAGCCCGGGTCCTTGGCGATCGCCGCGGCATAGCGCGCGAGGTCGGCGTCGCTCTCGACGCCCCACACCACTTCACGCAGGGTCGGGCCCTCTTCCATGCCGGCCGGCAGGCCCGGCTTGTCCAACGCCGCGACCACCACCTTGCAGCCGTTGAGGCATTCGAAGACGAGCTGGTCGGTGGCCTCGGACTTGAGCACGAGGCCCCAATCCTGGAAGAAGGTGCGGCAGACCGCGAGGTCGTCGGCCGCATAGGTGATCTGGTCGATGCCCAGTACGCTCATGATCGTTGTCCTTTCAGTTGGCCCACGGCAGCGGCTGCTCGTTGGTGCCCCAGTACATGCTCTTCTGCTCCATGTACTGGAAGATGCCCTCGCGGCCCTTCTCGCGGCCCAGGCCGCTGTCGCGCCAGCCGCCGAACGGGGTCGAGACCGAGAACTGCTTGTAGGTGTTGACCCAGACCGTGCCGGCCTGCACCGCGCGGCCGAGGCGCCAGGCGCGCTTGAAGTCGCGGCTCCAGACGCCGGCTGCCAGCGCGTAGACGCTGTCGTTGGCCTGCTGGATCAGTCGTTCCTCGTCGTCGAAAGGCATCGCGACCAGCACCGGGCCGAAGATCTCCTCCTGGCTGATGCGGGCGTTGTTGGTCAGGCCTTCGAGGATCGTCGGCGTGTAGAAGTAGCCGCGGTCGAGGCCGTTGCCGTGGGGGCGCACGCCGCCGGTGCGGATGCGGCCGCCTTCGGACACGCCGAGCTCGACGTAGCGCTCGATGCCCTCGCGGTGCTTCGCCGTGATCAGCGGGCCCATCTGGGTGTTCTCGGCCGCCGGGTCGCCGACGCGCAGCGCGTTGGCGCCTTCGGCCAGCCGGGTCAGGAATTCGTCGTAGATCGAACGGGCGACGAACAGGCGCGAGCCCGCGATGCACGATTCGCCCGAGGAGCTGAAGATGCCGTAGAGCACGCCGGCGACCGCGTGGTCGAGGTCGGCGTCTTCGAGCACCATGGTCGGCGACTTGCCGCCGAGTTCGAGCGACACCGGCATCATCTTGTCGGCCGCGATGTGGGCGATGTGCTTGCCCGTGGTGGTGCCGCCCGTGAAGGACACGCGCTTGACCAGCGGATGCTTGGTGATGGCGTCGCCGATCAACGAGCCCTTGCCCGGAAGCACGCTGACGATGCCCTTGGGCACGCCGGCTTCTTCGCAGATGCGCGCCAGTTCGAGCGCCATCAGCGGCGTGACCTCGGCCGGCTTGACCACCACCGCATTGCCCGCGGCCAGCGCCGGCGCCAGCTTTTGCGCTTCGCTCGCGATCGGCGAGTTCCACGGCGTGATCGCCGCGACAACGCCCATCGGCTCGTGCACGCTCATCGTCACGAAGGGGCCGCGCGAGGGCGTGATCGTGTCTTCGAGGGTCTCGAGCGCGGCCGCGAAGAACTGGAAGGTGCCGGCGGCGCTGGCCACCAGGTTGCGGGTCTCGCTGATCGGCTTGCCGTTGTCGAGACGCTGCTTCTGGGCCAGGGCTTCGGACTGCTCGCGGATCAGCTGCGCCACGCGGTGCAGCACGCTCGCGCGCTGGTGCGGCAGCATCTGGGCCCAGCCGCTGGTGAGGAAGGCGTGGTGCGCGCGTTCGATGGCCTCGTCGACGTCGGCCAGGCTGGCGGCCCGGAGGCGCGCGATCGGCTCGCCGGTGGCCGGGTACAGGCTCTCGTAGACGTCGCCGCCGCCCAGGCGCCACTCGCCCGCGACATTGAGGGGAAGGAGTTCGGAAGAAATCATCGGGGTTCCTCGGTTCAGATCGCCAGCGCCGCGACGCGGTTGCGCAGCGCCCGCACGGCGCTGTAGACCGTCAGCGCGGAGGTCTTGGGGTTGGCGGCCAGCGGCTTGTTGCGCATCGTGAGTTCGAAGCTGCCGAAGGCGCCCCGGGCCTCGACCACGTGGACGTTGTCGGCCACCGCCGGATCGGCGATCAGCCGCACCAGCGTGCGGTCCAGGCCCAGGCCGGCGAGAGACACGGTGGCCGCCACGTTGGCGTTCTTGGGGTACAGCGTGGCCGCTTCGCGCGCGCTGCCTTCGAAGATCACGGTCTCGCGCGCCAGCGATGCGAGATCGCGGCCCTGCTCGGCCGGTGTGCCCTTCCAGGCCTGCGGCGGCTTGCGGCCGATGTAGCGGACTTCGTCGAGCCCGCCGACACGCGCCGCGGCCAGCGCGTCGATGGCGCCGATCGCACCGGCGATCAACTGCACCTGGGTGCCGCCGGCGAGCGCGGCGGCTTCGAGCTTCTCGGCGAGGCCCGGGGCCGAGAGCGCGCCCACCGAGGCGACGACGCAGGGCGTGCCGCGCTGCAGGGCCGGCAGCACGTGGGCCTCGATCGCCGCATGGCCCGCGGCCTCGACCACCAGGTCGATGCCTTCGGGCGGAACGCAAGACACGACCTGCGCGCCGGGTGCGAGCCGCTCTGCCGTGGCCTGGGCCGCTGCGAAGGCATCGGCCGGCACGACGATCGCCTGGATCTCCAGTGCCGCATCGGCCTGGAGCAGCTCGAGCATCGCGCTGCCGATGGCACCGCAGCCGATGAGCGCAATGCGCGTGGGGGTGGACATGCGAAGGGCTCCGCTCACTTGGCCGTGCCGAGCGCAGGAATCTGCGTGATCGTGTTGGTCGGCGGACCGGCGAAGGTGCTCTTGAAGCCGCCGATGGAGAGCATGTCGATCTCGAGCAGGAAGGGACCGTCGCCGGCCAGGGCCTGGTCGAGCCGCGCCGGCAGGTCGTCCAGCTTCTGCACGCGGGCGTGCGGCAGCGCGATCGACTTGCACAGCAGGTCGTAGTCGGGCGTGTGCAGTTCGGCGTAGCACTGGCGGCCGCCGTACTGCGCGTCCTGGATGTTCTTGATGACGCCGTAGCTCTTGTCGTTCATGAGCACGATCACCATGGGCGCCTTCTCCTGCACCATGCAGGCCAGTTCGCCGAGGTTCAGGATGAAGCCGCCGTCGCCGGCCAGGCAGAAGGTCCGGCGGCCCGAACCGGTCACCGCCGCGCCGATCGCCGCGCCGATCGCCATCGGCATCCCCTGGCCGATGCCGCCGCCCGTGGCGTGCACGCCGGCGCTGGGTTCGAAGATGCGCAGTTCGCGATTGCCCCAGGTGCTGTTGGAGACGGTCACGTCGCGCACCCAGTTGAAGTTGCGTCCGGCCACCGACTGGATCCGGCGCACCAGCTCGGCATACGGGCCGAGGCCGTCGCGCAAGGTCGCGACCGCCTGGTCGTGGGCGGTGCGCAGGTCGACCAGCAACTGGGGGTCGGCCTTGTACCTGGCCGCTTCGAGGCGGTCGGCCAGGCCTTCGAGCGCCAGCGCGGAATCGCCGCAGACAAAGGCATCGGTGGCGTAGCAGCGCCCTTCGGCGGCCGCATCGGCGTCGATGCGGTAGAGCGGGCGCGGCAGCTTCAGCTCGTACTTCAGCGTCTCGTTGCCGCGCAGGCGCGAGCCGACCACCAGCATCGCATCGCAGGTCTGGTAGAGGGCCTCGACCGGCTTCTGGATGTTGTAGGCGCCGAGCGAGCCGGCATCGTCCTCGGGCACCGTGCCGCGGCCCTGCGTGGTGGTGACCACGCCGAAGCCGAGCTTCTGCAGGCGCTGGATGGCCGCGCGGGCGTGGCGGGCACCGCCGCCGACCCACAGCAGCGGACGCCTGGCCTTGGCGAGGTCCGCGGCCAGCGCGTCGAGGCCGGCCTTCGACGGCACGGCGGCCTCGATCGGCAGCGGCGACAGGTCGGCCGGCATCGCGACCAGCGCGGACTGGATGTCGATCGGGATCTCGACGCTGACCGGGCCGGTGGGCGCGGTCAGCGCGACCTGCACCGCGCGCTTCAGGGTGCCCAGCAGGTTGTCGACGCTGCGCACGCGGAAGGCCGCCTTGGAGATCGCCTTGAGCATCGTGAGCTGGTCGGGCGCCTCGTGGATGTACGACATCCCCTTGTCGATGTAGGGGGTCTCGATCTGGCCCGTGATGTGCAGCACGGGAGCGCCGGCGGTCAGTGCCTCGACCATGCTGCCGGCGATGTTGCCGGCGGCCGGGCCGGTGCTGGTGATGCACACGCCCAGGCTGGCCGTGGAGCGTGCATAGGCGTCGGCCATGTTGCCCGCGCCGGCCTCGCCGCGGGCCGAGATGAAGCGGATCGCGCCCCGCTGCGCGAAGGCATCGAGGATCGGCATGTTGTGGATCGAGATGACGCCGAATGCCGCCTTGACGCCGCATTGCTCGAGGAAGGCGGCGACGACTGCGCCGGCCGTGACGGTGGGGTTGGGGTTATGCATGGCGGGAATGGCCTCCGGAAATGTCGATGTGGCTGCCCGTCGTATAGGACGCGAGCGGTGAAGCGAGAAAGAGGATGGCGCGCGCGGCTTCGATCGGAAGCCCCAGGCGGCCCAGCGGGATGTGCTTGTCGCGGGCGAGCTGGCCGCTCCAGGCGTCCCAGTCGAGTTCGGTCTGCGCGCGGGCCTCGAAGCGCCGGCGCCACTGGCCCGACTCGACCAGGCCGATCAGGATGCCGTTGACACGCACGCCCTGCGGCGCGAACTCGGTCGCCATCGAACGCACCAGGCTCAGCAGGCCGGCCCGCGCGGCCGAGGTCGCGACCATGTGCGGCTCGGGCTGGCGCGCCAGCAGCGAGTTGGCGCAGACGATCGCGGCATCGCCCAGGGCGGCGCGCTGCGCCACCAGCTGCGGCAGGAAGGCACGGGTCGGATGGATGACCGAGAAGAACTTCAGGTGCAGCTCGTCGCTCCAGGCCTTGTCGTCGGTGTCGGCGAAGGTGGAGACGCGGCCCTGCCCCGCGTTGTTGACCAGCATCGAGGCCGGGCCCAGCGCGGCTTCGCTGTCGGCGGCGAAACGCTGCACCGATGCCGCGTCGAGCACGTCGCAGGTGCGGGCGAAGAGGCGCGCCCCGGGGCGCGTCGCGCGCAGGCCGGCCACCGCGCGGTCGAGGCGCTCGGCATCGCGGCCGCACAGCGCCACGGCGGCGCCGCTGTCGAGCAGCAGCTCGACGGTCGCCAGGCCGATGCCGGAAGAACCGCCCGTGACCACGGCCACGCGGCCGGCCAGCGCGTCGGCAGCGAAGAGGTTGGGTGAAAGCTGGGGTGTCGTCATGGTGCGCAACTCAGGCTGCGAGGTCGCCGCCGCGCAGCGGGATCACCTGGCCCTTGGCGGCCGGCGCGTAGTTCAGCAGGCCGGAGATTTCGTCGGCGGTCTGGCGCACGCGCTGCACCATCTCGTCCATGCGGCTTTCGTCGATATGGCCCGAGGTGATGGTCGCGCCCAGCGCCGCCACGATGTGGCCGCTGTGGTCGCGCACCGGTGCGGCGATGGTCGAGATGTTGGATTCGAAGAAGCCCTCGCCCAGCACGTAGCCGCGCTGGCGGTCGGCCTGGACCATGTCGAACAGCTGGTCGACCGTGACCGGGGTGCGCGGCGAGAAAGCCTCGAGCTTGTCTTCCGGGTAGAGCGCGCGCAGCTGCACCAGGGTCAGGTCCTCGAGCAGGATGCGGCCCAGCACGGTGGCGTGCGCCGGCAGCCGCGTGCCCACCGTCACCGAGCTGGCGAAGGGCGTGGGCGGCGCGACCTTGGCGACATAGACGATCGAGCGGCCGTCGCGCACCACCAGGTTGCAGGGCGTGCGCAGCTCGTCGCACAGGCGCTGCAGCAGCGGTGTGCCGAGCTGGGTCAGTTCGAGCGAGGCCAGGTACTCGAAGCCGAGCCGCAGCACAGCGAGGCCGAGGCGGTAGTCGCGGCCGCCTTCGGCGCGCTCGAGGAAGCCCATGTTCTCGAGCGTGGTCAGGAGCCGGAACACGGTCGAGCGCGGCAGGTCGAAGCGGCGCGCGAGTTCGGGCGCCGACAGCGAACGGTGCTCGCGGCTGAACTCGCACAGCAGGCGCAGGCCGCGCTCGAGCGCCGGCACGTTGTAGCGGTCCGCGCCCTCTTCGATCGATTCGATGTCGTTGGTTGCCATGGTCTCTCTTCGTTGAATTGGGGATCGGTCAGGCGGCAAGAACGTCGCGCAGCAGCGCCGCCACGGCTTCCGGCCGCTCGACGTAGCTGGCATGCCCGGCGTCGGCGATCGTTTCGAGCGGGACGCCGCACTTGCGAGCCGCCTCGGCGCAACCGGCCGGCGGCGTGACGACGTCGAGCGCGCCGCACGCCACCCGAACCGGCATGGCCGGCGGCAGGTCGGCCAGCAGATCGCCGCCGCACAGCAGTTCGATCGCCTGCCGATAGCCTCCGTCGTTCAGGCGCGACATGTTCCAGCGCACCCATTGCCGTGCCTGTTCGCCGGCGCCCGCAGACAGCAGCCGGGTGTCGGCGCGTGCCGCCATGCCGGCGATGCCGGCCCCGGACAAGGCCTCGATGCGCTGGGCGTGGACGCGGCGGCGCTCTTCGGCACGTTCGGGCGCGCCGTAGCCGGCGGCCGGGCTGATCAGCACCAGCCGGGCGATCCGCTCAGCCAGCGCCGAGCCCGGCCGCGCCGCCGACGCCGCGGTCAGCGCGCCGAGCGAATGGCCGACCAGCGTGCAGCGGTCGATGTCGAGGGCGTCGAGCATCGCGCCCAGCCGCTCGGCATAGTCGGCGGCCGTGGGCTGCGCGGGCGCGAGCGGCGTCGACGCGCCGTAGCCGGGGGCATCCCAGGCCAGCACGCGCGCCTGCGGCGCCAGCAGCAAGGCCGTGTCGAGCCAGGACGCGGCGCCCGACCCGATGCCATGGAGGCAGACCAGCGCCGGTCCGCTGCCGCATTCGCGCACCGACATCACGCCGCCGCCGCGCAGCGTCACGGCGCGCGCGGGGAAGCGCGCTTCGAGGCGCGCCACTTCGGAGGGCGGCAGGGTCGCGGCGGGGTTCATGGCGGCGCTCATGGGCTGGTGCTCGATGCCGGGGATCAGCGCTTGATCTTGGCCAGCGGATGGTCCGCCGGGTAGGTCGGCGTCACCGGCTTCTTGGCGCCGAGCATCACGCACATCAGCGCGTCTTCGTCGCCGATGTTGATTTCTTCGCGGTAGACGCCCGGCGGCACCGAGATCAGGTCGCGGTCGGTCATGATGGTCTCGAAGCGCTCGCCGTCCTTCTCGATGACGACCTTGAGCTTGCCGCGGATCAGAAAGAACACTTCTTCGACGTCGGTGTGCAGGTGCGGCGGGCCTTCGTGGCCGGCCGGGATCACCATGGTCGAGAAGGTGAAGTTCTCGGCGGGCACGGTGTTCACGTCCTTGGCGACGCCCGTGCCGCCGGTGCCCACGTAGCGCATCTGCGCGCGGCGGAACTTGGGATCGAGGTCGGCCTGGAACTTGAGCGCGTCCCAGTCGTACTTGCGGGTGGCATAGCGCGCGATGCGCGTTTCCATCCATTGCTGGAGGCTGCTGCCTTCGGGCTGCGCCAGGGTGTCGGCGGCGCCGTCGATCTTCTGTTGTTCGGACAAATCGCTCATCGGGTTTACTCCTTGGTCGAAAAAATCAGTGCATCACGAAGCCGCCGTTGACGGCGAGCAGCTGGCCGGTCACGAAGCGCGACAGGCCCGAGAGGGCAAAGAGCATCGCGCCGCAGACGTCGGCGGCCTGCTGCTCGCGCGGGATCGCGCGGCCTTCGAGGTATTTCTGGTGGCGTGCCATCGGCACGTATTCGGTCGCCTCGACCAGGGTCAGGCCGGGTGCCACGGCGTTGACCGTGATGCCTTCGCCGCCCCACTCGCGCGCCAGCGAGCGCGTCATCGAGACCACGGCGCCCTTGCTCGACGCATAGGCCAGCAGGTTGGGTGCGCCCCACAGCGCGGTGTCCGACGCCAGGTTGACGATCGCGCCGCGGCCGCTCGCGGCCAACGCCGGCTGGCAGGCGCGGCTCATCAGCCAGGTGCCGCGCACATTGACCGCCATCACGCGGTCCCACATGTCGATCTCGAGCGCATGCGCATCGCGGCCGCCGGAGTTGGTGATGGCCGCGTTGTTGACCAAGCCGTCGAGGCCGCCGAGCGCGGCGACGGCCGCTTCGGCGCAGGCGTCGATCGAGGCCGGGTCCGACAGGTCGACCGCCAGTCCGTGGGCGGTGGAGCCGGCCGCCCGCAGCGCCGCGGCCTCGGTCTGCACCAGGTCGGACAGGATGTCGGCCATCACGACGGCGCCACCGGCGGCGGCGATGCACTTGGCGAAGGCCAGGCCGAGGCCGCGTGCCGCGCCCGTGACCAGCACCTTGCGGCCGGCCAGCAGGTTGGCGGGCAGTTCCGCAAGAAGGGTTTGCAGGCTCTGCTGGTCGGGGGTGCCGCTGGGCTGGGTCATGGGATCTTCTTTGTCAGTGGGTTCACCGCGCATCGTGGGACCCGCGATGCATGAAACTGGCGCCTGCCGAAGCCAGGGATACCGTGGATCTGGCTTTGCCAGGCCGCTGGTATCGCCCCCTGGAGGGGGAGGCGCCGCAGGCGCTTCGGGGGTGGTCCATGACTAATCGGCCTGGATGCCGAGTTCCTTGATCACGCGGCCGAAGCGCTCGAAGTCGGCGGCGTTGGTCTTGCCCAGGGTCTCGGGCGTGCCGCCCAGCGGCAGCGCGCCGAACACCGCCATCTTGGCGGCGACGTCGGGCATCTTGAGGATCTCGTTGAAGTGGCCGTTGAGCGTCTTCACGATCTCGGGCGACAGCCCCTTGGGACCGAAGATGCCGTTCCAGGCCATCACCTCGATGTCCTTGTAGCCCAGCTCCGCCAGCGTCGGCACGTTGGGCGCGAGTGGCGAACGGGCCTTGTCGGCCACCGCCAGCGGCGTGACCTTGCCGCTTGGCAGGTAGGGCGCGATCGGGCCGTAGGTGACCACGGTCAGCGGCACGTGGCCGCCGAGCACGTCGTTGATCGCCGGCGCGACGCCCTTGTACGGCACGTGCTTGATGTTCAGGCCGGCAGACTTGTTGAACATCTCGCCGAGGATGTGCATCGGCGAGCCGCTGCCGGGACTGGCATAGGACAGGTCGGGGCTGCGCTTGGCGGCGGCCACCATGTCCTTCAGGTTCTTGGCGCCGCTGCCGGGCCCGGAGACCAGGAACAGCGGCATCATCGCGGTCTGGATGATGGGCGTGAAGCCGTTCACCACGTCGTAGCCGGCGCCGGCGCCGGTCTTGAGCACGATCTGCGCGATCGAGAAGGTGCTCGGCGCGACCAGCAGCGTGTAGCCGTCCGCGGGCGCCTTGGCAACGAAGCTGCTGCCGATAACGCCGCTGGCGCCGGGGCGGTTGTCCACCACCACCGGCTGGCCGACCCGTGCCGAGAGTTTCTCGGCGAACAACCGGGCCAGCGCATCGGTGTCGCCACCGGCCGGATAGGCCACGACGAGCGTGATCGGCTTGGTCGGCCACGCCTGGGCCCAGCCCGGACCGGCGGCGCCGGCAGCGGCGGCGCAGAGCGCGAGAGACAGCATCTGGCGGCGGGAGTTCTTGATCATCATGGGAGGCGATTCCTTGGCGTTGGGGAAAACTCGCTCTGTTTCACTAATGAATCACTGATTTAGTAATGAAACGATGGACGAAGAATAGTCCGTGGGACGCCGATGAAATATAGGTAAAAACCCTATGCTTCATTGGGCAGATTCCGGCGCTACCTCGGCGGCGCTGAGCGCGACCTGACCTCATGGGGCGGGACATACCCCGAGCGCGCCGACGGCTGATCGACAGCTTGGCCTCCTACGATGGACGGACCGTGCGGCCACCGCGCTGCAGACCCGCAGGAGACATCCCATGAGCACCGCCACCCTCGCCAACGCCCCTTCGGCGCCGCCGGCCAGCAGTTCCAAGCTCGGCGCCGTGCTGCGCGTCACGAGCGGCAATTTCCTCGAGCAGTTCGACTTCTTCCTGTTCGGCTTCTATGCCACCTACATCTCGAAAGCCTTCTTCCCTGCCAGCAGCGATTTCGCCTCGCTGATGCTGACCTTCGCGGTGTTCGGCGCCGGCTTCCTGATGCGGCCGCTGGGCGCCATCGTGCTGGGCGCCTACATCGACGAGGTCGGCCGGCGCAAGGGCCTGATCGTCACGCTGGGGATCATGGCCAGCGGCACGGTGCTGATCGCCTTCGTGCCGGGCTACGCGACCATCGGGGTGGTGGCGCCGGTGCTGGTGCTGATCGGCAGGCTGCTGCAGGGCTTCTCCGCCGGCGCCGAACTCGGTGGCGTCTCGGTCTACCTGTCGGAGATGGCGACGCCTGGCCACAAGGGCTTCTACACGGCGTGGCAGTCGGCCAGCCAGCAGGTCGCGATCGTGCTGGCCGCAGCGCTCGGCTTCGGGCTCAACGAGATGCTGTCGCCAACCGTGCTGGCCGATTGGGGCTGGCGGATCCCCTTCTTCGTTGGCTGCATGATCATTCCGTGCATCTTCGTGCTGCGCCGCTCGCTCCAGGAGACCGAGGCCTTCCAGGCCCGCAAGCACCACCCGACGACCCGCGAGGTGTTCCAGTCGATGGCCCGCAACTGGCGCGTGGTGCTGTGCGGGATGCTGCTGGTCGCGATGACCACCACCACCTTCTACCTGATCACGGTCTACACGCCGACCTTCGGGCGCACCGTGCTGCACCTGAGCGCGCGCGACAGCCTGATCGTGACCCTGCTGGTGGCCGTCACCAACTTCATCTGGCTGCCGATCGGCGGCGCCCTGTCCGACCGCATCGGCCGCAAGCCGCTGCTGCTGGCGGTCACGCTGCTCGCCATCTTCACGGCTTATCCGGCGATGCACTGGCTGGCTGCGGCGCCCAGCTTCGGCCGCATGCTCGACGTGCTGCTGTGGTTCTCGTTCCTGTTCGGCATGTACAACGGCGCCATGGTCGTGGCCCTGACCGAGGTGATGCCGGTCGAGGTCCGGGTGGTCGGCTTCTCGCTCGCCTACAGCCTGGCGACCGCGGTCTTCGGCGGCTTCACGCCGGCGATCTCGACCTGGCTGATCGAGACCACCGGCGACAAGGCGGCGCCGGCCTGGTGGCTCAGCGTAGCGGCGGTCTGCGGCTTGATGGCGACGCTGATCCTCTATCGCAAGGGACGGAAGCCGTCGGTGGCCTGACGCCACGAGGGCGGATGATTCGGGGCGGTTGCTTCGGGGCGGGCTCACGCCGACGGCGTACTCTGCTCCGCGAATGTCCCCCGGCCTGCGGCCTCCTCCTTTATTTCGCTGCGCAGAGCACACCATCGACGTGATCCATCACGGCGGTCGTCGATCGGCTGCACGACGCGGCTTGTCCCGTGCGGAGGGCGGTGGGTAGCCCCCGCAGCGAAATAAAGGAGGAGCCGAAGGCGGGGGACATTCGCGGAGGGGGCTACCCACCGCCCTCCGCACCCGCCCCGGCACTCGGCGGGTGGAGAACCGCGAAGGACGCTACAACCCCAACTGAGTCAGCAACTGCCGCGCCGGCCAGCGTTCGCGGCGGGCCGGCCAGGCCTCCACCAGCTCGACCATCCGCGCATTGAGCGGCGCCTGCATGCCGTGGCTCTGGGCCAGCCGCACCACCTCGCCGCTGAGCACATCGATCTCGGTCCGCCGGCCCAGCGCGAGGTCGTCCGCCATGCTGGAGCGCGCCTTGGCATCGATGCGCAGCATCCGCGCCGCGACCAGCCGGAACAGCGGCGTCGGCAGCCGCAGGATCGGCGGAATTCGCGCCGGCGGCACCGCGCCCAGTTGCGCCGGCGTGATGCCGGCGCGCCCGAGCACGGCCAGCGCCTCGTCGATCAGCGCCGCGAAGCAACGCCGGTAGCCGCGCTGCAGCAACTCCTCGCGCAGCGGCAGGCCAGACAGTGCGTTGACCGGATTGTTGAGATTGAAGAGCAGCTTTCCCCACTGCACCGGCAGCAGGTCGGCATGCAAATCGATCGGCACCCCGGCGCGTTCGAACACCGCCACCCAGGGCCGCAGCGCGGCATCGTCCTGGGCCGCCAGCCGTCCTTCGGTGCCGCGATGGAAGGCCGCGGGCCCGACTTCGGCCACGTTGTAGGGCACCATGGCCGGCAGCACCCGCAGGCCCGGCCCGGCCTCGGCGGCGACGCGCGCGTTGGCCACGCCGTTTTGCAGCGACACCACGGGCGTGCCGGTCGGCAGCGCCGCGGCGAGTTCGACCGCGGCTTCGGCGGTGGCGCCGCTCTTGACCGTGAGCAGAACCAGTGCCGGCCGGATGTCGGTGGGGACGCGTTCGAAGAGATGCAGCTCGGCTGGCGGCACGTGGGTGCGACGGCCTTCAAGGTCGGTCAGCGTGAGGCCCTGCAGCGCCAGGGCACCGAGTACGCGCGGCCGGCCGACGAAGCCGACACGTACCCCCGATGCCGCCAGGCTGCCGCCGATGAACGAGCCGATGGTGCCGGCGCCCATCACGAGGATGTCGAGCGCCGCGTCGTCGCTCCCCATGGCTAGAGGCGCTCGGCGACCCAGCCTTGCACCGACTTCAGCGCCGCCGGGACGCCCGATGCGTCGGTGCCGCCGGCCATCGCCATGTCGGCCTTGCCGCCGCCCTTGCCGCCGACCTGCTGGGCGACGAAGTTGACCAGCTCGCCGGCCTTCACGCGGCCCATGGTGTCGGCCGTGACGCCGGCCGCGATCTGGACCTTGCCGCCGTCGACCGCCGCCAGGACGATCGCCGCGGTCTTGAGCTTGTCCTTGAGCTTGTCCATCGTGTCGCGCAAGGTCTTGGCGTCGGCGCCGTCGAGCTTGGCCGCCAGCACCTTGACGCCGTTGACGTCGACCGCCTGCGCCAGCAGCTCGTCGCCCTTGGACGAGGCGAGCTTGCCCTTGAGCGAGCCGACCTCGCGCTCCAGCGCCCTCACCTGCTCGAGCACCTGCGCGAGCCGGCCCTGCAGCTCCGAGGCCGGCGTCTTCAGCGTCGCGGCCGCGCTGTGCACCGTGGCCTCGAGCTGTTGCAGGTAGGCCAGCGCGTTGGCGCCGGTCACCGCCTCGATCCGGCGCACGCCGGCGGCCACGCCGCCTTCGCTGGTGATCTTGAAGAGCCCGATGTCGCCGGTGCGCGAAACGTGCGTGCCGCCGCAGAGCTCGCGGCTGCTGCCGATGTCGAGCACCCGCACGGTCTCGCCGTATTTCTCGCCGAACAGCATCATGGCGCCGGTCTTCTGGGCCGACTCCATGTCCATCAGCCGGGCCTGGGTCGCGTGGTTGGCGAGGATCTCGGCATTCACGCGGCGTTCGATCTCGAGGATCTGGCCGGAGGTGACGGCGGCGTTGTGCGCGAAGTCGAAGCGCGTCTTGTCGGCGTCGACCAGCGAGCCCTTCTGCTGCACATGCTCGCCCAGCACCTCGCGCAGCGCCTTGTGCATCAGGTGGGTCGCGCTGTGGTTGCGCATGGTGGCGGCGCGGCGATCGGTGTCGACCCGGGCCGTGACCGCATCGCCGACCTTCAGCGTGCCCTGGGTCTGGGTGCCGTGGTGGCCGAACACGTCGGCCTTGATCTTCTGCGTGTCCTCGACGCCGAACTGCAGGCCTTCGGCCACCAGCACGCCCTGGTCGCCGACCTGGCCGCCGCTCTCGGCGTAGAACGGCGTGGTGTCGAGGACCACGATGCCCGGCTGGCCTTCGTTCAACTGCGCAACCGGCGCGCCTTCGAAGTACAGCGCGACCACGGTCGCCTTCTCTTCGAGATGCTCGTAGCCCGTGAAGACGTTGCCGGCGCCGCCGTATTCGACGGCACGTTCCATCTTGAACTTGCCGGCCGCGCGGCCGGCGGCCTTCTGCTTTTCCATGGCGGCGTTGAAGCCGGCCTCGTCGACCGCCACGTTGCGCTCGCGGCAGACGTCCGCCGACAGGTCGAGCGGGAAGCCGTAGGTGTCGTGCAGCTTGAAGGCGACCTCGCCAGGCAGCACCTTGGCGCCATCGGCCAGTGCCGCATCGAGGATTTCCATGCCGTTGGCCAGGGTCTCGAAGAAGCGTTCTTCCTCGGCCTTCAGGGTGGCGGTGATGCGTTGCTCGTCGGCGCGCAGCTTGGGATAGGCATCGCCCATCAGCGCCACCAGGTCGGGCACCAGCTTGTGGAAGAAGGGTTTCTTCTGGCCCAGCTTGTAGCCGTGGCGGATGGCGCGGCGCACGATCCGGCGCTGCACGTAGCCACGGCCTTCGTTCGACGGGATCACGCCGTCGGCCACCAGGAACGCCGTGGCGCGGATGTGGTCGGCGATCACGCGCAGGCTCTTGTTGCCCAGGTCCTTCTCGCCGGTCTCGCGCGACGCCGCCTTGATGAGGGCGTCGAACAGATCGATCTCGTAGTTGCTGTGCACGTGCTGCAGGATCGCGGCCAGCCGCTCGAGGCCCATCCCGGTGTCGACGCAGGGCGCCGGCAGCGGCTTGACGCTGCCGTCGGGCTGCATGTCGAACTGCATGAACACGTTGTTCCAGATCTCGATGTAGCGGTCGCCGTCTTCGTCGGGGCTGCCGGGCGGGCCGCCGGCGATCCCTGGGCCGTGGTCGTAAAAAATCTCGCTGCACGGACCGCAGGGGCCGGTGTCCGCCATCATCCAGAAGTTGTCGGACATGTAGCGGCCGCCCTTGTTGTCGCCGATGCGCACCACGCGCTCGGGCGGCAGGCCGATTTCCTTGGTCCAGATATCGTAGGCCTCGTCATCCTCGATGTAGACCGTGGCCCAGAGCTTCTCGGCGGGCAGCTTGTAGACCTCGGTCAGGAGCTCGAACGCCCACTTGAGCGACTCGCGCTTGAAGTAGTCGCCGAAGCTCCAGTTGCCCAGCATCTCGAAGAAGGTGTGGTGGCGCGCGGTGTAGCCGACGTTCTCGAGGTCGTTGTGCTTGCCGCCGGCGCGCAGGCAGGCCTGGACCGAGGCGGCGCGCACGTAGGGGCGGCGGTCGCTGCCGAGGAACACGTCCTTGAACTGGACCATGCCGGAGTTCGTGAACATCAGGGTCGGGTCGTTGCCCGGCACCAGCGAACTGGAGGGCACGACGGTGTGGCCCTTGGTCGCGAAGAAATCGAGGAACGACTTGCGGATGTCGGCGACGCTGAAGGTGGGCTGGCTCATCTTGGGTTTTCGCTTGTGCAACGGCGGCCGGATGGGGGCAGCCCCTGCTTCGAACCCACCTGACTGCTTGATCTGCTGGAGCCTGCGATTATAGGTTTCGGGCCTGCCCGCCCGCGTCGGCCCCTTCGAGTATCTCGGCGGCACGCCGGAACCGCAGCGTCTGCATCGCCCGCTCGAGGGCGCCGAAGCGCTGCTCGCCGAGGTGGGCCCGCAGCGCCGGCGCCAGTTCGTCGAGGCGCGGCAGCGCGGAGGCGCTGCGCTCGCGCAGGGCGCCGATCAGCGCCGCCAGGTCTTCGGGACGCAGGACGGACACCACCGGCGCCGCCGCCGGGGCCGGGGCCGGCGGCGCCGCGTCCTCCGGCGCCCCCGCCAGCCCCCCTGCCCGCGCCTGGTCAACGCAGCGCCGCACCGTGCGCATGAGCACTTCGGCGTCGAAGGGCTTGCTGACGAAATCGTTCATGCCGGCCTCGAAGGCCCGCAGGCGCTCGGCCACCAGCGCGCTCGCGGTCAGCGCGATCACCGGCAGCGCGATCAGGCCGAGTTCGCCGCGGATCAGCCGGGTCGCCTCGTTGCCGTCGAGCGCCGGCATGTGCACGTCCATCAGCACCACGTCGAAGGCGGCGGGGTCCGCCCGCAGCTTCTCGACCGCTTCGCGGCCGTCCTTCGCCAGGCTGACCTCGGCGCCCGCGCGCACCAGGATGCTCTGGCAGACCAGCAGGTTGACCGGGCTGTCGTCCACCACCAGCACCCGGATGTCCGCCAGGTCGGCCTGCGCGGGCGCCGCCGTCGCCGTGTCGTCGGCAATCTCCAGCGGGAGCACGACCCAGAAGTCGCTGCCCTGGCCCGGCGTGCTCGCGACGCCGATCTCGCCGCCCATCAGTTCGGTCAGCTGCTTGACGATCGAAAGCCCCAGCCCGGTGCCGCCGAAGCGGCGCGTGGTGGAGGTGTCGGCCTGCGTGAAAGGCGCGAAGATCCGGTCCAGCACCTGCGCCTCGATGCCGATGCCGGTATCGATCACGGCAAAGCGCAGGCGCACCCGCCGGCCCTGCCGCTCCTCGAGCGTCACGCACAGGCGCACCGCGCCCTCGGCCGTGAACTTGACTGCGTTGCTCATCAGGTTGACCAGGATCTGGCGCAGCCGCGTCTGGTCGCCGCGCAACTGCGCCGGCAGGCCGTTCTCGCGCTCCAGCCGCAACGCGATGTCCTTGCCGCCGGCATTGACCGAGGCCATCGACATGACGCCCTCGAGCAGCTCCTGCAGCTTGAAGCCGGATTCGTCGAGCGCCATCTCTCCGGCCTCGATCTTCGAGATGTCGAGGACATCGTTGATCACGCCCAGGAGTGCGCTGCTGGCGGCGTCGATCTTCTGCAGGAAGTCGCGCTGCGTGTCGTCCAGCCGGGTCTGCCGCAGCAGGTAGGCCAGCCCGATCACGGCGTTCAGCGGCGAGCGGATCTCGTGGCTCATGTTGGCCAGGAATTCGCTCTTGGCCCGGTTCGCCGACTCGGCCTGCGCGCTGCGTTCCTTGAGCGCCAGGTTCAGCACCTCGAGCTGCTCCTGCGCCCGGCGCATGTCGGTCACGTCCACCGCCACCGAGATGAAGCCCTGCACCACGCCGGCCTCGTCGCGGTCGGGAATGTAGTGCAGCCAGTAGTGCGCGACCGATCCGTCGGCCAGGGTTCGCGTGCGCATCACGCGCTGCTCCTCGCCGGCGAGCGCGGCGCGCATGTGGGGCTCGTTGATGCCGAACTGCTCGGGGCCGAGCAGCTCCAGCTGCGTGGTGCCGACCATCTGCTCGGCCGAGCGTCCCAGCCAGCGCTGGTAGGCGCTGTTGGCGAAGGTGCAGCGCATGTCGGTCGTCCAGTAGGCGACGATGCCCGGGATGTTGTCGGTCACGATGCGCATGAAGCGTTCGTTGCTGCGCAGCTTTTCTTCGGCCAGCTTGCGCTCCGAGAGGTCGGAGCCGATCGCGATGAAGCCGACCACCGCGTTGGCATCGTCGCGCAGCGGGCTCACGTTCAGGTGCACCGGCAGGCGGCGGCCGTCCTTGCGCACCCAGGTCCAGTCCCGGGGATGGGCGCCGAATCCGCCCTCGGCATGGGCGAAGACCTCGCCGACGCGCAGCGGCCGGTCGAGCCCGGCGGCGAGTGCCTCGGCACGGGCACGGACTTCGGCCGGGTCGTGGAACCGGATCATCTCGAAGCGGTCGACCACCTCGCCCGCCGTGTAGCCCAGCAGGGCTTCGGCCGCGGGGTTGAACAGGGTCACCACGCCGTCGACGTCGGTCGCGATGATGGCGCTCGCGGCATCGGCCAGGATGGCGCGCTCGCGCGTCGACAGGGCCACCAGCTGCGCCGTGCGTTCGCTCACCTGCTGCTCGAGGGTCGCGTTGAGCTCGAGGATGCGCGCCTTGGTCGCTTTCTCGTGCGTGATGTCGCGCACGGTCTGGGCAGCGCCGATCACCCCGCCATCGGCCGATCGGATCGGGGCTGCCGCCACGGAAACCGCCACCGGCATCCCGTCGCGGTGCCGCCGGAAGGTCTCGAACGCGGCCACCGATCGGCCTTCGGCGACGTGGCGCAGCAACGCCTCTTCTTCGTGCTGGTGGTCGGCCGGCATCAGCAGGGCGTGGGTCACCCGCCCGATCGCCTCTTCGGCTGAGTAGCCGAAGATCTTCGCCGCGGCGTCATTCCAGTCGGTGATCCGTCCGTCCAGGCCGCAGCCGATGATGGCGTCGTTGGAGCTGGTCACGATGGCCGCCAGCCGTGAGCGCTGTTCACTTTCGCGCAGCTTGCGGCGCTCGGTCAGCTGGCCGATGAAGGACAGCAGCGCCACCAGCAGGGCCACCGTCGCGACGATCAGGAACACCGGCCAGGGGCTGCGCAGGTTGAGCTGCTTCAGGAACTGCGGCTTGGCCACCACGTCCACTTTCCAGGTCCGCCCGTAGAGCTCCAGCGGCAGCACGCTCCTGAGCTGGCCGGCCGCGGCCGGCTGCTGGGGCGAGACGAAGAAGAGATCGGGCTCGGCGCCGTCCGTCGCGTCGGCCAGGCTGATCGCGAACTGCCCCCCCTCGAAGTCGAAATCCTTCAGCACCTCGGCGGGCACGACCGGCGTGTAGATCCAGCCGATGGTCTCCTCGGGCGTGCCCCGTGCCGGCAGCGACCGTCGATCGCGCTGCTGGAGCGCGTCGAGCGGCGCTTCGATCTCGTAGACCGGCAGCAGCAGCAGCACCGAGCGCGGCCCCGGCGAGGACTGCACCAGCGTGATCGGCGCCGTCATCGCGATCTCGCCGGACCGCATCGCGCGCTCGGCGGCCGCGCGGCGTCGCGGCTCGGAAGCGAGGTCGAGCCCGATCGCGGGAACGGCGGAATCGGAGGGCTCGAAGTACTGGATGACGAAGCGCTCGCCCGCGTTGGGTCCGATCTGGTGGATGTGGAAGTCAGGCTTGCCGTCGCGTCGGGCGGCGGCGACGAAGTCCGCCTCATGGTCGACCGGCACGCGGCGCACGAAGCCGAATCCGCTGGCGCCCGGGAACTCGCGCTCGATGTCCTGCGACGCGCTGTACTGCGCAAAGTGAAGCCGCGTGATGCCGGCCTCGCCGCCGGCCGCGATCACCGCACCGCGCGCGCCGCGCAAGCCGTACTCGAAGGCATGCATGCGGGCTGCCACCCGCTCCACCGCGCGCTGCGAGATGGCCTCGAAGCGCGTTTCGGCCAGCGACCTGTTGTAGCTGGCCTGCCAGAAAGCGGCGCCCGCGGCCACGCACAGCCCGACGGCGAGCCACACCAGCGAGCGCAGCGACTCACGCAGCGACATCGGCGGCGTCAATCTAGACCCGCAAGAGACGCTTGAGCTTGTTCGACAGCCGTTGCGGTGTGGTCCATCCGTTGGCCTTGTACATGCGCCGCGAGCGCCAGCGCTCGATGTCTTCGTCGGGCGAACCGGATCCCGCGTTGGCCCGGATGCAGCCGAGCAAGGCATCGGCGTAGTAGCCGATCAGGAGGTCGGGATGAAAATGCTGCTTCCAGGCTTCGTAGGCGCGGGCGCCCATCTCCTCGTGGCGGCCCGAATGCGCCTGGAGGATCGTTTCGAGCGAGCCCAGGTCGCGCTCCCTGACGCGCAGCGAGAACGCCTGCCAGTCGGGTCCCGCCGGCTCGACGAACTCGTCGGCGAGGATCACCGGCGCGACACCCAGCGCCATGCTCTCGAAGATCCGCATCGACGCGGCCGCCCATCCGCCCGGGCACAGCGAGAACTGGCCGGCGCGCAGCAACTCGACGTAGCGAAGCTTTTCGTCGGCACCGTGGTTGAGCCAGCTTTCGGTCGATTCGATCTTGAAGCGCGTCGACGCGGCATAGAGATCCAGCAGGCGGCCCCTCACCCGCCGGTTGGACTTGGGATTGCCGCGCCAGGTGCCCAGGAAGGCGGCCGGGCCGCGCGAGCTTCCTGCATGCGCGAACACCAGCTCGTTGGGCTGCGAGAGGAAAGGCGTCGCCGCGTGCAGCGTTGGATCGAACCGGCTTCGCGGCAGGCAGTTGTAGATGCCGCGCAGCAAACCCGCGGCGGCATCGTCGCAGTTGACGCTGTAGACCTTGTGGGAGAAGCGGCCGACCACCGGATCGGCGATGAGCTTGTCGATGTAGCGCCACTCCCTGAAGGCCCACGGCTCGCGGATCACCAGGGCATCGGCCAGGGCCGGGTCCTCTTCTTCGACGACGCCCGGGCGCTTCAGCAGCTCGGCCCTGAGGGATTCGATCAGCGAGGTGTCGGTGCTGGCCAGGGGCGTGGAATCCGGCTTCAGAAATCGAAGTTTCATGGAATGGGACCCATCGGCGCTGCGAGCGGCGCAGGAAGTGGAGCGGGTGAAGGGAATCGAACCCTCGTATGAAGCTTGGGAAGCTGCCGTTCTACCATTGAACTACACCCGCATTCCTGGACAGCAGCATTCTAGCCACCACCGCCGGCCGTCTCGCCGGCGCCTCATGCTGCCTCAAATAGTGTCACGTTGTAATGCAAAAGTGATATAAATGTAGCATCCGGTTACCGACCTTCACCGCGGCTGTCCGTCGGCGCCGAAAACCCCGTCCAGACCCTTGTCCTGGGAATGAAATGACCAGAGTTCCTGAACTGACCGGCCTTCGGTGCGTCGCCGTGATGATGGTGGTGTTCGGACACGCGCACGACACGGCCCCCGACGGCTACCACGGATGGCTCGCGCCGCTCAACTTCTTCTCGAGCGGAGCGTTGGGCGTGCAGATCTTCTTCGTCCTGAGCGGTTTCCTGATCACCGGCATCCTTGAGGCCGAGTTCAGGAGCAGGAGCCGGATCGACCTCTGGCAGTTCTACCTGCGGCGCGCGCTGCGGATCTGGCCGGCCTTCTATGCCTTCCTCATCGTGCTGGTCCTGCTGTCGTACGCCGGGCTGATCGATATCGCATGGCAGCAATTCGTCTTTGCCGCCACCTACACCTGGAACTACGCGGAAATGCTGGGGATCGGGCCGGTCAACAACGCCCACCTCGAAGGCGCCTGGTATCTCGGCCATTTCTGGAGCCTCGCGCTCGAAGAGCAGTTCTACTGGTTCTGGCCACCGCTGCTGATCTTCATCCTGCTGCGCAAGAGCGAGAAGCTGCTTCCCGTGCTCATCCTTGCCATCCCGATGGTCAGGGTCGTGTCCTACTTCCTGGCGCCCGGCCTTCGAGGCCAGTTGGGAATGATGCTGCACACGGGTGTCGACTCGATCCTGATCGGCTGCTACGCCTCGTTGAAGCGAGAGCCGATCAAGGCTTTTCTCGATTCGGTCAAGTACCGGAATCTGCTGGTGGGCCTGTTGTTCGTCCTGCTGCTGGCACTGCCCTCGGTGAACCTGGGCAGGTACTGGTCTAACACCTATGGAACCACCTTCAACGCCGCCCTCATGGCGCTGATCGTCGTCGCACTCACCCACCTGAAGAATTTCTGGCTGTGCGGGTTGCTGCGCACCCGGGTGTTCGTCTTCGTCGGCACGATTTCGTACAGCCTCTACCTTTGGCAGCAGCTGTTTCTGCACAACGCTTCGCCCGCCACCTGGGGCTTCCCGCTCAACATCGTGCAGGCGTTCGCGGCCGCCACGCTGAGCTACTGGCTGATCGAGACGCCCTTCCTCAAGCTCAAGGACGGACTGCACGCGATGCGGCGCTACGCAAAGCCGAGCCGGCGCGATGCGTGAGGGCTTCCGCCCGGCCCGGCCGCGGCCGGATGCCATGACGACGAACGCGTCTCACTCGCCGAATTCGCTCAGAAGCCCTTGCATCTCGTCGTCGAAGCCGGCCACGGGCTGCGCCTTGGCCAGGGCCATCCAGACCGCGAACGGGATTCTCGGCAGCGGGCGGTGCGCCGCCGAGCGCGCGACCACCAGCCGCCCCTGCTGCGCGATCAGCACGCCGCATTCGGCCGGGATCTCGTCCGGCTCGCCGATCGGACGCCCCTTGGCGTCGCAGCCCAGCACGTACCAGCACTCGCCGCCGAGGTCCAGGTAGGCGGCGCGCTTGTCGGGCTTGCGAAGGTCGCTCAGCAGGTCGGCCCGGTTGACCTTGACCTCGTGCACGATCGGCTGCGCATAGGCCTCGACGCTGGTATTGCGGATCGAGAAGACATCGGGCCGGGCGATGCACCAGCGTGGCTTGTCGCCCTCGGCCGCACCGGCCAGGCGGGCCCGCAGGCTCAAGCCGCGCCAGGCCAGGCGCCCGGCGCGCGTCATCTCGCGCGCGACCTGCTCGACCAGCGCTTCGTGCCGCGACAGCGCGGCCCGGTTGACCACGCCTGTGCGCGCCAGCTGGGCGATGCCCGCATCGGTCAGGCGCAGGGTCTCGTGGCCCTGGGCCGAACGCACGCGCGCCAGCAAGCCCGCGGCGAGCAGGTCGACTTCGATCGCGTCGCAGCAGGGCCAGCCGGCCGAGCGATGGACCTCGCGCAGCCGCCGCGCATGCAGCCGGCCGAGCGCCGACGCGCCCGGCGGCGGGTCGGCGACCGGTGGTGGCGCACCCGGCTCGACCTGCGGCGGATCGACAGCCGGCGGGTCGCCCGCGGGAGCGGGCGGCGGGAGGGTGGGCGGCGGCACCGGCAGGTCGGGCGCCGGGGGCGGCGGCCCGATCGGCGCGCCGGCACGGGTGGGCTGCAAGGCGATGGCGTTCATCGCGACAGGTTAGCGAAAACTCGAGCGATCGGATGCTGGTCGACAACCCGGCTGCGCTCTACGGCTTCTAGAACCAGCCGAGCGCGGCTGCCGCCATGAAGGCGCCGCCGACCGCCACGCTGAGCCAGTGCGCCACATCGGCGACGGCGTCCCAGGCGCGGTAGCGGTCTTCGGCCGCGCGGACGAAGAATTCGGCGATCGGATCGGTGCGATCGGCGCGGCGCCCCAGCGCAGGCGCAGGCGTGGGCGCCGGCCTTGCTTCGGCGGCCCGCGTTGCGGGCGCGTGCGCGCCCGGCACGGGCGTCGCACCGCTGTTCGCACCTTGAAAATTCAGCACCATGATCGCACCTCGTCGTGCGTCGATGCTAGACCTGCAGACGCCTTCTCCTCGATGAAATCGAGTGCGGGCATTGATGCGCAACCGACATGAGTCCGCCTGCCCATGCGGGCAGTTACCGCGGGCCTTGTGGCTTCCCACAATGAAGCCATCTAAGGAGCTCCCATGTCCATCGACCCTTCTTCCCCGACGCTGATCGAACAGTTGTCGACCGCCATGGCCGGCGCCGTGGCCCAGGCCTCGCGCAGCGTGGTCGCGGTGCAGTCCGTGCCACCGGGGCGGGTACGCGCCAGCGGATTCGCCTGGCGCGAAGGGCTGATCGTGACCTGCGAGGAAGCGATTCCCGACGAGGTGGAACTGGCCGTCGGGCTGCCCGATGGCAGGCACGCGGCCGCAACGCTGGTCGGCCGCGATCCCGCCACGGACATCGCGCTGCTGCGCATCGCCGGCGCCTCGCCCACTCCCGCCGCCTTCGATGCACCGCCGGTGCAAAGCGGCGCCATCGCGCTCGGCGTCGGCGCCGCCGACGGCACCACGGTCGCGGCCGCCGGCGTCGTGGCGCTGGCCGGACCGGCCTGGCGCAGCCTGCGCGGCGGCGACATCGACGCCCGGATCGAACTCGACCTGCGACTGCGGCGCAGCGCCGAAGGCGGCCTGGCGCTGGATGCGCGCGGCCGGGCCATCGGCATGACGGTGTTCGGCCCGCGCCGCCGCGTGCTGGTGATCCCGGGCCCGACGATCGAGCGCGTGGCCGGCCTGCTGGCGGCCCACGGCCGGGTGCCGCGCGGCTACCTCGGCCTGGCGCTGCAAGCGGTGAAGGTCGAGCCGACGGGCTTCGGCGCCATGGTGATGGGCGTGGCCGCCGACGGCCCCGGCGCGGCCGCCGGACTGCGCCAGGGCGACCTGCTGCTGGCCTGGAACGGCGAGCCGGTGCACAGCGTGCGCCGGCTGCTGCGCGCGCTCGGTCCGAGCAGCGTCGGCAGCGTGGTCCGGCTGTCGCTGCAACGAGGCGGCGAGCCGCTCGAGGCGCAGCTCATCGTGGGCGAAAGGCCGGCCGATTGAGCATGACGACCGCGCAGGACCCGATCGTGATCGCGCTCGACATCGCCGACCCGCGACTGTCGGAGCGTCTGCTCGCGCTGTTGGCGCCCCTGCCGGAACTGCGGCTGGCGCGGCCCGGCGAGCCGGCCGACCTGCGGCTCGCGACGGCCCCCGCGCAGCCCGCGCCCGAGCCCGACTCGGCCCTGACCCGGCGCGAACTCGAGGTGCTGGACCTGCTGGCCGAGGGCGCCTCGAACAAGGGCATCGCGCGCCGGCTGGGCATCTCGGTCCACACCGCCAAGTTCCACGTCGGCTCGCTGCTCGACAAGCTCGACGCCACCGGCCGCACCGACGCCGTGGCCCAGGCCGTGCGCCAGGGCGTCATCCATCTTTGAGGATTCCCATGTTCGACGAACGCCCCGCCACCGACGCCCCCGACGAAAGCGGCCTGCCCGAGGCGCGGCAGGAGGCGCTGCTCGACGCCTACTCGCGCGCGGTAGCCGGCGTGGCCGACAGCGTCGGTCCCGCGGTGGTGCGGGTGCAGAGCGGCCCGCCGGGGAGGCGCGGCGGGCTGGGCTCGGGCGTGGTCATCGCCAACGACGGGCTCGTGCTGACGAACAGCCACGTGGTCGCCGGCGCGCGCCGCGTGCGCGTGGGCAGCACCGAAGCCGGCGACCGCGAAGCCGAGGTGATCGGCGACGATCCCGCGACCGATCTCGCGCTGCTGCGCGTGGAACTGCCGCGCGGCGCCGCCACTGCCCGGCTCGGCGATTCGAAGATGCTCAAGCGCGGCCATCTGGTGGTGGGCATCGGCAATCCGCTGGGCTTCGAATCGACGATCACCGCGGGCATCGTCTCGGCGCTCGGCCGTTCCCTGCGCTCGCAGAGCGGGCACCTGATCGACGACGTGATCCAGACCGACGTGGCGCTGAACCCCGGCAACTCCGGCGGCGCCCTGGTGGCGGCTTCGGGCCAGGTGGTGGGCATCAACACGGCGATGATCGCGGGCGCGCAAGGGCTCGCGTTCGCGGTATCGAGCAACACCGCGGGTTTCGTGATCGGCGAGTTCATCGCCCATGGCCGCGTGCGGCGCGCGCACCTCGGCATCGCGGCGCAGACGGTGCCGCTTCCACGCCGCGTCGCCCTCGCGATCCACTCGGGCGCGAATGCGGTGCGCATCGGCGAGGTGCAACCCGGCAGCGCGGCGGAACAGGCAGGACTGCGCGTCGGCGACGTTCTCGTGGCGCTGGACGACAGGGTGGTCGCGGGTGCCGACGACCTGCTGCGGCTCTTGAGCGCAGACCGCATCGGCCGCAGCGTGGAGGTGTCGGTGTTGCGCGATGGGCGGCTCATCACGCGATCGGTGACTGCGCAGGAGCGGCAAGCGCCGCGATAGGACGGCGACTTGCGATCGATGCGAAGCCATTCGCGCCTCGCATCTCCAAGAAAACCCCATGATTCAAATGAGTCATTTCTCTGCGTTGGAGATTTTTTTCCTCTTTTTATTGGGAATGAGTGTTCGCCTTTTCAGATTTATCTGATTAACGCCAGTGAAAGATAGTTTGATACTTGGATCCGCTTCTTCTCGATTGAGATGAAGCAGCGCAATCCTGACCTTGAAAATTCGCGTTCTCGCCTGTGGGAACTGCACGGAGAGCCGTTGCATTTGGAGTTTTATTCGACCTCCGATAACCGCTCGATTGTTTCAGTCCCGTGAACATCGCGATCGCATTTCACAGGGTTTATACGCATATAACTGTGGCGGGTTGTCGCTAGCAGAACAGTGCCAACTGATCCGTTCGGCCGGGATCCATGCGTGACCGGTCGAGACATTCTTCAAAACCAGATCCAGGAACGAATCCAAAAATGAATCCCTCGAAACTCATCGCAGCCGCCGCCCTTTCGGTTCTCGCCGTCGCCGGCGCTCAAGCCGAAACCTACGGCGGCGTGCATGCCCCCGTTTCGGCCAACAGCCGCGCCGATGTCCAGTCCCAGGCCGTGATCGCCGCTCGGAGCGGGAATCCGTACAGCGATGCCGCTTCGTCGCACGTGGCGCCGGCGCTGACTGCTTCGGCCGACCGCTCGGGCGTTCGCGCCGCTGCCATTGCGGCAGCCCACTCGCCGAACCAGAACGAGTATCGCGAAGCGTTCGTGAACAGCACGCTTCCGTCACAACTCAAGGCAACCGGGTCGGACGCGCGGCACGCCGGCCGGTAATTTCCCGCCGAATCAACCCACGGCCCGCTGCCGACCGCGGGCCTTTTTTTTGCCCTTCCCTCCATGACGGTCTCCGAACGCGGAGAGGGCTTCTCGTCATCTCTCAGCGCATCCTCTTGCAACCCGCTACCCCCATCCCCGCGCCGAGGCGTTCCATCGACTTCGCAGCCTTCGCGCCGCTGGTCCTCGGCCTCGTCATCGCCATCGACTATTTCGACAGCGCCCTGTTTTCTTTTTTCTCGAGCTATATCGCGGGCGGTGTGAGCGCCACCGCCGACGAGCTCATTTGGGCCTCGAGCGCCTATGCGCTGTGCGCAGTGCTCGGCATTCTTCAGGAGCACGCCTGGGTCGAACGCGTCGGATACCGTCGCTACATTGCCACCTGCATGTTCGCCTTCGGCATTGGCGGAATCTGCGCGGCGCTCGCCGAGACGCCGATTCAGCTCATGTTGGCGCGCGGCTTCCAGGGCTACTTCGTCGGCCCCATGCTCGGCGCCTGCCGCATCCTCATCCAGGTCGGCATCCCGCCTCAACGCCAGCCCTCGGCGCTGAGCTCCTTCGCGGTGTCCGTCACCTTCGCCGGTGCGCTCGCATCGATCATCGGCGCATTCCTCGTCACCCACTTCGAATGGCGCTCGCTCTTCGTCGTCTCCGTGCCTTTCGCGGCGCTTGCCGGCATTGCCGCGCTTCGCACGCTGCCCGACGTAGGCGACCTCGAGCCGCACGAAAGAACCGAGCCCCACTACGTCGCCTGCATCGTGTTCGCGCTCACTCAGGCGGCGCTGCAGGTGGTCGTCACCCGGACTCGCTTCGAGCTCTTCTCCGGCTCGCCCACGCTCATCGGACTCACCATCGCGAGCGTCGCAGGCATCGCGTGGTTCGCCTGGCACCAGTGGCGCCATCCTGCGCCGCTCATGCGCTTGAGCGTGCTGCGCGAATCGAGCTTTCAGGCCGGACTGGCGCTCTACATCGTCTTCTACTACCTCTCCACGGGCATGAGCTTGCTGCTGCCCCGCCTCATGGAAGGCGGCCTCGGTTTCACTGTCGGCGACACTGGCTACTTCACCGGTTCGATGTCCCTCCTGGGTGCATTGACCATCTTCCTGCACCTCAAGTACGCGCGGCGCGTCAAGCGTCAGCGCTGGCTCGTCGTCTCGGGTTTTGCCTTCGCTACCCTCTCGGCCTGGTGGTTCACGCAGATCACGCCGCAGGTCGACCGCCTGCACCTCGTGGTGCCGCTGGTGCTCTACGGCACCATTCCGCTGTTCGTCATGCTGCCAGTCGGGGGCATGACCTTCCGCGCCTTCAACGACGACGCCTTTGCCCACAGCTACCGGCTCAAGAACCTCGTGCGCCAACTCGCCATCTCGTTCGCGACCGCCACCTTCATCGCGTTGCAGCAGCACCGCATCGCGCTGCACGAGACGCGGTTGAGCGAAGCCACGACGCCTTCGAATCCGGGTTTTGTGCAAGCGCTCGACGCACTCACACGCGGTTTCGTTGCCACAGGCCACGCGGCGGCCGAGGCACACACGATGGCGCTGGCCAGCCTCGCGCGCGTGATGGAACAGCAGGCCACGTTCATGGCCTCGCTGGACGGGTTCGAGGTCCTCGCCGTCATTGCGGTCCTGGCAGGCATCTACGCCGCCTGGCACCGCAGGATCGGCTGAGTCATACCGGCCGAAATGACAAGTCGACTTCGCGCTGGAGCGCTTAGTGGAAATCCCTGCTCTTGTTGCTGTCCGCCAGCCGCCCGAGCAGCGGCGTCAGGTCCTTGAAGCCGGTCGCCACCAGGTGGCGCACCTCGCCGCCGCTGTCGACGTCGCGCTGCCAGGTGCCCTGCACCGCCAGCAGCTGCGACTTGAGCAGCGGCTCGCGCCAAGCCTCGACCACGTGGCTCCAGACGATCACGTTGACGTTGCCGGTCTCGTCCTCGAGCGTGACGAAGATCGTGCCGTTGGCGGTCTGCGGACGCTGGCGGCCCTTGACGATGCCGCAGGCGCGCACGGTCTGGCCGCTGGGCAGCGGGCGCAGCTGCTCGGCGCTCATGAGCCGCATCCGCGCCAGCCGCGAACGCAGCAGCGCCAGCGGATGGCGGCGCAGCGTGAGACCGAGCGAGGCGTAGTCGCCGACGATCTCCTCGCCCTCGGGCGCGGGCGTCAACTGCAAGGACGGCTCGTCGATCGGCACGCCCTTGAGCAGGGCCGGCGCGCGGCGCTGCGCGGTGGCATCCCACACCTGCTGCCGGCGATGGCCCGAGAGCGACATCAGGGCATCGGCCGCGGCCAGCGCCGCCATGTCCCGGGCATCGAGTTCGGCCCGCAGCGCCAGGTCTTCGGTGCTGGTGAAGGCCGCCTGGGCGCGTGCCGCCAGCAGGCGCTTCGCCCCCGCCTCGCTAAGGCTGGCCACGCGCTTCAGGCCCAGCCGAACGGCCGGCGGGTTGTCGTTGCCCAGGCGCTCGGCATGGCGCGCATCGGTGCCGGGCGGCATGCGCGGCGCATCGGGGGCGCGCGCCTCGAGCGTGCTGTCCATGTCGCTGGCCGTGACGTCGACCGGCCGCACCTCGACGCCATGGCGCCGCGCATCCTGCACCAGCTGCGACGGACTGTAGAAGCCCATCGGCTGGGCATCGAGCAGCGCGGCCAGGAAGCAGGCGGGTTCGTGGCGCTTGAGCCAGGCGCTGACGCAGACCAGCAGCGCGAAGCTGGCGGCATGGCTTTCGGGGAAGCCGTAGTCGCCGAAGCCCAGGATCTGCTTGAAGATCGCCTCCGCGAAGCTGCGCTGGTAGCCTCGTCCGACCATGCCCTCGACGAGCTTGTCGTGGAACTTGCCGAGACCGCCCTTGCGCTTCCAGGCGGCCATGGCGCGGCGCAGCTGGTCGGCCTCGTCGGCCGTGAACTCGGCCGCGATCATCGCGATCTGCATCACCTGCTCCTGGAAGATCGGCACCCCCAGCGTGCGCTCCAGCGCGGGCCGCAGCTCTTCCTTCTCGTAGTGGATCGCCAGCCCCTTGCTCACCCGCTCGCGCTGCTTCAGGTAGGGGTGCACCATGCCGCCTTGTATCGGCCCGGGCCGCACGATCGCGACCTCGATCACCAGGTCTTCGTAGGTGCGCGGCTTCAGGCGCGGCAGCATCGACCTCTGGGCCCGGCTCTCGATCTGGAACACGCCGACCGTGTCGGCGTCGCAGACCATGTCGAACACCTTCGGATCGTCGTGCGGCACCTGGTGCATCTCGATCGTGCTGCCGCGCCAGCGGTTCATGAGCTCGAGCCCGCGGCGGATGGCGCTCAGCATGCCGAGCGCGAGCACGTCGACCTTGAGCATGCCGATGGCCTCGAGGTCGTCCTTCTCCCACTGGATGACCGAGCGGTCTTTCATCGACGCCTTCTCGACCGGCACCAGGCGCGTGAGCCGGGTGTGGGTGAGCACGAAGCCGCCCACGTGCTGGCTCAGGTGGCGCGGGAAGCCCTTGAGGGCGACGGTGAGATCAATCCACTGCTGCAGCCTGAGCGCGTCTTCCTGGACACAAGCGCGCTCGGCCGCCGCCTGCAGCTGCTCGCCAAGCACGGTCTCGTCGAACCAGTAGTGGTCCTTGGCGAATTCGTCAACCAGCCGGGCATCGATGCCGAGCGCCTTGCCGACGTCGCGCAGTGCGCTGCGGGAGCGATAGCAGATCACGACCGCGGCGATGGCGGCCCGGTCACGGCCGTACTTCTCGTAGATGTACTGGATGACCACTTCGCGCCGCTGGTGCTCGAAGTCGACGTCGATGTCGGGCGGCTCGAGGCGATGGCGGCTCAGGAAGCGCTCGAACAGCAGCGTGCCTTTTTCGGGTGGGATCGCGGTGATGCCCAGGCAATAGCAGACCGCCGAGTTGGCCGAGGAGCCGCGGCCCTGGCACAGGATGTTCTGCGAGCGCGCGAAACGCACGATGTCCTCGACCGTGAGGAAGAACATCTCGTAGCCTAGCTCGTGGATCAGCGCGAGCTCGCGCTGGACCTGCCGGCACACGCGCTCGGGAATGCCCGAGGCGAACCTTTCGATCGGGTACCGCGCGAGCGCCCCTTCCCAGGTCTTGCGTGCCAGCGTCTGCGTCGGGGTCTCGCCGGTGCCAACGCTTTCGAGCGGGTACTTGTAGTTCTCGCGGATCACCTGGGGGTCGAAGCGGCAGCGATCGGCCACGACCAGGGTGTTGGCGAGCATCTCGGCCATGTAGAGCCCGGCCAGCCGCACCCGCGGGCGCAGATAGCGTTCGGCATTGGACTGCAGCGCGAAGCCGCACTCGGCGACGGTCCGGCCTTCGCGCACCGCGGTCAGCACGTCGTGCAGCGGCTTGCGCGCCCGCGAATGCATGCGGACGTCGCCGGCCGCCACCAGCGGCACGCCGGCGCGCCGGCCGGCTTCGACAAGCGCGACGAACCAGAGGTCGTCGTCGAGTTCGTTGAGCATCTCCAGGGCCAGCCAGAGACTGTCGCCGAACAGCGCCCTGGCGGCTGTCAGGTCGTCGTGCAGCGCGTCGGCATCGATGTCCTCGCCGGGCTTGCGATCGGGCACGATGAGGATCTGGCAGTGCTGCAGCGAGGCCACCTCGCTGTCTTCCCAGCTCACGCGGTACTCGCCCTTCGGCAGCTCGGTGTTGCGCGCCGCGGTGATGAACTCGCAGAGGTTGCCCCAGCCCTCGGTGTCGTCGGCGATCACCACCAGCCGGAAGCGCTCGAAGCGGAACTCGCTGCCGAACAGCAGCCGGAAATCCGGGTTGCGCGGGATCGGCTGCTCTTCGGGATGTTCGCGCTCCCAGGCATCGAACTTGGCCGGGAGTTCGCGCAAGCCCACGTAGGCCCGCACCACGCCGGCCACCGAGCACTCGTCGGTGATCGCGAGCGCCGCATAGCCGAGCTGGTAGGCACGCTCGACCATTTCTTCGGGGCTGGAAGCGCCGCGCTGGAAGCTGAAATTGGTCAGGCAATGCAGCTCGGCATAGTCCGGCAGGCCCGGCGCAGGCGCATGACGCCGGGCCAGCGGATGCGCTTCGCCGAGCGTCAGCGAGCGGATCTTCTTGTCGCTGAGTTCAGGCATAGAGGCCTTGCAGGTACCAGCGCACCTCGCCCTCCGAAAAGCAGGCCGTCGGGCGCTCGCGGAAGATCCAGACCAGGCCGGCTTCGGGGCTCTCGGCGACGTAGTAGTCGCGCACCGCGGGATGGCCGCCCTCCCCCACGCCGCCCCACCAGCCGGCCTCGACCCGCTGGGGCCCGATCAGCTTGCGCAGCGGTCCGCGCCAGCACGGACGCTCGCCGTCCATCTCGAGGCGCAGGGGTTCGGGCAGCAGCCACGCAGGGTAGATCGCATCGGCCTGAGATGGCGCGGGCGCCGCCACTGCCTTGCCCGCCGTGCGCAGCGCCGGCTGCCAGGACTGCCGGCGTTCGGGCCGGTGATCGGCCTGCGCCACCGCGCGCAGCACCTGCTGCGGGCCGAGCCGCGCGCTGAGCCGCTCGACCAGTTCGTGCAGCTTGTCGCCCTTGCGGTTGTCCTCGGGCAGGAAGCTGGTGCTGGCGCCGGCCCAGGGCGTGGTGTCGAGCGTGCGCAGGCGCAGCCAGCTCGCCGGTGCGGCCAGCGTGGTGAGGGCGAGCTTCTCGGCCATCAGGCGGCGCAGGTGCGCCATGTCCTGGGTCGGCTCGGCCGTGCGCACCACGATCTGCTGGTGCGGCGGCAGGTCGACGCCGTTGAAGCGCTTGAGGTCGAGCGTCCATTGCAGCTCGAGCGACACCGCGCCGCGCTGCCGGGCGCGCAGCCAGATCGACAGCGCCGCGAGCAGCCGGTTGGCCGACCACATGAGCTCGCTGGCGCCCTCGGCCAGCGCGGGCAGTTCGAGCTTCTGCTCGAACACGTCTGGCAGCGTGAGCCAGCGATGGCTCTCGGGACCCAGGCCCCAGGCCGCATCGAGCGCCGCGCGCAGTTCCTTGCCGAAGCGGCGCGTGAGGCCGCCGCGCGGCAGCGCCGCCACCTCGCCCCAGGTGCGGCAGCCCAGGTGCGCCAGCACGTCGAGGTGCGCGTGCGCGGCGCTCAGCGTGTCGAGCGGCAGGTCCGCGGGCAGATCGGCCGGCGGCCGCTGGCCGCGCGCGAACATCCGCAGCCGGGCCAGCGCCACCAGGCTGGTCGCGCCCTGGGCCTGCTGCACGCGCACCGGGGCCGCGGGGTTGAGGCTGGCGATCTGCCGCATCAGGCCCAGCCGCCCGCCCCACAGTCGCTCGCAGGCCGACACCTCGAGCAGCAGGGCTTCGTCGACCCAGGCGACGCGCGGGGTGAACTGCAGGGCCCACCAGCCGAGGGCTTCGTGGGACGGAAGCAGTACTTCATCAGGCTGCCAACGCAATGCGATCCAGTGCATGCCGTTTTCCTGAAAAGATATCGAGCCGCACCACCGTCGCTCCTTCGCCGGGCTGCGCCACACCTTCTTGCTGCCGCAGCAGCTTGCGCCGCAACTGGCTCGCGGCGAGCAGCGCCGTCATGCGCTGGCTGCGCGCCGGCAGCTGGATCGGCGAGGCCAGCGGCGGGCCGCGGCGCTTGAGGATGTGGACATCGACCTGCGTCCGGTCCCCCTCGCAGGCCATCAGTTGCAGCCGCAGGCGCGCCGGCGAGGTCGACGCCGCCGCGTTCGCCGGCCGGAACACGAACAGCAGCGACTCGTGCTGCGCCGCCGCCAGCTGCAGCCGCCGCAATTCGCCGACCCGCGCCTGCGGCAGCCAGGCCAGCACGGCGGCCACTTCGGCGCAGCGCAGCGCCTGTTCGCAGGCCCAGAGCCGGGCGGCGGGCGCCTCGCTGCGCACCCACAGCAGCGATTCGATCGGCAGTCCACCGGCCGCCAGGGACGGCCCGAAAGGCTCGTGCGGCGCGCCGATCAGCGCGACCGGGCCGGCGCCGCCCTGCACCGCCTGCGCCAGGGCGGGCAGCAGCAGTTGCCAGGCATGGGCTTCGGGCGCCGACTGCAGCAGTTCGGTCATGGCGCCGACCGGCCAGCCGCCGCCCGGCAGCTGCGCGTCGAGGGCGGCGTGGCCGGTGCCGATGACCTGCGCATCGGCCAGGCCCAGCTCGTCCGCGCGCCAGACCTTGTGACGCGCGGAGGAGGAGAAGGGGTCGAGGGAAGGGAGGCCCATGATGGTCAAGTTACTGTATTTTTATACAGCATCATTGCGCCCAGTGGTTTTTTGTTTGCATGTCGACTTGCCTGCAGGGACATGCATGGCGTCGACCTCGCCCCCCCTTTTGCGCCTTTCATTCCAGTTATGGGATAAATTACATGCCACTCGCTCCGGAAAGAAGGCTCTTCTGGATCGGGAGCAGCAAGAAGGATCTGGTGGCTTTGCCACCCTCCATCAGGAGATTCTTTGGCCACGCCCTCGACTTTGCCCAACACGGACAACAGCATGCAGCCGCCAAGGTGCTGCAAGGCTTTGCCGGTGCCGGCGTCCTGGAAGTGGTCGACAGTGACATCGGCGGGACCTACCGAGCCGTCTACACAGTCAAGTTTCCCGAAGCCGTATTCGTCTTGCATTGCTTTCAAAAGAAAAGCAAAAGCGGCATCGCAACCCCCAAGCACGACATCGACGTCATTCGCATGCGGCTCAAGGCAGCCGAAGCACTGATCAAGGAACTACGCGATGAAAAAACGCATCGTTGACGATATCGAGGTGACAGAGAGCTCCGGCAACGTCTTTGCGGATCTGGCCTTGCCGGACGCCGCGAAACTCCAGATCAAGTCCGGCCTCACCATCGAAATCAACCGCGCGATACAACGCCTGCAACTGACTCAGGACCAGGCTGCCGAACGGATGGGCATCTCCCAACCCAAGGTGTCCGCCCTGATGCGTGGCGCGTTCTCCAATTTTTCGGAACGCAAGCTGATGGACTGTCTCAATCGACTGGGTTACGACATTGAGATCAAGCTCAAGCCCGCCACCCAGCCGACCGGGCACCTGATACTCGCCATCGCCTGAGGACTCCTCATGCCCTCGGCACCCGCCCTCACCCGCAGCCAGTTTCTGCACCTGGGCGCCGCGCTGCCACTGCTCGCCACGCTGCCGATTCTTGCCCCAGCCCAGTCTCCGGGAGTCAAGCGCATGAACACCCGCCCCATCCCCAGCACCCGCGAAGCCCTGCCGGTCGTCGGCTGCGGCACCTGGATCGGCTTCGACGTTGCGCCCGGCAGCGCCGAATTCCAGCGGCTGCCCGGCGTCATCGACGCGCTGTTCGCCGCCGGCGGCTCGGTCCTCGACAGCTCGCCGATGTACGGCCGCTCCGAGTCCGTGACCGGCGAGCTGCTGGCCGCATCGAACCAGCGCGCCAGGGCCTTCCTCGCCACCAAGGTCTGGACCTCCGGCCGCGACGCCGGCATCGCGCAGATGGAGCAGTCCTTCCAGCGCCTGCGCACCGAGCGCATCGACCTGATGCAGGTCCACAACCTGCTCGACTGGCGCTTTCACCTGAAGACCCTGCGCGGCTGGAAGGACAAGGGCCGCGTGCGCTACCTGGGCATCACGCACTACACCGCATCGGCCTATACCGATGTCGAGGCGGTGCTGCGCGCCGAGCCGCTCGACTTCCTGCAGATCAACTATTCGCTCGATGCGCCCGAAGCCGCCCAGCGCCTGCTGCCGCTGGCGGCCGAGCGCGGCGCGGCCGTGATCGTCAACATGCCGTTCGGCGGCGGGGGACTGCTGCGCCGGCTGCGCGGCAAGCCCCTGCCCGCCTGGGCCACCGAGATCGGCTGCACCAGCTGGGCCCAGGTACTGATCAAGTTCGTGCTGAGCCATCCGGCCGTGACCTGCACCATTCCGGGCACCAGCCAGCCCGAGCACATGGCGGACAACGCGGCGGCCGGCGCGGGCGAGTTTCCGGACGCCGACTTCTGGCGGCGCAATGCGGCGTCGCTGTAATAACCCAAGCGTTTTGGTTAAAATACATTCGAACGCGATGGATTCATGCCTACAGTGCTGCGCCTAGGCAAATTGCGGGTAGTGATCTACACCAACGACCATCGACCGGCGCATGTTCATGTGATCAGTCCGGACGGAGAGGCTGTGTTCGACCTGCATTGTCCGAAGGGGCCGCCCGAACTGCGGGAGAGCATGGGTTTTGCATTGCATGAATTGAACAGGATCGTGAACCAACTGCAAAGCGCCCTCGACAAGCTCTGCATTCAATGAAGCAGCATTCATGGCACTCACTGAGGCCGCATTGAAGCAAGCCGAAGCGCGAATGCAAAGACGTCGCGACGCCGGCCCTCGTGCCGTTTCGGCGCACTACGATCGCCGTGTGGGGCGGGTCGTCGTGCAGCTGAACACTGGCGTCGAGTTGGGCTTTCCACCGAGCCTCGCGGAGGGACTGGCGCAGGCCCGGCCCAAGGATCTTGTCGACATCGAAGTCAGCCCCGCCGGCACCGGACTGCACTTCCCCCTGCTCGACGTCGATCTCTACGTACCGGCACTGCTCGAAGGCATTCTGGGTTCGCGAAAGTGGATGGCGCAGGCCATGGGCAAAGCGGGCGGAGCGCAAACATCCGAAGCCAAGGCCCAAGCCGCGCGCAGCAATGGAAAATTGGGCGGGAGGCCACGCAAGAGGGTCGAAAGCTGAGCCTGCTTTGCGTACCCGAGCGGACCCGCGCTACCGATCCAGGAAGCGCAGCACCGCCGAGTTGAATTCGTCGGCACGCTCGAACTGCACCCAGTGCCCGGCGCCGTCGATCACCACGCCTTCGCGTTGGGGATGGCCGGCTGCGAGCTGCGCGACCAAGGGCCGCGAATCCGCCGTCACGTCGTGCTCGCCCCAGAGCAGCAACTGAGGGCCGCCGATGGCTTCCAGCGCGGCCTGAAGTCCGCCCGACAACGAGACCTCCTTGCTGCGAAAGCGCGTGCCGTGGCAGGAGATGTCGTGGATCGCGAAAGCCAGTGCATCGATCGCCGACTTGTCGTGCAGCATCAGCGCGGCCAGGTTGTGCAGCAACGCGGCGCGCTCCTGGTCGCGGTCCTCGGCGGCGCGCCAGTTGACCATCTCGACCGTCATGCGCCGCAGCGAGCCGTGGCCACCGCTGCCCACCAGGACCATGCGCCGGATGTGGCCCCGGCGCTGGCCGAACTTGGCGGCGACCAGGCCGCCGAACGAGAAGCCGCCGAGGTCGATCGGGGTACCGGCTCCGATCAGGCTGTCGAGCGTTCCGGACAGCGCGTCGAGCAATGGGTCGACCGCGGCCTGGCCGGGCTGCGGCTTCGGCGGCGCGTCGGACTCGTTGAAGCCCGGCAGGTCGGGCAGCCACAGCGTGCGCGAGGCCGACAGCGCCTCGGCGTTGCGCAGCCAGTGCATCCAGCTGCCGTGGCCGCCGTGCAGCAGCACCAGCGGAGGCCGCGTGTCGTCGCTGCCGAAGCAACGCCAGCGTACGCGCACGCCGTCGTGCTCGACGTCGTGGAGGGTGGCGAGCGCGTCGATGCGCGCGATCAGGTCGAGCGCATCGGCTTCGGCCTGGGGATCGAAGGTCGAGAAATATGGCACCGCGCCATTGTGCCGCGCGGCGACCCAGGCTCAGGCGGACGCGGCCCCGAACCGGAAGCTCGACACCGAGATCCCGCCCATGAACGCATCCTCGTGGTAGATGCGTTCGCCGGCCTCGCCCTCGGCCGCGCCGACCGCGACCATCAGCGGAATCAGGTGTTCTTCTCGCGGATGCGCGATGCGCGCCGCCGGTGCCGCCGACCAGTGCAGCAGCTGCTCGATCCGCTGCTGCGGCGTGGTTCGCACCACCGCGCCGTCGAGCCAGTCGTCGAAGGCCTTCGAGACATCGCGCGCCTGCGGGCCGAAGTTCCGCAGGTTGTGATAGCTCAGGCCGCTGCCGACGATCAGCACGTTCTCGTCGCGCAGCGGCGCGATCGCCCGGCCCAGCGCGATGTGCTCGGCCGGATCGAGGCCGCGCCGCAGCGACAGCTGCACCACCGGCACCTCGGCCTTCGGATAGATCGCGGCCATCGGCGAGAAGGTGCCGTGGTCGAAGCCGCGCTCGGCATCGAGCGCCGCAGGCAGGCCCGCGGCCTCGAGCAGCGACTGCACGCGGCGCGCCAGTTCGGGCGAGCCCGGCGCGTCGTAGTGCACCTGGTAGGTATGGGCCGGGAAGCCGCCGTAGTCGTAGATCATCGGCGGGCGCGGGCTGCCCATCACGGTGAAGGCGGGCTCTTCCCAGTGCGCCGACACCATGAGGATCGCGGCCGGCGTGCGCCCGATCTGGCGCGGCATGTCGGCCAGCGAGGCCTCGAGCTTGTCGTAGGTGGGGCCCATTTCCTTCTTCATCCACGGCCAGGGGCCGCCGCCGTGCGAAATGAAATAGGTGGGCAATCTGGAAGTCGTGGTCATGGGATGCTCCTTGAACGCAAGTCTAGAGATTTCCCAGAAGGAAATCGATAGGCTAGGATTCATCGATTCATTTCCCAGGAGGAAATCATCGATGGATCGCCTGACCAGTTTGCGCGTCTTCAGGGAGGTGGTGGAGTCGGGCAGTTTCGTCGCCGCCGCCGACCGGCTCGCGATCTCGGCCCCCATGGCCAGCAAGCATGTGGCGCAGCTCGAAAAGTCGCTGGGTGCCCGCCTGCTGCATCGCTCGAGCCGGCACCTGAGCCTGACCGAGGCGGGCCAGGCTTGGTACGAGCAGAGCCGCCGCGCGCTCGACCTGCTCGACGCGGCCGAGAACGCGATCGGCCAGAAGAACGACGCACCGCGCGGCCAGCTCAAGGTCAGTGCGCCCGTGTGGTGCGCCACGCCGCGCTTCGCCGCCGTGCTGGCCGGCTACCGCGAACGCTTTCCGGAGGTGCTGATAGACATGCACCTGGAAAACCGCAAGGTCGATCTCGCAGCCGACGGCTACGACCTCGCGCTGCGCGCCACACAGGAGCTCTCCCCGGCGCTGATCGCCCGGCCGCTGTGCACCTTGCAGTTCCACCTGGTCGCCGCGCCCGCCTGCATCGCCCGCGCCGGCTTGCCGAGGGTGCCCGCCGACCTCGCGAAGCTCGACGCCATCGTGCCGAGCTACGTCAGCATCGAAGGCCTGGCGCTAAAGGATGGCAAGGGCCGGCAGGCGCCGCTGCGGCTGCAGCCGGTGATGAAGTCCGACGACACCACCTTGACCCTGCACGCGGTGCGCGCCGGGATCGGCATGGCGTTCCTGCCCGAATGGCTGATCGACGACGACCTGGCGCAGGGCCGGCTGGTGCGGCTGGTGCCGGACTTCAAGGCCCCGGCGGTGACCCTGTTCGCGGTCTACACCAGCCGGCAGTACATGGCGCCCAAGCTGCGCAGCTTCATCGACTTCCTCGGCGAGCGGCTGGGCGTCGCCGCCGACTGACAAATCCCTTTCTCGCGCGCAGCCCCGTGGCCGCCGCTACAGTGACGCCTCACTGGAGACCGTCCGCCTTGTTCCGCTTCTTCGAAAAACTGCTTCCCGCCTACCCCGCCGCCGAACCCGAATTGCCGCCGCGCGGCCTCCTCGCCTTCCTGTGGGCCTGCACCCAGGGCCTGCGCGGCAAGATCGCCGCGATGGCGCTGCTGACGGCCGCGATGTCGGCCTTCGAGGCGCTGCTGTTCGCGATGCTCGGGCGCATCGTCGACTGGCTCGGCGGCCAGGCTCCGGCGCGCCTGTGGGAAGAACGCGGCACCACGCTGATGTGGCTGGCCTTCGCGCTGGCCGCGAGCATCGGCGTGGTGGCGCTGCAGACCATCGTCAAGCACCAGACACTGGCAGTGAACCTGCCGATGCGGCTGCGCTGGAACTTCCACCGGCTGATGCTCGGCCAGAGCATGGCCTTCTACCAGGACGAGTTCGCCGGCCGCATCACGGCCAAGGTCATGCAGACCGCGCTGGCGGTGCGCGAAACCATCTTCGTGCTGGCCGACGTGCTGGTCGCCATGGTGGTCTACGTGGCGACGATGATCGTGCTGGCGGCGGTGCTCGACCGCCAGCTGATGCTGCCCTTCCTGGCCTGGCTCGCGTGCTACATCGGCTCGCTGGTGTTCTTCGTGCCGCGCCTGGGCAAGGTCGGCAAGGCCCAGGCCGATGCGCGGGCCTCGATGACCGGCCGCGTCACCGACGCCTACACCAACATCGCCACCGTCAAGCTGTTCTCGCACACCCAGCGCGAGGCCGGCTTCGCGCGCTCGGCCATGAAGGAGTTCATGGGCACCGGCTATGCCCAGATGCGGCTGGTGAGTGCCTTCGAGATCGTCAACCACACGCTCAGCATGGGCCTGACCGCCGGCATGGCCGGCACCGCGCTGTGGCTCTGGTCGCAGGGCGCGGTCGGCGTCGGCGCGGTGGCGGCGGCCACCGCGATGGCGCTGCGCCTGCAGGGCATGTCCCACTGGATCATGTGGGAGATGACCAGCCTGTTCGAGAACATCGGCACGGTGCAGGACGGCATGAACACGCTGTCGCGCCCGCGCACGGTGCTCGACGCCGCCGACGCGAAGACGCTCGAAGTGCCGCGCGGCGAGGTGCGCTTCGAACATGCCAGCTTCCGCTACGCGGATGCGGGCCGCCGGGTCATCGACGACATGACGCTGACGGTCGCACCGGGCGAGAAGATCGGCCTGGTCGGCCGCTCCGGCGCCGGCAAGTCGACGCTGGTCAACCTGCTGCTGCGCTTCCATGACCTGGAAAGCGGCCGCATCCTGGTCGACGGCCAGGACATCGCCCACGTCACGCAGGACAGCCTGCGCGCCCATATCGGCATGGTGACGCAGGACACCTCGCTGATGCACCGCTCGGTGGCCGACAACATCGCCTATGGCCGGCCCGACGCCGGCGAGATCGCGATCCGCGCCGCCGCCGAACGCGCCGAGGCGCACGATTTCATCCAGACGCTGGGCGACGCCAGCGGCCGGCACGGCTACCAGGCCCACGTGGGCGAGCGCGGCGTGAAGCTGTCGGGCGGCCAGCGCCAGCGCATCGCGATCGCCCGCGTGATGCTCAAGGACGCGCCGATCCTGCTGCTGGACGAGGCCACCAGCGCACTCGACTCCGAGGTCGAGGCCGCGATCCAGGCCAGCCTCTACCGGCTGATGGAAGGCAAGACGGTGATCGCGATCGCGCACCGGCTGTCGACCATCGCGGCGATGGACCGGCTCATCGTCCTCGACCAGGGCCGGGTGGTCGAGGAAGGCGACCACAAGACGCTTTTGGCCCGCGGCGGCCTCTATGCCCGGCTGTGGGCGCACCAGAGCGGAGGCTTCCTCGGCGACGGCGACGACGAGGACGACGACCAGGAGAGCGGCACGATCGCCGAGACCTCGACGGTCTGACTCGCGAGTCCTACAGGGGGCGATGATCGCCGACTACACACAGGCCGCGGCGGCGCGCGCAGAGTGGAAACGTCTTCAACAAAGAGGAGATTCCACCGTGAATTCCATCATCTACATCGTCGGTCTGGTCGTGGTCGTGGTTGCAGTGCTCTCGTTCTTCGGCCTGCGCTGACCCGGCTGGTTTCCTCTTTCATCCGCCCTCCAACGGGGATTCACGGGGTCGCTCGCGGCCCCGTTTTTCGTGGGCCGGCGGCGCGGCATCGACGGGCATAATTTCGCGCTCCACCCCGGTGCGCCGGCACCGCTCCCGTTGTGAAGGAAGCCGTTGAATTCCGTTGCGCCCCCCTCTTCGTTCCAGGACGCCGCCGTCACCGAGGCCGTCAAGCTGTTCGAGGAAACGGGGCCGCTCGAGGATGCACAGGCGGTGCGGCAGGCGATGGCGCTTCATGGCGACGCGGCGGCCCGCATCGCCGAACGCGCGCGGCTGCTGGGGCAGCGCATCGGGCTGCAGGCCGAGCTGGCGCGCGCACGCGCCTGGGCGCCGTGGGTGCTGCTGGCGCTGGTGGCACTGATCGTTGTCGCCGGGCTGACGCTCGCGGGCAACGTGCTCGGGAGCGGCCAGCGGCAGATCAACGTCGTGGTGGCGCTGACCAGCCTGCTGGGCCTGCACCTGGTCACCCTGCTGCTGTGGCTGGCCGGGCTGGTGCTGCCGCTCGGCGCTTTCCAGGCCTCATTCGGATGGCTCTGGCTGAGCCTCACGGCCCGCGTGGCCGGTGGCCGGAGCGGCCAGGCGCCGGTGCTGCTGCGGGCGACCACCCGGCTGCTGACGCGCGCCCGGCTGCTGCCATGGGCACTGGGGCTGGCGAGCCATGCGATCTGGACGTTCTCGTTCGCCGTGGTGCTGGCGGCGCTGCTGTTCGCGCTGGCCTTCCGCAACTACACGCTGAGCTGGGAAACGACCATCCTCGAGCCCGACTTCTTCGTGCGCAGCGTCCAATGGCTGGGGCGCGCGCCGGCCTGGCTGGGCTTTCCGGTGCCTGATGCGCAAGCCGTGCTGTCGCCGCTCGCGGCGGCGTCGGGCCAGCGTGCCTGGGCCTTGTGGCTCACCGGCTGCATCGTGGTCTACGGGCTGCTGCCGCGCCTGGCGCTGGCGCTGCTGAGCGCCGCGGTCTGCGCCCTGCGCAGGCAGGCGGTGCAGCCGGATCTGTCCGAACCCTATTTCCAGCGGCTGCTGGCGCGCTTCGACGCCCTCGCCCCGCGGCAGATCGTCGATGCCGACCCGGGCCGGGTCGGCCACGGCAGGCCCGCGCACCTGTCGGCCGGCGACACCGCCGACACGCTGGTCGCAATCGGATTCGAGCTGCCGCCGGAGCAGGATTGGCCTCCGGTCTCGCTCGACACCGCCGCCCGCATACTGCGCATCGACGGCAGCGCGGCGCAGCGGCGCGAGTTGCTCGACATGCTGGCGCACATCCGCCCGCGCCGTGCCGTGATCGGCTGCCGGGCCGCCGCCAGCCCGGACCGCGGCACCGAGCGCTTCCTGCGCGAGGTGATGGCCCTGTGCGGCGAATGCCGGCTGTGGCTGCTCGGCGCGCCGGACGACAGCGCGGCCCGCGCGCGCTGGCAGGCCTGGCTGACGGATGCCGGCCTCGACGCGCTCGGCGCCGCCGAAGCCCCGGAGGCCGTGATGCACGGCTGGGCATGACGGAGCCGATCCGCATCGCCGTGGTCGGCCATGCCAATGCCGGCAAGACCTCGCTGCTGCGCACGCTGACACGGCGCGCGAATTTCGGCGAGGTGTCCGAGCGCCCCGGCACCACGCGCCACGTCGAGGCGGTCGACCTGCGGGTCGACGGCGCCGCGGCCGTCCGCTTCCTCGACACGCCGGGGCTGGAGGACGGGGTGGCGCTGCGCGAGCACATCGACGGCCTCGACAAGGCGGCCACGCCGCCCGAGCGGATCCGCCAGTTCCTGCGAGGCCCGGAGGCGCATGGCGTGTTCGAGCAGGAGGCGAAGGTGCTGCGCGCCCTGCTCGAGGTCGACGCCGCCTTCCTGGTGATCGACGCCCGCGAACCGGTGCTGCCCAAGTTCCGCGCCGAGATCGAATTGCTCGCTGCCTGTGCGCGGCCGGTGCTGCCGGTGCTGAACTTCGTGCGCGATGCGGCCAGCCGTGAAGTGGCCTGGAAAGAGCTGCTGTCGGCCTACGGGCTGCACGTGGTGGTGCGCTTCGATGCGGCGGCGCCCTTCGTCGGCGCCGAGCGCGAGCTCTACCGCGACCTGGCGACCCTGCTGCGCGACCGGCGCGCAGCGCTCGACCGGGTGGCCGAATGCCTCGAGGCGGAAGCCGCCCAGCGCCGCCGGGCGGCCGGGACGCGCATCGCCGATCTGCTGGTCGATGCCGCATCGATGCGGCGGACGGCGTCGGCCGACGACTTCGCCGACCCGCCGACCCGCCTGCGCCTCGTCGCCGAACTGCAGAAGTCCGTGTTCGACAAGGCGCAGCGCTGCGCCGACGACCTGCTGGCGCTCCATGGCTTTCGCGAAGGCGACGCCGACGAAGCCGCCCTGCCCTTGCTCGAAGGCCGCTGGGCCATGGATTTTTTCAATCCCGAGGCGCTCAAGGACGCCGGCATCCTGCTCGGCAAGGGGGTGGCCGTGGGCGCCGCCGTCGGCGTGGTGGCCGACCTCGCGCTCGCCGGCCTGTCGCTCGGCGCCGGCGCGGCGCTGGGCGGCGCCATTGGCGGCGCGGTCTCGCAGGGACTGGGACCGCTGGGCCGCAAGCTGGTCAACAAGCTGCGCGACGTCCATGAGCTGACGGTGGAGGACCGGGTGCTGTTGGTGCTGGCGGCCTGGCAACTCGAACTTCTGCGCGCGCTCGAGTCGCGCGGCCACGCCGCGGTCGACCGCATCGCAAGCAGCCCCGGCGAGCCGGCGGCGGCGGCCCGGCGCGCGCTGGCCGACCTGGTGCGCGCGGCACAGCCGGCGCGCAGCCACCCGGAATGGGAGACCGGCAGCCGCCTGCGCTGGCGCGAGGCGCCGCAACGGCAGGCGCTGGTGGACGCAGTCGCGCGGCAGGTGCCGGACGCGATCATGGCCCTCGCCGGGCCTTGAGCCGGTCGACCCCACGCCCTCGGGGCGATCCGGATTGCGGCATCATCCCGGCCATGGAAAACAGCTCTCCCCGCCCGCTCGCGATCATCAAGGTCGGTGAAACCTTCGACGCCTTGCGTGACCGGCGCGGCGACTTCGAGCACTGGATGGCCGACGGCCTCGGCAACACGCGGCTGCCGGTCGTGGTGCTCGACCCGCGCCGCGGCGACGCGCTGCCCTCGCCCGACCAGATTTCGGGCGCCATCGTCTCCGGCTCGCATGCCATGGTCTCCCACCGCGCGCCCTGGAGCGAAGCCACCGGCCGCTGGCTCGCTCAACTGGTCGCTCACGGCACGCCGGTGCTCGGCATCTGTTTCGGCCATCAACTGCTGGCCGATGCGCTCGGCGGCGAGGCCGGCGACCACCCGGGCGGCATGGAGATCGGCACCGTCGAGGTCGAACTCCGGCCCGAGGCCGCCGACGATGCCCTCATGGCTGGCCTGCCCGCGCGCTTCGAGGCCCATGTGGTGCATCGGCAGAGCGCGCTGCAACTGCCCGAAGGCGCGGTCCGCCTCGCGGGCAATGCCTTCGAGCCGACGCAGGCCTTCCGGATCGGCGACCAGGCCTGGGGCCTGCAGTTCCACCCCGAATTCGACGCCGAGATCATGCGCGGCTATGTCGACCACCTGGGCGACGACCTGCGCGGCCAGGGCCTCGATCCGGCCGCGCTGCGCGACCGGGTGGCCCCCACCGCGCTCGCGGCCGGGCTGCTCGGCCGGTTCGCCCGCATCGCCGAGGCGCACGACGCCTTGGCGACAGCGACCGCGGGTTAGCACGCTTCGCAGGGCCGGGCCCGCACCCTGTAATCGACGGCTCGTTTCCACTCCCGAGCCTCGAACATGAATCACAGGAAGAGTCCGCTGCCCGCCCCGGGCGCGGTGGCCCTCGCACTGGCCGCGCTGCTGGCCGGCTGCGCCAGCACCCCGGCCCCCGGCACCCGCAGCGTGACGATCGAACGCACCACCTTCGGCATCGCCCACATCACGGCGCCCGACTACGAAGGCATCGCCTACGGCGTCGGCTACGCCCATGCGCAGGACAACGTCTGCCAGACCGCCGAGCATCTGCTGACGGTGCGCGGCGAGCGCTCGCAGTTCCTCGGCGCCGACGGCATGGGCGAGCTCGGCCTGGGCCGGGCCAAGAACGCCCAGATCGACCTCTTCGTGCGCGCGCACATGGACGACGCCGCCCTCGCGCGGGCCGCCGCCGACCTCAAGCCCGACGTGCGCGACTCGCTGCGCGGCTATGTGGCCGGCTACAACCGCTATCTGCAGGACGCGGGCCCGAACGGCCTGCCCGAAGCGTGCCGCGGCAAGCCCTGGGTGCGGCCGATGACGCAGGCCGACCTGGCGCGCACCACCGAGATGTCGATGATCCAGGGCGGCATCGGCGCCCTGGCGGCCGCCGTGCTCGCCGCCGAGCCGCCGGCCGCCGGCACCAAGACCTCGGCCGCTGCGGTCGACCTGCCGCAGGCGGTGGCCGAAATCGCGCGCCACAGCTTCAATGCCAATCCCGAAGGCGGCGAGTTCGGCTCCAACGGCTGGGCCTTCGGCCGCAACGCAACGCCGGACGGCCGCGGGCTGGTGCTCGGCAATCCGCACTTCCCGTGGACCGGCACCAACCGCTTCTGGGAGCTGCACCTGACGATCCCTGGCAAGCTCGACGTCATGGGCGCCACCGGCGGCCTGAGCCCGGTGGTGTCGATCGGCTTCAACAAGGACGTGGCCTGGACCCACACGGTGTCGACCGGCAAGCGCTTCACGCTGTACGAGCTGAAGCTCGATCCGGCCGACCCGACGGTCTACCTCGTCGACGGCCAGCGCCGGAAGATGAGCGCCAGGACGATCGTCCTCCCCGCGGCCGCCGCGCCGGGCGGCGCACCGGCGCAGAAGACCTTCTACAGCACCGAATGGGGCCCGGTCATCTCGATGCCGCGGGCCGGGCTCGACTGGACCGCCACCAAGGCCTACGCGATCCGCGACGTCAACACGCTCAACACCCGCTCGGCCCAGAGCTGGATGCAGATGGCGCTGGCGCGCAACGTGGCCGAACTGCGCACCGCGATGGGCAACCAGGGCATGCCGTGGATCAACACCATCGCCGCCGACCGCGACGGCAACGCGATGTACGCCGACCTGTCGGTGGTGCCCGACGTCTCGGCCGAGCTGCTCAAGTCGTGCGCCCCGTCGCCGGCCGCCGCGGCGCTGCTCGGCGCCGCCGGCCTGCCGGTGCTCGACGGCTCGCGCTCGGCCTGCGCCTGGAACCGCGACGGCGCGGCCGCCCAGCCCGGCACGATTCCGCCGGCGCGGATGCCGGTGGTCGTCACGTCCGACTGGGTCCAGAACAGCAACGACAGCTTCTGGCTCAGCAACCCGCGCATCGCGGCGCCGGCCGGCATCTCGCCGCTGGTCGGCTTCACCGGCACCGCGCAGCGGCTGCGCACCCGCAGCGGCATCATGGAGATCGAAGGCCGGCTCGCCGGCAGCGACGGCCTGCCCGGCAACAAGATGGGCGGCAACGAACTGCGCAGCGTGATCTTCCGCGACAAGAATCTGGCAGGCATGCTGGTGATGGACGACCTCGCGGCGGCCTGCGGCGCCAACGCCGCGGCCCTGGCCCCCGACCAGGCGCTCGGCTGCCGCGTGCTGACCGGCTGGGACCGCACCAGCAACAGCGCCTCCAAGGGGGCGCCGCTGTTCCGCGAGTTCTGGCGCAAGGCGAAGGACGTGCCGAAGGTCTGGCGCGTGCCCTTCGATCCGGCGCGCCCCGTGGTCACGCCGGCCGGCCTCGACATGGCCACGCCGGCCACCCGCGACGCGGTCTTCAAGGCGCTCGGCGATGCGGTCGGCATCGTGCGCGTCGCCGGCTTCGCGGCCGACGTGCCGCTGGCCGAGGTACAGGCGCGCACGGTGCGCGGCCAGAAGATCGCCATCCCGGGCGGCGACGAGTTCGAAGGCGTGCTCAACAAGGTCGAGAGCCAGGGCCAGTCCTATATCGATCCGAAGGGCTACAACGTCAACTACGGCAGCAGCTACATCCAGACCGTCGGCTTCGACGAGCGCGGCCCGGTGGCGCAAGGCCTGCTGACCTACGGCCAGAGCAGCGACCCGGCCTCGCCGCGCTCATACGACCAACTGCCGCTGTTCTCGGCCAAGAAATGGCACCCGCTGCCCTTCCACCGCGCCGACATCGAGGCCCAGCGCGAAGGCGCCCCACTGCGACTCGCCTATTGAACCGCCCTGCGGAGCCGGCTCGGCATCAGAATGCGACTACACGCCCCGGCTCGCGGTTGAGCTAAGGTGCAGTCGCATTTCTCCATGGAACCCAGCATGTCCACTTCAGCCCCCGCGCCGGCCCGCAAGCATTTTTCGATGATCCGCGGCTTCCATCTCGCCGATGCGTTCACGCTCGGCAACGCGGCCTGCGGCGTCGGCGCCATCTTCCTGGCCATGGCCTTCATGCGCAGCCAGTCGCTGGCGCACTTCCTCTGGGCCGCGGCGCTGGCGCCCGCGGCCTTCGTCTTCGACGTCTTCGACGGCCGCATCGCGCGCTGGCGCCAGACCCACTCGGCGCTGGGCCGCGAACTCGACTCGCTGGCCGACGTGATCTCCTTCGGCGTGCTGCCGGCGACCCTGGCCTTCGCGGCCGGCCTCGACGGCGGCTGGGACTGCGTGCTGCTGATCTATTTCGTCTGCTGCGGCGTGAGCCGCCTGGCGCGCTACAACGTCACGGCCGAAGCGCTCTCCGAGGGCGCGGACAAGGTCAAGTACTTCGAGGGCACGCCGATCCCGACCAGCGTGGTGCTGGTCGGCCTGCTGGCCCTGGCGGCCTGGCAGGGCCACATCGGCGACGCCGTCTGGGGCGGCGCCTGGTCGATCGGGCCCTGGGTGCTGCATCCGCTGGCCCTGCTGTTCGGCCTCTCGGGCACCTTGATGATCAGCAAGACGCTGCACATCCCGAAACTGTGACGCGTCGATGACGGCTGACGGCCGGCTCGCGGTTTCAACCTGCCTAGAATGGCCGCACCGTCATCGTCGGAAACGCGCCGTGCCACTTTCAGCCTCACGTGTCCTGATCGCCTTCGTTCTCGGCCTGGTCCTCACCGGCTGCGCCAGTCTGCCCGGGAAGGTCGAACGGACCGAGTCGCACGCCCTCGCCAACACGGCCGACACCCGGCTGGCCAAGACCTTCGGTCCGGCGGTGGCGGCCCATCCGAATCAATCCGGCATCCGCGCGCTGCAGTCGGCCGAGGACGCTTTCGCGGCCCGCATCCTGCTGGCCCGCCGTGCCGACCGCAGCCTCGACCTGCAGTACTACATCTGGCGCAACGACACCACCGGCAAGCTCATGTGGCAGGCCCTGTGGGACGCGGCCGAACGCGGCGTGCGGGTGCGCGTGCTGCTCGATGACGCCAACACCGGCGGGCTCGACCCGATGCTGGCGGCGCTCGACGCCCATCCCAACATCGAGGTGCGGCTCTTCAATCCGTTCGCCAACCGGGGCCTGCGGGTCGGCGACTTCGCCCTCGACTTCTCGCGCGTCAACCGGCGCATGCACAACAAGTCCTTCACCGCCGACAACCAGCTCACGATCGTCGGTGGCCGCAACATCGGCGACGAGTATTTCGGCGCCAACATGGAGGTCGGCTTCCAGGACCTCGACGTGGTGGCGGTCGGCCCGGTGGTGCGTGAAGTCTCGACCGCCTTCGACCTGTTCTGGAACAGCGCCTCGGCCTATCCCGCCGCCAGCCTGCTGGCGCCACCGGGCCCGGGGGCGCAGGCCGACCTGAAGGCCGGCTGGGACCAGGTCGCGCGCGATCCCGAGGCCACGCGCTACATCGACGCCGTGCGCCAGACCCCGCTGCTGCGCGAGCTCAACGACGGCCGCCTCACGCTCGACTGGACGAGCGCCCACGTCATCCACGACGACCCGGCCAAGGTGCTCGAAGCGACCGACCGCAGCGACCTGCAGATGATGCCCCTGCTGGTCGCGGCCTTCGGCCAGCCCCGCCGCGAACTGGACCTGGTCTCGCCCTACTTCGTGCCCGGCAAGGACGGCACCAGGTCGCTGGTGACGATGGCCGGCTCGGGCGTCAAGGTGCGCGTGCTGACCAACTCGCTGTCGGCGACCGACGTCAGCGCGGTCCATGCCGGCTACGCCAAGTACCGCAAGCAGCTGCTTGAGGGCGGGGTCCGGGTCTACGAGCTGAAGCCCGGCGATGCGGTGCCGCCGCCCGACAAGGACAAGGGCCAGGACGGCGAACGAGGCGGCGGACTGCCGGGCAGCGGCAGCCGCGGCAGCTCGGCGTCCAGCCTGCACGCCAAAACCTTCGCGATCGATCGCGAGCGCATCTTCGTGGGCTCCTTCAACCTCGATCCGCGATCGGCCCGGCTCAACACCGAGATGGGCGTGATCATCGACAGCCAGAACCTGTCCGGCCAACTGGCCCGGCAGTTCGACGCCGCGATCCCCGCCAAGGCCTTCGAGGTGCGGCTGCAGGCGGACGGCCAGGGCATGGAATGGATCGAGCAGAGTCCGCAGGGCGAGGTGCGCTACACCACCGAACCCGGCGCCGGCGCGCTCAAGCGGGGCTGGATCGACTTCCTCGGCGTGCTGCCGATCGAATGGCTGCTGTAACTCCCCTTTACCCGGAACCCACCCGATGAATCCCGGCCTGCTCCAACTCGCCACCCTGGCCGCCGCGCATCCGCTCGCGCCGGCCTGCGACCACTTCTACTTCCTGCGCCATGGCCAGACCGAGTGCAATGCGCGGCGCATCTTCCAGGCCGCCGACGAACCGCTCAGCGCGCTCGGCCTGCAGCAGGCGGCGCGCGCCGCCGAGCTGCTGGCCGGCGAGCCGATCCGCAGCATCGTGAGCAGCAACGTGCATCGGGCCCTGACCACGGCGCAGGCGGTGTCGGCGCCGCACGGCATCGCGCCCTGGGTGCACGAGGGCCTGCGCGAGCGCCACTTCGGAGAGCTGATCGGCACCTCGTCCGCGAACATCGACTGGGCCTGCGCGCCCGCGGGCGGCGAGACCCTGCCCGAGTTCGTGGCCCGCAAGCGGGAAGCCCTCGACCAGGCGCTGGCGCAGCCGGCACCGGTGCTGATCGTGGCCCACGGCGGCTCGCTCTACGTGCTGGCGGCGCTGCTCGGCGTGCCGGTCGACATGGGACTGCTCGGCAACGCGCAGCCGCTGCGCTTCGAACGCGACGGCGCCGGCTGGCGCGTCAAGTCGCTGCTGCAGCAAGTCGACGGCGGCGCCGCCATTGCCTGACAACTCTTCGCGGAACCGCCATGGACTTCAAGGACTACTACAAGACGCTCGGCCTCGAGCGCGGGGCCTCGGAAGACGAGGTGCGCAAGGCCTACCGCAAGCTGGCGCGCAAGTACCACCCCGACGTCAGCAAGGAAGCCGACGCCGACCAGCGAATGCGCGAGATCAATGAGGCCAACGACGTGCTGCGCGACAAGGAAAAGCGCGCCGCCTACGACCAGCTGGCCGACCATGTCGCGCGCGGCGGCAGTCCGGACGGCAGCTTCAGGCCGCCGCCGAACTGGGACGAAGGCTTCGAGTTCCACCGGGGCGCCAACCAGGGGCCGGCCGACCACGCAGACTTCAGCGAGTTCTTCTCGTCGGTGTTCGGCGCCGCCGAACGGCGCGGTGCCGAACGCCGCAACTACCGCGCCCGCGGCGAGGACCATCACGCGGCCATCGAGATCGCGCTGGAAGATGCGCTCAACGGTGCCGAGCGCGAGATCACGCTGCGCTCGCAGGAGCTCGACGCCCAGGGCCGTCCCGAGTTCAAGACCCGGACGCTCTCAGTGAAGATCCCGCCCGGCGTGCATCCGGGCCAGTACATCCGGCTGGCGGGCCAGGGCATGCCGGGCCACGGCGGCGAGCCGGCCGGCGACCTGTACCTCGAGGTGCGCATCGCGCCGCATCCGCTGTACCGGGTCGAGGACCGCGATCTCTACATGACCTTGCCGATCACGCCGACCGAAGGCGCGCTCGGCGCGCAGGTCAAGGTGCCGACGCCGGGCGGCGGCGTGGTCGAGGTCACGGTGCCGCCCAAGGCCCGCAACGGACTCAAGCTGCGCCTCAAGGAACGCGGCCTGCCGGGCAAGCCGCCGGGCCACCTGTATCTGCTGCTCGAGATCGCACTGCCGCCGGCCGACACCGACGCCGCGCGCAAGGCCTACGAGCAGCTCGCCCAGGCCGCGCCATTCGATCCGCGGCGCCATCTCGGAGTGTGACGACCATGACTTCCTCCGTCTCCATCACGACCACCACCCTGAGCGCCTCGCACCCCCTGGCCGCCAGCGAACTCGCGCATGCCTGCGGCGCGCAGCTCGACTGGGTGGTCCAGCTGGTCGAGGTCGGCATCATCGAATCGCGCACGCCGGCCGAGCGGCCGGACGACTGGCGCTTCCATGGCGCAGACCTGCAATGCGCGCTGGAGGCCCGACGGCTGGAGCGCGACTTCGGCGTCGGGCTCGACGCGGCCGCGCTGATCCTCGACCTCGAGCACGAGGTGCGGCGGCTGAAGGGCGTGCTGCGGGCGCAGGGCCTGGGGCGCGAGATCTGAAGAAGATCCTGCCGCCGGGCGGGGCCTACTGCATCGTCTTCAGGTTCCCGATCCGCACCAGCATCTCGGTGAACATCTGCATGTCGGCGTCGAGGTCTGCCAGTTCCTTGTATTCCTTGGCGTTGTGCGCCGTGTACTTCTTGCCGGGCATCGCCGGACCGAAGTTGATGGCATTGGGCATCAGCTTGGCGGTGGTGCTGCCCGCGGTCGGCACCGGCTTGGCTTCGAGTCCCGTGGTGTCGCCGAAGATGTTCAGCAAGGTCGACAACCAGGCGCCCTTCGGGTCGCGTGCCATCCAGTCGACCTGCACATAGTCGATCTCGACCCGGGCCTGGCTCGCCGCGGCCCACTCGTCGATCTTGGCCTTCAGCGTGGCGGTGAGCTGCTCGGGCGTGCTGCCGCGCGGCATGCGCACATTGGTGGTCACTTCGAGCTTGCCGTCCTTTTCGCGGATCAGGTTGGGCGACAGGGTCAGCGGCCCCATGAAGTCGTCCTGGTAGCCGACGCCCATCTTCTCGCCGAGGTAGCCGGTGCCATAGAGGTCGATCAGGTACCTGACGGCCTTGGTGTAGTGGTTGCCCGCGGTCACCACGCCGGACTCCTGCAGGAAGAGCGCGAGCCGCGGCAGCGGGTTGACGCCCTCCTCCGGCCGCGAGCCGTGCGCCGACACGCCCGTGACCTTCACCTCGATGCTGTCCGCGCCCTTGGCGATGTCGATGCCGAACTTGCCGCCCTGGCCCTCGTACTTGCGAATGAAGGGGCCCTTGACGAATTCGAGCCGGGCCGCCACCTGCGCCAGGTCGCCGCCCTTCAGCGTGGCGGTCGCCGTCTGCGGCACCGCATTGGCCGACGAGGCGCCCGCCATCGCGGTGATGGCGGTGCGCACGGCGCTGCTGCCGTCCGCCTCCTCGACCGGGAAGAAGACCTTGAGCGCACCCGGGCCCTTCTCGGCGACCACGGCCGGGTACTTGCTGTCGAGCACGATGTTGTAGTCGGGCAGCGGCGTCTTCGCGCGGTAGTACTTCATGCCGTCGCCGCCGGACTCCTCGGCGGTCTCGATCATCAGGCGGATCGTGCGGGCCAGCGGCAGGCCGCTTTCCTTCACGGCCTTCATCGCGTACAGCACCGCCGCGATCGAGCCCTTGTCGTCGATCGTGCCGCGCCCGTAGAGCGTGCCGCCCACGCGCGTCATCTTGAAGGGATCGAGCCGCGTGCCATCGTCGAGCACCCACTCGTCGGCCACCACGGGCACGACGTCGGCGTGGGTCAGGATGCCGAACTCGTCGGCACTCCGGCCCGGCAGCTTGACCTCGAAGATCCGGTTGTCGACGTTGCGGTATTGCAGTCCGAAGTCCTTGGCCATGCGTTCGACCAGGCGTCCGAACTCGATGATCTGCGGGCTCTCGTGCGGCGGCACCTTGTCGTCGCGCACCGTCGGGATCGCGACCATCGCCTCGAGCGACGACAGCACCGCCTTCTGGTTGTGAAGGCGGTTGTAGAGCCCCAGCAGGCGCGCGACCTGGGTCAGGTCATCGCCGGCGAGCGGCCGCCTGTGCTCGTAGGCCGCAATGGCGGGCTTGAGCCTGGGATCGGCCTTGGCGGCCTGCGCCAGGAAGGCGCGGAAGCTGGCCGAAGGCGCCGCCTGCTGGGTCGCGGCGAGGCGGTCGAGCTCGGGCTTCTTGAGGGTGTCGGCGGCAACAACCGGGGCGGCGAGGGCCAGCGCGAGGCTCACCGGGAAAATGGATAAAGTGAATCGATGCATGGTGAGGGTCCGGCCTGGGAACTTGGGCAGAGGCATGCAAGTCTACGACCGGAAAAAGTAGGCGGCGGCTGGCAGACGCCGCGGCGCCCAGGCCGAAAAATGCACGCTTGCGTCCCGTTGCCCAAGGAGTTCCGATGCCGGTGATCTGCGCCGCCTGCCAGACCGAAAACCGCGATGCCGCGAAGTTCTGCCACGGCTGCGCCCGCAAGCTGCCCGGCTTTGCCGCCACCGGGCCTTCTTTGCTGGATGGCCTGCGCTCGAAGCGGCCGGCCGCCGCAGCCGCGGCGCACCCGGCCGGCCTCGCCGGGCAGAACGCGCCGCGCGAATTCTGGCTCGGGCTGGGTGCGCTCATGCTCGCGGTGGCGATCGGATTCGGCGGCTGGTTCGGCTACGTGACACGCAAGGTGCCCGCACCCGCGCCCGCAAGCGGCGCGGCGCCGGTGGCGGTCGCGCCGCCAGCACCCGCGCAGGCCGCCGAGGCGCGCAGGCCGCCGGAGCCGATGCCGCAGCCGGTGCCGCTCGGCTCGTCGCTGAGCGCCGGCGAAGCGGAAGTGACCGACAAGCCGCCCGCGCCGCCACCCGCCGTCGCCGCAGCGCCCGCGCCGCCGCCCCCCACGCCCGCGGCGGTCGAACGCCGGCCGGCGCCGACCGCACCCGCGCGCGCGGCCGCACTCGACCCACGGCAGGGCTGCCAGAACCTCAACTTCTTCTCCGCCGCCCGCTGCGAAGCCGCGCATTGCGACCAACCCGCCTACACCCGCCATCCGCGCTGCAATGAAGTGCGGGCCGACCGGCGCCGCGACGAGGCGCGGCGCAATCCGATGCTCGGGACCTGAGGCGGCGGCGCCGAATCTGGCCTGCTTCGGAATCAGGCTGCCTTGCCCTGCACCAGCTTGATCACGCTCGAGAAATCCAGCGCCCCATGGCCGCCGAGGCTGTGGGCGGCATACAGGTTGCGCGCCAGCCCACCGAGCGGCGTCGAGGCGCGCACCGCGGCCGCGTTCTCCTGCGCCAGACCCAGGTCCTTCAGCATCAGGTCGGTGCCGAAGCCGCCCGCATAGCCCTTGGATGCCGGCGCGTTTTCCATCACGCCAGGCAGCGGGTTGTACTTCTCGAGCGCCCAGTTGCCGCCCGAAGAGCGCCGCATGATCTCGGACAGCACCTTCGGATCGAGGCCGTTGGCCACCCCCAGTGCGATCGCCTCCGAGGTGCCGATCATCAGGATGCCGAGCAGCATGTTGTTGCAGATCTTGGCGGTCTGGCCGGCACCCGCGGCGCCGGCGTGGAAGATGTTGGCGCCCATCTTCTCGAGCACCGGACGGGCGCGCTCGAGGTCGGCCTCGGCACCGCCGATCATGAAGGTCAGCGTGCCTGCGATCGCGCCGCCGGTGCCGCCCGACACCGGCGCGTCGATCACCGCGATGCCTCGCCTGGCACCCGCTTCGGCGACCTTTCGCGAGGTCGCCGCCGCGATGGTGCTGCTGTCGATCACCAGCGTGCCCGGTGCGATCTTCTCGAGCAGCCCGTCGCTGCCCAGGTACAGGCCTTCGACATGCGCGCTGGCCGGCAGCATGCTGATCACGACCTCGGCGCCGGCCACGGTCTCGGCCGCCGAGGCGGCGATCGCCAGGCCCTCGGCCGCGAACTTCCTGCAGGCCTCGGCCGAGAGGTCGAAGGCGCTCAGCGTGTAGCCGGCCTTCAGCAAATTGAGGGCCATGGGCCCGCCCATGTTGCCGAGGCCGATGAATGCGATCTTCATGTCGTCTGTCTCCGTTCTTGTGGGGATGCGGGCGGCACGCTCAGGCGAGCGACACCAGTTCGGGCGCCATCTCGCCGCGCGGGCGCAGATGATCTTCGATGAAGGCCGGCGTGATCTCCTCGAGGGTGGCCGGGCTCCATCGCGGATTGCGGTCCTTGTCGACCAGCACGGCGCGGATGCCCTCGGCGAAGTCCTTGTGGGCACAGAAGCCCAGCGAGGCCCAGTACTCGAGCCGGAACACTTCGGCCAGCGACATCCGCGGCACCCGCTGCCAGAGCGCGAAGCTCAGCGCGGCCGAACTCGGCGCGCCCTTGGCGAAGGTCTTCGCGGCTGTCTGCAGCCATGGGTCTTCGTGCTGCAGCTTGCGCAGCCGCTTCGCGATGTCGAGCAGGTCGTCGCCGGCCATCAGCGCGTTGATGGTGTCGAAGTGCTCGCGCAGCTTCGAGGGCGGCAGTTCGGCGCCTTCGCCGGCCTGCGCCAGCAGACGAGACAAGGTGGCGCGGTCGGCTGGCGCATCCGACTGCCATGCGGTCGAAGCCATCGAGGACAGGACTTGCGCCTTGTTCTCGTGCGGCACCAGCAGGTCGGCCAGGCCGCAGAAGATCGCATCCGCGGCATTCAGCGGCGCCGCCGTCAGCGCCAGGAACAGCCCCACCCGCCCCGGCATGCGGCGCAGGAACCAGCTGCCGCCCACATCCGGGTACAGGCCGATGTTGATCTCGGGCATGGCGACCCGGCTCTGCGCCGTGACCACGCGGTGCGAGCAGCCCGCCATCAGGCCGACGCCGCCCCCCATCACGATGCCGTGGCCCCAGCACAGGAAGGGCTTCGGGAAGGTGTGGATCAGGTGGTCGAGCTCGTACTCCTCGGCGAAGAAACGCTCGGCATATTCGTTGCGTTCCGGACCGCATTCGAGCAGCGTCTGGTAGAGCTGGCGCAAGTCGCCGCCGGCGCAGAAGGCCTTCTCGCCCGCCGCATCGAGCAGCACGCCGACGATGCCCGCATCCGCCGCCCATTCGCGCAGCTTCGGCGTCAGCAGCCGCACCATCGCGACCGACAGCGAGTTGAGCGAAGCCGGCGCGTTGAGCGTGGCGACGCCGAAGCGCTTGCCGTCGGCGGTCTTGATTTCGTTGAAGAGAATGACGGAGTCGGTCATCGGATGTCGGAGTCGCCTTCGAGAAGTTTGCGCGCGACGATCACGCGCATGATTTCATTGGTGCCTTCGAGGATCTGGTGCACGCGCGCATCGCGCACCAGCCGCTCCAGCGGGAATTCGCTCAGGTAGCCGTAGCCGCCGTGCAGCTGCAGCGCGTCGTTGCAGACATTGAAGCCGGCATCGGTCGCGAAGCGCTTGGCCATCGCGCAATAGGTGCTTGCGTCGGCATGGCCGGCATCGAGCTTGCTCGCGGCCAGCCGCACCATCTGCCGCGCCGCGACCAGTTCGGTCGCCATGTCGGCGAGCTTGAACTGCAGCGCCTGGAAGCTGGCCAGCGGCTTGCCGAACTGCTGGCGCTCGTGCAGGTAGCGCCGGGCGGCGTCGAGCGCGCCTTGCGCCGCGCCGACCGAGCAGGTCGCGATGTTGATGCGACCGCCGTCGAGCCCCTTCATCGCGATGCGGAAGCCCTCGCCTTCGCTGCCCAGCAGGTTCTCGGCCGGCACCCGCACGTTGTCGAAGTCGATGGTGCGCGTGGGCTGGCTGTTCCAGCCCATCTTGTGTTCCTTCTTGCCGTAGCTGATGCCGGGCGCATCGGCCGGCACCGCCAGCGCCGAGATGCCGCCGGCGCCGCCGCCGCCGGTGCGCGCCATCAGCACCAGCACGTCGGTCGATCCGGCGCCCGAGATGAAGGCCTTGCCGCCGTTGATGACGTACTCGCTGCCCTGCAGCTCGGCGCGCGTCTTGAGCGATGCGGCGTCCGAGCCGGCGCCGGGCTCGGTCAGGCAGTACGAGGCCAGCTTGCGCCCGCTGGTCAGGTCCGCGCCCCAGCGCTCTCGCACTGCCGGACCGCCCCAGGCGCCGAGCATCCAGGTCGCCATGTTGTGGATCGTGATGAAGGCCGTCGTCGACGGATCGACCGCGGCCATCTCCTCGAACACCAGCGTGGCATCGAGGCGCGGCAAGGCCAGGCCATCGATGCTGTCCGGCGCATAGAGCCCGCAGAAGCCGAGCTCGCCGGCCTTGGCGATGGCGTCCTTCGGGAAGATCGCCTCGGCGTCCCAGCGCGCCGCGTGCGGTGCGAATTCGTTCAGGGCAAAGTCGCGCGCCGTCTGGGCGAAGGCGCGCTGCTCCTCGGTCAGCTCGAAGTCCATGCGGACGAGCTTACTTCAGGCTGATGGTCGTGTTGACGCCGTGCGAGACGGTGCTGTCGTCGAACCAGCGCGCCGTGACGGTCTTGGTCTGGGTGTAGAACATGATCACTTGCTTGCCGTACGGCCCCAGGTCGCCGAGCTTCGAGGCCCGCGATCCCGTGAACGAGAACATCGGCACCGGCACCGGGATCGGCACGTTGATGCCGACCTGGCCGACGTCGATGTCTTCCTGGAAGCGGCGCGCCGCGGCACCCGACTGCGTGAAGATCGCGGTGCCGTTGCCGTTCGGGTTGGCGTTGATCAGCTCGATCGCCTCGTCGATGCTCTCGGCATTGGCCAGGCACAGCACCGGGCCGAAGATCTCCTGTTCGTAGATCGTCATGCCGGGCTTGACGTCGGCGAACACCGTCGGGCCGACGAAGTTGCCCTTCTCGTAGCCGGGCACGGTGGGCTTGCGGCCATCGAGCGCCAGGGTCGCGCCATCGGCCACGCCGCGCTCGATCAGGCCGTTGACCCGGTCGTAGGCCGCGCAGGACACCAGCGGGCCGACGTCGACGCCCTTCTCGGTGCCGGCGCCGATCTTCAGCGTCCTGGCCTTCTCGACCAGGTCGGGCACCCACTTCTGCGCCTCGCCGACCAGCACCGCCACCGACACCGCCATGCAGCGCTGGCCCGCGGCACCGAAGCTCGCGCCGGCCAGCGCGTTGAGCGTCTGCTCCTTGTTGGCGTCGGGCATCACGATGGCGTGGTTCTTCGCGCCCATCATGCATTGCACGCGCTTGCCGGTGAGCGTGGCGCGGTTGTAGACGTGGGTGCCGACCTTGGTCGAGCCGACGAAGGAAATCGCCTTGATGTCCTTGTGGTCGCAGATCGCGTTGACCACCTGCTCGCCGCCGTGGACCACGTTGAGCACCCCGGCCGGGATGCCGGCTTCGAGCGCCAGTTCGCACAGGCGCATCGTGACCATCGGGTCTTGCTCGGAGGGCTTCAGCACGAAGGTGTTGCCGGTGACGATCGCCATCGGGAACATCCACAGTGGGATCATCGCCGGGAAATTGAAGGGCGTGATGCCGGCGCAGACGCCCAGCGGCTGCAGCAGCGTGTAGGTGTCGACCCCATTGGCCACGTTGTTGGCCAGTTCGCCCAGCTGCAGGTTGCCGATCGACGCCGCATGCTCGACCACTTCGAGGCCGCGGAACACGTCGCCCTCGGCGTCGGGCAGGGTCTTGCCCTGCTCGGCCGTGAGGATCGCGGCCAGCTCGGCCATGTTTTCGCGGATCAGCTGCTGGTACTTGAGGAAGATCCGGGCCCGGGCGCCGATCGGCGTCTTGCGCCAGGTCTTGAAGGCTTCCTTGCCCGAGGCGACCGCGGCGTCGACTTCGGCCGGGGTCGCGAACGGCACCTTGGCCAGCACTTCCTGCGTGGCGGGGTTGACGATGTCGCGCCACTCGGTGGTCTTCGACTCGACGAACTTGCCGCCGATCAGCAGCTTGACGGTGGCGACCTGGGTCGCGGAGTTGGTGGTGGCGTCCATGTGAACTTGTCTCCTTGGAATGGGGGGGTCTGCAGCGGCTCATCCTAGCTTTGCACTTTTGCCATGGCAATAGACAAATATGCACCTTCGATCTGCATAATTGCAGATCGAAGGTGGGGACAACCTGCGACCGCCAACTAACGCAGAGGCAAGCGAAGAATCTCTGCGGTGGTCATCACGTCGCCGAAGGTGTCTTCGATTTCGGCGAGTGCGGCGGCGTGCAACTCGGCGCTTTCGACGGCATCGCCATTCCTGCGGGTAATGACGCGTGTTGCCGCGGCATCGGACGCCACCAGCACCTGGTAGCCCAGCGGCACTGCATCACGTGCGGCAGCAGCGATACAGGCGTGGGTCATCAGCCCGGCGACAACGATCGTCTTGATCCCGGCTTCTTTCAGCCGGCGATCCAGGTCGGTGCTGGCGAACACGCTGACGGAGGTCTTTTGCAGCACGGTGTCCTGCGGACGCGGCTCCATTCCAGGATGAAACTTGACCGTCTCGCCGTCCACGGCGAACACCGCCGATCCTGCCGGCGCGATGTGCTGGACCTGGAACACCTGCATCTTCGCGGCGTCGGCGAGTCGCAAAAGGCGCTGGGCGTTGGCCTGTGCCTTCTCGCCGTCGGGAATCGGCATGCGGCCGTTGAAGTATTCGTTCTGAAAATCGATGACTACGAGCGCCGTGGTTCGTGGGTCGAGGTGATCGAGCGGCTTCACGCCGAGCATGGCGCGGATGGTCGGATGGCTGTTGGCCGGCGGCTCGGCGGCCATCGCCCCTCCGAAGACCATCGGCGCGAGCCCGAGTAGCAGGGTGTTGCAGACCGCGAAGAACTTGCGTTGGAACATGGAGAAGCAGTTCAAGGCACTGTCCCTTGCTTGAGGTTGTGTCCATAGGGGCAACGAAGGATCGTCTCGATCGCGTTGGAGAGCAGGCCGTTGGCTCAGATGCCATGTCAGCGCTGATTCCAGCAAGGCGTAGTTTTTCTGCATGGCTGTATCGACCGCAAGAACTGCGTTGCGTGCACGCACGCGAGTACCCGAAGCGAATGCCACCATGTCGAGATCGTGGGAGTCAATGTCTTCCAAAATGAACGCGCCCTCAGATCAGCGACAGACGCAGTACCTGCTCGGTCGTCAGGATGTCGCCGAAGGTGTCGTCGATGGAGGCCAGGGCCGCTCGATGCAGATTCGCATGAGTCACGCCTGACGACGCACCATCGCTGCCGTCCAGATCGCGCGTGGCGCAGGCATCGTCGACGACGATGACCGAATACCCCAGCGGCACCGCGTCGCGCGCAGCGCCGGCCACGCAGGCATGGGTCATCAGGCCGGCGATGATCAGGGTTTCGATGCCGGCGGCGCGCAGACGACGGTCGAGATCGGTGGTGGGGAACACGCTGACCGAGGACTTTTTCAGCACCACATGATGCGTCGCGGGCTGCAGGTCGCGGTGAAATCGAACGCCGTCGCCGCCCTCCGCGAAGATCGGGCTCCCTGCCGGCGTGACATGCTGGACATGGAACACCGGCATCTTCGCCTGATCGGCGTGGTCGATCAGGCGCTGGGCATTGCGCAATGCGCGCTCGCCGTCCGGCAGCGGCATCCTGCCGCTGAAATACTCGTTCTGGAAATCGATGACCAGCAAGGCGCTGCGGGACGCATGGATGGTCTGAGCCGCGGTGGCGCCGCTCATGGTGCGGATCGTGGGATGATTCATAGTGTGTTCGATGTTGTTTCGTGTTCGTTGTTGACGTGGCTTCTTCTCAGCTCTCCCTGGCCTTGGCGGCAGGAAGTGGATCTTCCAGGACCGGCCCGTTTGCCGAAAGCACGCTGGAAGACAACAAGTGATCGATTCGGGCCAAAACAATGACCACCTTGGATTCAACAGAAACACATACCGTCGCCGTGATCGCTTTCGACGGCATCAGCGCCTTTCATCTTTCGGTACCCAGCATCGTGTTTGGCGACAACCTCGCGCGCCTGGGCGTGCCCCGTTACCGACTGCTGATTTGCGGCGAAAGGACCGGGTTGGTATCGACCCTGTCAGGCTTCGATATCGATGTGCCGCACGACCTGTCGGTGCTGCAGGAGGCCCACACCGTGATCGTGCCGGCGTGGCGGGACCCCGATGAACGCCCGCCCGAAGCACTGTTGCAAGCCCTGTGCGCAGCCCACGAACGCGGCGCACGGATGGTTGGCCTTTGCCTGGGCGCGTTCGTCCTCGCCGAAGCGGGCCTGCTGGATGGCCGCACCGCATCGACCCACTGGGTATGGGGCAGCGACTTCGCGAAGAAATACCCCAAGATCAAGCTGGACCCGAAGGCCCTCTTCCTGGACGATGACGACATCCTCACCTCGGCGGGCACGGCCGCCGCCATCGACTGCTGCCTTCACCTGCTGCGGCGTGATCACGGCGCCGAGGTGGCGAATCACGTGGCCCGGCGCCTGGTGGTGGCGCCTTGCCGACATGGCAATCAGGCGCAATACATCGAACAGCCGCTGCCGAAGGCAGACGGCCGGGATCTGCTCGGCAAGACGCTCGACTGGGCCATCGCGCATCTGGAACAACCGTTGTGCCTTGACCAACTCGCGGCCAGATCGGGGCTGAGCCGGCGCAGCTTCACCCGGCGCTTCAAGATGAAGACGGGGACCACGGTGACGCAATGGCTGCTGAGCCACCGGTTGTCCGCGGCGCAGCGCCTGTTGGAGACCACCGACAAACCGATCGAGCGCATCGCCGACCTCGTCGGCTTTGGCTCGACGGTGTCGCTGCGCCGGCACTTCGTCGCGGCCTTCTCGATTTCTCCTTCTGCCTACCGAAAGCAGTTCCCTCGAGCCTGATCGGTCGACATCGGAGTTGCGCGAAGGGGGTCTGCAGCGACGGTTCCCGGCTTTTCACTTTTGCGATCGCAATAGAAATCGATCTGCATAATTGCAGATCATGGACTGGGACAACCTGCGCTTTTTTCTCGAGCTTTCCCGCACCGGCACGCTGGTCGGCGCGGCGCGGCGGCTGGCGGTCGACCACACGACGGTCGCGCGCCGCATCCAGGCGCTCGAGAAGCAGGTCGGCGGCGCCCTCTTCTCGCGCGAAGCCGACGGCCACCGCCTGACCGAGGCCGGCCGCCGGCTGCAGCCGCAGGTCGAGGCGATGGAGGCAGCCTTCCACACGGTCGAGCGGTCGGCGCCGGCGTCGCAGGAGGGCTTGTCGGGACTGGTGCGGATCGGCGCCACCGAGGGCTTCGGCACCGTGGTGCTGGCGCCGCAGCTGGCGCTGTTCGCGCAGGCGCATCCGAAGCTGGTGATCGACCTGCTCGCGATGCCGCGGCTGGTGCACCTGTCGCGGCGCGAAGCCGACATCGTGATCTCGCTCGAACGGCCGGCCCGCGGGCCGGTGGTCGTCGCCAAGCTCAGCGACTACGTGCTGCGGCTCTATGCCTCGAAGGCGTACCTGTCGAAGCACGCCCCGATCCGCAACCGCGACGACCTGCGCGGCCATACCTTCATCAGCTACGTCGACGACCTGCTCTTCAGCAAGGAACTGCAATACCTCGACGAGCTGTACAAGCCCGACTCCTTCGCGCTGCGCAGCACCAGCATCCTGGCGCAGCACCAGGCCACGGCGGCCGGCGCCGGCATCGCGGTGCTGCCGGCCTTCATCGCCGAGCGCGACAAGTCGCTGCGCCGCGTGCTGCCGGCCGAAGCCAACTTCACGCGCACCTTCTGGATATCGGTGCCGGCGGAGACGCGGCACCTGGCGCGGATGAAGGCGGTGTGGGATTTCCTGCGCGCGACGGTGGAGGCTCAGCGGGACGTCTTGTTGCCGCCGGGGTCTGAGGGCTGAAGCCTGGCGGGCCCCTGCGGCTTTCTCAATGGACCTGATGGCACAACTTACATTACGGCCGCGCCCACGCCGCCGCCTGCGGAGACTGCGCGCCGCAGGCCAGCCGCCGCAGCTGCTGCAATTCGAATTCCTGAAACTGCGAAGACTGCATGCAGCCGAAGGCCCTGGCCTCTTCGGCAAACCGGTCCGGCGCATCCGGCAACGCATCGCGACCTTCGAGGCGAAACGAAACCGGCGCCAACGGCCCGAACAACAAGGCACGCGCGAGCCGAGGCCAGCGCTGCGGATCGGGCTCCACGCCCGCGGCGCGCGCAAACAGCAAGGCCATCAGGTTCATCTTGGTTTTCTCCGGCACGCCACGCGCGCGGCACTCGGCAACGCCCATCTCCATTTCTTCAAGTGTGGGCGCTGCGATGGCGCCGCTCCAGACGTAGGCGATCCAACGGGCCTGCAACTCGACCGGCGGAAACATCGGGCCCGACTGATCCCAGATGCCCACGAACGCGAGTCCGGGCAGCTGCGGATGGAAGGTGTGGCGGAAGAGATCGAGCCGTTGCGCGTCAAGGCCCAGCATGCGGCGGGTCGGCTCGCCGAGGAAGGGCATCTTCAGCTCGAAGCCGGTGCCGAAAACGATGCCGTCGTAGGTCTCGGCGGACCCGTCCCTGAAGCGAACACGCGTGTCTTCGACCCTGTCGAACCAGGGACGCACCTCGATCCGGCCCTCGGCGACCAGAGGCAAGAAATGCTGGCTCAATGTCAGACCCGCTTCGAGGATGCTGTCGGCCGGCTTCGGCGCGCCGAATTGTTCGGGACTACCGCCCCAGGCCAGCACCAGCCCCTTGAGCATTTCTCCGAATTCGCCGCGCGGCAGCGACTCCTCCGCCAATGCCTGGAAGCGCGTGAACACGCGATGGTCCGAGGGCACGCCCGCCACCAGCTTCGGCAACACATAGCGCTGCCGACGATGGCACAGGTCCACCCTTGCCGCGCCGAGCATGCAGAGATCGCTGGCGACCTCGAGGGCACTGATGGCACAGCCCGCGACGAGCACGCGCTTGCCGCGGTAGCGCTCCGGATGCTTGTAGGCAGAGGTATGCGCCACGCCATGGCTGCCCGAAAAAGACGCCAGCCCCGGCACCTCGGGAATGCGCGAGTGCTGGAAGCGGCCACAGGCGACCACGACTCTGTCAAAGATCTCTGCGTCGTGCGCATCGTGGCGCACGGCCCAGCCGCCAGGCACGGGCGCAATCTCGTGCACCTTGGTGCGCAGTCGTATTCGCCGGGACAGGTCGAATCGGTCCGCAAAGCGCAGCAGGTAGTCGCCGATCTCGCGATTGGACGGATAGACCGCGAGACCCGGCGCGTGCGGCAGGTCGCTGAACTGGGTGAGAACGCGGCTGGTGTTGGTGCGCATCGATGGCCATACGCCGCTGCAGATCGGATCGCCGCTCCATTGGCCGCCAGGCCTTTGCGCCTGCTCGAACAGCACGGGCTCGAAGCCTTCGGATTGCAGGTAGCGGGCAGCGACCAACCCGCCCGGCCCGGCCCCGATGATTGCGACTCTTGGCATCGTTGGAACCTCCATCCTCGCCGGGATCGTCGCTGCTGGGGACGCTTCCCGATGCGGGGTCGATTCTCTCAGCTGCTGCTGATATGCTGGCGCATCGCATCTCCTCCGCATGCAGCCACTGCAAAGAAAACTGAACATCGGAATCGCCGGTGCCGGGCCCGCCGGTCTGGCGACCTCCATCGCGCTGGCGGGCTTGGGCCACCGGGTCGAGGTCTTCGAGAAGCACCCGACGCTTGAACCCTTGGGCGCGGGGCTGCTCATCCAACCGCAAGGACTTCGCGCGCTCGAAGCACTCGGCGTGCGGCGCAAGTTCGATGAGGTCAGCGTCCCCATCGGACGACTGCTTGGAACCAGCCACCGCGGCTGGCGCGTGGTCGACATCGACTACGAAGATGCACCCGCGCGCGCCGTCAGCCGGGCCCTGCTTGCTCGTGTTCTCTACGAGGCGGCCCGATCCGCCGGCGTCCATTTCTCATTGGCTCGCCATGTCGAGTCACTGGATGTGGTGGATGGGCGTGCGAGAGCGACGACGAATGCCGGCGCCTCGGATTTCGACCTGTTCGCCATTGCGGATGGGGCAGCTTCCCGCTTGAGGGAAAGCGCCGGCCTTGCGGGCCCTTCCAAGGCCTACCGGTGGGGCGCCCTTTGGGGCCAGTTCTGGGTGCCGGCCTGGAAGGATTCCGGAGTGCTTCTGCAGCGGTTCCGGGGAACCTCGGAGATGATGGGCCTTCTGCCGACCGAGCTTTCGGGCAGCGCCGTCCGGCTGTCCTTCTTCTGGAGCATTCGCGGCGACCGCTACGCAGCCTGGCGCTCGGCCGACCTGGCTGGATGGCGAGCGCATGTGCTGTCGCTCTGGCCCGAGTCCGAGCCCGTGGTCAGCCAGATTCGCCATCACGACGATCTGGCGTTCGCGACCTATCGCCATACGTGGCCGCGCTCGATGGGCGCCGGCCCGCTGTGCGTGGTCGGCGATGCGGCGCATGCCATGAGCCCTCAGCTCGGACTGGGGACGACGCTCGCCGTGGAAGACGCCCTCGCGCTTGCCCAGGCCGTGGCGCAGCACGGGGCGATGGGAGCGACGCAAGCGTTTTCATCGCGACGGTTGCGGCGTTCCCAGAGTTTTCAGACCTTGAGCCGATTGCTGACCCCGTGCTTCCAGGCGCAGGGTGCAGGCGTGTGGCGGGACGTGGCGTTCGCAACGGGACTGCGCATTCCGGGCGTGCCCTGGCTGATGAAGCGCAGCCTGGCGGCGCCTGCGAGATCCCATCCTGGCGGGACGGCGGCGGCGTATCCACCAGCCGACCCCAGTCGGCCCGCCCCTCTCGCATGACGCCCGGGCCGGTACGCCAGGCCTGGCGACAATCGCGAGCTACCCCGCCAGCCCCACGAACACGTTCTGCACGTCGTCGTTCGCATCGATGGCGGCCAGGAAGGCCTCCACCTCTTCGAGATGCTCGGCGCTCAGGCTCGCAGGATCGATCGGGTTCTTGGCCTTGTAGCCGAGCTTGGCCGACAGCACCGTGAAGCCCTGGGCCGGCAGCGCGCGGCTGACCAGGTCGAGGTCCGCCGGACTGGTCAGGAACACGGTGACGCCCTCCTCGCCCGGCTCGAAGTCCTGGGCCCCGGCCTCGATGGCCGCGAGCTCAGGGTCGGCACCGGCCTGCCGGGCTTCGGCCTCGATCATCCCCAGGTGGTCGAAGTCCCAGGCGACCGAACCGGACGCGCCCAGTTGCCCCTTGCGGAACAGCACCCGCATCTCGGGCGCGGTGCGGTTGACGTTGTCGGTCAGGCATTCGACCATCACCGGCACCCGGTGCGGTGCGAAGCCTTCGTAGATCACGTGATCGAAATGCACCGACTCGCCGGTCAGGCCGGCACCCTTCTTGATGGCACGCTCGAGCGTGTCCTTGGGCATCGAGACCTTGCGGGCCTGCTCGACCACCAGCCGCAGCCGCGCGTTCGACGCCGGATCGGCCCCGCTGCGGGCGGCGATCATGATTTCTTTCGCGAGCTTGCCGAACAGCCGGCCCTTGGCGTTGGCCGCCAGGTCCTTGTGCTTGGCTTTCCATTGCGCGCCCATGTGTTGTGTCCTTGAAGTTCGGCTTTGCCGCGGGTACAGGATTTTGCCGCAAGGCCAAGGCACGACGGCCGCTACCGGCCTTGCGCCGGCCACACCGCCGGATCGCTCCCCGGCGGCACCGAAGGCCGCGACCACCCCGCTGGCGTCCGCGCCAACTGCGCGCTGTGCCTCAACCCGCACAGCTCGCCGAAGCCCGAGGCCGAGGTCTCCAGGTACGGCGTCCGATCGGGCACGGCCACCCCGAGACCGCCTTCGATCCGCCCCAACCCGCGCAGCCAGCGCCCGGTCTGCGCCAGCGACACCTGCACGTGCCAGCTGCCGCCCTCGCGCTGCTGGCGCCACAGCGCCGCCGCCGCGCCCATCGCGATCAGGTAGCCGGTGGCCTCGTCGAGGATCTGCATCGGCAGCGGCCGGGGCTTGCCGTCGCCGGCGGCCTCGCCCTCGGCGTGGTTGAAGCCCATGGCCGTCTGAACCAGCGAATCGAAGCCGCGCCGCCCGGCCCAGGGTCCGCGCGTGCCGTAGGCCGAGAGCGAGACGTGGACGATGCCGGGCCGGATGCGCGACGTGTCTTCAGGCCCGAAGCCGAGCGCCGCCAGCCCGCCGGGGCGATAGCCCTGCACGAACACATGCGCGTCGGCCAGCAGGCGCACCAGCGTCTCCTTGCCTTCGGCGGTCTGGAGGTCGACATGCGCCGACAGCTTGCCGCGGCTGGTGTCGGCGATGGCCTCAATGTTCGGCAGCTTCGGCGAGTTGACCAGCATCACGTCGGCGCCATAGGCCGCCAGCGCGCGACCGCCCACCGGGCCGGCCAGGATGCGCGTGAGGTCGAGCACGCGCAGGCCGGCCAGCGGGCGCTGGTCGTCCGCCAGCGGCGGCAGCGACTGTGGCGATGCATCGCCGATGCGCTCGATGGTGAACAGCGGCTGATCGGCCAGCGCCCTGCCCTGCGGGGTCGCATCCCACTCTTCGAAGCGCCGCAGCGCGGTCGCGACCAGGCCTCGCGCGGCCGCCGCCTCTTCGAAATCGACCGCCTTCCAGCCCTGCATCGCGGCTTCGGCATCGGCGCGCTGCGCGCGCTGCGGGTCCAGCCCCAGCAGCCGCAGCGCACCTTCGCGATGGTGAGCGAAGTTGGCATGGATGCGCACCCAGCCATCCGAGCTGCGATAAAGGCCCGAGAAGGCATCCCAGAGCTCGGGCACCCGGCCGTCGAGGCTGAACCACCCGGTGCATTCGAGCGCCGCATGCCGCATGTCGACGCTCACCGCCTGGCGCGCGGCGCCGCGCTGGTGGCCGAGTTCGCAGGCCGCCAGTGCCGCCGCCGCGATGCTGCATTGGGCTGCGGTGCCCACCGCAAAAGACGAAGGCAGCACCGGGTCGGTGCCCGGAAGCTGCGCAGAGGCCAGTGCCTCCTCGGGCAAACCGGCCTGCAGCCAAATGCTGCGCAGGGCATCGAAGGCGTTCATGGCGCGGCCTTTCATCGGATCGTTACTGCAGCAGTTCGAATCCCTGCTCGCGCACGCTCTGCGAGTCGAACCCGATCTGCACGTTGAAGCGGCCCGGCTCCGCCACGCGGCGCAGCTGGGCATTGAAGAACTTGAGTTTGTCCTCGTCGACCGTGAAGCGCACCTGGCGCTCCTCGCCGGGCTGCAGCATGACTTTGCGGAAATCCCTCAGCTCCTTGACCGGACGGACCACCGACGCGGCCACGTCCTGGATGTAGAGCTGCACCACGGTCTCGCCCGCGCGCTGGCCCGTGTTCTTGACGGTCACGGTCGCTTCGACCTTGCCGTTGCGCGCCATGGTCGGGCTCGACAGCGTGACGTCCGACAGCGTGAAGTCGGTGTAGCTCAGGCCATAGCCGAAGGGATACAACGGGCCGGTGATCTCCTCGTAGTACTGCGAGGTGTAGTTGCCCGGCTTGCCTTCCGTGAAGGGGCGGCCCAGCCGCGGATGGTTGTAGTAGGTCGGGATCTGCCCGACCGAACGCGGGAACGAGATCGGCAGCTTGCCCGCCGGGTTGTAGTCGCCGTAGAGCACGTCGGCGATCGCGTTGCCGCCCTCGGTGCCGGTGTACCAGGTCTCGAGGATCGCGTCGGCCTCCTGCTGCTCGCGCACCAGCGCCAGCGGGCGGCCGTTCATGAGCACCAGCACCAGCGGCTTGCCGGTGGCCTTGAGCGCGGTGATCAGGTCGCGCTGGCTCTGCGGCAGGTCCAGGCTGGTGCGGCTCGACGACTCGTGCGACATGCCGCGCGCCTCGCCGACCGCGGCCACGACCACATCGGCCTGCTGCGCGGCCTTCACCGCCTCGGCGATCATCTCGGCCGGCGTGCGTGGGTCCTGCGTCACCTCGGGCGTGTCCCAGTTGAGGAAGTTGAGGTACTTGACGACGCCCTCGTCGTTGGTGATGTTGGCGCCGCGCGCATAGATCACGCGGCCCTTGCCGTCCTTCGCGACCGCGGCATTCAGGCCCGCGCGCAAGGTGACCGCGTTCTTCGAGTAGCCCGCCGCCGACCAGCTGCCGAGCATGTCGATCGGCGCGTCGGCCAGCGGGCCGACCAGCGCGACGGCGGCCGAGCGCGCCAGCGGCAGCGTGCGGTTGCGGTTCTCGAGCAGCACCATCGATTTGCGCGCCACCTCGCGCGCGGCCGGACGGCTCAGGCGGCTGTCGGCATTGAGGTCCGGCGGATCGTCCTTGGCCACGCCGATGCGCAGGTACGGGTCGCGGAACAGGCCCATGTCGTACTTGGCGCCCAGCACCTCGCGCACCGCGTTGTCGATCGCCTTCATGCTCACCTCGCCGGACTTGACCAGGCCCGGCAGCTCCTTCAGGTAGACCGAATCGGCCATGCTGAGGTCGATGCCGTTGTTGATCGCGAGCTTGGCGGCCTCGCGCTCGTCCCTGGCCACGCCATGGCGGATCAGCTCGATGATGGCACCGTGGTCGCTGACCGCCACACCCTTGAAACCCCAGTCCTTGCGCAGCAGGTCCTGCATCAGCCAGGTGTTGGAGGTGGCGGGCACGCCATTGATCGAGTTGAGCGCCACCATCACGCCGCCGGAACCGGCATCGATCGCGGCGCGGTACGGCGGCAGGTAGTCCTGGTACATCCGCATCGGACTCATGTCGACCGTGTTGTAGTCGCGCCCGCCTTCCACCGCGCCGTACAGCGCGAAGTGCTTCACGGCCGTCATGATGCGGCCGGCGGGCACTGGCAAGGTGCCGCCCTGGAAGCCCTTGACCGCGGCCTTGGCGATCTCGGACACCAGGTAGGGGTCTTCGCCGAAGCCCTCCGAGGTGCGGCCCCAGCGCGGGTCGCGCGCGATGTCGACCATCGGCGCGAAGGTCATGTCGATCGAGTCGGCGCTGGCTTCGCGGGCAGCGGTACGCGCCATCACGTCGACCGCGCCCAGGTCCCAGCTCGACGCCAGCCCGAGGCCGATCGGAAAGGTGGTGCGATGCCCGTGGATCACGTCATAGGCGTAGAACATCGGGATCTTCAGCCGGCTCTTCATGGCCGCGTCCTGCAGCCGGCGGTTGTCGGGGCGGTTGACCGAATTGAAGGTGCCGCCGACCCGGCCGGCCGCGATCTCGTCGGCCAGCTGCGCGATCGGCATTTCGGGGCCGATGCTGATCAAGCGGAGCTGGCCGATCTTCTCGTCCAGCGTCATTCTTGAAATGAGGTCGGCGACCAAGGCCGTTTTGCTTTTCGGTGCGGCGGGCTGCGCCTGGGAGAAAGCCAGCGGGCTGGCCAGTCCGGCCGCCAGGGCCAGCACAAACGACATCTTCATTCAGTCTCTTTCATGGATTCGTCGCCGCGTGCGGCGATGCGTCTCGCGCACGGCCCCTCTCTCGAGGGGGAAGGCTTGTCTAGCCCTGGATGCTAAGCTAAGCCGATATTTGTCGACTCGGACAGATCCGAGATACGACAGGAAGTTTCCATAAGTTGATTCTCATGATTGCTCACGCCGCCCGCCGCCGGGGACCGAAGCCCGCGCTGCTGTCCCTGGCCTCCGCCGCCCTGCTGCTCTGGGCCTGCCAGGCCCAGGCCTTCTCGCTCGACGACGTCACGGCGCAGGCACGCACCCTGATGAACAAGCCCTACGTGGCGCCGGTGAACAACCTGCCGCCGGCTTTCAGCGACATGCAGTTCGCCGACTACCAGAAGATGCAGCCGCGCGCCGACCGCTTCGAATGGAAGGACCTGGACACGCCGTTCCGGCTGAACTTCTACCACCAGGGCATGCAGTTCAATTCGGCCGTGCGGATCAACGAGATCACCGCCGACGGCGTGCAGGAGATCAAGTACGACCCCGACCGCTTCGACTTCGGCGGCCTCGCCTTCGACCGCGGCGCGACCCAGGCATTGGGCTACGCCGGCTTCCGGGTGCTCTACCCGATCAACCAGCCCGACAAGCTCGACGAGATCGTGAGCTTCCTCGGCGCCAGCTATTTCCGCGTGATCGGCAAGGGCCAGGTGTACGGGCTGTCGAGCCGCGGGCTGGCGATCGACACCGCGCCGCCGGGCGGCGAGGAGTTTCCCAACTTCCGCGAATTCTGGATCCAGCGGCCGGCGCCGCAGGACCGCCAGCTGGTGATCTACGCGCTGCTCGACTCGCCGCGCGCCACCGGCGCCTACCAGTTCATCGTGACGCCCGGGGGCAAGGACGCGGTGGTCGACGTGCAGGCCAACATCTTCGTGCGCGGCGACATCAAGACGCTCGGCATCGCGCCGTTGACCAGCATGTTCCTCTACGGGCCGAACCAGCAGTCGGACCTCAAGCGCGGCTTCAGGCCCGCGATCCATGATTCGAACGGCCTCGCGCTGCGCACCGGCAGCGGCGAATGGATCTGGCGGCCGCTCAACAACCCGCGCCAGCTCGCGATCAGCTCGTTCGAGATCGAGAACCCGAAGGGCTTCGGCCTGCTGCAGCGCGGCCGCGAGTTCTCGCGCTACGAAGACCTCAAGGACCGATACGACCTGCGCCCGAGCGCCTGGATCGAGCCGCAGGGCCAATGGGGCAAGGGTCGCGTCACGCTGATGGAAATCCCGACGCCGGACGAGACCAACGACAACATCGTGGCCTTCTGGACGCCTGACGCGCCCACCCGGCGCGGCCAGATGCTGCAGTTCGCCTACCGCATGCACTGGACCACCGACGAGCCGGCGCTGCACGATGCCGCCAACGCCTGGGTCCGCCAGACCTTCCACACCGACAGCGAGCAGCTGCAGGCCAACCTGATCCGCAAGCTCGACGGCAACAGCGCCTTCCTGATCGATTTCGAAGGCCCGGCGCTGGCCAGCCTGCCGCCCGGCACCGAGGTCAAGCCGCGGGTCAGCGTGGGCGACAACGCCGATCTGATCGACGTCGGCATCGAGCGCAACCCGGCGACCAAGGGCTGGCGCGTGTCGCTGCGGGTGCGCGTGAAGAACCCGGCCCTGCCGGTCGAGATGCGGGCCGCCCTGGTGCAGGGCGACCAGCCGATCAGCGAGACCTGGAGCTACCAGCTGCCGCCGAATCCGCCGGTGGCGGCAGCAGCGCCGCCAGCGCCCGCGGCGACGCCCTGAGCGGCTCGCGGCCTCAGGCCAGCAGCTTGGCGCCGGTCTTGGCCTGGAGGGCGTCGAAGCTCACGCCGGGCGCGAGCTCGACCACCTTGAGGCCCTCGGGCGTGACGTCCATCACGGCCAGGTCGGTGATGATGCGGTCGACCACGCCGACCCCGGTCAGCGGCAGGCTGCACTTCTCGAGGATCTTGAGGTCCTCGGTGCCGTCCTTCTTGCGAGCAACGTGTTCCATCAGGATGATCACGCGCTTGACGCCGGCCACCAGGTCCATGGCACCGCCCATGCCCTTGACCATCTTGCCGGGGATCATCCAGTTGGCGAGGTCGCCCTTCTCGCTGACCTGCATGGCGCCGAGGATCGACAGGTTGATCTTGCCGCCGCGGATCATCGCGAAGCTGTCGTGGCTGCCGAAGATGGCCGAGCCCGGCAAGGTGGTCACGGTCTGCTTGCCGGCGTTGATCAGGTCGGCGTCGACCTGGTCTTCGGTCGGAAAGGGGCCGATGCCGAGCATGCCGTTCTCGCTCTGCAGCCAGACTTCCTTGTCGCCGACGAAGTTCGCGACCAGGGTCGGGATGCCGATGCCGAGGTTGACGTAGAAGCCGTCTTCGAGTTCTTCGGCCGCGCGTGCGGCCATCTGGTCCTGGGTCCAGGGCATGTCAGGCTCCTTTGGTGTTCTTGATGGGCGCGGGGACTTCGACACCCGCGGCCGCTTGCGCGATCGCGGCCTGGGCCTCGACCTTGGCGGCGGCGGCATCGACCGAGGCGCTCACGGTGCGCTTCTCGATGCGCTTCTCGGGCGTGGCGTTGAGCACGATGCGGTGCACGTAGATGCCCGGCAGGTGGATGTCGTCGGGCGCCAGCTCGCCGACCTCGACGATCTTCTCGACCTCGACGATGCAGATCTTGCCGGCCATCGCGGCGGCCGGGTTGAAGTTGCGCGCCGTCAGGCGGAAACGCAGGTTGCCGGACTTGTCGGCGACGTCGGCCTTGACCAGCGCCACGTCGGGCACCAGCGAGCGTTCCATGACGTAGGTCTCGCCGTCGAACTCGCGCAGTTCCTTGCCTTCGGCGACCTGGGTGCCGACGCCGGTCTTGGTGAAGAAGGCCGGGATGCCGGCGCCGCCGGCACGCAGCTTCTCGGCCAGCGTGCCCTGCGGCGTGAATTCGAGCTCGAGTTCGCCGGCCAGGTACTGGCGCTCGAACTCCTTGTTCTCGCCGACGTAGCTGGCGACCATTTTCTTGATCTGCCGGGTCTCGAGCAGCCTGCCGAGGCCGAAGCCGTCGACGCCGGCGTTGTTCGAGATGCAGGTCAGGTTCTTGACGCCCGAGTCGTGCAGCGCGTCGATCAGCGCCTCGGGGATGCCGCACAGGCCGAAGCCGCCGACGGCAAGGGTCTGGCCGTCGGCCACGACGCCCTTGAGCGCCGCGTCGGCGGAGGGATAGATCTTGTTCGCCATGGTTCCTCGCTGGGTGATGGGGATGGGGTTGAATCGGGTCGAAATCCGAACCCGGACGATACTACGTACTGGCATACGTAGTATTTCGTAATGGACACACCCGACACCGCGCTCGCCGCCATCGACTACCGGCTCGCCTTCGAGCAGGCGCCGGTCGGCATGGTGCTGTCGCGCCATCGGATCATCGTCGACTGCAACCTGCGTCTGTGCGAGATGTTCGGTGCCACGCGCGACGCGCTGGTCGGACAGTCGTTTCGAGTCCTGTACCCGAGCGTCGTCGAATTCGAGCGCATCGGCAAGCGCATGGAGCCGATTCTGAACGCCAGCGGCCGCTATGCCGACAACCGAATGATGAAGCGCCTGGGCGGCCTGCACGGTGCCTTTGCGGGCGAAACCTTCTGGTGCCACGTGAGCGGCCAGGCGCTCAACCGCGAGGCGCCGCACGAGGCCGGCATCTGGACCTTCGAGGACCTGGGCTCGCGGCGAGCCGCCAAGGCCGACCTGACGCCGCGCGAGCGCGAGGTCGCGGCGCAGCTGATGAAAGGGCTGACCTCGAAGGAGATCGGCCGGGCGCTGGCGATCAGCCACCGCACGGTCGAGATCCACCGCGCCCGGCTGATGCGCAAGTACACCGCGGCGACCACGGCCGAGCTGGTGCAGAAATTGATCGCTGGCTAGCGTCGGCGCCACACGATGAACCCGTACCACGACCCCGACAAGTCGCACCACCGCCCCAACGGCTTCCAGAACAACTACCTCGAGTTCGAGCCCAAGAGCCTGTCGGAGCTGCTGCGCTGGCGCCGCGAGGCGGCGCGCCTGCGCCTGCCGCCGCCGCCGCGGGCACCGACGCCGCGCGTCGCGCCCGAACTGGACTGGCTGCTTGCCAATGCACTCGCTGGTGCCGCGATGCAACCGGCCGTCACCTGGATCGGCCACGCGACGGCGATGGTCCAGATGGGCGGATTGACCCTGCTGACCGATCCGATGTTTTCACAGCGCGCCTCCCCGCTGCCGCTGCTCGGCCCGCGGCGCCATGCGGCCCCGGGCCTTGCGCTGGCCGAACTGCCGCACGTCGACCTGGTGCTGGTCTCGCACAACCACTACGACCACCTCGACGCGGCCTCGGTGGTGGCACTGAACCGGCAGCCGGGCGGCCCGCCGCTGTTCGTCGTGCCGCTGGGCCTCAAGGATTGGCTGGCCGCCCGCGGCATCACGCGCTCGATCGAACTCGACTGGTGGGACCGCCAGCGCCTCGAAGGCCCGCGGGGCCCGGTCGAGGTGGCCCTAGTGCCGGCCCAGCACTGGTCCTCGCGCAGCCCGCGCGACGCCATGGCCACGCTGTGGGGCGGCTTCGCCGTGCTGGCGCCCGACTGCCACCTGCTGTTCACGGGCGACACCGGCTACTCGCGCGACTTCGGCGACATCCGCCAGCACTTCAGCGACCGGCAGACCGTGACCCAGGGCGGCGGCTTCGATCTGGCGCTGATCCCGATCGGCGCCTATGCGCCGCGGTGGTTCATGCGCGATCAGCACGTGGATGTGGGAGAAGCCTTGCGGATCCACGCCGACCTCGGCGCCAAGCGCTCGCTCGGCATCCACTGGGGCGTGTTCCAGCTGACCGACGAGGCGCTGGACGAACCGCCGCGCAAGCTGGCGGAACTGCGCGAGCTCAGAGGGCTGGCGGAAGAGGAATTCTTCGTCACCGCGATCGGCGAGACGCGCCGGCTGCCGCCGCGCCGCGCGTTCAACCCGCTTTCCGAAACGTGAGGTTGATGCGCGAGGCGCCGAGCATCGGGTGCTCGCCCTCCTTCAGCGGCAGCACGCCGTGGAAATTGAGCCGGGCCGGCCCGCCCCACACCACGACGTCGCCGTGGGCGAGCGGCACGCGCCGCGGCCTGTCGCTGCGCGTCGAGCCGCCGAACTGGAACACCGCAGGAAGGCCGAGCGACACCGAGACGATCGGCTGGCCCAGATCGCGCTCGTCGCGGTCCTGGTGCAGCGACAAGCGGGTGCCGGGCAGGTAGCGATTGACGAGGCAGGCATCGGGCACGAAGCCGTCGAAGCCGGCCTCCGCGGCCGCCTGCGCCGCCAGCGCGGCAAAGGCGGCCGGCATCGAAGGCCAGGCCCGCCCGCTGTCGGGATCGATCGGGTCATAGCGGTAGCCGGTGCGATCGCTGACCCAGCCCAGCGCACCGCAGTTGCTCATCGCGACCGACATCGTGAAGCCGCCCGGGGTCACGAGATGGCGAAACGGCGCCCGCGCGGTCACGGCCTGCACGGCCGCGAGCAGGGCCGCATCGTGCCGGCACGCGAAGCGCCGCAGCACGACCGCGCCGGGCGCCAGCGGCTCCATCGACGGCGCATCGGGTTCGAACAGGTCCAGGGTCATTCAGGTGGCGTCGTGAAAGATGATGCCCAGCGTGTGCCGGCGGCCTGACCTCACGAGGCTCACGCCGTGGCGCAGGTTGACACGGTATGCGCCGCGCGTGCCCTGCACCGGGCGGTGATGCACCGCGATCACCGCGGCGTCGCCCTGCCGCAGCGGCAGCACCATCGGCCGCGACTGCATGCGCGGGCGCTGCTCGGTCATGACGAATTCTCCACCGGAGAAATCGCGCTCCGGCTCGGACAGCAACACCACCATCTGCAACGGAAAGACCTGCTCGCCGTAGAGATCCTGATGCAGGCAGTTGTAGTCGCCGGGGCCGTATTGCAGGAGCAGAGGTGTTGGCTTGCATTGCCCCGCCGCATGGCAGCGGGCGATGAACTCGGCATGCTGCGGGGGATAGCGCACATCGACGCCCATGGCCTCGTTCCAGCGGTTGGCGATCGGCGCGAGCCGCGGGTAGACCGATTCGCGCAGTCCCGCGACCAGGCCCGGCATCGGATGGTCGAAGTACTTGTACTCACCGCGTCCAAAGCCGTGGCGCTCCATCACGACCCGGCTGCGAAACGGACCCGCCCCGGCGTAGAGCGCGGCCATCGAGCGGCACTGCTCGGGCGTCAGCAGGGCCCGGATGAGCGCATGGCCCTGTTCGTCCAGGTCGCTTGCGACCTGTGCCCAGTCGACCATGTCGATGTCGCGTGCACTCACTGGTGCTCCGCCTCTCGTTGCAGCAGCGCGCTCTTGCGCTCCACGCCCCAGCGATAGCCCGAGAGGCCGCCGTCGCTGCGCACCACGCGGTGGCACGGGATCGCCACGGCCAGCGCGTTGGCGCCGCAGGCCTGGGCCACGGCGCGCACCGACTTCGGCGCGCCGATGCGCTCGGCGATCTGGCTGTAGCTCGCGGTCGCGCCGGCCGGGATCTCGCGCAGCGCCCGCCACACGCGCAGCTGGAAGGCCGTGCCGCGCAGGTCCAGCGGCAGGTCGAGCCCGAGCGCCGGAGCCTCGACGAAGCCGACCACCCGGGCCACCAGCGCCTCGAAGGCCGGGTCGCCGCCGATCAGCCGGGCCTTGGGGAAGCGGTCCTGCAGATCGCGCGCCAGCGCATCGGGATCGTCCCCGAGCGCGATCGCGCAGACGCCGCGCGCGCTCTGCGCCACCAGGATGGCGCCGAGCGCGCAGGCGCCGATGGCGAAGCGGATCTCTGTGTCGGCACCGCCGGCACGCCAGGCCGTGGGCGTCATGCCGAGCGTCCGGTCGGCATCCTCGTAGAAGCGGCCGTTGGAGTTGTAGCCGGCGTCGTAGATGGCGCTGGTGACCGATTCGCTTCGGCCCAGCGACTCGCGCACGCGGTGGGCGCGGTGCGCGGCCGCGTAGGCCTTCGGCGTCAGCCCCGTCACCGCCTTGAAGAGCCGCTGCACATGCGATGCGCTCAGGCCGGCACGCTCGGCCAGTTGATCGAGGGTGGGGACCTGCTCGGCGCCTTCGATGAAGCGGCACAGATCGGCGACTTGCACCGCCTGCCGCTCGGCGCGCGCCGGCTGGTCGGGCTGGCAGCGCATGCAGGGCCGGAAGCCCGCCCGCTCGGCCTCGGCCGGGCTGGCGTGGAAGTCGACGTTCTCGGGCCGCGCGGAACGGGCGCCGCACGAAGGTCGGCAGTAGACGCCGGTGGTCCGCACCGAATAGACGAAGCGGCCATCGGCGGCCGGGTCGCGCGCGGCCACCGACGCCCAGCGCGGATCGCTCACAGTGGCGAGTGCCCGCATCTCGTTGCTGTTGCTCATGTTCATCTCTGTCCTCGGCATGTTGTGGATCGGTGCCACCACTGTAGGAAAGGCCGCCGCGCCGCGCACTCCGTGTCTTGCTTTCGAATTCGAATGTAGGACCAGGGCGCCCCTGCGGCGTCATCAGCCTTCGACCTACGAATCGCCGCCGATGCCGCCGCTAGATTGAGCCCACATGATGGATCGTCGCTCACTTCTGGTCGCGGGTGGGGCCTCGCTGGCCCTGGCTTCCCTCGGACTGCCCGCGGGCGCGCAGGCGGCTGCCGGCCTCCGCTTCAGTCAGCCCTCGCCCTTCTCTTTCGAACGCCTTGTTGCATTGTCGAAGTCGCTGGCCGCCAAGCCCAGGGTCGCCGACGCCTCGCTGCCGGCCGACGTGCTGCAGCGTATCGACTACGACGCCCAGGGAAAGATCCGTTTCGACACCCGCAACGCGCTGTTCCGCGACGGTCCCGGCGCGTTTCCCGTGACCTTCTTCCACCTCGGACGTCTGGCCCCGGTACCGGTCCACATGTACCTCATCGAAGAAGCACGCGGCGACAGCTTTGCGCGCGAGATTCTCTACGACCCGGCGCTGTTCACGATGCCCGCCGACAGTCCGGCCAGGCAGTTGCCCGCCGGCGCCGGCTTCGCGGGCTTTCGCCTGCAGGAGAGCCGGCTCGGAGACCAGGGCGGGCGGCCCTGGCAGGACAACGACTGGGTGGCTTTCCAGGGCGCCTCCTACTTTCGCGCCATCGGCGAGCTCTACCAGTACGGGCTGTCGGCGCGCGGCGTCGCCCTCGATGCGGCCGTGCCCGACCGGCCCGAGGAATTCCCCGACTTCACGCGCTTCTACTTCGAGCCGCCCACCGCGGGCTCGGACGCCATGACGGTCTACGCGCTGCTCGAAGGACCCAGCATCACCGGCGCCTACAAGTTCCTGCTGCGGCGCGGCAAGGGCGTGCTGATGGACATCGAGTGCCGGCTGTTCCTGCGCCGCGAGGTCGAGCGTTTCGGCCTGGCGCCGCTGACCTCGATGTACTGGTACTCCGAAACGGCAAAGCCGACCGGCATCGACTGGCGGCCCGAGGTGCACGACTCCGACGGCCTGGCGATGTGGAACGGCGCCGGCGAACGCATCTGGCGGCCGCTCAACAACCCGACCCAGACCCGTGCCTCGACCTTCACCGACAGCAACCCCAAGGGCTTCGGCCTGCTGCAGCGCGACCGAAGCTTCGACCACTACCAGGACGGCGTCCACTACGAGAAGCGGCCGAGCCTGTGGGTCGAGCCGCTCGGTGCCTGGGGCGAAGGCGAGGTGCAGCTGATCGAGATCGCGACCGACGACGAGATCCATGACAACGTGCTTGCCTGCTGGGTGCCCAAGGCGCCGGCCAGCGCGGGTTCGAGCGTGACGCTCAAGTACCGCCTCCACTGGAGCGCCGAGGAGCCCTTCCCCTCGCCCTTGGCACGCTGCATCGCCACCCGCATGGGCCGCGGCGGCGAGCCGGGCAAACCTCGGCCGGCGGGGGTGCGCAAGTTCATGGTGGAGTTCATCGGCAAGCCGCTGGAATCGCTGCCCTCCGGGGTCAAGCCCGAATTGGTGCTGACCGCGGCGCGCGGCAAGTTCTCGTACGTCTTCGCCGAAGCCGTTCCGAACGGTGTTGCCGGACATTGGCGGGCGCAGTTCGACTTCACGCCGGAGGGCAACGAGGCGGTCGACATGCGCCTGTTCCTGAAGAACGGGGAACAGACTTTGTCGGAGACCTGGCTGTATCAGTTTCAGCCGGGTTGAGATCGTTCGTTGGTGGGGGCCCGGCAAGCGGTGCGGGCCATCCCGACGTCTCCAACGCCGATGCCACCCCAACGTATCAGCGGTGGTGGGCGGTATGCCCTGGGCTGGCCGTTGAGGCACCGCCGAGCAGCGGAGCGGCAGGCGGAAAAAGGGCCGCGCGTGTTTGAGTGGAGCGCAGCGGAGCGAGTTTGCGCGGACCCCGCCTGCCGCGAGCAGCGCAGGGAAGCCCGAAGGGCCGGTGACGTCGGCCGGCCCAGGGCATACCGCCCGCCACCGCCGCCCACCGCCGTCAAACGTCCCCGATACCCTACTTCCCCTTCACAGCAATCAACTCGATCTCGAAGTTCAAGGTCGCGTTGGGCGGAATCACCCCGCCCGCCCCGCGCGTCCCGTAGGCGATGCCCGGCGGGCAGGTCAGCTTGGCCTTGCCGCCGACCTTCATCAGCTGCACGCCCTCGGTCCAGCACGGGATCACGCCGTTGAGCGGGAACTCGGTCGGCTCGCCGCGCTTGTAGGAGCTGTCGAACTCCTTGCCGTCGGGGAAGGTGCCTCGGTAGTGCACCTTGACCACGTCGGTCGCGGCCGGCGAGGCCCCCTTGCCGTCGACCAGCGACTGGAACACCAGCCCGCTGGGCTTGGTGACCGGCGCCGACTGCGCGAAGGCGCTCGGCAAGACGAACAACGAAACGACGGCGGCACAAAGAACTGATCGCACGGCAAACCCTTGGTTGATTGGACGAAGAGCCTCATTATTGCCGGGTGGCGCCTGTCTGGCACCGCTCTTGCACATCGTCGCCGCCTCCCCATCGACTCTCTGCTCGCACCATGCGCTACCGCACCACGATCGACTCCCAGGTCTTCGACTTCGACGACCTGAGGCAGGTCATGGCCTTTGCCAGCCCCGCACGTTCGGGCGACTACCTGGCGGGCATCGGCGCCGCCACCGCGCAGCAGCGCATGGCCGCGCGCCACGTTCTGGCCGAGACGCCGCTGAAGCAATTCCTGACCGAGGCGTTGATCCCCTACGAGGCCGACAACATCACGCGCCTGATCATCGACGGCCACGATGCCGCGGCCTTCGCGCCCGTGGCGCACCTTACGGTCGGCGATTTCCGCAACTGGCTGCTGTCCGACCTCGCCGACACCGCGGCATTGAGTGCGCTGGCGCCCGGCCTGTCGCCCGAGATGGTGGCCGCGGCCTCCAAGCTCATGCGCAACCAGGACCTGGTCGCAGTGGCCCGCAAATGCAGCGTGGTCACGCGCTTCAGGGACACCATCGGCCTGCCCGGCCACCTCTCGGTGCGGCTGCAGCCCAACCACCCGACCGACGACCTGCGCGGCGTCGCCGCCTCCACGCTCGACGGCCTGTTGATGGGCGCCGGCGATGCCGTGATCGGGCTCAACCCGGCGTCCGACAGCATGCCCATCCTCGGCGAACTGCTGCGGCTGCTCGACGAAGTCATCCAGCGCTTCGAGATTCCGACCCAGAGCTGCGTGCTGACCCATGTCACCAACACGCTGAAGCTGGCCGAGTCCGGGGCGCCGATCGACCTGGTGTTCCAGTCGATCGGCGGCACCGAGCAGACCAACCTGTCCTTCGGCGTCACGCCCGAGCTGCTCGACGAGGCCCATGCCGCGGCGCAGTCGCTGCAGCGCGGCACCGTCGGGCGCAACTGCATGTACTTCGAGACCGGCCAGGGCAGCGCGCTGTCGGCCAACGCCAGCTTCGGCGTCGACCAGCAGACTTGCGAGGCACGCGCCTACGCGCTGGCCCGCCGCTACCAGCCCCTGCTGATCAACACCGTGGTCGGCTTCATCGGGCCCGAGTACCTGTACGACGGCAAGCAGATCATCCGCGCCGGCCTCGAGGACCACTTCTGCGGCAAGCTCCTCGGCCTGCCGATCGGCTGCGACATCTGCTACACCAACCACGCCGAGGCCGATCAGGACGACATGGACACGCTGCTGGTGCTGCTCGGCACGGCCGGCATCAACTTCATCATGGGCGTGCCGGGCGCCGACGACGTCATGCTCAACTACCAAAGCACTTCCTTCCACGACGCGCTCTTCCTGCGCCAGACCCTGGGCCTCAAGCGGGCGCCCGAGTTCGAGGCCTGGCTGCAACGCATGCAGATCAGCGACGCCGCGGGCCGGCTCCATCCGCCCTCGTCCAATCGCCTGCTCGCCGACATGGGCGCCCTCGCGGCACTCGCCCGATGAACGACATCGTCACCGCCAGCCCCTGGGGCGCCTGGCGCAGCGCCACCCCGGCGCGGCTCGCGCTCGGCCGCGCCGGCGCCGGCATGCCGACCGACGAGGTGCTGCGCTTCGGCTGGGCGCATGCGATGGCGCGCGACGCAATCCACGCCGCGCTCGACGTGCCGGCGCTCGAGTCCGCCCTGCGCGACGGCGGCTGGGCCGTGGCCGAGGCCCGCAGCCGCGCGCCCGACCGCACCGCCTACCTGCGCCGCCCCGACCTCGGCCGCCAGCTCGACGCCAGCGACGCCGAGCGGCTGCACGCCGCCGCCGGGCCGCCGGCCGACCTCTGCATCGTGGTGGGCGACGGCCTGTCCTCGCTGGCGGTGGCGCGCCATGCCGTCCCGCTGCTGGCGGCGCTGCGCCCCCATCTGCCGGCCGGGCTGGCGCTGACGCCGGTGGTGGTCGCGACCCAGGCCCGGGTCGCCCTGGCGGACGAGATCGGCGAGGCTTTCGGCGCGCGGCTGTCGGTCATGCTGATCGGCGAACGCCCGGGGCTGAGTTCGCCGGACAGCCTCGGGATCTACATCACGCACGCGCCGCGCCGCGGCCGCCACGACGCCGAACGCAACTGCATCTCGAACGTGCGGCCCGAAGGGCTGGCCTACGCAACGGCCGCCTTCAAGCTCGGCTGGCTGCTGCGCGAAGCCCTGCGCCGGGGACTCACCGGCGTTGCGCTGAAGGACGACAGCGAGCTCCATCTCCCCTCCTCCCTATGATGATCGGGAACAAGGAACCCAGGAGACGCCCATGACCGACCGCTATCCCCTCGCCGAGCTCAAGGACCTGCCCGACGACATCCGCGCCGCGGTGCTCGCAGTCCAGGAGAAGGCCGGCTTCGTGCCCAACGTGTTCCTCGGACTGGCGCGCCGCCCGGCCGAGTGGCGGGCCTTCTTCGCCTACCACGACGCCCTCATGCTGAAGGAGGAAGGCTCGCTCACCAAGGGCGATCGCGAGATGATCGTCACCGCCACCAGTGCGGTCAACCAGTGCCTCTATTGCGTGGTGGCCCACGGCGCGCTGCTGCGCATCTACGAGAAGAAGCCGCTGGTGGCCGACCAGGTGGCCGTCAACTGGCGCCGCGCCGACATCACGCCGCGCCAGCGCGCGATGCTCGAGTTCGCGATGAAAGTCTGCGAGCGTTCGCACGAGATCGACGACAGCGATTTCGCGCCGCTGCACGCCCACGGCTTCGACGACGAAGACATCTGGGACATCGCCGCCATCACCGCCTTCTTCGGCCTCTCGAACCGAATGGCAAGCTTCAGCGGGATGCAGCCTAACCCGGAGTTCTTCCTGATGGGCCGGGTCCCACGCGAGAAGAAGTAGCCACCGCATCGCGCCCGCGGCACGACGCCAGCGCATCGAGCGCTGGCAGGTAGGTCGGCGTCTTGACGTCCATCAGGCCGAGCACCGTGTGATAGAGGTTGTCGTGCGTGAGCGGCGTGTCCAGCCCCGCCGACATGCAGCTGGCGGACAGTCGCCGGCGGGCCGCCATGCCTTCGCCGAACCAGGCCACCATCGGTACGTGCTTCTGCACCTCCGGCGCGAAACCGTAGGGCACGCCGTGCAGGAACAGGCCGTACTCGCCGAGCGATTCGCCGTGGTCGCTCAGGTAGAGCAGCGCCGTATCGAACTTCGCCGACTGGCCCTGGAGCCAGTCGATGGTCTTGCCCAGGAAGCGGTCGGTGTAGGCGATCGAGTTGTCGTAGCCGTTCAGCAGCTCGGAGTGGCTGCACTCGGCCAGCGCATTGCTCCGGCATTCGGGCAGGAAGCGCTTGGCATCCGGCGACGAGCGCTTGAAGTACGAGGGGCCATGACTGCCCATCTGGTGCATCACCAGCACCACGCCCTTGGCGCGGCGCTCGGCGGGCAGTGCGGCCAGGCGCTGGTCCAGGCCCTTGAGCATGACGTCGTCCAGGCACTCGTCGCCGTCGCACAACGCGCTCTTGACGCCGGCGTCGAGCGGGTCGAAGGCCGAGGCATGGGGAATGCGATCGCACACGCCCTTGCAGCCGCCGGCCTGGTTGTCGAGCCAGAAGACCGCCAGGCCCGAGGCCTGCAAAACGTCCATCAGGTTCTCGTAGTCGTCCTTGCGCCCCTCGAAGGCCTGCTTGCTCAGCGGCGAGAACATGCACGGCACGGAGGCCAGGGTGTTGGTGCCGCAGGAATGAACGTCGCGCCAGCTCAGCACCTTGCGCGCCGCGAGCTCCGGCGTGGTGTCGCGCGCATAGCCGTTGAGGCCGAAGTGGTCGGAGCGCGCGGTCTCGCCCACCACCAGCACGAACAGCGGCGGCCTGGCCTGTCCGGCATAGCTGGCGCCCAAGGCCGCACCGCCGCTCATCGGAATCAGGCGGCGGTTGTGCTTGAAGACCGGTCCGAAAGTCACCGACCCCGCGGAATACAGGCTCGCCAGCGGATTCATCATGTAGCGCAGGTTCGCGTTGTTGCGCATCAGCGGCGCCAGTTGCCGGTTCATGGCCATCGCACCGCCCGCGGCCAGCACCGCCACGGCCAGCAGCAGCACGCCATTGCGCCAGGCCTGCGAGACCAGGCGCTGCGGTGCCAGCCGGAGGCGCCAGAGCGCCCAGCCCGGCAGCGCAGCGACCAGGATCACATTGAGCAGCAGGCGCCAGCTCATCAGGTCGCGCACCTCGTTGGCGTCGGTCTGCATGGCGTTGGCCAGCATGCTCGGGTCCATCACGACGCTGTAGCTCAGCATGTAGTGCTGGACCACCGCCGCCAGCACGACGACGCCGAACCAGACCGGCTTCATCCAGCGCGACCAGGCGGTGAACGACAGCAGCGCCACGGTGCCGCACACCGTGAGCAGCAGCATCGATGCGATCGAGGGCAGGTACACGCTGGGTGCGCCGCCGATGCGCGCGAGCTCGATCCACAGCGGCCAGTTGGCCACCAACGCGAGATAGAGGCTCAGCCAGACGACGACGCGCCGAGCAGTGCGGGGACGTTCCAGCCAGGCGTCGAAGGCCTGCCTGCGCGAACGCAGCGCGCCCATGGGCGCGGGAACGAGCGGGTCGTCGACCGCGGTCTCGCTGGGCGGCAGCGCAACGGAAGACGAATTGGAACCAAGCATCGGTGAAGACTACGCAGCCGGACTGAAACCTCCCTGAATCGACCGGTCAGGCTTCGTTCAGCTTCGGCGACGCATCTGGCCGCGTGCGCCGGTCGGACAGCACCCGAAAGAGCACATCGATCGCGAAGGCCGCCACCCAGCAGAACCAAGCGGTCCACAAGGTGTGGCTCATGAAGTGGGCGCCCCGCATCTGCTGGGAAAGGCCCAGGGCCAGCCCGGTGACCAGCGTGCAGGCGAACCAGGCCCGCGCGACACCGGGCGAGGCGCGGCGAAATACGAAGTAGCCGCCCAGGTAGGCGAAGGCCGCGGAGGCATGGCCGGCTGGAAAGCAATGGCCCGGGCCACCGTCGCGCACACCAAAGGCCCAGTGCGACACTTGTTGCGCGACGCCGCCGAAGGCCTGGAGATCCCAGGGGCAGCTGGTCTTGCTGGTGAACTTGAGCAGCGAGATGAGGATGACGCTGGCCAGCGCGGTCGCAGCCAGTTGCACCCGCTCGCCCCGGCGCAGGCGTCGAAGCAGGCCGACCGGCCACCGGATGGCGGCAAAAAGCCCGATCACCAGCACCCAGCTGAGCGTCTTGGCGCCCTCGTGCATCACCTTGTTCAGGAACCAGTCGTCGCGCCACGGAAAACCCGTCGGCGTGCCTGCCATCCGGGCCAGCACGAGGTCCAGCCCGCTGGCATCCCACAGAAGCAGCAAGCCGAGGGCGAGCAGCGTGAGGACGAACAAGCGGGCGTAGGCAGAGCGAATCATGCGGCGCAAGGCTAGCGCACGGGCATGAACCGAGGCTGAAGGCCGGACCGGCAGGCTCTAGACTCCTCCTTTTTGAAAGGACGCAGCCGTGCGCATATTGCTGGTCGAAGACGACACCGGACTGGCCGACGCTGTCTGCAGTTATCTTCAGGCAAAGGCCTTCGTGGTCGACGTGGCACCTGGCTTGGCGGAAGCACGCGCCGCGCTGACCGCGGTGCAGTACGCGGCGGTGCTGCTCGACCTGCACCTGGGCGACGGCGACGGCCTGTCGCTGCTGCCGACCATCCGCGCCCTGCGAGAGCGGCCGATCGTGATCGTGCTGACCGCCCGCGACCAGGTGACCGACCGCATTCGCGGCCTCGATGCCGGCGCCGACGACTACCTCATCAAGCCCTACGACCCGGCCGAACTGCTGGCCCGGCTGCGGGCGGTCGAGCGCCGGCGCAGCACCAGCAGCGCCCCCGTGCTGCGGCTCGGGACGCTCGAGATCGACCTGGCGCGCGACCTGGTGCGCAAGGACGGCTTTCCGGTCACGCTGACCCAGAAGGAATGGGCCCTGCTGCGTGTCATGGCGACCCGTCCCGACCGCATCCACACGCGCGAGAACCTGGCCGATGCACTGTACGGCTTCGGCGACGAGGCCGACAGCAACACCCTCGAGGTCTTCATCAGCCGGCTGCGCCGAAAGCTCGGGCGCAACCACATCCAGACCCTGCGCGGCCTGGGCTACCGGCTCTCGTTCGCACCGGAAGAAGAGCAGGAATGAAGCTCGGGCTGATGCAGCAGGTCGGCTTCGAGCCGCTGGGCCGCCGCGATTCGCTCGCCGGCCGGCTGACGCGCACGCTGATCGTCTGGGTCGGCGGGGTCTGGCTGCTGTGCGTGCTCGGGGTGGTCTGGTATGTGGACCGCGAGATCAACCACAACTTCGACAGCGAGCTGATCGAGGTCTCGCACCGGATGTTCGACATGGCGGTGCACGAACTCGACAAGCTGCAGAGCGAGAACCCGGATGCGCGGCCGCCCCTGATCGCACCGCGGCAGCTTTACCCGACAGATGCGGTGATCTACCAGGTGGTCAGCCTGCATGAACAGGTGATGCTGCGTTCGGCCGAGGCGCCGATCAGCGCCTTCGACGTGCCGCTGGCGCCCGGCTTCGCCAACGCCGAACCCTGGCGCATCTACACCGTCCGGCATCCCACGCGCGAGCTGTTCTTCCAGGTCGCCGATCCGCTGGACGAGCGTCGCACCGCGCTCAACCGGACCCTTTTCGGCCTCATCATCCCGCTCGGGGCCGTGCTGCCGCTGCTGGCACTGGTGCTGCGCAACGTGGCGCGCAACGAACTGCGCGTGCTGCAGCAGCTGGCCGGCGAGATCGAGCAGCGCAGCGGCGCCGACCTGCGCCCGATCCAGATACCCGGACTGCCGAAGGAACTGCGCTCGGTGGCCGACCACGTCAGCCAGCTGCTGGAGCGCCTGTCGCAGGCCCTGGACGTCGAGCGCGCGCTGGCCGCCAATGCCGCGCACGAATTGCGCACCCCGCTGGCCGCCGCCCGCCTCAGGTTGCAGACCGCGCTCGACCACGACCTGAAGCACGACGACGTGCAGGCCGCGCTCGACGCGCTGCAGATGCTCGGCCACCGCACCGAGAAGCTGCTGCAGTTGTCGCGCGCCGAGTCCGGGGCCTCGCTGACGCGGGCGCCGATCGACCTGGTCCAGCTCGCCGGCACGGTGGCGCAGGAGTTCTGGCAGGATCCGCGCGTCAACGAGCGCCTGTCGCTCAGGGTCCCGGACAGCAAGGCGCCCGTGACGCTCGGCGACGTTGACGCGCTCGCGATCGCGCTGCGCAACCTGGTCGAGAACGCCTTGCGCTACGGCCGCGGCCGCGTCGTCGTCGAAGTGCTGGAGCCCTGCACGCTGGCGGTCCGCGACTTCGGACCCGGCGTCAGCGCGGAGCAGCTGCGCACCCTGCAGCATCGCCATGTGCGCCACGGTTCCGACCGCGCCGGCTATGGGCTCGGGCTGTCGATCGTCGGCACCATCGTCGACAAGCTGGGCGCACGGCTCGAGCTGAGCTCGCCGCCGTCGGGGGCACCCTCGGGTTTCGAGGCACGGATCGCCCTGCGCCCGGCTTGAGGCTTTCCGGTCATCGGTGCGCCTTGATCGACGCCACGATGCCCAGCACGAACAGCAGCGCGGCCAGCCATTCGGTCGCCAGCGGCCAGCGTCCGTCCCACATGAACGCATAGAGCAGCGCGAACAGGGTCTCGCTCACGATCAGCTGGCCACAGAGGCTGGCGGACAGCCGCTGGCTGGCGACGTTCCACAGCACCGTCGCCAGCCATGACGAGCCGATGCCCCCGGCCAGCGCCAGCAGCAGGAACAAGCCGCCATTGGGCTGCGCGCGCATTGCCTGGTGGCTGGAACCCGCCAGCAGCCACAGCACGGCCGCGCCCAGCCCGGTCGCGATGCCGAGCCAGTTCGCCCAGTCGGCGGCGTGGACCTCGGGGTGCCGTCGCAGCCAGGCGGCATTGAGCAGTCCGAAGGCGGTCCAGCTCGCCATCGCCAGCAAGGCCAGCAGCAGGCCCCAGCCGAATCCGGCGCCGCCCGCGACCTCGACGCCGCTCTGCGGCCATGCCGCCGCGACCATCAGCCCGATGCCGGCGGCGGTCAGCGCCAGGCCCGGTACCAGGGCCCGCAGCGCCAGGCCCGCGGGCCGGCCCAGCAGCATCATCCAGACCGGAATGGTGCCGATGATCAGGCTCGGCACCGCGGTGCCCGCGCCTTCGATCGCAAAGGCGAGCAGCACGTAGTAGCCGGTGAAGCCGAGCACGCTGAGCGCGAGCGCCGCGGCCGCCTGCCGCCCGCTGGGCCAGCGCCGCAGCGCCGGCCGGGTGGCGACGGCCACCCCGGCGACCGCCCCGAAGACCAGGAAGCGCGCGGCCGCGATGTCGACCATGCCGAAGTTGCCCACCATGCGCGGCGCCACGAACACCAGGCCCCAGAGCGCGCCCGCGGCCAGCCCGGCGGCGACGCCGGCGAGCGCACGGGGCGTCAGAGCGCGAACCCGTCGTCGGCCGCGATCACGGCGCCATTGACGAAATGGCTCTGGCTGCTGGCCAGCAGCACGATCAGCCCGTCGAGGTCCTCGGGCTTGCCGACCCGCTTGCGCGGCAGCATGCCGACCAGCTTCTGGCCACCGTCCGTGACCCAGTGCTCCTCGTTGAGCTCGGTGGCGATATAGCCCGGGCACAGCGCATTGACGTTGATGCCGAAGCGGCCCCACTCGAGCGCCATGGCCTTGGTCATCTGCACCAGCGCCGCCTTGCTCATGCAGTAGACGCCGATCTGGGGCAGCACCTTGAGCGCCGCCACCGAGGCGATGTTGATGATGCGCCCGCCGACGTAGGTGCCCGGCGCCGCCCCCTGGGCGCGAGCCAGCATGCGCTTGCCGATCTCCTGGGCGACGAAGAAGGAACCCTTGACGTTGGTGTCGAAGATGAAGTCGTAGTCGTCGACCGACACATCCTGCAATCGCCGGGTGTGGCTGACGCCGGAGTTGTTGACCAGCACGTCGATCGGCCCGACCTCGGTCTCGGCCCGCGCCACCGCCGCCTTGATGCTGCCGAGGTCGGTGACGTCGAGTTCGACCACGTGGGCGTCGCCGCCCTCGCCTTCGATGCGGGCGCGCAGTTCCTTCAAGCGGTCGGTGTTGCGGCTGGCCAGCACCACGGCGGCGCCGGCGCGCGCCAGCGTCTTCGCGAACTGGGCGCCGAGACCGGTCGACGCGCCCGTGACGAAGGCGACGCGGCCGGAAAGATCGATGCTGTAAGCCATGGGAAAAGCTCCTGTGGGAGTCGCCGAGGCGACGCCCCGGAGCGCGGGCGGGTGACGCATAAAATGGCCCGGCCCGCCGCGGTGCCTCGCACCCTCAAACCATTATCGACGAGACCCCCACATGACGAATGACGAAATCCTCGCCCAGTTCGGACCCCGCGAATCCATGGAATACGACGTGGTCGTGGTCGGCGCCGGTCCCGGCGGCCTGGCCACAGCGATCCGCCTGAAGCAGCTGGCCGCCTCGCACGGCAAGGACATCTCCGTGGTGGTGCTCGAGAAGGGCTCCGAGCCCGGCGCGCACATCCTTTCGGGCGCGATCATGGATCCGCGCGCGCTCTACGAGCTGCTGCCCGACTGGGAAGAGCTCGGCGCGCCCCTGAACCAGCCGGTCACGCGCGACACCTTCCTCATGATGACCGAGACCGGTGCCACCCGGACGCCCAACTTCATGCTGCCGAAGAACTTCCACAACGAAGGCAACTACATCGTGAGCCTGGGCAACGTGGTGCGCTGGCTGGCGCAGCAGGCCGAGGCGGCTGGTGTCGAGATCTTCGCCGGTTTCCCGGCGGCCGAGGTGCTCTACACCGACGACGGCAAGGTGCGCGGCGTCGCCACCGGCAACCTCGGCATCGGCAAGGACGGCGAGCCGACCGAGAACTTCCAGCTCGGCATGGAGCTGCACGCCAAATACACCATCTTCGCCGAGGGCGCGCGCGGCCATCTGGGCCGCCAGCTGATCGCCAGGTACAAGCTCGACGACGGCAAGGACCCGCAGAGCTACGGCATCGGCATCAAGGAGCTGTGGGAGATCGACCCGGCGCGCCACGAGCCCGGCCTGGCGGTCCACACGGCCGGCTGGCCGCTGCCCTCGGACACCTATGGCGGCTCCTTCCTGTACCACGCCGAGAACAACCAGCTGATCATCGGCTACGTGGTCGGGCTCGACTACCAGAACCCGTACATGAGCCCGTTCGAGGAGTTCCAGCGCTTCAAGACCCATCCCAACATCCGCTGGTACTTCGAAGGCCAGGACAAGGGCCTGAAGGCGCCCAAGCGGCTGAGCTACGGCGCCCGGGCGATCACCGCGGGCGGCCTGCTGTCGCTGCCCAAGACCGTGTTCCCGGGCGGCGCGCTGGTCGGCTGCGAGGCCGGCTACCTCAACGCCAGCCGCATCAAGGGCAGCCACGCCGCGATCAAGACCGGCATGCTGGCCGCCGAGGCCGCCTACGAGGCCGTGATGGCCGGCCGCCAGCACGACGAGCTTTCGGCCTACCCGGCCGCCTTCGAGAAGAGCTGGCTGCGCACCGAGCTCAACAAGGCGCGCAACTTCAAGCAGTGGTTCAAGAAGGGCCTGGCGGTCGGCACGGTGATGACCGGCATCGAGCAGCTGGTGCTGCGCGGCCACATTCCGTGGACCATCCACCGCCACCAGCCCGACAACGAGCGGCTCAAGCCGGCCGCCCAGTCCAAGAAGATCGCCTACCCGAAGCCCGACGGCAAGCTCACCTTCGACCGGCTCTCCTCGGTGTTCATCAGCAACACCAACCACGAAGAGAACCAGCCCGCGCACCTGACGCTGAAGAACGCCGCGGTGCCGACCACCATCAACCTGCCCGAGTACGCCGGCCCCGAAAGCCGCTACTGCCCGGCCGGCGTGTACGAGTTCGTGCCGGATGCCGAGGGCAAGGAAAAACTGCAGATCAACGCCCAGAACTGCGTCCACTGCAAGACCTGCGACATCAAGGACCCGACCCAGAACATCGTCTGGGTCACGCCGGAAGGCGGCGGCGGGCCCAACTACGTGGGGATGTAACGCGGGAGGGCGTCTCGCTATTCGCGGAACTGGGCCTGGATGTCCCGTGCGCCGTGCAGGATCCGCACGATCAGCAGAAAGTCATCCTGCGATTGAAAGAAGATCACGTAGCGACCATGCGCGCAGGAGCGCAGCCCTTCGGCAAGCTCCTGCCTTGGCCGATACGCCTGCGGACTGGATGCAATCTTCTGGCAGTGGTCGCGCAGCTCCGCGACGAAGCTCAAGGCTCGGCGAGGGTCGTCCAGCGCAATATAGTCGCCGATGGCTTCGAGATCCGCCTGCGCGAGCCGCGTGAAGGCGACACGCGTCACGCCTTGCCGCTGGCGCGGGCCTTGTACTTGGTCTCGAGCCGAGTGAACACCTTCTCGGCGTCCTCGCCCACGCCGCCGTCCAGACCTGCCCTGATGGCGCTTCTGAGTTCGGCCAGCTTCAAGTCATTGAGCCGCTCCTGATCCTCGAGCAACCGCAAGCCTGCACGCACGACTTCGCTGACATTGTTGTAGCGGCCGGCTTCGACCTGCTCGCGAATGAACGACTCGAAATGGGGGCTTAGGGCAACACTGGTCGGCATAAGATCTCACATAACAGTTACTAACTATTATGGGAGATTCTTCATTTCCCCACCAACTGCGTCAGCCGCTCGGCTTCGAAGCACTCGTCCCGGGCCGCATCGCCCGGCACGCAGTCCTTCTTGCCGGGCTGCTTCGACAGCGCCTCGATGGCCTGCCAGAGCAGCGCGATCTGGTGCTCCTGGCCGGCGGCGTTGTCGATCAGGCCGCGCATCGCGAGCGACAGCGGGTCATCCTCCAGCGTGATGCCGTAGGCCGAGAACTTGCCCTCGGTGCCCGTGACATCGGCGCTGGTGTCCGATTTCGACGGGATGATGCGCGCCGGGATGCCCACCGCCGTGGCGCCCGCGGGCACCGGCTTGATGACCACCGCGTTGCTGCCGATCTTGGCGCCGTCGCCCACAACGAAGCCGCCGAGCACCTTGGCGCCGGCGCTGACCACGACGTTCTTGCCCAGGGTCGGATGCCGCTTGGTGCCCTTGTAGAGCGAGGTGCCGCCCAGGGTCACGCCCTGGTAGATGGTGCAGCCGTCGCCGATCTCGGCGGTCTCGCCGACCACCACGCCCATCGCATGGTCGAAGAACACACGGTCGCCGACGACCGCGCCGGGATGGATCTCGATCCCCGTCAGCCAGCGCGACACCTGCGAGACGAAGCGGCCGATCCACTTGAGCCCATGGCCCCAGCACCAGTGCGCCAGCCGATGCAGCGCCACCGCATGCAGGCCCGGGTAGAGGGTCAGCACCTCCCAGCGCGTGCGGGCCGCCGGGTCACGGTCGAGGATGCACTGGATGTCGGAGCGCAGGCGCGAAAACATGCTTTGTCGTTATATCGATAGGGGCTGAAAGTCTAAGCCGCCGGGTCTTCGCGCACGGCGGATGGGGTTTTCGGGGTGCCCGGGCGCCCCTGGGCCGCTTCGGTCATGGCCTTGGCGATGCCGCGCAGGATGTGGATTTCTTCCGGCGTCGGCCGGGCCCGGTTGAAGAGCTGCTGCAGCCGCGGCATCAGCTTCTTGGGCGCCTCGGGGTCGAGGAAGCCGATGTCGACCAGCGACCGCTCCCAGTGGTCGAGCATGCCGGCCACCGCCCGGGCGTCGGCCGCGGTCGGCGCCGGGGTGGCGTCGCGCACCCCGTAGCCGCCCAGCGCCAGCCGCCACTCGTAGGCGATCACCTGGATCGCGGCGCCCAGGTTCAGCGAGCCGAATTTCGGGTCGGTGGGAATGCTGAGCGCGACGTTGCAGCGGTAGACGTCCTCGTTGCGCATGCCGAAACGCTCCGAGCCGAACAGGAAGGCCACGTGCTGCGCCTCGCCGCCGGCCAGCGGCTCCAGGTGCTCGCGCGGCGTCCGGGTGGGCGGGCCGAAGTCGCGCGGGATCATCGCGGTGGCGCACAGGTGGGTGACGCCGTCGAGCGCCTCGTCCAGCGTCTCGACGATGCGGGCGTTGTCGAGCACGTCGAGCGCCCCGCTGGCGCGCTGGATGGTCTCCTCGCGCCGCAGCACGTTGGCCCAGCGTGGCGCCACCAGCACCAGGTCGTCGAAGCCCATGGTCTTCATGGCGCGGGCGGCGGCGCCGACATTTCCGGCATGGCTGGTCTGGATCAGGATGAAGCGGGTGCGCATGGCTGCGGGTAAAATCCCATGATTCTCGCCGCCCGCATCGCCGGGCCGCTTTTCAGGGGGCCGCCGCATCAACCGATCGCCCCTTTTCCGTTCTTCACACAATTCATGTCGTCCCCCAACCTGCACCCCATGCTCAACGTGGCCGTCAAGGCCGCCCGCGCCGCCGGCGCCATCATCAATCGCGCCGCGCTCGACGTCGAAGCGGTGCGCATTTCGCAGAAGCAGGTGAACGACTTCGTCACCGAAGTCGATCATGCGAGCGAGCGAGCGATCATCGAGACGCTGCTCACCGCCTACCCGGGGCACGGCATCCTGGCCGAGGAATCGGGCACCGAGCACGGCGCCAAGGATTCCGACTACGTCTGGATCATCGATCCGCTCGACGGCACCACCAACTTCATCCACGGCTTTCCGGTCTACTGCGTGTCGATCGCGCTCGCGGTGCGCGGCAAGATCGAGCAGGCGGTCATCTACGACCCGAGCCGCAACGACCTGTTCACCGCCACCAAGGGCCGCGGCGCCTTCATGAACGAGCGCCGGATCCGCGTCAGCAAGCGCACCCGCCTCAACGAATGCCTGGTCTCGACCGGCTTCCCGTTCCGAACCGGCGACAACTTCAAGCAGTACCTGGCCATCATGGCCGACCTGATGCCCCGCATGGCCGGCCTGCGCCGCCCGGGCGCCGCGGCGCTCGACCTGGCCTATGTCGCGGCCGGCTTCACCGACGGTTTCTTCGAGACCGGCCTCAACATCTGGGACGTGGCGGCCGGCTCGCTGCTGGTCACCGAGGCCGGCGGCCTGATCGGCAATTTCACCGGCGAGCCCGAGTTCCTCGACCAGCGCGAATGCCTGGCCGGCGCCCCGCGCATCTACGGGCAGCTGGTGCCGCTGCTGGCCAAGTACTCCAAGTTCGCAGGCCTCGACGACAAACTGCGCGCCAGCGACCGGATGCGCGCGGTCGACCCTTCGGCCCAGGGCGGCGACACCTACGCCCGCAGCACCATCGACGCCACGCCGGCCGCGGCGCCCGAGACCGAGCCGGCCGCGGACGCGGCGCCGGCACCGCGCAAGCTCACGCGCATCCGCCGCGAAGTCCCCGTGGCGCCCGCCGAGGGCGACGCCGCCGCGAAGTGATGGAGGCGCCCCGCGCGGCCGCCGTCCGCAGCCGTGCCGCCCTGCGCGTGGCGCTGGGCCACTACATCGCCAACGGCATCTCGGTGGCCTTCGGGCTGCTGCTGATCTCCGGCGGCGTCCACCTGGTGCTCGGAACCCTCGCGGCGTCGGCCGCCTCGGTCGGGGTCATCGTGACCGCACCGCCCGATCTGCCCGCCCCCCGCCGCGGCAAGCTGCTGCAGATGCTGCCGGCGCCGCTGATCGGGCTGCCGCTGTTCTTCCTGGTGCAGCTGCTGCACGCCAAGCCGCTCGAACTCGGCCTGCTGCTGGTTCCGGCCACCTTCCTGGCCTTCGTGGCGATGGCCTGGGGCAAGCGGGGCATCCCGATCGCGATCGCCGTGATGTTCTCGATGATCTTCTCGATGGCGACGCCGAAGCCCGACGACATGGCCGAGGCGGTGCAGCGCACGCTGTATTTCGGCCTCGGCGCCGGGCTCTACGTGATCTACGCGGTGCTCGCCAACCTGGCGCTCAACGCCCGCTACCGGGTGCAGGTGATGGCCGACCTGCTGCTCTCGCTGGCCGCCCTGATGCGGACCGAGGCGCGCCAGTTCACGCCCCGCGACGACTCCGGCGACATCCGCGAGGTGCCGGCCTCGCTGCTCGGCCAGCTGCTGCGCGAACAGGCCGCGCTGGCCGACCTGCTGCAGGCGGCGCGCGACATCGTTCTCGAATCGCCGCGCACGCCCTACCGGCAGCGCCTCGCCGGCATGCTGATGACGGTGCTCGAACTGCGCGACCTGCTGCTGGCCAGCGAGCTCGACCTCGACGCCCTCAAGACCCATCCCGGCCATGCGGCGGCGCTGGTCGAGATGCGCCGCATCCTGGAGGCCCTGGCCGCCGACACCGCGGCGCTGGCCGACGCCCTGCTGCTCGGGCGCCCGCCGGCCACGGTGCCCGACCGCCGGCGCGAGCTGACGGCGATCCACCTCGACGAGGACCCGGCGCGCCCGCGCAGCTACACCGGCCCGACGCCGGCGATGCTGGCGCGCGGGCTGGCCAGCCGCATCGGCCACATCAACGACGAGGTGCTGCGCCTGTCGGCGCTGGCGCGCGGCGAGCGCGAGCCCGACCTGGCGGTGGTGCGGGCCAGCTGGCAGATGTTCGTGAGCCCGACCGAATGGTCGCTGCGGCCCTTTCTCGCGCTCTGGCGCTGGGACGCGCCGCCGCTGCGCCATGCAATTCGCGCCGCATTGGCGATCGCGGCCGGCTACGGCATCGCGCTGGCCCTGCCCTGGGGCTCGCACGACTACTGGATCCTGCTGACCATCGTGGTGGTGCTGCGCGGCAGCCTCTCGCAGACCCTGGAGCGGCGCAACAGCCGCGTGGCCGGCACGCTGCTGGGCTGCGTCTTCGCGGTGGCGCTGCTGTCGGCCCATCCGTCGCCGCTGACGCTGCTGGCCGCCATGACGCTGGCGCAGGCGATCGCCCACGGCTTCGCGGTGCGGCGCTACCTGATCACCGCGGTGGCGGCCACCGTGCTGGGCCTGGTCCAGGCCCACATGCTGAACACCGGCATGAGCACCACCTTCGCGCTGTTCGAGCGCGTCGCCGACACCCTGATCGGCGCTGCGCTGGCCTGGGCCTTCTGCTACGTGCTGCCGTCCTGGGAGCGCGGGCAGATCCCGGCCCTGGTGGCGCGGGTGCTCGGCGCCCAGGCGCGGCACGCGCGGCTCGCGCTGGGGCTGGGCCAGCTGCGCTCGGTCGGCGTCAGCCCCGAGCTCGAATGGCGGCTGGCCCGGCGCGAGGCCTACGACAGCCTGTCGGCCCTGGTGCAGGCCACGCAGCGCTCGCTCTCGGAGCCGCGCGCGGTGCGGCCCCCGCTGGAGCCGCTCGAGCACCTGCAGGCCCACAGCTACCAGCTGCTGGCCCAGCTGAGCGCGGTCAAGTCGATGCTGGTGCTGCGGCGCGACCGGCTGACGCCGGCCGAGATCGAAGGCCCGCTGGCCCGCACGGCCCAGCGCATCGAGGCCAGCATCGGCGCCGCACCCACCAGCGGCCCGGTGATGCCCGAGGGCGCGCCCGCCACCACGCTGGCCGGCCCGATCCCCCTGCCCGACCCCTTCGACAACGACGTCACGCCATGGCTGCTGCGCCGGCTCGATCTGGCAACCGGCATCGCCGCCCAGCTGCGCGACGACGCGGCGCGCATCCTGCAACCCGCCGCCGAGGACAGCCCCCAGACCGCCTCATGATGACGACCTTGCTCGCCTATCCGTGGTCCGCCCCGCTGCTCGCGGCCTTGCTGGCGGTGCCGCTGGCGCTGCTGGGCCACCGCCTCGCCGGCCTGGTGCTCGAACGCCTCACCCGCTCGGTGCCGACGCTTCACGCGACCCTGCTGGCGATCAAGCGGCCGGCGCTCTTCGTGCTCCCGCTGGTGGCGCTGCAGCTGGTCTGGCAGGCCGCGCCCGACGACCTGCGCTTCGTCGGCAACGTGCGCCACCTCAACGGCCTGGCGCTGATCGGGGCGGCGACCTGGCTCGCCGTGCGGGCGGTCAGCGGCTTCGCCGAAGGCATGGTCAGGCAGCATCCGTCGGACGTGCGCGACAACCTGCAGGCACGCCGCATCCTGACCCAGGCGCGGGTGCTGGCGCGCACCGCCAACACGGTGCTGGTGGTGGCCGGGGCGGCGTTGATGATGATGACCTTTCCGGGCGCGCGCCAGGTCGGCGCCAGCCTGCTGGCCTCGGCCGGCGTGATCGGCATCGTGGCCGGCCTGGCCGCCAAGCCGGTGTTCAGCAACCTCATCGCCGGCCTGCAGATCGCGCTGGCGCAGCCGATCCGCATCGACGACGTGCTGGTGGTCGAGGGCGAATGGGGGCGGGTCGAGGAGATCACCGGGACCTTCGTCGTGCTGCGCATCTGGGACGACCGCCGGCTGATCCTGCCGCTCACCTACTTCATCGAGAAGCCGTTCCAGAACTGGACCCGGCACGACTCTCAGCTGCTCGGCTCGGTCTTCGTCTACGCCGACTACGGCATGCCGCTGGCGCCGCTGCGCGCCGAGGTCGAGCGCATCGTCAAGGCGTCGCCCGAATGGGACGGCCGCTTCTTCAACCTGCGCGTGACCGACGCCACCGAACGCACGATGCAGATCCGCGTGCTGTGCACCGCGGCCTCGTCGGCGCTGGCCTTCGACCTGCGCTGCACGGTGCGCGAGGGACTGATCGCCTTCATGCAGCGCGAGTACCCGCAGTTCCTGCCGCGGATGCGGATCGAGGGCGACGACGCCCGCCCGGCGGTGCCGGCGGCGCAGCCCTGAGGCGCGGCATCCGGCTCAGCCGCTGCCGGCGCCGCGCCGCGATCGGTCGGCTTTCGGCAGCACCGCCTCGCCGGCCATGCGTTCGGCTTGCGCCTGCAAGCGCCGGAGCGCATCGTCCAGGCGGGTGGCGGTTTCCTCGTCCAGTGTCCCCAGCAGGTCGGCGTTGATCCGCGACACCAGCGGAAACAGCTCGTCGTACAAGGCCTGCCCGCTCGCCGTGAGGCCGAGCAGTACCTGCCTTCGATCGCCCGCCGGGTGCGTGCGCGACAGCAGCCCCTTGGCGACCAGCGAGCCCACCGCCTTCGAGGTCCGGGCCCGATCGAGCTGGGCATGCCCGGCCAGCTGCGAAGAGCTCAGCTCGCCGCGGCTGGCCAGCGTGGCGATCAGCCGCCACTCGCGCCGCGTGATGCCGAAGCGCCCTTCGCACAGGCGGATGACCATGCTGCCGCCGACCGCGATCAGGCGCGACAGGCGGTACAGCAGCAGGTCGTCCAGGGGTCGGCGTGGCGCGCTCATCTAGTGGTAAATCCTTGGAATGGTTGATTAGAACAATCGAATGGCACGACTCTAAAGTCGATCCAAAGGAGACACGCACCCATGCACCACGCATTCGACCGCCGCCGCGCACTCGCGGCCCTGGGCGGCCTGGCACTGGCGCCCCTCGCTCGCGCCCAGGCATTCACCCCCGGCCAACCGATCAAGGTCCTGATCGGCGTGCCGGCCGGCGGCACGCAAGACGTGCTGACCCGCGCCATCGCCCACGAGGTGCGCGATTCGCTCGGCCCGCTGATCATCGACAACCGCTCCGGCGCCGCCGGCCGCATCGCGGCCGAGGCGGTGAAGAACGCCGCGCCCGACGGCCGCACGCTGCTGCTCGGCACCGCCAGCATGATGGCGATGTTCCCCAGCGCCTACCGCAGCCTCTCGTACGACCCGATCAAGGACTTCATCCCGATCGTCAATGCGGCCCGCTTCGAGCTCGCGCTGGTGGTGAGCAAGGACGTGCCGGCCAGCACGCTGGCCGAGTTCATCACCTGGGCCAGGGCGCAGGGCGACAAGCTCAGCTTCGGCTCGTACGGCGCGGGCACCCCCTCGCACTTCCTCGGCGAGATGCTCAATCGCTCGGCGGGGCTGAAGATGGTCCATGTGCCGTATCGCGGCTCCACGCCGGCGCGGCAGGACGTGATGGGGGGCCAGATCCCGGTGTATTTCGACACCGTCGGCGGCGCGCTGCAGATGCAGCCCGGCGGCCGCGTGAAGGTGCTGGCGACCAGCGGCGAGAAGCGCTCGCCGCTGATGCCCGACCTGCCGACCTTCACCGAGGCCGGCCTCAAGGACGTGGTTGCGACCGCCTGGTTCGCCTACTACGCGCCGCTCAAGACGCCGCAGCCGATCGTCGACAAGCTGCGCGCCGAGTTCACCCGCGCGGTCAATTCGCGCGAGGTGCGGCAGCAGCTGCTGCAGAACGGCATGTACCCGGTGGGCGATGGCCCCGAGGCCTTGTTGAAGACAATGCGCGAGGACACCGCCCGCTGGGGCGGAATCATGAAGGCCGTGAACTTCCAGGCCAACGACTGACCCTGACCTTGCCTCGCATCGGAGCTCCCATGTTTTCTCGTCGATTCTTTCCCCGCCTCGCCGCCGCTCTCGCCCTGGGCACCGTGGTGCTCGGCGCACAGGCCCAGGCCCTCGAAGGCGGCCCGCTGCACATCGTGGTCGGCTATGCGGCCGGCGGCGCCACCGACCGCGTGGCCCGCATCGTCGGCGACAAGCTGCAGGCCAGGCTCGGCGTGCCGGTGATCGTCGACAACAAGCCCGGCGCCGGCGGCCGGCTGGCGGCGCAGCAGGCCAAGGCCACGCCGGCCGGCCAGAACGTGCTGATGCTCGCCAATCCGGCCGTGATGGTGGTGGCGCCGCTGGTCTTCAAGGACAACGGCTACGACGCCGAGCGCGACTTCGTGCCGGTCTCGCACGTCAACGACTACGAGTTCGCGCTGGCGGTATCGACCGCGGTGCCGGTGCGCGAGTTGTCGCACCTGCTGGCCTGGATGCGGGCCAACCCCGAGAAGGCCAACTTCGGCGTGCCCGCCACCGGCAGCCTGCCGCACTTCTTCATGATGGGCGAGAAGGCCAAGGTGCGGGCCGAGGTGGTCGGCTATCGCGGCTCGGGCCCGCTGCTGACCGACCTGATCGGCGGCCAGGTGCCGATCGCCTTCGACACCTTCGACGTCGACCTGCCGCAGCACCAGGCCGGCAAGATCCGCATCCTGGCGGTTTCGGGGGCCAAGCGCTCGCCCTTCGCGCCCGAGATCCCGACCTTCAAGGAGGCCGGTCTCGACCTGGTCGCCACCGGCTGGAACACCTTCTTCGCGTCGGCGACCATGCCGAAGGACAAGGTGGCGCGCCTGTCGCAGGAAATCCGCGAAGTCATGCAGGACCCGGACACCCAGCGCCGCTTCAAGGACACGCTGATGACGCCAGTGGTCAGCACGCAGGCCCAGACCGAGGCCATGCTCAAGGCCTACCGCGCTCAATGGGCGCCGGTGGTGCAGAAATCCGGCTACCAACCCTGAACCCCATGCAACGACCCAACATCATCTTCATCGTGGCCGACGACCTCGGCCATGCCGACCTCGGCTGCTACGGCGGCCGCGATGCCGAGTTCGGCCCGGTCTCGCCGGTACTCGACGGCCTGGCGGCCAGGGGCATCCGCTTCACGCAGGGCTATGCCAACTCGCCGGTGTGCTCGCCGACCCGCTTCGCGATGATCACCGCGCGCTACCAGTACCGCCTGCGCGGTGCCGCCGAGGAGCCGATCAACAGCAAGAGCCGCGGCAGCGCCACCCTGGGCCTGCCGGCCGACCACCCCACCCTGCCCTCGCTGCTGCGCGGCGCCGGCTACCGCACGGCGCTGGTCGGCAAGTGGCACCTGGGCTATCCGCCCAACTTCGGTCCGCTGCGATCGGGCTACGAGGAGTTCTTCGGTCCGATGTCGGGCGGCGTCGACTACTTCACGCACTGCGATTCGAGCGGCCGGCACGACCTCTGGTCGGGCGAGGAGGACTGCCCGCAGGAGGGCTACCTCACCGACCTGCTGTCGCGGCGCGCGGTCGACTACGTCGAGCGGATGGCGCAGCAAGAGGCGCCCTTCTTCCTGAGCCTGCACTACACGGCGCCGCACTGGCCCTGGGAAACCCGCGACGACGCGGCCAAGGCGCCGGCGGTGAAGGACAACCTGTTCGACCTCTCGGGCGGCAACATCCACACCTACCGCCGGATGATCCACCACATGGACGAGGGCATCGGCTCGATCATGGCCGCTCTCGAAAAGCACGGCATCGCCGACAACACGCTGGTGGTCTTCACCAGCGACAACGGCGGCGAACGCTTTTCCGACAACTGGCCGCTGGTGGGCGGCAAGATGGACCTGACCGAGGGCGGCATCCGGGTGCCGTGGATCGCGCATTGGCCGCAAGGCATCAGGGCCGGCGGCGTGACCGCGCAGCAATGCATGACGATGGACTGGTCGGCGACGATGCTCGCCGCCGCAGGTGTCGCGGCCGACCCGCGCTACCCGCTCGACGGCGTGTCGCTGCTGCCGGTGCTGCGCGACGCCGGCAAAACCTTCGCGCGGCCGCTGCACTGGCGCATGAATCATCGCGGCCAGCGCGCGCTGCGCGACGGCGACTGGAAATACCTGCAGGTCGACGGCAACGAGTACCTGTTCAACATCCCGGCCGACGAGCGCGAGCGGGCCAATCAGGCAAAGAAGGAACCGGAGCGCCTGGCCGCGATGCGCGCCGACTGGCTGGCCTGGAACGCCACCATGCCGCCGATCCCGGAGGATGCGACGGTGAGCCTGGGCTATTCGGTCAAGGACATGCCGCAGCGCTGAGCCAGCGCCGGGCCGCCCTGCATCAGCTGGCCTGGTAGCGCTGCTGGGGGCGCTGGGCCGATGCGCGCAGGAAGCGCACGGTCTGCGCGAATGCCGAGAGGCCGGCGCCGAGGCGCTTCAGCAGCGGCATGAACACCGACGGCTCGTTGCGGCTCAGGTGGCTGGCGTCGTCGTTGGCCAGCTCGCGTTCGAAGGTGTCGGTGAACTTCGGATTGCGGGGGAAATAGGCGTTGGAGTGGGTCATGGGCGCCATTTTAAGGGTTTACCCTAGATTTCAAGTGCTCCCTGTCCCGACAACCCCGCCGAATCCGGGCCTCTGTCACGAATGCCCGGGATGCATCTTGACTTCGATATCATTTAGATATATCTTTTCTAAAATAGATAACGAATTCAAGGACACACCATGCGAGATTGCAGACACTTTCTACACGGCAGCCGGCGCGCTGAACACGCCGACGGGCTCGGCGGCGGCGGCCGGGCCGAAGCGGGCGAACACCGCGGCGGGCGCGGCGGCGGCCGGATCTTCGGCCACGGCGGGCTGCGCTTCGTGCTGCTGCAGCTGATCGCCGACAAGCCGAGCCACGGCTATGAACTGATCAAGGCCATCGAAGAGCGCCTCGGCGGCCGCTACAGTCCCAGCCCCGGCATCGTCTACCCGACCCTGACACTGCTCGAGGAACTGGGCTGTGTCAGCGTCGATGCCGCCGACGGCGGCGGGCGCAAGCGCTACAGCGTCACCGCGGGCGGCCTCGACTACCTCGCCGCCCATCGCGCGACCGTCGACGAGATGATGGCCCGCATGGCCGGCGGCGTCGACGGTGCCGGCCCGCGCGCCGGCCGTCCGCCACAGGTCGTTCGCGCCATCGAGAACCTCAAGCTGGCGATGCGGCTGCGCCTCGCCGGCGCCCCCCTCACCGAACAACAGGCCCACGAATTCGCCGCGGTGCTCGACCACGCCGCCCAACAACTGGATCGCATCGGAACCTCATGAACGACACCTCCATCGCTTCGTCCACCCCCGACCGTCTGCCTCGCCGCTTGCGCCACGACCTGCGCTTCCGCAAGCTCGAAGTCCGTCGCGTGCAGCGCCTCACGCCGCACCTGATCCGGATCACGCTCGGCGGCGACGAGCTCGCCGGATTCACGAGCCCGGGCTTCGACGACCACGCCAAGGTCTTCTTTCCCGATGCCGCGACCGGACAACTCACGGTGCCCACGACCGGCCCCGAAGGCCCGGTCTGGCCGCCCGGACCGAAGCCGGCCATGCGCGACTACACGCCGCGCCGCCACGATGCCCAGGCCGGCACGCTCGAGATCGACTTCGCGCTGCACGATGCCGGTCCGGCCACGCAATGGGCCGAAGCGGCCCGGCCCGGCGACGTGGTCGGCGTCGGCGGCCCGCGCGGCTCCTTCATCATCCCGACCGCCTTCGACTGGCACCTGCTGATCGGCGACGACACGGCGCTGCCCGCGATCTCGCGCCGGCTGGCCGAACTGCCCGCCGGCGCGCGCGCCGTGGTGCTGGCCGAAGTCGACAGCGAAGCCGACGAAATCTCCTTCGACACCCAGGCCGCCCTCGACCTCCAGTGGGTGCACCGCCGCGGCGCGGAGCCGGGCACCGGATCGCCGCTGCTCGATGCACTGCGCCGCCTGACCCTGCCCGAAGGTGACTTCCACGCCTGGGTGGCCTGCGAGTCCAGCGCCGCCAAGGCCCTTCGCGCCCATCTCGTGGGCGAGCGCGGCGCCCACCCGAAATGGGTCAAGGCGGCCGGCTACTGGCGCCGCGGCGCCGCCGCCACGCACGACACCCACGAGGACTGAGCGCCGGCGGCTCTCCCCCAAACGCGCTATGCCGCGCAGCCGTTTGACGATGACGGCTCATGGTCCCAAAATTCAAGAAACTGAGTACTTTGGAATTAGGCGGCGCGTGCGCCGAGGGAGTTGAACCGATGAGCACCGGACCTGCGCACTGGCAGATATTGATCGCCGTGCTGACTGGCGCGCTGCTGTTGGCCCTGATGTGGGCATGGCGACGGGTCGCTGGTCGCCGCGAAATGGAACGCCGCATCGAGGCCGCGAGGGTTCGTTCCGGCCATGTGCCGCTGGAAATCCCGACCGTGCGCGGCGGGACCAACCCCTCGGGCGACTCGGTGCCCGACACGCTGCCCGAGTGGTTCATCCAGGGCAAGGGCGAACACGCGATCGTCGACGAGACGCCGCGCATCCGGGTCCGGTACTTCGATGGCCAGGACCGGAAGATCGAGTGCATCCTGCAGGTCGACCAGCTCGACCTTCAGAAGAAGATCATCGTCGGCCACGGCGAACTGCCGGGCGACACGCGGCGTTTGCCGCTGCACCGCATCGCCTCGGCGCGCATCGCCGAATCGGGCCAGCGCTTCAACATCGACACCTGGGTCGAGGCTGTCCGCGTGGCCCGCCGCCGGCGCGGCCAGGCCTGAGCGGCAACCTTCGGCCGACTCTGCGCCTCCTGCAGGCCGTCAGGGCGTGCCGCCTTGCTGGGGCTTCGGCTCCGCCACCGGCGGCGGCGCGCCGGTGCCGGGTACGCGGGTCCGCTGGCAGATCATCCGGCCGGTCTGCCGGTCCCAGTGGCAGGCCCGTTTGGATTGGGTCGCCGGTGGGGTCGAAGGCTCCGCCGACCATGCAAGGCCAGCGAAGACGACGGCACCGAAAAGAAGGAGTGGTTGGAGTTGCTTCACGCCGGCAGCTTACTGCAGCCCTCGTGCCTTGCCTCATCATTTCTTGGGAGTGGCTCGTCAGGCCCTGCGGATGCCGCCGGCGCCCGCCGGCTCGGAACGCGGCGCCCGCTTCGCCGGCTTCCTCGGCCCCAGCTGCTGAACGAGGCTCACTGCCGTCGGCAGAGGCGTCTCGAGGATCCGGGCCATGCCACGCGCGAAGCGCTCGCAGCCGGCGTCGAACTCGGCGACGGCCTGGAGGTATTCACGGCGGGCGGACTTCTTGCTCATGACCCGGAAGGTAGCGCAAAAGGCCGACCCTCGCCGTGTTCATTCCGAAGCAAAATGTCACCGGCCCGAGCCACCTACTCTTGAAGGGGATCGACGTGAAGAACGAGATGTCGCTCGCGCAGTTGCGTGGCCAGTTCATCGCCGGCAACGTCCTGCTCGAAAGTCTTCTGCAGTCATTGCCGGTGGAAACGCTGCGCACGCTGTATGCGCGGCACGAAAGCAACGCCCGGGAGGTCGCGGACGCGCTCCGGCGTGCGAACCGCTCGCAGGAAGAACTGGACGCCTACAACGACTTCACATTGAACAACCAGGTCGTGATCGGCCGCATCTGGCGCAATTCGGCTTAGAGCCGCAGGCTCAGCCGATCACCTCGGGCCATTCGGTATGGAAGAACCGGCCTTCGGGCTGGTCGGTCCGCTCGTAGGTGTGGGCACCGAAGAAGTCGCGCTGCGCCTGCAGCAGGTTCGCCGGCAGACGCTCGGTGCGGTAGCTGTCGTAGTAGGCCAGCGAGGCGCTGAACGCAGGCACCGGGATGCCGTTGCCGACCGCCAGCGCGACCACTTCGCGCCAGTTCTGCTGGGTGCGGTTCAGCAGGTCCTTGAAGAAGGGGTCGAGCATCAGGTTGCCGAGCGCGGGGTCGGTGCGAAAGGCGTCGGTGATGCGGTTCAGGAATCGGGCCCGGATGATGCAGCCGCCGCGCCAGATCGCCGCGATGCGGCCGAGGTCGAGGCCCCAGTCCTTCTTGTCGCCCATGGTCTTGATGAGATCGAAGCCCTGGGTGTAGCTGATGACCTTCGACGCATAGAGCGCATCGTGGACCTTGGTCACCAGCGCCTTCTTTTCCAGCGACAGCGCGATCTTCGGGCCCTGCAGCAGCCGGCTGGCCGCCACGCGCTGCTTCTTCTGCGACGACAGCACGCGGGCCTCGACGGCGGCGTTGATGGTGCTGATGACCACCGCGTTCTCGGCGGCATTGATCAGCGTCCACTGGCCGGTGCCCTTCTGGCCGGCCTTGTCGAGAATGACGTCGACGATCGGCTTGCCGGTCTCCGGGTCTTTTTGTCCGAGCGCCTTGGCGGTGATCTGGATCAGATAGCTTTGCAGCTCGCCCTCGTTCCATTCATCGAAGATCGCGGCCATCTCGTCGGTCGTGAAGCCGGCCGCCTTGAACAGGCTGTAGGCCTCGCAGATGAGCTGCATGTCGCCGTATTCGATCCCGTTGTGGACCATCTTGACGTAGTGCCCGGCGCCGCCCGGCCCGATGTGGATCACGCAAGGCTCGCCGTCCACCTTGGCCGCGATGCTCTCGAAGATCGGCTTCATCACTTCCCAGGTGGAGAGCGGTCCGCCCGGCATGATCGACGGCCCCTTGCGCGCTCCTTCCTCGCCGCCCGACACGCCGGCGCCGATGAAGCGCAGGCCCTTGCCCGCGAGGTAGGCATCGCGGCGCTCGGTGTCGGTGTAGAGGCTGTTGCCGCCGTCGATGACGATGTCGTCCTTGTCGAGCAGCGGGATGAGTTGCTCGATCACCTGGTCGACCGGTGCGCCGGCCTTCACCATGATCTGGATCTTGCGCGGCCGAGCCAGGCTCTGGACGAAGTCCTCGAGCGTCTTGGCGCCGACCAGCTTCTTGCCGGGGTTGGCGGCGACGAAGGCCTCGGTGGTGGCCTCGGTGCGGTTGTAGACGCTGACCTGGAAGCCGTGGCTTTCCACGTTCAGCACCAGGTTCTGGCCCATGACGGCCAGGCCGATCAATCCGAAATCGCTTTTGTCGTTCATCTGTAGATTCTCCGGCCCATCGCGAAATGGCGCTGGCGGTGCAATTGATACAGATTGTGCGCACGAGTCGGGCCTCGGCGTGTCCGTGCCGGCTTGTGGTGGCCATCGATGATTTCTGGTGGTTATAATAACCACCATGCGCAGCGCAGCCATCGTCAAGAAGCTCGAAGCCGATGGCTGGACGCTTCGCTCGGTGCGCGGCAGCCACCACGTGTTCAACCACCCTGGCAAGCCGGGTCACATCACTGTGCCGAATCCGAAGAAAGACCTGGGCATCGGCCTTGTCCAGAAGCTGCTCAAGCAGGCCGGGTTGAAGTAAAGGAGTCCATCATGAAATTCCTCATTGCCATCGAGCCAGGGACCGACAAGACGGCCTTCGGCGTGGCCGTGCCCGACCTGCCCGGGTGCTTCTCGGCGGGAGACACGCTGGAGGAAGCCTTCGACCACGCGAAGGAAGCGATCGACGCCTTTCTGGAGGCGTTGGCCGAGGACGGCGCCGAGATCCCTGCGCTGAAGCCGATGGCCGCGCACATGGCAGACCCCGAGTACGCGGGCTGGACATGGGGCGTCGTGGAAGTGGACGTGACGCGCTACGAAGGCAAGGCAGAGAAGATCAACATCACGCTGCCGGGCCGCCTGCTGGCCAAGATCGACGCTTACACGCGGACGCACAACACCAACCGCAGCCGCTTCCTCGCCGACGCGGCCCGGTCGGCGATGCAAGGCTGAAGAGGCCGGCGCGCCGGCAGGCGCCGAATCAGCGCAGGAGTCCCCGGCGAGCAGTCCCTGGCCGAGCCGAGGCCCGGACAACCGTCCACCATAATGTGCGGGCCCGGCTGCAACGGCCAAGTTTTGTTAGGTGCCCGCAAGTTGAACCAGATCGTCGAAGACCGTGATATCCCTATTGAAATCAAAGGGATAGCGCAAAAAGGCCTTGCCCATCAAGCGCCTGCGAAGCCTGACCTTTCCGGCCACACCCCCATGATGGCGCAGTACCTCGGCCTCAAGGCCGACCATCCCGACACCCTTCTGTTCTACCGGATGGGCGACTTCTACGAGCTGTTCTACGCCGACGCCGAGAAGGCCGCGCGGCTGCTCGACATCACGCTGACCCAGCGCGGCCAGTCCGCCGGCCAGCCGGTCGTGATGTGCGGCGTTCCCTTTCACGCTGTCGATACCTACCTGGGCCGGCTGATCAAACTCGGCGAATCGGTCGCCATCTGCGAGCAGGTCGGCGAAGTCGGCGCCAGCAAGGGACCGGTGGAGCGCAAGGTGGTGCGGGTGGTCACGCCGGGCACGCTGACCGATGCCGAACTGCTCAACGACAAGAGCGAATCGCTGCTGCTGGCCGTGCATGCGGGTGCGCGCAACTTCTGCGGCCTGGCCTGGCTCAGCGTCACGGGTGCCGAGCTGCGGCTCGCCGAATGCCCGTCCGACGCCCTCGAAGCCTGGATCGCACGGATCGCACCGAGCGAACTGCTCTACAGCGCCGAGGTCACGCCCGCCTTCGAGCAACGCCTGAAGGCAGCGCGCGGCGCCACCCCCTTCACCCTGTCGCTGCGGCCGGCCTGGCAGTTCGACGGCGGCCTCGGCGAGCGCAAGCTGTGCGAGCAGATGGGCAGCACCAACCTGGCGGCCTGGAATGCCGAATCGCTCGCCAACGCCCATGCCGCCGCCGCCGCGCTGCTGGGCTATGCCGAGCACACCCAGGGCCGGGCGCTGGCGCACGTTCAGCGGCTGGCGGTCGAGCGCGACGGCGAACTGATCGAACTGCCGCCGACCACCCGGCGCAACCTCGAGCTGGTCCAGACCCTGCGCGGCGAAGAGTCGCCCACCCTGTTCTCGCTGCTCGACACCTGCATGACCGGGATGGGCAGCCGGCTGCTCAAGCGCTGGCTGCTGGCGCCCCGACGCGACCGCGGCGCGGCCCAGTCGCGGCTCGAAGCGATCGCCGCGCTGCAGGCCCCGCCGCCCGGTGGCACCGCGGCCCCCTGGCGCACCCTGCGCGACCAGCTCAAGAACACCAGCGACGTCGAACGCATCGCGGCCCGCATCTCGCTCAGGCAGGCGCGCCCGCGCGAGCTGCTGGCCCTGCGGATGGCGCTGGCCAAGGCCGGGCAGCTGGCACCCGCCCTGCCCGGTGCATCGGCGCTGCTGGCGCAACTGGCCGACCAGCTGGCGCCACCCTCCGGCTGCGCCGAACTGCTGGTCGCCGCGATCACCCCGGAGCCCTCGGCGCTGGTCCGCGACGGCGGCGTGATCGCCAGCGGCCACGATGCCGAGCTCGATGAGCTGCGCGCCATCAGCGAAAACTGCGACGACTTTCTGCTCCAGCTCGAGGCCAGCGAACGCGAGCGCACCGGCATCAGCAACCTGCGGGTGCAGTTCAATCGCGTGCACGGCTTCTACATCGAGGTCACGCAGAGCGCGCTGGCCAAGGTGCCCGACAACTACCGCCGGCGCCAGACACTGAAGAACGCCGAGCGCTTCATCACGCCCGAGCTCAAGGCCTTCGAGGACAAGGCGCTGTCGGCGCAGGACCGCGCACTGGCGCGCGAGAAGTGGCTCTACGAGCAGCTGCTCGACGCCCTCCAGCCGTCGGTGGCCGCGCTGACCCGGCTGGCCGGCGCCATCGCCACGCTCGACGCCCTCTGCGCACTGGCCGAGCGCTCGCATGCACTGCACTGGCGGGCGCCGAGTTTCGTCGCCCATCCCTGCATCGAGATCGAACAGGGCCGCCATCCGGTGGTCGAAGCCCGGCTGGCCGAGAAATCTTCGGGCGCGTTCATCGCCAACGACACCCGCCTCGGCCCCCAGCAGCGCATGCAGGTCATCACCGGCCCCAACATGGGCGGCAAGTCGACCTACATGCGGCAGGTCGCGATCATCGTGCTGCTGGCGTCCATCGGCTCGCACGTGCCGGCCGCGGCCTGCAGGCTCGGGCCGATCGACGCCATCCACACCCGCATCGGCGCGGCCGACGACCTGGCCAACGCACAGTCGACCTTCATGCTCGAGATGACCGAGGCGGCGCAGATCCTGCACGGCGCCACCGCCCACTCGCTGGTGCTCATGGACGAGATCGGCCGCGGCACCAGCACCTTCGACGGGCTGGCGCTGGCGGCCGGCATCGCCGCCCAGCTGCACGACCGCACGCGCGCCTTCACGCTCTTCGCGACCCACTATTTCGAGCTCACCGAATTCCCGGCCAGCCACCACGGCGCGGTCAACATGCACGTGAGCGCCACCGAGGCCGGCCGCGACATCGTCTTCCTGCACGAGATGCAGCCCGGCCCGGCCAGCAAGAGCTACGGCATCCAGGTGGCGCGGCTGGCCGGCATGCCGGCGGCGGTGGTCAACCACGCGCGGCAGGCGCTGGAGGCCCTGGAATCGCAGCAGACCCAGACCCGCGCCCAGGTCGATCTGTTCGCGCCGCCGCCGGCGGCCGAGGCGCCGCTGGCGAGCGCCGTAGAATCCGCGCTGAGTGCGATCGACCCCGATGCGATGAGCCCGCGCGAAGCGCTCGAGGCCCTCTACACACTGAAGAAACTCCAGATGCGCGAGCAGGGCTGATGGCTCGATTCGTGCAAGAAGAACTCATGACCTACTGTGTCGGCATCAAACTCAACGCCGGACTGGTGTTCCTGTCCGATTCGCGCACCAATGCGGGCGTGGACCACATCAGCACCTTCCGCAAGATGATCGTCTACGAGCAGCCCGGCGACCGCGTCATGGTGCTGCTGTCGGCCGGCAACCTGAGCATCTCGCAGTCGGTGCGGGAAATCCTCCAGATCGAAGAGCTGCGCGAAACCAAGGAGAACGGCGAGGAAAGCCCGCCGATCACCATCTGGAACGCCAAGAGCATGTTCGACGCCGCCCGCGTGCTCGGCTCGGCCGTGCGCCACGTGTACGACCGCGATGCCGAGGCGCTCAAGCACGCCGGGCTGGACTTCAATGTCTCCTTCATCTTCGGCGGCCAGGTCAAGGGCGAGGGCATGCGCCTGTTCCTGGTCTACGCAGCCGGCAATTTCATCGAGGCGACCACCGAGACGCCCTACTTCCAGGTCGGCGAGTCGAAGTACGGCAAGCCGGTGCTCGACCGCGTGCTGACACCCGAGACCCCGCTCGACGAAGCCGCCAAGTGCGCGCTGGTGTCGATGGACTCGACCATGAAGTCGAACCTGTCGGTCGGCCTGCCGCTCGACCTGGTGGTGTACGAGGCCAACACCCTGCGCACCGACAAGGTGATCTGCATCGACGCCGACAACCCCTACTACCGGATGATGCACAACAGCTGGGGCCAGAAGCTGCGCGAGGTGTTCGACAGCATCGAGGACCCGGTCTGGGACGACGCCTACACCGAGCATCCGCTGAAGATGCCGGCCACGCGGCACAGCCCGCTGCGCAAGATCTCGACGCCCGAAGAAAAGCTGATCTGACCGTGCCCGGCGCCGCCCGCCGGTGCCCCCTTGCCATGCTTCCTCCAGTCATCTTCTCGCACGGGAACAGCTTTCCCGCGAGCACCTACCGCGTGATGCTCGACAGCCTGCGCAACCGCGGCTTCGACGTCGATGCGGTCGAGAAATTCGGCCATGACCCCAAGTACCCGGTCACCGACAACTGGCCACACCTGGTGCAGCAGCTGGCGGACTTCGCGCAGGCGCGGGCCGACCGGGCCGGCGCCCCGGTGCTGCTGGTCGGCCATTCGCTCGGCGGTTTCCTGAGCCTGATGTGCGCCGCCCTGCATCCGGCGCTCGCCCGCGGCGTGGTGCTGCTCGATTCGCCGCTGATCGGCGGCTGGCGCGCCGGCACGATCAACCTCATGAAGCGCACGCCGCTGATGAAGAGCGTGTCCCCCGGCATGATCAGCCGCAAGCGCAGGAACACCTGGGAGCACCGCGAGGCGGTGTTCGAGCATTTCCGCAGCAAGAAGGCCTTCGCCAAGTGGGACGAGCGCGTGCTGCGCGACTACATCGAGCACGGCACCTTCGATCTCGACGATGCGAGCGACGCCGGGCCGCCCCAAGGCGCGAGGGCCCCCGCGGGCGGCAGCGAGGACACGTCAGTGCCGAGCGTGGGGGCCAGTTCACGCGCCTTGAGTTTCGACCGCGATGTCGAGACCGCGATCTACGACACCATCCCGCACAACCTGGGCGCCCTGCTGCGCGCCCATCCGCTGAAGTGCCGCGCGGCCTTCGTCGGCGGCCGCCAGTCGGTCGAGATGAAGCGGGTCGGCATGGCGATGACCCAGCAGGTCACCAAGGGGCGGATCATGATGCTCGACGGCACCCACCTGTTTCCGATGGAAAAGCCGATCGCCACCGCCGCGGCGGTCGAGGCGGCGCTGCGCAACCTGCTCTGACGCGTCGGCGGCGGCCGGCACCGCCGCGGTCCCTTGCTATCATCCCGCCCCATCGGGAGGACGACCTCCCGGACGAGTGGAATCAATTCGGGACGGCCCGGCTTTTTCTTGAAGTGAGGGACACATGGCCTGGATCTATCTCGTCATCGCCGGCATTCTCGAAGTGGCATGGGCCTATTCGATGAAGCTCTCCGAGGGCTTCAGCCGCCCGTGGCCCACGGCCCTCACGCTGGTCCTCATGATCGCGAGCTTCGGCTTGCTGTCGGTCTCGATGCGCTCGCTGCCGCTCGGTACCGCCTACACGATCTGGACCGGCATCGGCGCGGTCGGCGCCTTCGTGGTCGGCATCCTGGTACTCGGCGAGCAGGCCAGCCTCATGCGGATCGCCGCCGGCGCACTGATCGTCTGCGGCATCGTTCTGATGAAGCTCTCGTCGCCGCACTGAGCCCTTGCCGGCGTTCAGTCGGCCCAGGTGACGACCCCGCTCCACGCGGTCGCCAGCACCACGATCCCGAAGGCGATCCGGTACCAGGCGAAAGGCACGAAATCGTGCGTGCTGATGTAGCGCAGCAGCCAGCGCACGCACAGCCATGCGCTCACGAACGAGAACACCAGGCCGACCGCGAACAGCGGGATGTCGGCCACCGACAACAGCGCACGCTCCTTGTAGAGGCTGTAGGCGCCGGCGCCGATCAGGGTCGGGATCGCGAGGAAGAAGGAGAAGTCGGTCGCCGCCTTGCGCGACAGCCCGAGCAGCATGCCGCCGATGATGGTCGAGCCGCTTCGGCTGGTGCCGGGGATCATCGCGAAGCACTGCACCAGGCCGACCTTGAGCGCATCCCAGGGCGTCATGTCGTCGACGTTCTCGATCCGCACCGAGCCCGGCGGTCGCCGCTCGGCCCACAGGATGATGAAGCCGCCGATGATGAAGGTGCTCGCCACCACGGTCGGCGTGAACAGGTGGGCCTTGATGGCCTTGCCGAACAGCAGGCCCAGCACCACCGCCGGCAGAAAGGCGATCAGCACGTTGAGCGCGAAGCGCCGCGCCTTCGGCTGGCGCGGCAGCGCCACGACGGTCGAGTGGATCTTGTGCCAGAAGACCAGCACCACCGCGAAGATGGCACCGGTCTGGATCGCGATGTCGAAGACCTTGGCCTTGTCGTCGTCGAAGCCGAGCAGCGAACCGGCGAGGATCAGATGGCCGGTCGACGAGATCGGAAGAAATTCGGTCAGGCCCTCGACGATGCCCATGATGGCGGCCTTGGCCAGCAAAACGATATCCACGCGCGCTCCTTGAAAGAGCGTCGATTATCGCGATCGCGGCGGTCAGGTTCCGTTCAGATCAACACGGCGAGATGACGCGCACCACCACCTCGCGATGGTCCTTGAAGCCCATCCGCTGGTAAAGCCCATGGGCGCCTTCGTTGTCACGCATGACATGCAGGAACGGGGTCTCGCCTCGCTGCAGCTGGCGGCGAATCAGCTTCGCGGCCAGCCGGCGCGCCAGGCCGCGCCCCTGGTAGTCGGGATGGGTGCAGATGCCGCTGATCTCGCGCAGCGTGCCGGCGCACATGCGTTCGCCGGCCATCGCGATCAGGCGGTCGCCCTCGAAGCAGCCGAAGTAGTCGCCGAGCTCGGGTGTCCGCGGGCCGAAGGGCCCGGGGCGGGTCAGCGCGGCCAGTTCGACCGCCTGGGCCGCATGTTCCGGCCGCAAGGACGTGGCATCGAGAGCCGGGTCGTCGTCCGGCATCGCGCCCTGCCACACCATCCTGAACATGGTCGAGTCCAGATCGATGCGCCAGCCCGCGGGTGCGCTGCCGGACCAGTCCATGCAGTAGAAGTGATCGCCGGGGGCGCAGAACGGTGTCAGGTCGTCGAGCTCGGGATGGCCGGCATTCGCGAACCCGACGATCGGAGAAAAGCCGGGCGCGTAGCGGCGGGCGCGGTCGGTGCCGGTGGCGAAGCCGGCGTGCGGGCCCGAGAGCGTGTTCCAGGCGATGTTGTCGAGCAGCGGGTTCATCGCGTTTCCAGTCGCCGCCGCAGGGCGCGCACCGCACTGTCGACGGTGGTCAACACCGGCAGCCCCGACGCCGCTTCGCAGGCCGCCCGGGCGCGCGCCAGGCTGAACTGCGCCAACGCGATGCGGGTGCAGCCGCGCGCGCGCAGCCCCCTGGCCTGGGCGGCGACCAGCGCATCGTGCTGCTCGCCGTCGCCGGCATTCAGGGCCTCGAGCGCGCCCTCGGCCAGCGCCAGTTCGAGCGCCACGCCGGGCGGGAATTCGGGCGGCATCGATTCGAGCGTGGGCCCGAAGCTCGCGATCAGGCCCAGCGTGCCGGCGCCGGCCGCGGCCTCCTCGATCATCGCCTCGTTGGGCTTCAGCACCGGCATGCCGGCGTGGCGCCGCGCCACCGCCTCGATGCACGGACCGAAGGCCGAGCAGGTGAAGAGGATGCCTTGCGCGCCGCAGTCGACCGCGTACTGCGCCAGCCGCTGGAAACGCTCGTGCATGGCCTCGTCGAGCCCGCGCCCGCCGCGAGCGAGATCGCCCGACAGGCTGTCGTCGAGCAGGTTAGTGCGCAAGGCCTCGGGCCATTCGCGCGCCAGCGCTTCGTTGATCGGCGCGACCGAATGCGCCAGGGCGTGGATGAGTGCGATACGGGTCATCGGCGGTGCTCAGATCCCCTTCGACGACGGATTCGCGAAAGCGTCCCGGGTCTCGGCGTTGAGCGGGTAGTTGATGTTGATGTTCTTCGGCGGAATGGGCGACATGAACCAGCGGTTGTAGAGCTTTTCCATCTCGCCCGATTTCATCATGCCACCGACCACGCGGTCCACCAGCGCCTTGAATTCGGGATCGTCCTTGCGCAGCATCAGCGACTGGTTCTCGGTGCGCAGGCTTTCGCCGGTGATCCTGAAGTCCTTCGGGCTGCGGGCGTTGGCGATCTGGCCCGCCAGCAGGATGTCGTCCAGCACGAAAGCCTGAGCGCGGCCGTTCTCGACCAGCAGGAAGGACTCGGTGTGGTCCTTCGCCGCGACGTTCGTGACCTCGAGGTTCTTGCCCTTGTCGGCCTCGCGCAGCAGCCGGAACGAGGTCGTGCCCGTGGTGGTGACGACCGTCTTGCCCTGCAGGTCGGCGATGTCCCTGATGCCCGAATCGGCCTTCACCAGCATGCGCACGTTGTAGCGGAAGATGTCGGGCGAGAACGCCACCTGCTTCTGCCGCTCGACCAGGTTGGTGGTCGAGCCGCATTCGATGTCGACCGTGCCGTTGGCCACCAGCGGGATCCGGTTGGCCGAGGTCACGGCCTGGTAGCGGACCTCCAGGCTCGGCATCCGGAGCTCGGTCTTGATGGCGTCGACGATCCGCATGCAGATGTCGATGCTGTAGCCCACCGGTTTCAGGCTGGCATCGAGGTACGAAAAACCGAAGGACGACTCGCGGTAGCCGACGGTGATGGCGCCGCTGGCCTTGACCTTGGCCAGCGTGCCGCCCTCCTGGGCCTGGGCGGTCGTGAGCGGCAGCAGCGTGCAGGCCGCCATCAGGGCGGCGAAGGCGAACGGGGACAGGCGAGCGAAGGCCATGGAGCAACTCCTCGAAACAGGTGGGTGAAGGCGAAGGGGGAATTCGTTGCGGCGCGTCAGCGCAGCGCGGCGCGCGTGACGCTGTCGATCGCGCCGGCCAGCCGCGTCGCGATCTCCTGCAGATCCTGCCGGGTGGCAATGAAGGGAGGCGCCAGCAGCACGTGGTCGCCCTGCCGGCCGTCGACCGTGCCGCCGAAGGGATAGCACAGCAGGCCGCGCGCCATCGCGTCGTTCTTGATCCGGGCGTGCAGCTTCAACCCCGGCGCGAACGGCGACTTGGTGGCCCGTTCGGCCACCAGCTCGACGCCCCAGAAGAAGCCGCGGCCGCGGATGTCGCCCACGTGCGGATGGTCGCCGAGCGCCTCGCGCAGCATCGCGCCGAAGGCTTCGCCGTCATCCCGCACCTTGGCCAGCAGGCCGTCGCGCCGGATCACCCGCTGCACCGCCAGTGCGGCCGCGCAAGCCACCGGATGACCGAGGTAGGTGTGGCCATGCTGGAAGAAACCGCTGCCCTGCGACATCGCCTCGACGATGCGGCGCTGCGCGAGCACGGCGCCGATCGGCTGGTAGCCGCCGCCCAGGCCCTTGGCGACCGTCACCAGGTCGGGCACCACGCCCTCCTGCTCGCAGGCGTACAGCGTGCCGCAGCGGCCCATGCCGCACATCACCTCGTCGAGGATCAGCAGCACGCCATGGCGGTCACAGACCTCGCGAACGGCCTTGAAGTAGCCCGGCACCGGCGTCAGCACGCCGGCGGTGGCGCCGCCGACGGTCTCGGCGACGAAGGCGATCACGCGGTCGGCGCCCTGCGCCAGGATCGCCGCCTCGAGCTCGGCCGCGAGCCGCACGCCGTACTGATCGGCGCTCTCGCCTTCGTGCTGCTCGCGGTACGGATAGCAGGGAGAGACGTGCGTGGCCGGCACCAGGATCGGCGCGAAGGGCTCGCGCCGCCAGGCGTTGCCGCCGACGGCCAGCGCCCCCAGCGTGTTGCCGTGGTAACTCTGGCGGCGGGCGATGAAGTGGGTGCGCTGCGGCTGGCCGATCTCGACGAAATACTGGCGCGCCATCTTGAGCGCCGACTCGACCGCCTCGGAGCCCCCGCTCACCAGGTAGACATGGCTCATGCCCTCGGGCGCGCCGCCGATCAGCTCGTCGGCCAACTGCTCCGCCACCTCGGTGGTGAAGAAGCTGGTGTGGGCATAAGCCAGGCGATCGACCTGCGCGTGCATCGCGGCGATCACGTCCGGATGCCCATGGCCCAGCGAGGAGACCGCTGCGCCGCCGGAGGCGTCGAGGTAGTCGCGGCCGGCGGCGTCGCGGATCGTCATGCCGCTCGCGGCAATGGCGACCGGCGGGGTGTGGCGGAGATGGCGGTGGAAGACGTGCGTCATGGCGTCGGCTGAATGGAACTAATGTACCGAATGAATTATTGTTTGGAACATTTGTTCCGTCAAGGGATTCTGGAACACCTCCGTTCCATCCGGTACATTCGTTCCAAACCACGACAGGACTTCCATGGGCGTCAAGGACGATCTCCGCCAGCGCTTCGCCGGCCTGAGCCCCGCTCTGCAGCAGGTGGCCAGGTACGTGCTCGACCACCCCAATGACGTGGTCACTCATTCGATGCGCACGATCGGCACGCGCTCGGGCGGCACCCCCGCCACGCTGGTGCGCTTCGCCCAGCACCTGGGCTATGCCGGCTGGCCGCAGTTCAAGGAAGCGGTGGCGTCGGAGATGGGGCTCGGGCCGGAGGCCTACGGCGAGCGGGCCCGCACGCTGGTCGGCCGGGCGACCGACCGCGGCCTGGTCGAGGAGATGTTCGAGGTGCAGCGCCGCAACCTAGAGGCGACGCAACGGCAGAGCGCCGCCTCGTTGCAGAAGGCTTGCGCCCTGCTCGAAAAGGCGGCCACGGTGCATGCCGCCGGCTTCAGGGCCTGCTTCCCGATCGCCTTCTCGTTCGTCTACGTGTACCGGATGTTCCGCACCAGCGTGCAGCTGATCGACGGCCAGGGCGGCTCGCTGGAGATGCAGCAGCGCGCGATGAGCAAGGGCGATGCGCTGGTCGTCGCCAGCTTCGCCCCCTATTCACGCGAGGCGCTGCAGGTGGCCGAGGCCGCCCGGGCGGCGGGCTGCAAGGTGTTGGCGCTGACCGACAGCGCGGCCTCGCCGCTGTCGCTGCTGGCCGACGAGACCTTGCTGTTCGCAATCCAGAGCCCGTCGTTCTTTCCCTCGGTCGCGGCCGGCACGGCGCTGGCCGAAGCGCTGCTGGAGCTCCTCGCGAGCCGCGCCGGCAAGCCGGTCGTGAAGCGCATCGACCAGGCCGAAACCCAGTTGTTCGAGTCCGGCGCCTACCTGCAGCCGCCGCGGCTGCGCGGCGCCTGAATCATGACTTGGGCAGCGCGGCCGCGGCGACCGGCTGCGGCGCCGGCGCCATCCACTCGGCGTGCCAGCCGCCACCCAGCGACTTGATCAGCGTGATGGCGGCCACCTGCCGGTTGACCTGCACCTGCAGCAGCGCGCGCCGGCTGTTGAGCGCCGACACCTGCGCCACCACCACGCTGGTGTAGTCGATGGTGCCGGCCCGGTAGCGGTTCAGGAACTGCTGCTCGGTGCGGTCGGCCGCGGCCGAGCTCTGGCGGCGCAGGTCCTCCTGCTGCGCCAAGCTGCCGCCCGCGGTCAGCTGGTCCTCGACGCTCTGGAAGGCGGCCAGCACGGTCTGGCGGTAGCGCGCCACCGCGGCCTCGTGGCCGGCCTTGGCGGCATCGACGCTGGCGCCGATCGCGCCGCCGTCGAACACCACCTGCGCGACCGACAGGCCGAGCGACCACAGCGTGTTCGAGGCATTGAACAGGTCGCCGATGCGCGATGCGCTGGTGCTGATGCCGCCGCTCAGGCTGAAGTTCGGGTAGTAGGCCGAGCGCGCGATGCCGATCTGCGCGTTCGCCGCCGCCACCTGGCGCTCGGCCGCCGCGATGTCGGGCCGGCGCTCGAGCAAGGTCGACGGCAGCTCCGCAGGCACGCCGGGCACCGTCATCTTCCACTGGGCCACCGGCAGGCTGAAGTCGGCCGGCGCGACCCCGACCAGCACCGCGATCGCATGCTCGAGCGCATCGCGGTTGCGCTTCAGCGCCGCGCGCTCGGCCTGGGTGTTCGAGTACAGCGTCTCGGCCTGCAGCACGTCGCTCTGGGCGGCGATGCTGGCGGCATAGCGGTTGCGCGTGATCTGCAGGCTGCGCAGGTAGCCCTCGAGCGTGTCGTCGAGGATCTGCAGTTCGGCATCGGCTTCGCGCAGCGAGAAGTAGTTGGTGGCGAGGTCGCCCACCGCCGACAGGCGCGCCGCCGCCAGGTCGGCCTCGCTGGCCTGTGCGTTGGCCTGCGCGCTGTCGACCGCCTGGCGCAGGCGGCCCCAGACATCCGGCTGCCAGTCGACGCCCAGCGCGGCCGCGGAGGCGGTGGCGGCCGAGATGTCGCGGCCCCCGGTACGGCGCGCGCTGCCGTCGAGCGTGACCTGCGGGAACAGCGCCGCGCGCTGGCCGCGCACCAGTGCCTGGGCCTGCGCATAGTTGGCGACCGCGGCGGCAATGTTCTGGTTCGAGATCTGGACGCGGGCCGCGAGATCGTCGAGCGTGGCGTCGCCGAAGAGCTTCCACCACTCGCCGCGGTCGAAGGCATCGGCCGGTGCCGCGGGTTGCCAGCCGGCAGCGGCCGGGGCCGACTTCCAGGCGGCCGGCGCCGCCACCGGTGGCCGCTCGTAGGCCGGGCCGACGGCGCAGCCGGCCAGCAGCGCCGCCAGGGCCAGTGCCAGGGGAAGGCGGGGGAAAGAACGTGTGGCTGCAGTCATGGATTCAAGGCGATATCGGGCGTGCCGGGCGGGGCGGAATCGGCGCCGCGGCTCAGGGACTTTTCATTGGCGGGCCGCCGGCGCAGCTTGTCGAGCAGCACATAGACGACCGGCGTGGTCAGCAAGGTCAGCAGCTGGCTGGCGATCAGCCCGCCGATGATCGCGACGCCCAGCGGCTGGCGCAGCTCCGAACCCAGCCCGAAGCCGATCGCCAGCGGCAGCGCACCGAGCGCGGCCGCCAGCGTGGTCATCAGGATCGGGCGGAAGCGCAGCAGGCAGGCCTCGCGCACCGCTTCCACGGCGCTGAGCCCGCGCGAGCGTTCGGCCTCGAGCGCGAAGTCGATGATCAGGATCGCGTTCTTCTTGACGATGCCGATCAAGAGGAAGACGCCGATCAGCGCGATGATCGAGAACTCCATGCGGAACATCAAGAGCGCCAGCACCGCGCCGACCCCGGCCGAGGGCAGCGTGGTCAGCACGGTGATCGGATGCACCAGGCTTTCGTAGAGCACCCCGAGCACGATGTAGATCACCACCAGCGCCGCGACGATCAGGAACCACTGCTGGCCCTGCGACTGCTGGGCCGCCAGCGCCGTGCCCTGGAAGCTGCCGCGCACGTTGATCGGCATCGCGATGTCGGCCTCGGCCTGCGCCACGATGCGCTTGGCGTCCGACAGGCTGACGCCGTCGGCCAGGCTGAACGACACCGTGCTGGCGAGCTCGGTGTCCTGGTGGTCGATCGAGGTCGGCACCGCCCGCTCGCCGAGCTTGGCGAAGGCCGACAACGGCACCATCAGCGTGGTGTCGGTGGCGATCTGCTGCCCGGTGGACGCGGTGCGCAGGGCCGGATTGGCCGACACCGTGGTCGAGGTGCCGGTGTTGGCGTCGGTCGTGTTCTTGATCGAACTGGTGATCGACTGGCCGTTGGCGTCGGTGCTGGTCTGCAAGGTCGACGGCACGTACAGGTCCTTCAGCACGATCGGCGAGCGCTGGAAGCGCGGCGCCCATTCCATCACCACCGAGTACTGGTTCAGCTCGTCGTAGATGGTCGCCACCGAGCGCTGGCCGAAGGCGTTGTAGAGCGCGCTGTCGACCGCCGACGAACTCACGCCGAGCCGGGCGGCGGCATCGCGGTCGACGTCGACGAAGGTCTCGACGCCATTGTCCGCATCGTCGCTGTCGACGTCGGTCAGCGCGGTCTCCTCGCGCAGGCGGTTGGCGAGCTTGGTCGACCAGGCGCGCAGGTCGCCCAGGTTGTCGCTCTTGAGCGTGTACTGGTAGCTCGAGTTGCTCGAGCGCCCGCCCATGCGCAGGTCCTGCACCGGGCTCAGGAACACGCGCAGGCCGGTCAGCTGGTTGAGCTGGGGGCGCAGGCGGTCGATCACCGCCTGGGTCTTGTCGGTGCGCTGCGACACCGGCTTGAGGTTGACGAACATGAAGCCGCCGCCCGAGCGTCCCCCGCCCGAGAATCCGACCACCGTGTCGACCGCCGGGTCCTTGCGGATGATGTCCACCGCCTGGCGCAGCTTGTCGGCGATGGCCGCCGACGAGATGCTCTGGTCGGCGCGCAGCCCGGCATTGAGCTGGCCGTTGTCCTGCTGCGGGAAGTAGCCCTTGGGGATGGCGTTGAACAGATAGACGTTGAGGCCGATCACCGCCAGCAGCACCACCACGACCACACCCTTGCTGGCCAGGGCCCAGTCGAGGCTGTGGGCGTAGGTGCGCAGCGTGCCGTTCCAGGCCCGCTCGCCGACACGGCCGAACCAGGCGCGCAGGCGCCCGGGCGGCTTGCCCTTGGCTTCATCGGCCTCGCTGCGCAGCAGCATGGCGCACAGCATCGGCGTGGTGGTGAGCGAGATCACCAGCGAGATCAGCACCGAGGCCGACAGCGTGACCGCGAATTCGCGAAACAGCCGGCCGACCTGGCCGCCCATGAACAGCAGCGGGATGAACACCGCCACCAGCGACAGGCTGATCGACAGCACCGTGAAGCCGACCTCGCGGGCGCCGCGCAGCGCGGCCTCGACGCGGTTCATGCCGGCCTCGACGTGGCGGGTGGTGTTCTCGAGCACCACGATCGCGTCGTCGACGACGAAGCCGGTGGCGACGGTGAGCGCCATCAGGCTCAGGTTGTTGAGGCTGTAGCCCAGCAGGTACATGATGCCGAAGGTGCCGAGCAGCGAGACCACGGTCGCCACCGCCGGCACGATGGTGGCGCGCGCCTTGCGCAGGAACAGGCCCACCACCAGCACGACCAGCGCCACCGAGATCATCAGCGTGATCTCGATCTCGCGCAGCGAGGCGCGGATGGTGTTGGTGCGGTCGGACGCCACCTGGACGTCGATGTCCTGCGGCAGCTGCGCGCGCAGTTCGGGCAGCAGTTCGCGCACGCCATCGACGGTCTCGATGATGTTGGCGCCGGGCGACTGCGTCACCAGCACGATCACCGCGGGTTCGCCGTTGAACAAGCCCAGCGTGCGCGTGTTCTCGACGCTGTCGATCACGCGGGCGACGTCGCCCAGTCGCACCGCGGCGTTGTTGCGCCAGGCGATCACCATGTCGCGATACTCGGCGGCATAGCGCCCCGGTGCCGGCGTGTAGATCTGGAGCCGGCGGTCGGCGGTCTCGATCGCGCCCTTCGGCCGGTTGGCGTTGTTGGCCTGGATCGCGGCGCGCACGTCCTCTGTGCTGATGCCGAAGCGGTTCAGTGCAAAGGGCTCGAGCTCGACCCGCACCGCAGGCAGCGAACCGCCGCCGATCTCGACCTCGCCGACGCCCTCGACCTGCGACAGCCGCTGGCTCACGATGTTCGAGACCGCCTCGTAGATCTGGCCCGGCGTGCGGGTCTTCGAGGTCAGCGCCAGGATCACGACCGGGGCCGCGGTCGGGTTGCGCTTGCGGTAGGTCGGGTTGCTGCGCAGCGTGGCCGGCAAGTCGGCGCGGGCGGCGTTGATCGCGGCCTGCACCTCGCGCGCGGCGCTGTCGATGTTGCGGCTCAGGTCGAACTGCAGCGTGACGCGGGCCGAGCCGTTGGAACTGGTCGAGGTCAGCTCGTTGACGCCCGGGATGATGCCCAGCCTTCGCTCCAGCGGCGTGGCGACGCTCGAGGCCATGGTGCTCGGACTGGCGCCCGCCAGGCTGGCCTGCACCGAGATGGTCGGATAGTCGACCTGGGGCAGCGGCGAGACCGGCAGCACGAAGAAGGCGACGATGCCTGCCAGGGCGATGCCTATGGTCAGGAGCATCGTGGCGATGGGGCGCTCTACGAAGGGCTTGGAGAGGTTCATGTCGGCTCTCCGCCTGTCGTTGCTTCGGGGCGGCGATGGCGGGCGGTATGCCCTGGACCGGCCGACGTCACCGGCCCTTCGGGCTTCCCTGCGCTGCTCGCGACAGGCGGGGTCCGCGCAAACTCGCTCCGCTGCGCTCCACTCAAACACGCGCGGCCCTGATCCGCCTGCCGCTCCGCTGCTCGGCGGTGC
>NZ_JASZYL010000019.1:0-92728 GCF_030316985.1 Variovorax sp. J31P179 | reverse complement strand
CCCTCGAAGCGCGATAACGGCGACGGCAGCGAGCCTGAAACCCCGAAATCCTGCAACCGCCCACTTCAGGACGCCGGATGACTGCCGCGCGACTGGTACTTCAGCGGCCTGTTAGGCCTTCGTGCCATCTTGCGGCGAAGTGTCGACGACTGAATAGAAGCGGCGCGCGTGACGTTGAGAGTCAGTCGAAGGGGCGGACCTCGAACTGCATTGACGCCAACTAGGGTCTCGACGAAGCTTCTTCGAAGCTTGGCCCCGATTTTCCAGTTGTAGATTTAAGCTGCGCGTTAGCGAGATCTCCAAGACTCCTGATAGCCCCTTCCAAGCGCGGGTCGCCGAGACACCCGTAGTTAATGCGCAGATGCCGGGTGTATCGGCGGTCGGCTGAAAACAAATGGCCGGGTGCTACGCCTATGCCGAGCCGAAGAGCGTCCTTGTGCAGTGCGAGCGCGTCGACACCTTCTGGCAGCGCGAGCCACAGGAAATAGCCGCCCTCGGGGCGCGTGACCCGCGTTCCAGTCGGAAAATATCGATCGATAAGCCGCAAGCAGGCAGCCTGCTGGCGGCTGAACGAATGCCGCAGGGCGCGCAGGTGACGATCGAAACTCTTGTGTTGCAGGTACTCCTGTAAGGCCAGTTGCGAGGGAAGTGCCGTTGCCAGCGAACTCATCAACTTGTTCCGACCCAAGGTAGCTGCGAAGCGACCGCCCGCTACCCATCCGATGCGATATCCGGGTGCCAGGGATTTCGAGAAAGAACTGCAGTGCAGCACCCAGCCGGCCCGGTCCCAGGCCTTGGCCGGTGGCGGTCTTCGAGGCCCATGCGCGAGCTCGCCGTACACGTCGTCTTCGATCAACGGTATGGCGCGAGTGGCGAGCATGTTGACCAGTTGCTCTTTGGCTGCGTCGCTCATGGTGCAGCCCATTGGGTTCTGGAAGGTCGGCATGAACCAGCAGGCCTTCACCGGATGCTGGTCGATCACGCGAGCAAGAGAGCCGAGATCCACGCCTGTTCGCGGGTGGGTCTCAACCTCGACCGCGCGAAGACCGCGCCGCTCTAGTGCCTGCAACGCAGCATAAAAGGTTGGGGTTTCGATCGCCACGACGTCGCCTGGCTGCGTCACCGATTCGAGCGCAAGATTGAGGGCTTCCATCGCCCCGCTGGTGATGACCAGCTCTGACGCAGGAACATCCATCCCGACGCTGCCGTAACGGAGGGAGATCTGATGTCGCAAAAGGGCGTTTCCTGGTGACAAATCTTCGATGGTCTGCCAGGGATCCATCCGCTTGAGCGCTCGCGTCAGGCCGGTGGCAAGTTGCTCTAAGGGGAACAGCTCTGGCGATGGAAAAGCCGAGCCGAGCGGGACCATGTCGCGCTCGCGAGCCTGTGCGAGGACCTGAAAGACTAGCGACGAGACGTCGACCGACATGGACCCGAGGACGGGTTCGCTGGCGGCGAGTTCGTTGGACGGCACTTCCGCGCGCGCTCGGACGAAGTATCCCGACCTCTGCCGCGCTTCGACAAGCCCTTGCGCCTCCAGCAGGTAGTAAGCAGAGAACACAGTGGACGCACTGATGCCCATCTGCGACTTCAGTTCGCGCACGGAAGGAAGGCGATCGTTCGCCTTTAGGCTACCCGCGCGAATGCGCTGAGCGATGTTGTCGGCAAGCTTCTCGTAGCGGTTCATGGGCATCTCCCTCTGATACGGTCGTGCTGGACCGCTCCCAACATTTTGGTATCAGATGTCGGCGTACCCCGGAGCGACTACCGGCCTCCTTGCATCTGATACGAAAATTTTCAGGGGATCTGGTTCTGTACGTATCAGCTTGGAAGATGAACACTCGACACACGACGAGAGTGCTTCGGTGGTGCCGTCGGACTGCTCCGCCTTCCGACCGATGTCTTGCGTGCATTCGACGCGCCTTGCGGACGCCCATTCAGCTCACCGCAACCGTTTCGTTAGATTGTTTTTCCGTTTCTTTATCGGTCTATTGAGCTACTTGCCGCAATGGGGCATTTCGTCGTCTGTCACCATTAATATCCTTTAGATCATGAATTCAATCCCTATCTCTTTTGTTATTTTCAAGGTTCTCGTGCTCAGCGTGGGCATGTATTTGGCCGTCAAGTGGCATTACGATCGGGGACAGAAGGAAAAGCATCAAAAAACAGCTGCAGTGGTACTGACATCTATTAAGGTGGGCGCGGCGTTCGTCGCTTCTGCGTTCCTCATGCTGTTCCTCACGTTTGAATTTTGCATTTGGATGGGTCTGGACCTGGCCATGCGGTGATTGGAAGTTTTCGGTCGATAGCCCGGATACAGTGCGACTAGCGGCACGACCCTCTCCACGACGGCGCGGTATTTGGCTGGCATGCCGACGTGCGAGGCACAAGCTCGCCGACGGTAAAGTTCTCGCCCAGAATTCATGTCAAGTGATCTCCCGACTGCATCTTCTCTGCTCTGCGCCAAATGAAGGACGCGGACAGCCGGGAGTGACACCGAGGCGCATGTTCGGATGACGCTTGGGACGTTACTGCGAAAGCGTGCGCTCTGCGTCAAGTCCGCGTGAGAGCGGCTCTGGGCCCCATAACAACGCGGTAGACGAAGGGCTGGTTTTGGCCGGCCGGGACTGCCTGTTCGCCGAACTCGCCGAGAGCCGCCCTTGGCCAACACGCGATCGTGCGAAGGTCAGCTGCCAAGCGCGGCTGCGAACGGTACTCGCCGCCACAAGCAGCCGTCCGCTTATTAAAATCGTCGCCGCGAACGGAGGATCAGTTCGCAGTGACGCCCTTTCACGACGGATTTCGATCGACTCATCCATCAGATCTGCCGCCGGGAGCCAAGGGGGCGCGCAGCGACTTGGCGCCGATCGTAATCGCACCTCAGCTCGAACTCGCCGCTCAAGATTTGCTCAGCGGCTCCCGCCCAGCGGCGTCGCAAAGCTCAACTCGTGACCATCGGGGTCCGTGATGTGGAAGTAACGCTCGCCCCAGGTCGCATCGCACGGCGCGTCATCCGGGCGCAATCCGGCCGCAAGCGCGTCGCGATACAGCGCATCGACATCCGATACATAGAAGATCATCCGTCCCCACCACGACCAATTCCGCTCGCTGCCTTGCGCGATCAGATTCAGGCATGCGTTGCCGGCACTGAGGCTGCTGAACCCGGCGGCATCGCCCCCGTAGCGCAGCGGAAAACCCAGTGCCTGGTGGAAGCGAAGCGCCCGTGCCATGTCGTGCGTCGCCAGCGTTACTGCGCTGATGGCGGTGATCGTCACGGGCGGCATCAGACGGTCGGCCGGATGTTCTGGTTGACGCCGAACAGGTTGGTGGGGTCGTACTTGTTCTTCAACTCGACGAGGCGTCGAAGTTCTCGCCGTAGGTCTCGCGCACGCGGTCACCTTCTTCCTGCGTCAGGAAGCTCACGTACACGCTGCCGGTTGCGAACGGCGCGGTGGCCTTCCACAAGCTGCGCGCCCAGGCGATGCAGGCCTCGTCCCTGCCGGGATCGCACCAGCGGCCATGCACGTTCATCACGTACTTTTCCGTCGCGGTGGTTGTATGCCGTGGCGCCGCGCGGCACCCTGGCAACCGCGCCGCCCAGCTGCGCGAGGGCGATCTCGGTCTGCGGGTCGGGAATGCGCCGCGCATGGTCCACCAGCACGTCGACGAGGCCGTCGCCGAGCGCGGTGAAATCGTGCGACTTCCAGTAGTTGCGGGCACCGGGGGTCAGCAGCGGGTCGAGCACGGTCTGCCATGCGGTGTAGAGCATGGGCGAAATGATGTCTGCGATGGGGTGGCCGAACTCGCGCAACGGCTTCGCAACGCGTTCGCCCTCGGCCAGGTCGCCGTGATAGCAGACGGCCAGCGCCAGAATTTCCTTTCCGTGCCACTGGGGCGGCAGGAACGGCAGCGGAGGTGCCTGCCGCATGACGAACCAGCAGACGAATTCGTCGGGTGCCTTCTCGACGAACTCGCGCGGTGGAGAGCACGTCCGGGGCCGCGTCGAGCGGATGCACGATGAGTCCGGCCAGCACCATCGGGCCGACGGGATGCAGCTTGAACTCGAACGAGGTCACCACGCCGAAGTTGCCGCCGCCACCGCGGATTCCCCAGAACAGATCGGCGTTCTCCTTCTCGCTGGCGCGCAAGAGCTGGCCTTCGGCGGTGACCACGTCGGCCGAGATCAGGCTGTCGATGCTCAGGCCGAGGTGCCGGCTCAGCCAAGGTCGCGCACCGCAGCTTCGTTGGTCGCCAGCGCGTCGTAGAAGGCCATCTCGTCGGGGTTTCAGCCCAGCTCCTGCCCCGCAGTTCCGCGATAGTCGGCTTACAACCAAAAGACGCGACAAGGGCAGAGCGCGTTGAAAACTCAAATATCCGACAAGGTTGCGTGTGTTGGCGCTCGCGCTGGACGTGACGGACGCCGCGCGCGGTTGAGACTACGTGGATTGCATGGCCTGCGACCAGGTGCACTTTCGGCGCGCGGGGGCGCCCCGTACGCACCTGCCCGGTGCACCCCAGCTGGCACGCCGCTTGCTAACTGGTTGATCAATTAATTTATTGGGGTAAGCCCGGGTGGAGAGCGGTTGCTAAGGTCCTAGACTTGCCGCATGAATTAATTGGTTGTTTAATTAGTGCGCGCCGTGGCGTCACCTCTTCTGGAGCAAAGCATGTCCTTTTCTTGGAAACCCATCGCCGCAGCGGTCGCGCTGCCCGTCCTGTGCCTGACCGCCGCGGCGCAGGACACCGTCAAGATCGGTGTCATCCAGCCGCTGACCGGCTCGGTCGCCTACAACGGACAGGCCTTCGTCGCCGGTGCCAAGCTGGCGGTCGAGCGCCGCAACGCGGCGGGCGGCGTCGGCGGCAAGAAGATTGAGCTCGTGATCGAGGACGGCCAGTGCCGGCCTGCCAACTCGGTCAATGCCGCCGAGAAGCTCATCCAGCGCGACAAGGTCGTGGCCGTGGCCGGCGCCTTCTGCAGCTCGGCCACCGCGGCCGTGATGCCGGTGGCCGAAAAGTACAAGGTGCCGCTGCTCACGGGCGTGTCGTCCAAGGCCGACCTCACCGACAAGGGCATGCAGTACTTCTTCCGCTCGGCCGAGACCGACCGGCTCATGTCGAAGACCTTCAGCAAGATCCTGGCGGAGAAGCTGCAGCTCAAGACAGTCGCCTACATCGGCGTCAATGACGATTGGGGCCGTGGCGGCGTCGAGGACTTCTCGAAGGACATGGCCGAGCAGGGCGTCAAGACCGTGATGAAGGAATATTTCGACCACGGCGCGACCGACTTCTACACGCTACTGACCAAGCTGCGCGCCGCCAAGCTCGACGGCGTCTTCGTCGCGGCCGAGACGCAGGACGGATCGATCCTCGTCAAGCAGTTCAAGGAATTCGGCCTCAGCACCAAGATCTTCGGCGTCGGCTCCTGGGCCACCGCCGACTTCATCGGCCTGACCGGAGCTGCCTCCGAAGGCATCTACGCGGCCGTTCCCTATGCGTCGAGCATGCCCGGTGAGCGCAACAAGGCGTTCGTCGACCAGTACGCCGCCGCCTACAAGGAAAAGCCCGGCAAGTACGGCGCCGCCGGCTTCAACGCCCTGAACATCCTGATGGAAGCCGCGGCCCGCGCCGGCAAGGCCGAGCCCGAGGCCATTCGCGACGCCTTGCGCAAGACCGACTACCAGGCACCCAACGGCCGCTATCGCTTCACCGACAAGGGCGAAGGCTATGGCTTCGACGTGGTGCTGGTCCAGATCACCGGCAAGGAGCCGAAGGTCGTGGCCGAATCGCCGACCGAGAAGCCCTGAGCACCGGCGCGCGACACTATGGATCTGCTGCTGCAATACCTGGCCAACGGACTCGTGACGGGTTCGTTCTACGCGCTCTCGGCGCTCGGCCTGACCCTCATCCTCGGACTGATGCGGGTCGTCAACTTCGCGCACGGCGAGCTCTACATGCTGGGCGGCGTGATGGGCTGGTGGGCCACCACCCGGCTGGGCCTGGACTTCTTCTCGGGCCTGCTGCTGGTGGCGGTCGCAATGGGCGCCTTCGGCTGGCTGGTGGACCGCTTCCTGATCGAGCGCATCCGGCACCAGGGCGAGGAGGCCGGCATCCTGCTGACCATCGGCCTGTCGATCTTCCTCGCCAACACGGCGTTGCTTGCGGTGGGCACCGCGCCGCTCAAGGTCGAGGCACCGATCGCGTCCTCGCCGGCCTTTCTCGGCCCGATCGTGCTGACCAAGCTGCGCCTGTTCGCGGTGGCCGTCTGTGCGCTGATGATCCTGGCGGCCTGGCTCACGATCCACAAGACGCGCCTGGGCCGCGCGATGCGCGCCACCTTCCAGGATCCGACGGCCGCACGCCTGGTCGGCATTCGCACCGCAAACGTCTACGCCTCGACCTTTGCGATGGGCACGGTGATCGCATCGATGGCCGGGATGCTGCTGGGCTCGATCTACTCGGCCCAGGTCTCGGTCGGCGGCCTGGTGAGCATGAAGGCCTTCGTGGTCGTGATCCTCGGCGGCATGGGCAGCTTCGCAGGGGCCATCGCGGGCGGGCTGCTGCTGGGCGTGGCCGAGGCCCTGTGGGGCGGCTACGTCGCCACTGGCTGGGTCGACATCATCGGCTTCGCGCTCGTGATCCTGACCCTGGTCTCCCGGCCCTACGGCCTGTTTGCCAAGAACGCGGAGCGCGCATGAAATTCGAACGCAACGGCCTCTTCGGCTTTCTCGCGCTGGCCGCGCTGGTGCCCTTCGTGGTACACGACCAGTACGTGCTGCACATTGCGATCATGGTGCTCTTCTACGCGGTGCTCGCCACCTCGCTGAACCTCGTGGTCGGCTACGTCGGCGAGTTCTCGCTCGGCCACACGGCCTTCCTGGGCACGGGCGCCTACGCGGCGGCCATCCTGTCGACCCGCTACGGCTGGCCGATGTGGCTCACGATCCCGGTCGCGGGCCTGCTTGCGGCCGCGGTCGGCGGGCTGATCGGCGCCATCACGCTGCGCCTGCAGGGACCCTTTTTCGTGATCGTCACGCTGTCCTTCGCCGAGGTGCTGCGCCTCGTGGCCGACAACTGGATCGGCCTCACGAACGGACCCATGGGCATCGCGGGTGTGCCGCAACCCGGCCTGCTGGCCAATGCCGGCAACCTCGCGAGCAAGCAGTTCTACTACGCGCTCGCCTGGGGCCTGCTTGCCATCGGGCTCTACCTCTCATACCGCTTTGTGCATTCGAACGCGGGGCGGGCGGCGGTGGCGATCCGCGAGAACCGCTACGTCGCGCAGTCGATCGGCGTGCGGCCGCTGACCTACTCGATGCTGGCGCTGGTGCTCGGCGCCTTCCTCTCGGGCATGGCCGGCGGCTTCTATGCCCACTACATCTCCTTCGTCGGCCCCGAGATGTTCCGCTTCGCCTTCATGGTCAGCATGATCATCATGGTGCTCATCGGCGGCAAGGGCACGCTCGTGGGGCCGCTGATCGGCGCGCTGCTCGTGACCTTCCTCGAGGAATACCTGCGCGAGGCCAAGGAGCTGCGCCTGTCGATCTTCGGCCTCGCCGTGATCGCGATCGTGCTGTTCCTGCCGCAGGGGCTCATGGGATTCGCGGGCCGCAGCCGCGAGCGCCGCCATCCTGCCGCGCCCGCGGTGCCCCTTGCGCCTGCAGCGGCACCCGCCGCCGGCGCCGTGCCGACCGGCACCGGGAGGACCGCATGAGCGCGACCCTTTCCATGCAGGCAGCGGCCACCCTTGAGGTGCGTGGGCTGAGCAAGTCCTTCGGCGGCAACCACGCGGTCAAGGACATCAGCTTCGATGTGCGGCCCGGCGAGATCGTCGGCCTGATCGGTCCCAACGGTGCCGGCAAGACGACCTGCTTCAACCTGATTACGGGTTTCTACACGCCCACCGCGGGCCACGTGCGCTATGGCGGCGCCGACGTCACGGGCGAGAAGCCCTTTCGCATGGCGCGCCGCGGCATCGTGCGCAGCTTCCAGAAGACCAACATCCTCAAGTCGCTCACCGTGTTCGAGAACGTGCTCACGGGGCACTACCTCGAGGCGCGCCAATCGCTCTGGCGGACCTTCCTCCCGGGACGCCGCGTGCGCGATGCGGAGGCCAGCGTGCGCGAGAGCGCGGCCCGTATCGTCGAGACCCTGGGCCTCGCGCACCGCATGGACACGCCGGCCTCGGTCCTGTCCTGCGGCGAGCTGCGCCTGCTCGAGGTGGCCCTGGCGCTGGCTGCCAAGCCGCGCGTGCTGATGCTCGACGAGCCGGCCGCGGGCCTCAACAGCCGCGAGGCCCGCGCCTTCGGCGACATCCTTCGGACACTGCCCGGCCGCCTGGTGCAGTCCGTCCTCATCGTGGAGCACAACATGGGATTGGTGATGGCGGTCTCGGACCGCGTGGTGGTAATGCATTTCGGGGAGAAGCTCGCCGAGGGCACGCCCGCGGAGGTCCAGGGCGATCCGCGCGTCGTCGAGGCCTATCTGGGCCGGGAGGCGCCGGTATGAGCCCGGTACTGGAACGACCCGCCGCGGCAGGTGCGCCTGCCGCGGCCCCCGAAGCCCTGCTGGAACTGCGCGACCTGCACGTGAGCTACGGCAAGACGGCCGCGCTGCATGGCGTCGACCTCGCGATCACGCCGGGCGAGGTGGTGGCACTGATCGGTGCCAACGGCGCCGGCAAGAGCACGACCTTGCGCGCCATCTCAGGGCTGCTCAGGCCCACGCGCGGCGACATCCTCTACAAGGGCCACTCGATCGGCGGCATGGCGGCCGACCGCATCGTGGGGGAGGGCATCGCCCAGTCGCCCGAGGAGCGTCACGTCTGGCCCGCGATGTCGGTGTACGAGAACCTGGCGCTGGGCGCCTACCTGTGCAAGTCGAAGGCCGGTGTCGAGGAACGGGTCGGCAAGGTGTACCAGCGCTTCCCGCGGCTCAAGGAACGCCACAAGCAGTTGGCTGGCACGCTGAGCGGGGGCGAGCAGCAGATGCTCGCCATCGGCCGGGCGCTGATGTCGGAGCCGACGCTACTGCTGCTCGACGAGCCCAGCCTGGGCCTGAGTCCGCGCATGGCGCAGGAGGTGTTCGACTTCGTGCGCGAGATCCATGCGCACGGCGTCACCGTGCTGCTGGTCGAGCAGAACGTGCACCACGCGCTCTCGGTGGCGCAGCGTGCCTACGTCTACGAGACCGGTCGCATCGTGGCCGAGCGCCCCGCGGGCGAACTGCTGCGCGACACGGCGCTGCTCAACGCCTACCTGGGCGGATGAGGCTGACCGGCGGCAGGCCGTGGCCGTGGGCTTCTGTCCGCTGGCCAGCGGACAGCCGGCCAGCCGGGCGGGACGACCGGGCCCGCCGTTCAAACGCTTATTTAATTGAACGACTAATTTATTTAACGCCGGCGCAACCGGCACGAAAGGAATGACATGAGCAAGACCCTCAAGATCGGGATCGTCGGCGCCGGCATCGGTGGCGTCGCACTGGCGCGCGCCTTGCGCCTGCGCGGCATCGATGCCCATCTTTTCGAACGTGCGAGCGCCTTCGGCGAAATCGGCGCGGGCGTGCAGATCACTCCGAACGCCGCCAAGGTGCTCGGCGCCTTGGGCCTGGCCGAGGCGCTGGACCGCGTCGGCTTCCTGCCCGAGGCGATGGTGGGGCGCAACTGGGACACCGCGCGCGAGCTGTTTCGCACGCCGCTCAAGGAAGTCTGCCCGCGCCTGTTCGGCGCCGACTTCTATCACGTGCACCGTGCCGACGTGCACGCGATCCTGTGCGCCGACATCCCCGCGGACCGGGTGCGCTTCAACGTGCAGTGCGTGGGCGTGGAGCGCACCGCGTCCGGCGCCACGGCGCGTTTCTCGGACGGCACGACTTTCGAGGCCGACCTGATCGTCGGCGCCGACGGCATCCACTCGGTCGTGCGCGAGGCGCTCTGGGGCCGTTCCAATGCGAGCTTCACGGGCCACATCTGCTGGCGCGCGCTGGTGCCGGTCGACGTGCATCCGCTGCCCTTCGTGAGCCCCGATGCCTCGTTCTGGATGGGGCCCAAGGCCCATGTCGTGACCTACTACGTCAAGGGCGGCGCCGCGGTGAACATCGTGGCGGTCAACGAGAGCGCGGATTGGGTCGCCGAATCGTGGACCGAGCCGAGCACGCGCGAGGAACTGCTCGCGGCCTACCAGGGCTGGCATCCGGACATTGTCTCGCTGTTCGAGCGGGTCGACTCGTCGCAGACCTTCAAGTGGGGCCTGTTCGACCGCGATCCGATGGCCCAGTGGTCGCAAGGCCGGGTGACGCTGCTGGGCGATGCGGCGCATCCCATGCTGCCCTTCCTGTCGCAGGGCGCGGCCATGGCGATCGAGGATGGCTACGTGCTTGCGGCCGCGCTCGCGCATCACGGCAGCGACGTCCAGGCGGCCTTGCGCGCCTATGAAGCCGAACGCCGCCCCCGCACCGCGCGTGTGCAGCTCGAGGCGCGCGAGCGTGGCCGCACCTACCACTTGTCGACACCCGAGGAACAGCGTCAGCGCGACCTCGAGATGCAGCGACAGCAGGCGCACAACCCCAACGCGGTCGGCATCAAGGCCGAGTGGGTCTACGAATACGACGCGACGCGCTGCACCGAGCGCTTCGACGCAGAAGCGGCCCTGGCCTGAACTCGGGGCGCACACACCATGAACATGAAGACAAGTTTCCGCATCGGACAGATCGTCCCCAGTTCCAACACTACGATGGAGACCGAGATCCCGGCCATGCTGCGGCTGCGCGAGCAGATCCGTCCCGAGCGCTTCACTTTCCACTCGGCGCGCATGCGCATGAAGCACGTGAACAAGGAGGAACTCGCGGCCATGGATGCCGAGTCGGACCGCTGCGCGCTGGAGCTCAGCGATGCCCGGGTCGACGTGCTGGGCTACGCCTGCCTGGTCGCGATCATGGCGATGGGCCGCGGCTACCACCGCCAGTCACAGGAGCGCCTGGGCGCCGCGACCGCGAACAACAACGGCAAGGCGCCCGTGGTCAGCAGCGCCGGCGCGCTGGTCGAGGGGCTTCGCGTGATCGGCGCCAGGCGCATCGCGCTGGTAGCGCCGTACATGGTGCCGCTCACCAGACTTGTGATCGACTACATCGAGCACGAAGGCTTCGAGGTGGTGCACTGGCGTGCGCTGGAGATCGCCGACAACCTCGAGGTCGGCCGCCACGACCCGGCGCGCCTCCCGGGCATCGTCGCCGCGATGCCGACCGACGAGGTCGATGCGATCGTGCTGTCGGCCTGCGTGCAGATGCCGTCGCTGCCCGCCATCGCGCAGGTCGAGGCCGCCACCGGCAAGCCCGTCGTCACGGCCGCGGCGGCCACGGTCTACGCGATGCTGCGCGCACTGGGCCTGGACCCCGTCGTGCCCGGTGCCGGTGCGCTGCTCTCGGGTGCCTATCCGGGAGCCAAGGCATGAGCGCATCGACTCACTTCCTTTATGGCGCGCACTTGCAGGCCAACGGCATCCGCCAGCATTACCTGCGCTACGGCGGCACGGAAGGCGGACGCGGCGAGCGGGATGCCGTGATCCTGCTTCCCGGCATCACCAGTCCCGCCGTGACCTGGGGCTTCGTCGCCGAGCGCTTCAGTCGTCATTTCGACACCTACGTGCTCGACGTGCGCGGGCGAGGGCTCAGCGAAGCCTCCGACACGCTGGACTACAGCCTCGATGCCCAGGCCGCGGACCTGATCGCCTTCGCTGGCGCGCTCGGCCTGCGCCGCTACGCCTTCGTGGGTCATTCAATGGGCGGGCGCATCGGCATTCGCGCAGCGGCGCAGCAGCCCGCCGGATTGACACGGTTGGTGGCGGTCGATCCGCCAGTGTCCGGCCCCGGCCGCCGACCCTATCCGGCGCAGCTGCCGTGGTACGTCGACTCGATCCGCATGGCCCGGCGCGGCATCACACTCGAGGAGATGCGCGGATTCTGCCCGACCTGGAGCGAGGAACAGCTGCGGCTGCGCGCGCAGTGGCTCCACACCTGCGACGAGCGCGCCATCGTGACGAGCTTCGAGGCCTTCCAGACCGACGATATCCACGCGGACGTGGCGCGCCTGCGCGTCCCCACGCTGCTGCTGACGGCCGAACGCGGCGACGTGGTGCGGCCTTCGGACGTCGAGGAACTGCGCGCGCTCGCCCCCGAGCTGCAGGCGCACCGGGTGGCCGGCGCCGGCCACATGATTCCCTGGGACAACGAGCCCGGCTTCTACGCCGGCTTCGGCAGCTTCCTCGGCCAGGCCTTGAGCTGATGCCCTCCACACCCATGAACCATTCCACCTGCCAAGGAGCCGACCATGGCCGTCAGTGACACCGATCTCATCCGCGCCTGGACACGGGTGCTCGAGCTTTCCAGGCTGAAGGCCGGCGACGCCGTCACGGTCCTCACCAGCGACCACACCCACGCACAGACCCTGCGTTGCGCGATCACGGCCGCCGGCATGCTGGGCGCGCGCGTGAGCCGCCTCGACCTGCCGCCGGTCAACGGCGACAAGGCGCTGAGCCGCGACCCGCTGGCCTACCTCGGCACCACGCCACTCACGAACAATCCGCCCGCGATCGCCGCGCTCAAGGCATCCGACCTGGTGCTCGACCTGATGACCCTGCTGTTCTCGCCCGAGCAGCACGAGATCCTGCAGGGGGGCACCAAGATCCTGCTGGCGGTCGAGCCGCCCGAGGTGCTGCTGCGCATGGTACCCACCGCCGCCGACCGCACACGCGTGATGGCCGGCGTGGCCCTGCTCAAGGCGGGCCGCAAGTTGCACGTGCGCTCGCCGGCCGGCACCGACCTGCACTGCCCCTACGGCGAGTACCCGATCACGGCCGAATACGGCTTCGTCGATGAGCCGGGCCGGTGGGATCACTGGCCCAGCGGCTTCGCCTTCACCTGGCCGAACGAGGGCCAGGCCCATGGCCGCATCGTGCTCGACAAGGGCGACGTGCTGCTGCCGATGAAGTCCTACGTGGGCGAGCCCATCGCGCTCATCGTGCAGGAAGGGTTCGTGACGCGCATCGAAGGCGGTCAGGAAGCCGAGATGCTGCGCGAATACATCGAGTCCTTCGAGGATCCGGAGGCCTATGCCATCTCGCACATCGGATGGGGTCTGCAAAAGCGTGCGTACTGGTCGACCCTCGGCCTCTACGACCGCGAAGGCACGATTGGCATGGATGCGCGCGCGGTCAGCGGCAACTTCCTCTTCTCGCTCGGTCCGAACAACGAGGCCGGCGGCGACCGCACCACGGCCTGCCACATTGACATCCCGATGCGCCGCTGCACGGTGTCGGTCGACGGCCTCGAAGTGGTGCGCGACGGCCGCGTGGTCGAGGAACGCATGGCGCCCGCGGAGGCCGGCCATGCATGAGGCTTCGGACACCGCGGTCTATGGGCGGCAGGGCTTCGGCGCATCGATGCAGCTACGCCCGCCCTTCGGGCTGCTGGTCGTGGACTTCGTTGAAGGATTCGCAGACCCGGCCGTGTTCGGCGGCGGCAACATCGCGCAGGCCATCGCGCGCACCGCGCAGCTGCTGGAGCTGGCCCGCGTGCAGCAGTGGCCGGTGGCGCACAGCCGCATCGTCTATGCCGACGACGACGGCGACGCGAATATCTTCTCCGAGAAGGTGCCCGGCATGCTGGGTCTCAAGGAGCATTCGCAGGCCAGCGCCATCGTGCCGCTTCTCGCCCCACGCGCGGGCGAACTGGTGGTGCGCAAGAACGTGCCCTCGGCCTTCTTCGGCACCTCGCTGGCGCCCTGGCTCACCCGGCGCGGCGTGCGGACGCTCGTGGTCGCGGGCTGCGTCACCAGTGGATGCGTGCGCGCCAGCGTGGTCGACGCGATGTGCTGGGGCCTCGCACCCTTGGTGGTCAGCGACTGCGTCGGCGACCGGGCGCTGGGACCGCACGAAGCCAGCCTCTTCGACATGGCCCAGAAATACGCCGAGGTGTTACCCCTCGACGCCCTGCGAATCAAGCTCGATCTTTAGGCGACCTGCTTCGCGAGGGCCCGCGCCGGTGCCGGCGCGACCCTCGCGCCTCGCCGTTCAGCGGGCCTCGAAGCCACCGACGACGAAGCGCGTCACCTGGTCGATCAGCGACTCGGCGTCAGCCGGATCGTAGACCCCCGAAGGCGCCATCTCCTCCATGCGGTGCGTGTCCGAGAAGGCATAGAGGTAGGTGCCGATCATCATCGTGACTCTCCAATAGGCGTCGAGTTCGCCGAGCTTCGGCAGCGCGGCACGCAAGGCCTCGACGTACAGCCGCGTCGAGTCGCCATAGGCTTGCGTGCGCAGGTCATAGGAGATCTCGGGCGGCTCGGTGTGCAGGCGGGCCTGCAACCGCAAGAAGGCACGGCCCTGCGGTGAATTGCGCAGCGACACTGTCGGCAGCAGGAAGGCGCGGACGATTTCCTTCGCGTCGGCCTTGCCGCGCTGCTGCAAGGCCTCGAGACGCTCGATCCGCTCTTCGGAGATCGGCGCGCTACGGCGCAGGAAGACCTGCTCGAACAAACCGAATTTCGAGCCGAAGTAGTAGCTTATCAAAGCCTGTGTGACCTTGGCCTTCTCGGCCACCTCGCGCAGCGAAGTGCCCGCGTAGCCGAGGGTTGAGAAGACGTCTTCTGCGGCATCGAGGATCTCGGCACGGACTTCGCTTGTCCCTTCCGGGCGGCCCGGCCCGCGGGGCTTGACGTGGCGCTTGTTCTGAGTTGTTTTCACAGCCATGGCAGGTCGAACTAATTGGTCGTTCAATTAAAACATAGGTGACGCTTGCCTGGATCCACACCGGGCCTGGCTTGCCGCATTGCGGCTGCGGAGGCCGATGCTCATGCCTCAGATCTCCTGCTGCGATCTTGAGATGCGTGGGCCGCCGACCTTGCCTGCCTCGCAACTCGTGGTCCGATGGGCGTCCTCGAAAGCTGCAGCGTCATGCGCTCGGCGCACACCGACAGGCTCGAGGCAGCGAGTGTCTGTCCCGAAGCGCCGGGCAGGGTCTGTCTACCGCGGCCATAGGGAGCATGCTCCGCGACGGCAATGAGTTGTTCGGCCTGGGTCGGCAGCAAGGGGAGGGCAATCGGACCGACACCGTTCACCTCCAATCGGGGAAGCAGCAGTTCGGTTGTGCCCACGGCGTAGAAGTCCCCGGGTGTTCGGACCGTGCTCAGCAGCGCGGCCAGTTCGTGAGCGATGGAAGACATGTCGTACTCTCTCAGGACTCAGCATCGGCGAATAGGTGCCGCCAGGGTAATGGTACAAACACTCCTCGCACAAAATGCCATGCAGCTGCTCGTTCGCCTTCCCGCGAAAGCTTGTCACCTGATCCAGAACGAGACGCCACAATACGCTGAAACGTACTCCTCCTCGCAAAACGAGCCCTCACATGGCGACGAAGAAAGCGAATCCATCGTGGACTGACGTCAAGGCAAAGCTGGCCGACTTCGACCGTTCCGGCCTGCTCGCCCTGGTGCAAGACCTCTACGCCGCCAGCAAAGATACACAGGACTTTGTGCACACCCGATTGGGCCTCGGCGAGGATGTGCTCAAGCCCTACAAAGCCACCATCGATCGCTGGCTCTGGCCCGACGTGTTCAAGAAACAGGACAGTTCGGTGGCGAAGGCCAAGAAGGCCATCGCGGACTACAGGAAGGCGCAGGGCACCCCCGAAGGACTGGCGGAACTGCTGGTCTTCTATTGTGAGCAGGCATCTGGCTTCAGTCGCGACGTCGGGCTGCAGGACGAAGGCTACTTCGGCGCCCTGGTGCGGATGTTCAGCGAGGCTCTGAAGGCCATTTCCGGATTGCCGCAGGCGCAACGCCCGGCACTGTGGACGCGCATGGATGCGGTTCGCCACGCCAGTCACGACATCGGCTACGGTGTCGGTGAAGACATGGACAGCCTGCTCGCACAGCATGGGGGCAACGATGAATGAGCGCGCTGCGTTCGCAGCCTTGCACGCGGAGAACGTTCGACTGGTTGCGTTGCTGGAATCGCACGGAATCGAATGGCGCCCACCATCATCGCCCGCGCCGACAGACACGGCCCGAGCCCCCGAGTCCCGAACGGAATCCGAGCCGTCACGCCTGTCCACGGCGGAGAAGGTGGCGCTGTTCCGGCGGCTGTTCCGTGGCCGCACGGATGTCTATCCGGTCCGCTGGGAGGCCAAGACCTCAGGCAAATCGGGGTACGCGCCCGCCTGCGGCAACGAGTGGCAGGCCGGTGTCTGCGAAAAGCCGCGCATCAAATGCACCGACTGCAGCCACCGTCGGCTGATCCCCATGTCCGATGCGGTGATCTATGACCATCTGGCCGGTCAGCACACCGTGGGGATCTACCCGCTGCTACAGGACGATACCTGCTACTTTCTGGCTGTGGATTTCGACGAGGCCGACTGGCAGGAAGACGCCCGAGCGTTCATGCAGGCCTGCAGCGAGTTGGGCGTGCCAGCGGCGCTGGAGATTTCACGCTCTGGCCGGGGCGCGCATGCCTGGATCTTCTTTGCGGGGCGGATCTCAGCTCGGGATGCCCGGTGCCTGGGGACGGCCGTCATCAGCCACACCTGCGCACGAACCCGGCAGCTCAAACTGGCGTCCTACGACCGCCTCTTTCCCAATCAGGACACGATGCCAAAAGGCGGTTTCGGCAACCTGATTGCCCTACCGCTGCAAAAGCATCCGCGTGAGAATGGCTGTAGCGTCTTCGTCGATGCCGATCTGCGTCCGCACCGCGACCAGTGGGCGTTCCTCGCGTCCATTCAGCTCATGGAGCCGGACGACGTCGAGCCGACCATCCTCCGTGCCACTGGCGGCATTCACCCCCTTGACGTGACTTTCATCGACGACGAAGACTTGGCCACGCCATGGAAGCGCGAAGCCACCACATCAACCAAGCTGGCGGGCACGATGCCCGAGGCGTTGACCGTGACGCTGTCCAACCTGATCTATTTTGAGAAGAGTGAGCTGCCCCAAGCGCTCGCCAATCGCCTGATCCGGCTGGCGGCCTTTCAGAACCCCGAGTTCTACAAGGCCCAGGCCATGCGGATGTCTGTGTGGGGCAAGCCGCGCGTCATCGGGCAAGCCGAGAACTACCCGCAGCACATCGCGTTGCCGCGCGGCTGCCTCGACGCCGCCCTGGCACTGCTGAAGGACAACGGTATTCGCCGCGACGTGCGGGACGCTCGGTGTCGCGGGGAGTTCATCGATGTTAACTTCATCGGCACCTTGCGGGATGACCAGGAAATGGCTGCATCGGCCATGCTACGTCACGATGCGGGCGTGCTGTGCGCGCCGACCGCGTTCGGCAAGACGGTCATGGCAGCCGCCCTCATCGCCAGACGCGGGGTGAACACCCTGGTACTCGTGCATCGAACGGAACTGCTCAAGCAATGGCAAGAGCGGCTGCAAGCCTTTCTAGGCGCAGGCAAGGGCTTGGTCGGCACCATTGGTGGCGGAAAATCCAACCCCACCGGCAGGATCGACATCGCCGTGATGCAGTCACTGTCCCGTCAAGGTGAGGTCAATTCGCTTGTCGAGACCTACGGACATGTCATCGTCGACGAATGTCACCATGTGGGCGCCGCGTCGTTCGATGCCATACTCAAAAGGACCAAGGCGAAGTTCGTGCTGGGGCTGACCGCTACGCCGATTCGCCGTGATGGCCAGCAGCCGATCATCTTCTTGCAGTGCGGTCCCATCCGGCACAGGGCGGCGAGACCGGCGAGCGCACCGCACGAACTCGAGGTTCTGCCGAGATCACGGCTTTCCCGCATCGATCTACCCACCACAGCGGGCATTCAGGACGTGTTCCGGCACCTTGCCAATGACCTGCTCCGGACGCAAGCCATCGCCGCCGAGGTCATGAGTGCCTTCCAGCAAGGCCGCAAGATCCTGGTGCTGACCGAGCGCACGGAGCACCTCGAGGCCATCCTCACCTCACTGGCAGCTCAGCGACCACCGCCCTTCGTATTGCACGGTCGAATGTCAAAGAAGCAGCGTATCGCCATCATCGCAGAGATTGACGCACTACCGCCGCAGGCGCCGCGCATCCTGCTGGCCACCGGGAAACTCGTGGGAGAAGGTTTCGATCATCCGCCGCTGGATACCTTGGTGCTGGCAATGCCGATTTCCTGGAAGGGCACGCTGCAACAGTATGCGGGCCGCTTGCACCGGGAACACGCAAGCAAGACCGATGTCCGGATCATCGACTTCGTCGATACCGGGCACCCGGCATTGCTGCGGATGTGGGACAAGCGTCAGCGAGGCTATCGCGCGATGGGGTATCGAATGGCCCTCGAGGCGAGCAGTGGTGATTCGCCAGACGACCTTGGAAAGCCCGTTTCCGCAATTGGGTATCCGATGCAGACGGAACTCATCACATGAGCCAGATCGACCATTGAGTCCAACGCTGCGACGCGAGAGATGGCAGGTTGATCTCCAAGCACCACCAGTGTCACCCGGAGCGCTTGTGCGCCAGGCGCACCAAAGCATCGACCCATTGAACGAACAGCGCATTCGTCATCACGAAGGAGCCCACGGTGCCCCTGTGCTGGAAGACCCGAAGGGGCTACAGAACTTGTCGACGTCAACATTCGGAAGTTCTGCAAAGGACACAATTGTGTTTATTAACCTGCGAAGCAGGCCCGAGGCACTCGCGCATGAGCGGGGAGGGCAGCGGGGGGTTTTGATCCGAGCCGGGTTTGACGCGCTCGCCGACCGGGAAAAAGCCGCACGGCAGGGAAGGAGCGAGGAGGGGTATAAGAGGGCTCCTGCGAGGGTGCCCGAGAGCCGGCGATGCTGAAGCACAAGGGCCTGACAGTCGGCCCCTTGGTTCTGCTTCTGTTGGCCGGGAGCAGCAAAGCGGATCAAAAGGCAGCCATTGCCCAGGCAGCCGCGTATTTGAAGGACTGGAAGGAAAAGAACGCATGATGTCAACGAGCAAGAAACCTGCTGGCCGTCATCTGGATGAGGTCGTGGGGGAATTTCTTCAAACCGCCGATGCGCGGGCTGCCTATGTGGAGGCGGTGCTTGCAGACGGCGATGTGGCAACTCTGCGAGCAGCGCTGCGCGATGTGGCGCGTGCACAGGGAATGGCGGACGTAGCACGCCGCGCAGGAGTGGGCGAAAAGTCGCTCTTCCGTGCCCTGGGCGATGCGGGCAACCCACGCCTAGATACGCTGTACAAAGTGCTGGCTGCCACGGGCATGCGTCTCCACGTCACTGCAGCGTGACCCCATCGGAGCTTGGTTTCGACAGGACTCCACGCAACTGCTGCATGCGCGGTTCACCGACTGTCCGAAGCTCGCGCACACTGCGATCATTGGCACCCATGCAACTGCTGGCTGCCCCCGTCGATCGAGCGAGCTTGCCCGACGACGTCGAGGTGCTCAAGGACATGCTGTTGGAGGTCGCGCAGGCCTTCCATGCGCTGCGCTCCCAGGCGAACCAGCAGATGAGCTCGCTGGCCACGCAGCTGGCCGAGTTCAGCGCCGGGTTTGGTGGTCGCAGTGAGGCACTTGCGGTGCTGCAACCCGAGCTCTGGCAAGACGCCGTCGAGCTGCCGGTGCCGCCCGAGCAACACGACGAGGTCAAAGGACCGGCCCCAACATGCTGCATCACTGCTCGGGCTTCCTATTCCTCAACGACGTAGATTGCCTTGCCCGAGACCAACTCGTCGCGGGCAAGCGAAGGCTGGAGGAGGAAGAAACTGGAACCGCCGAACCGAAAGCCTCCGAGCCGGTTGAGCAAGATGCCATTTGCTCCGATTTTTGCTGCCTCCGTCTTGGCATTGAATACGGCCGTTTCCAGCCACGCCTGAGTGTCCATGTAGTCATACGCCGCATCCGAACAAATGAGTGCGATATCCGTGTACTTCTTCGGTGGCGAGGTGTACAGCCTGACCTGCTCAGACGTGGTTGGAGTGCGAGGGGTTCCAACAAGTACGGATGTTTCGTGAGTGACCCCGCATGCGGCCAACACGAAAGGGGGGAACACACAAACAACGGCGCGGATCAAGTTCATGGTCGCTCCTGGCTGTGCAGATCGGGCGATTCTGCGCTTGCGAGCGGCTTGCGCATACTCCAAGGAAGCGGGCGAGCGGGTGAGACCGGCGCACAGCAATTTTCCGCCACCTTCGGCGCCCGTGTGGTTCGCTTGATGGCGCGGGGCTTGTCCGCGGGCCGGCCCTTGCCGCTGCTAACCTAAGCCCTCGAGGGCCCCATCTCGGGCCAGGGCCATGGTTCGCACCCGAGATGAGTTCAACTCTCGACTGGGCCACGCTTCCCCGAATCCATCATCCGAGCCACCGCGCTCACCTGAGCGGCGCCCGCCCGAAAATACCCCGCCACGGTGTCCGTGCTCCGATGCCCCGTCATCGCCATCGTTTCCTGCAGCGGCATGTTTTGTCTTCCAGCCTCTGTGACGAACCCCGAGCGCAACGAATGCGCCGAGAAATCCTCTCCCACCCCTGCGAGCGCACACCGCGCCTTCACGATGTCCCGCACCGCCGTCCCGGAGAGCCCGTCGGTGCCGAGCTTCCCGTTCTTGAGGATGCGCCGGAAGAGCGGCCCCGAGCTGATGCCGCTTGCCTTGAGCCAGGCGTCCAGTGCCACGGCGGCCGACCCCACCACCGGCTTCACGTCCTCCGGGCGGATCTTCCCGTTGTGGTTCGTCTTCGAGCTCGCCAGCGTGTACAGATAGGCGCCTTCATCCCCGCGGTGCAGGTTCTCGAATACAGCCTCTGAGACTTCCGAGCGCCGGCGCCCGCCCGACGCCCAAGCGAAGAGGAGCAGGGCGCGATCGCGCTTGCCCTTGAGCGAGTCGTCGCAGGACTCCAAAACTGCCGCCAGCGGCTCCTTGGTCAGCGCACGCTGCTTGTGGGGAAGCCGGCTTCCACCAGCGCCTGGTCGACATGCCGTTAGCGCAATTGTTCGCCGCGACGAAGACACGTCACCACCTCTGCACTTGATCAGGAGGGGGAAGAGGCCCAAGCAGCCTCCTTGCGGGGAGGGCGAGGCAGGCGTAATATGTCCAATATTTTGGACAATCTTCGATCCTGTCTGTCATGAACCTTGTCGACATCGGCCATGCAGTGCGAGCGCGGCGCGCTGAGTTGGGCTTGTCCCAAGCGCAACTGGCGCATCTGACCGGCCTGTCTCGTCAAACCTTGGTTGGCCTGGAAAACGGCGCGCTCAGCGACCTGGGCGTCAACCGCGTGGGGCAGGTGATGGCGGTGTTGGGTCTGGACAGTCCAACACCGGATACGCAGGCGCGGCGCAAGAAGCGCGGCCTGTGGATGGCGGCCAAGACGGCCAGCGTCAGCTATGCCCGCGAACTGGCCCCCGAGGCGCTCGAGCAGGCCCTGGCGAGCGGTGACGTGCCACCCTCCTTTGCCCCGCACTTGACCCATTTGCTCGATGAAGCGCCCGTGCCCATCGTCGTGATGGCGGTGGAAGAGGCGGCCTCACGCGCACATCTGCCTCCTCGACAGGTCTGGCGAAACGTGGCAAAACTCGCCGAATCCTTGTCCGTGCACCGGCGGGCGCTGTGGGCATGAAATCCGGGTCGTTGCCCGGCGGTCCCTGGGAAAACTGTTCCCGCTCGCGCTGGCGCTGATCGACGAGATCAGCCGGTACGGCGGCATCGCGGATCCGTTTTGGACCTTCGGCGGTGGGACTGTGCTGATGTTCCGTCACCGCCATCGGTTGAGTAAGGACATCGACATCTTTGTGCCTGATCCGCAGTACCTCGGCTTTGTCACGCCTCGGTTGAGCGACACGGCGGCAGACCTTACTCAGGACTACACGGAGCAGCCCGGCGCCTTCGTCAAGCTGCAGTTCGAGGAGGGGGAGGTCGACTTCGTGGCCGCTCCCAACTTGCTGGCCGATGCTTGGGAGACTGGGACATCGGCGGCCGCTCCGTGAGAGTGGAGACGGCCGCTGAGATCATTGCCAAGAAGATGTACCACCGTGGCGATCGTGTCACGGCGCGCGATCTGTTCGACTTTGCGCTCGTGATCGAGCGGGAGCCCGTGCCACTTCTGGCTGCGACACCGTTCCTGCTGCGCCATCGGGCTGCGTTCCTGGCCCAGATTCGGGAGCCGCATGCCGGCTTGCGCGCCGCGTTCAATGCCATCGCTACGCTGGACTACACGCCGGGATTCGACCATTGCACGGCTACGGTCGGAGAGTTTCTAGACAGTCTGTAGTGGTCAACGCCTCATTCCATGCCGCCGCGCTGATGCCGAAGGCCCGCACAAAATGCACGCAGGCGTTGCGCAGGAGTCGGTTTTGGTTCGCTCGTCTGCCATGCAACCCACAGGCCTTTGGAGCGATGGGGCGCGTGCCAGGCCCACGAAGCTCCTGCCAACTTTACTGTCATGCCCGCTCCAGACACCGTCTCCGCTTCGCTGAACCCGCAAGCCCCGCGTTCGATGCATGACGCGACCCGAGACGATCGCGGCTCATCGGATGAGCATCCCGAACCGGCCAACCGCTTCGGTGCGGCGGCAAGCATCGTCGACAGCCTCGACCTTCGACCACTGCACATGCGTACGCGTCGACCCTGGTGGAGGCTCTGGTAGTCGCGACTGCCGTCGCTGCCGGCCTCTAGCGGTAGTTCGAGCGCTCACAACCGGCAGCACGGCTGCGTCGCCGCCGAAAGTCTCGGCAGCGCTGAGACTGATGCCTGCAATTCAACCCGTCAGGCTTGGCGCCATGCTCCCTTTCGCCAATCGTGGAGCAACAGTCCCGCCCTGACCGTCTGGGAGGTTTAGCTTCAGTTCAGGAGCGCCCTCCATCATGAGTTCTCCGCCAACCACTTTTGGTCTTGCCAGCTTCGGTGGGCTTTTTCTTGGCCGCGCAGGCTCCCGGGAGGGCCACCATCAGCGACATCTTGAACGAGCACGACTCGGAGTTTGAGTACAGAGGATCGGTGGTGCGCGTCAAGACTGAGAGCCCGGGCGAAGCGTTCTCCGGGCACGCAGATCTTCATTGGAAGGGCCAGCAGAAGTGCCGAGTGGCGCTGTCTCCACGTCGCGCCTCGACCCCGTTAGCGCGCGACTCGCGATGTGCACGAAAGCTCGAGACTTCATCGACAACTGGAATGTGGTCAATGGATCGGGGTACTCGCATTTTTCGACAGATTGACACGGTCATGGTTGTCGCCGATCGCGCCCGCTTGCTTTTGGAACCCGGAGAAGCGCGCGCCGAAGGGGGTGGGAGAGCATCCAGAAGTTGGGGGTGTGCGGTCCAGCAAAGTTCCGGCCAGGGTCGGCTGCCTGATTGGTCAGAGGGAGCTGTGCTTGTTTTGATGGCCTGGTTGTATGACAACCAAAAATGCGGCCTCACGGGAGCACGGGAGCGAGGCGCATAATTTCCTATCCTCAACCCTCCGCGGGCACTGACATGGAAAAGCTCGATCAAGCAAAGGTCGTCTCCGTGCTCAACCGGCTGCTCGAAGCCGAGCTGGCAGGCGTGGTGCGCTACACCCACTACTCCTTCCTGGTGTTCGGATTCGGCCGGATTCCCATCGTCTCGTGGCTGCGCGAACAGGCCAACGAATCGCTGCTGCATGCGCAGCAGGTTGGCGAATGGATCACCACGCTCGGCGAGTACCCTTCGCTCGCTATCGGGTCGCTGCTCGATTCGCACCAGCACGACATCGCCGCCATGCTGCGCGAATCGCTCGACAACGAGGCGCGTGCGCTGGCCCTGTATCGCGAACTTCTGTCGCTGGTGGAAGACCGCTCCGTGGCACTGGAGGAGTTCGCGCGCCAGATGATCCACGCCGAGGAGTTGCACGCCGCGGACGTCGACAAGATGCTGCGCAAGCCTGGCGATGTCGCGGCGTTCTCGGCGAAGCCGGTGCCGTGAGCCTTCGACCGCCCACGGTCGGCGGTGTGAATCGCGCCGCGCCTATTGGGTCACGGCGTCAGCCGGCGGCGCGGAGCCAGCCGGAGGAACGATGACCACGCGGCTGTCCGGCGAGGTGTGAGGGTGCTGGAGTCGGTGCCTTCCCTCGACGCGCCGCTGGGTGAGATCACGGAGGACCTGTTATCTGTCTGGGGGTCTGCCGAGTACCCCCCGCGCGCTCGCACGCATTGCGTGGCGGGGTTGGCAGCGAACCATCATTGCAGCGCGCGATGAGGTCGTTGTAACGCTGCAGGTCCGTTTGCGCACCCGCGAGCGTCACGCATGCGATCAGCATCGTTGCTGCAGCCGCACGAAATGGAATCCGGACTGGGGTAACTGCCGCGACGTGCGTTCTTGCAAGTACTCCTCAGACATCAGCGGTCATTGTTGGGAACTGCCTGGCGAGAGTCAACTGTTGTCCGTCCGCACACCATTGGCTGCCTCGAACAGGTGCGCCGAGCCCGGCTTCTGCCGCAGCATGCGGTACCCGTCGAACTTCATCTCCAGCATCCAGTCGTCGCCGGTGCTGGGCGGCCCGTCGACCAGCGTTGCAAGCTCGGGCGCGATCTTGGCGGGGAGGGCGCTCTTCTTGGGGCCGGTCAAGCTGCAGGTGGACTCGCTAGGCAAGATCGCTTTGTTGGAACTTGCTCATTTCGCGAGCATGACAGGCGGCGGCCGCTTTGTCGTAGGCCACCACCGATAACGGCCGCGAACCCGCGCCTGCAGATGCAGCCGAGACTCGACTGCCGGGCATGACCGCGAAAGAGCGCACCGGGTGGACGCGATGGGCCGCCGGCATCAAGGGCCCCCTCTCAATGAGTGGGTTGCCGCAGCGTCCTCTACCAGCGCCAGCGGACCATCAACGTGCAGGCTACGCCTTGCCTGTTGTCGGTGTGCAACCGGCGGCAATCGACACCTGTTCGGGCCTGGGCTTTCTCGCGTTCAGGCCCGGTTCACGCCACATGCTCAACATCCGATTCATGCTTCCTCTTGAGGACAGTGAGGGTCCTCAGTGGCCGTATTTTTTTGGAGTCGCGCAGGGCTCTCGCTGACGCGCAAAATTTCAACTGGGAGAGGCCAAAAGCCCGAAAACTGCCATGAACGGAAGCTAGTGTGAGCAGGCGCTTAGCCACGTGCGCAGCCACCCGCACTCGAGTTCGGCGAAGGCACTGGCGATCATTTTCCTCAGCGCGCACTACAGCGCTGCCGTTTCTACTCAATGAGTGCATCGCTGCCATCGACCCGATATTTCCGGGGTTCTCGATGGATCTTGTTAGGGAGGTTGCGGGGAAGGGTCAAGAGCAAAACCTCCGTGAGATCGCAGAAGAGATGCGCCGTGCTTTCCCCTCAATATGGTCCTCCGGCGTGGCGTTGAAGGCTCTGGGAGTGCAGAGCGGAGCGCTCTCCTGGTCAGTCGCCTGGGCGATCGGGGTCCACCTCGGCTCGCAAAACTCTAGGCAATTGGCGCATTGAAGGTCACCGCTGGACGTGGAAGTCAGCGATGCCGGCCAGGCCCTTTCCGCCACTCGCTCCCGACTCGATTGGAATCCAGGCAGATCGCAGATCCGACACACCTCAGGCCCGGGTCCTCGCGCTGGCGTGCTCGCGATCTGGGTCTACTGCGGCCCAGCGGCGCCTTGCGCAGCGAAGAAATCTTCGCGAGCACGTGTTAGGCATCCGAGGCGACTCGCGCCATTTATCTTTCTTCACCAGACACAGGTCACGATCTTGGAACTGTCATCGTGAAACAGATCCGCTGAGGCGTAGGCTGGCCGGTCAGGTCTCCACCGTGGGACTGCGCAGTTCGTCTTGCAATGAAGAGCCCCAAGCCCTGGTGCGATCGATCTGACCTTCGCCGTTCCTAAGTCCTCCGACCAAGGTCCCTCAGCGCTACGGCGACTCCATCGCCAAGCTGTCACTGGTGCCCGTCTCGCCCTCGCTGACCTTGCTGAAGGAAAAGGCGCTGCCCGAAGAACTCGCCGATGACCCGGACGGCCTGCACCGATCGTCGAACGACTTCTTCGGGGTCGAACGCTGGCGAGTGAGCTGCGGGTGCAGTTGAACACCGACCTGGAGAAGATGCCGATCGAGGACGCGTCGGTCGAATGGCCAGAGGACCTGAGTCCGTATGTCGTCGTCGCGCGCGTGCGCATCGGCAGCCAGACAGGTTGGAGCGAGGAGCGCTCGCAGGTTGTCGATGATGGCCTGTCGTTCGATCCCTGGCATGGCCTCGAGGCGCATCGACCGTTGGGTGGCGTGATCCGTGCACGCAAGGCAGTACCCCGCCTCGCGTTCCGGAGCGCCGCCAACGGCTGCCCCATCCACGAGCCGGTCAGCGCTCGACAGGTGATCGAGTAGCCTGGGCCCGGCGAGCGACTCGCGGGCCGAGTGGGACCGAACACCAGAACCCTCCAGAAACGAACCGTAACGTTCTTTTCCGGCTGGCTCTAAACTGTGCCACGATGCCACGACAGTCCGAAGTCTCTCCGACCCGACCGCCGATCGCCGTGGCCTGCTTCCCATCGCTTGCCTCCGGTCCGCTCGTCGCGGCGGACCCCCCGCTCGATGAGCGCGAAGAGTTCATCCGCCGCAGCCTGATCAACCGGTACATGCGCGAGTCGATCGGCCAAGTCCTGCTCGGCCTCCTTCTGTGCGTCGTCATGGCCTCCCTGTGCGTGCGAGTGATCCCGCTGCAGCAGGTCATGCCGTGGATCACGGTCGTGGCTGCGTGCTACATCCTGCGCCATCTGGCCGAGACCAACTTCGTGCGCCATCTCCAGGATGCCTCGACCGAGGTCCAGCTGGGTTTCGTGCGCGACATCCGGCCGGTCTACCTGGTGCTGGCCATCGGCCTGGGCAGCTCGGTCCTGCTCTTCTTCGATCGCCTCGGCGACATCGGGGAGTTCGCCTGCTGGTCGATCCTGGCGGGGATGATGTACGTGCCGACGCCCCGGCTGGCGCTGCTTCCGGCGTTGGGTCGCGTGTACACCACGGCGTTCTTCGCGTCGGCGCTGGTCTGCATGCTGCTGGTCGCCGCACAGGACCCGTCCCCCTCGTCGCACACGGCCGTCTGGTTCCTCCCGCTGGCGATTCTTCAATGGGCGCTCACCCGCCGGATGACCCGCGAGATCCACCGAACCCAGCGCGAGCACTATGGACTCGTCTTCGACCTGGCCGCCCAGAAGCGAGAAGCGGTCGAAGCCGTCCAGACGAAGAACCGGTTTCTCGCCGCCGCCACGCACGACATCCGCCAGCCTGCCGTGGCGCTGGCGATCTACGCAGAGCACCTCGAGGCCTACCCGGACATGCACCTCGAGCTCGCGCCCAAGATCCATCGCGCAAGCCAGGCCGTCAACGGCCTGTTCGACTCGTTGTTCGACCTGTCCAAGTTCGACGCCGGGGAGGTGCATCTGGCGATCGGGCCGACGCGCATCGCCGACGTCATCGCCGCCCTGGTGTCCACCGCCGATCCGCTGGCCAGGGAGAAGGGCATCGAATTGCGCGTGCGCGTCGTCGACGCGATGCTGCAGACCGATGCCGCGCGCCTGCAACGCATGATCGGCAATGTGCTCGCCAACGCCATCAAGTACAGCCACCCCGGGACCAAGATCCTTCTGTCTGCGCGGATGCGTGCGGGTCGGGTGCGCGTGGAGGTGTGGGACCAGGGCATCGGGATCCCGGCCGATCAGATCCAGCAGGTCTTTTCGGAGTTCTACCGGGTCGACGCCGCCACCAAGCTGGCGCCTGACGGCATGGGCATCGGCCTGTCGCTGGTCACGCGCCTGGCGGCCGCGCTCAACACCCGGCTGACGATCGCGTCCGTCGAGGGGCGCGGCACCCGCGTGAGCATGGAGATTCGCGACGTCGACCCCGACCCGGCGAAATGCAGGATCGCGTTCGACTGTGGTTGAAGACTGCGCTCATGGCGGCAGCCAATCGATCGTGCTGCAGATCCGCATGCGCTCGAACGTGGCACCGGTGCGCGAGCACTCTGACCGGCAGCTGCGTCGCTTCTCGCTGCCAGCGCGTTCTCCGTCTCCCGCACACTTCAGCCTGCATGCCTCGGCGTCGGCATGCCAGGTCATGAAATCGTCGTTGGCACGTCGCCTGGCGATCGCCAGGCGCGTCGCATCCAGGGTGGGCAGCCGGGTCGGATGAAGTCCCCCAGGCGCTCCAGGTCGCTGCGCAGTGCGGCGCTCGCGCTTGCCCGGGCTGCGACTGCTCGTCAAGCGAAGCCTGTTCTGAAGCACGCCTGCGCAGTAGACCGCCGTGAGTTCCAGATCCGACGGTTGCAACGAGACTGCGGCCGCGCCTTGCCCCGCCATGGCGGTGGCCACGCAGATGAGCAGTCGTGGATGGGGTTTCATCGCCCGCAACCTCCCATTCGCCAGCGGCACCGACGATGTCGTGGACGCAGTGGACCGCTCGTCGAATGCAGCGCTCGTCCGACCCGGGGTAATCGTATTTTCTCGACAAACTGACACGGTCTCCCCCAAAAACATCAATCACGACAAGCACTTGCAAAAGTGCCGTTCGGGAGCAGGGCAGTACGTTCAGTCCAAATTGACACGGTCGCCCACCAGCGCCGTGGGAGCGAGACGCTGGGATGCTCGGAGGGAGGTTCCGCTTCGGCCCCAGGCCTGGCATGCGTGAGAACACCCCACTTCGTGGGCTCAGGCGATGGTTCAGAGCGCGGCCTTATCCGCGCGGTGCTCGACCAGCAGATGCCCATATTTCTCGAGGTTGAACCGGTACGTTCCGCGGAAGTTGATGTGTGAAAAGTGAGCGGGTCCGATCCGACGAAGCCAGTCGTCCTCCATCGGCAAGCCAGATTCCCTGAGACGGGCAACAACGCTGTCCATGCGGCTGGTGTTCCAGGCGAGCACGATGTTCGTGAGCAGGGCGTGCGCGCCAGAGATGGCCACCATCTCCTGCCTGCGCCGTCCCCGGTCCTGCGCGATCTGTCCGCCGTGGATTGCACGCTGGAGTTGATGCACCGATTCGCCCCGGCTGAGTAGCGTGAGGATTTCGCGTCGGAAGTCGGTGATCGTCAGGTAGTCGCACAGGAACAGCGTTCGCAGGAGACTTCCCAGGTGATCAGCCGCATGGTGCAATGGATCGCCGATGGCGGCCGATCCCAGCCGATGAATGGCGTGTGCCGCGGACACCTTGCCAGCGCGAATGGATGCCACAAGCCGCACAAGATCATCCCAGCCGCGTTCGATGGCTTTCAGAGACACCCGGCGCACAGAGGCCCTCTCCAGGTTGTCGGGCACCGACCATCCCCTCGGAACAAACAGCCTTCGCTCTCTGAGGTCCTTCAGTCTTGGGCACAGGTCGAACCCCAGGAGCTTTGCGATGGCCAGGGCTACGCTGGTCATGCCATGGGTGTCTACGGCCAACAGGGAGACGCGAATGCGATCCTCGCTGCGATTGTGTTGCTCGACGCCTTCGACGGCGGCCCCCGCCTGTCGTTCGTTCAACACAATTGGCTGATCGTAGAAGAGCCCCCAGCGGTCCCGGACGTGGGTGTACAGCCCGGCGGCGTAGGTCCGGCGCCTCGGATCAACCCTGGCAGTCCATAAGTGCCGGCTCGCATCCATGGCCATCATGTCCGCTGACCCTTTCGTGCCGTCTCCCCACAAGGCGGCGACCGGCAAGGAGTTCTGGTACTCCGAGACCCGTTCGTTGGCCCGCCGCAGGCGGCCACTGAATTCGATGGCCCGCATGGCCGCGGCAATATGCGCTGGATCAAGACCAGGAATCATTGATCCCACCCCGGTGGCGTCGTTGTCGCTCCCATGGGCAAGTAGCGCGCCATAGACTGCCAGCAGTTCATGGCCAGACTCGGGGCGGCGGGCCAGCAGCGCCTCGCTGAAGTGCGTCGCCGCGTCGACCTCCATCAGCACGTCGGGCAACTGCACACGTCCGATGCGCTTGAAGACGGCCTCTCTGGTCTTCCGAGGTTCAATCTCCTCGTCCAACGCATTGATCGGCGGCAAATGCACCAGCCCCTTGGCGTCGATGTTCACCTTCCCGCGCTCGACCGCTTCCGCAAGCGCGTACATGCCGACCGACATCGTGGCCAGGATTGGCCCCAGGAACTCGCTGGCCTGCGGCGGCAGACCAAGGATCTGAAAATGCTGCTCCTTGAACCTCATCCATTCCGCGTCGACGAGGAGCATGGATTGGCTGGAGCGGTGACCGATCGAATGACTTACCCACACGCTGCCGCGCCGCAAGCTCTTGCGCAGGGCCATCATCGTGCTGGCCTCGAACGCACGATAGCGGGACCGAGGATCCAGGTCGGTGACGATCGCGCTCCATGTGAGGCCTACCGGTGGAAGTTTGAAGTCCGGTGGAATCTCCCGGCTGCCGATCTCCTGAAGCTTGATCCACGCCTGCCATTGCTCGTAAGCCAAGTCACCTGGCCTTCCGGCAAAGTCGATGTCTCGAAGTCCTGCCAGGTGCGCATGAACACGGCGGCTGTCCTCCGCAAGAGCTCGACGAACTTGCGAGGCAAACGAGGTGGCGCCCGCGTCGCTGATTTCGTCGAGGAGGGTTCGAGCTTCGAGCACACGATCGCGCCACGACTTCGTCTCGTCGCGAAGCACGGCCCTCGCTCTGACGGCCTGCCGCAGAGTCGCGCCGTTGCTTCGGGCCCGACTCTGGTGGACACGCTCCGCAGCATGGCGAAACAATTCCTGGCTGCGGCGCGATGCCTGCAGCAGCGCGATGTCAGTCAACTCCATGAGCGTCGCGCGCAGGAAGCAGACGACCTCCACAGCCTGGCGTCGCTGTTCGATGCGCGCGGTCATCGATGGGCGGCGCATCACGACGTGAGCCGCATAGGCCTGTTGCTTGCTCAGGGCTATCGAATCCAGCGCCCAGTTATGCACCCACAATGCCTTGAGGGCGCGGATCTTCTCCAGAGTCTCCGCGATCGTGCTCGGCGAGTGACGCTGGGGCGGTGTCTTGAGCCACTCCAGGTGGCTGCCTGATGCTGCGGGGGAGGGTGCATAGGCCCAATCGATGGCCTGGCGCAACGCCGCCTTTCCAATCACCGTCTCGATCGTTGCGGCCATCGCAGCCTCCGTGGCGTCGAACGCCTTGCGGGCCCAGTCGGCAATTCGGCGTGAACCTGGAATGATGATTCGTCTGCCGTACAGCCAGATGCGGGCGGTCCGCACCAGGTCGTCCGGGTGAGCGGCCTCCAGGGCAGCGACCGCGAGAACCTGTTCGAGCTTCTGCCGCTGGACCTCATCCAAGTCGTTCAGCCCAAGATAGGTGCGAGCCCAGGCTTGGTGCTCGTACAGCGTCTGGCGACGTTCGTAGAGTGACCGGAGGCTGGCGATGCTCACGCTGGGCGATCTCAACGCTTCGCACACAGAACGCAGCAGGACCTTTGGTACCGTGGCAAATCGGTCCATCGGACGGCCACTTGCCCGCAGAAAGAGCAATTGGATGGCTGCCGCGACGCGGCGGTCGTCGCGGAAACGCTCGCAGACCGCAGAGATGTCGTTCTTGCTCAGGCTGAAGAACTGCTGGACGTCGACCTCAGACATCCTGGAGGGAAGGGTCTCCGCGCCGATGAAGCGCTGGGCGAACGACACTTCAGGTTCCTCCACAGGGACGGGGCTGCCAATCTACACCTTCGGCGAGCGTCGTGGCTCCGGTTTCCGAACCCACCTCCAAAGCGCGCGGGGCGTCGGCGAGAACTACGACCGTGTCAATTTGTCGAGAAAATACGATTACCCCAAAAGTTGAATCCGCTGAATCTGGCGCCCTTCGCCGGCGCGCGGGTCCCATTCGATGGTGAGCGCACCGCGTTGCTGAGCCAACTGCAAATACACGTGACAGGCATGCCGCCCGGCGTGGCTTCCGAGCGTCAAGTAGGCAGGGAAGGACGCCTGCGTGAAGCGCAGGGTGATCTGGGATGAGACGTCGGGAGTACGTCCCCAGGAGCCTTCCGCGAGGACCAGCAGTCGGTTCAGCGCCGCGCGCGCAACGTCGTTCATGACGTTCCCATCGCACCCTCAGTGGGCCTTCCTCCGAACTCCATCTCGGTCTCCAGCGTGAGCTGTTCGATTTTCTGCGCGAACAGAGCGGGGTTGCGATCAGGCATGTCGCTTTGCATCAGAGCACGCGCCTTGTCCTTGATTCGAATCAGCTCCACGAAGACATCAGGACCGAAGCGCGTCAGATCATGGTAGGAATCCAGCACTGCGGTGAGCTTGCTGGTGTCCGAGTCCGGTCCCGCCATGACCAGCTGAAGGCCCAGGGACTTCAGAAACTCTGCCGTCACGACGGTGTTCTGAGCGTCGATGCCGTAGAACGCCTCATCGAGGATCATCACCCCGGCGCCCCGGTGATGTTCACCCGGCTTGATCCGGTACGCCGTCGCGAGCGCCGCGCCCGCGATCACATAGAACGGCACGCGGTGTTCGCCGTTCGAGGCAACGCCCATGCGCTTGCTCAACAGGTCAACCACCTTGCCGTCCACGCGGATCTCGAGATCGAACTGGTAGAAAAGCCGATAGTCTTCCAGCGGATTGTTGCCCTTGTCCGTGCCCAGCTCTGCCGACTCGATCAACTGGACCAGCTTGCTCTGCACGTCGCCGTCCGAGAACAGAGGGGAGCTCTCGCCATCACCAGGCTGGTGCATGACGAGGTTGTATAGCGAGCGGTGCTGCTCATCCGTGCGAGCAGAGAAGTGATGCCTCTCGCCGTTGGTGAACGGTGGACAGCGGTCCAGGATGGCGTTGAGATCGCGGATCTCGCGCTCCACGCGACGCAGCGCCTCGCGCAGGCTGTATTTCACATCCGACTCAAATGCACGTTCCGCCGCCTCGCGGGCCGCCTTCGCCTGGACGTCATATTGTTCCAACGTGGAATGGCGTAGCAGGTGAATGTGCCCCTTGACCCACGCGGAGGCCTTGCGCCAATCGCTGCGTTCCTCTACGAGCGCGATGGAGTGCCGGTTGATGAACTCGGTGAACTCCGAGGCGATTTCTCCGACCTGCTTTTCGATGCTCACGCCAGTCTTGGTGGCATGCGCCTGCAGCCCCGCAACGGCCTCTGGGATCCTGACAGTGCCACCTTGGTACGCCAACGCCAGATGGGTGGTTGCCAGCTCGGGATCAAAGTCCGGATCGGCCCTTGTTTCGGCGGCTTGAGATTGCACCTGTTCGAGCTTGGATGTAGATTGGGGCTGCAGCTGCTTGGAGGAATCCAGGAGCGTGTCAAGGTTTCTTCATGCATCTCATGCCTCCACAAAAAAAGCAGCGGCCTTCCGCCAAAGACGTCCATCCTCGAACCGAACGCCGATTCCAGCGAGGCTAACCGGAGCACATCGGTTCGCCTCAGGCGTCGATCATGAGCCACAGTTCCGACAGGAACTTAGAGGTCTTTAGCCTCGCTTTTCTGAGATTTCCCGCCAATAGTCGTGGTCGTGATAGTCGAGGTCGTCGACGAGACACTGCAGTTCGGAAACTGCCTTGTAGAAATCGGCAGCCAAGACCTCCCGTTGGCTAGGAAGCAAGTCTGGTGCCTCGTCTAGCAGACGGCGGAGCCGAGTTGGAAATTCTCCGAGCTTCCACCGCCCAAGGTCGCCGATGGCTCTGGAGGCGTACGTTTGGATCCTGTTCGCCTTATCCGTGAGATCGGAGGATTCCGTTCCCTGCGCACTGGCTGCCTTTTGCTCAAGTTGCCCTTTTTGGACGTAGAGATAGGCTTGCAGTTCCTTGTTCTGAACCGCGACCAGGTCGATGGCGGCGAAGCGAGCCCAGTTCTCGAGTGCTGAGCGAATCGTATCCGGGTTGCTTTTCAGTTGAACTAGGATTCTTTGAACGTCGCGTGCGGCGGTGTACGCATCTTCCATCCGTGCAGCCCCACAAAGCGCCCCGCTGCGCTCACGACACGAAGCAGGTTGGTTCCGGCGTACTCGGCGAGGTCGCGGAGTTGGTCAACCGCGACTTCAGCTCTGTCCAGCGATTCCTTGCCAGAACATGCTGGCGAATGGTTTCCTTATGCAATCCGTAACGGCCGTTTTCCGCCGCGACTACCCTGGCGCTGGCGCAAACCCAGGACAGTCCCAAGCCTCGGCCTCGCGTCCGCAATGTACGCTGGAACTCGATGGGCGTGGGCTTACGGCGGATCCGCTCACGGCGTAGCACCCCAGGATCCAAATGCTCTCCCATCCCGGCCGCGGACTTCGCAAAAGCGGCACCAAATGGGTGTCTGCTATCGCCATCCCCAACACTGGGGTGGCTTTTCCGAGCTGAAGGGAGTAACTTGCGCGGCTGGGATCTGCGGAGAAGGATGGTCGTGCATGAAGTTCTTGCTGGTAACGCCTGTGCGCTTGCTGGGGGACGGACTGTCCGCCTGCGTTCGAGGTCGGACCAACCTGGAACTGATTGCTGTAGTGCGTGACCTCGCAGCCTTGCGGGAGGCACTTCTCGCGGGCGTCCCGGACCTGGTTCTCATCGACGCGACGCAAGGGGTCGACGCCCTCGATGTCCGCGAGATCGCGATGCAATGGCCGGACGTGCCGTTGGTTGCGCTCGGCCTGCTCGAGCAGCGCCAGCAGGTGATCCGTTGCGGACGCGCCGGGTTCGTGGGCTACGTATCGCGCGATGCCGGCGCAGACGCGTTGTGCGGCGCCCTCGAAGATGTCGTCGCAGGGCGACTTACTTGTTCTGCGGAAATCTCGGGTGGCCTGCTGCGCGCATTGTTCCAGGCGAGGCGCGACGCCGTGCCCGACGCTCAGGATGCGCTGACGCGTCGCGAAGGTGAAGTGCTGGCGCTCATCGGCCGAGGCATGTCCAACAAGGAAATCGCGCGTGAACTTGTGCTTAGCGTGGCGACCGTGAAACATCACGTTCATCATGTGCTCGACAAGCTGAAATTTCAGCGCCGCGCGCAGGCCATGCGCCACGTGCGCGACGCGCCGTGGCTGGGGGGCCAGTCACACAATGCGCCGGAGCCGGTGAGATTCTCGGACTGATCGTCAGTTTGCCAGCTCGTCGAGGTTTTGAGCAGCGACTTGGGCTTCACCGTTGGCGATTCGACTGGCAATTTCCTTTCGCAGTTCTTCCTTTTGAGCGTCTGTGCCCGCGAGCGCTTTCAAGTCCGGGAATTGTTTGGGATCGCTGGCTACACTGCGCATGGCCGCTACGTCGGCCCTCAACTCGGTCTTGAGCAGACTGACCACAGCCTTGCGTTGAGTGGGTTTCGCATCGCTGCTCTTGACCTCTTTCGCTGCTGCCGCGAGGAAGTCGTTTTTGGTTTTCGTGCCTTTACCTGCGTAGGTTCGCCCCGCCATGTGACGGGACTTGTGGAGATTGATGGAGTAGCCCCTCTGCGCGCGTCCGGCGGCACGTTCCAGCATCTTGCCATTGGGCTCGACGCTGTCGAACTTCGCGGCTGCTTCCAGGATCGCTGCCTGCGGCTGATGGTCGGCGGTGAAATCGTCGCCCGGCGGTTTCGGCGTCGAGCCGTAGGTGCCCGCCAGCCCTTCGAGCAAATACTTCTCCTTCAGTTTGCCGAAGTCGCGGTCGTCCCCAATCAGCAGGCGCAAGGCATCCGAAACCGCCACGTTTCGTTCCAATAGGTTTTGGTACCGCCCCGAGAGCTGTTCTTCTGTCTTGCCCGCCGCGGTTTGAGTTGCGATGTCGTCGATGATCCCTTGCGCAGCGTCCATTGCGGCTTTGCAGTTCTCGATCTTCTTGGAGTTGTTCTTTTCGAACTCGGGGCCCTTCAGCTTCACGTACTCGTTCAGGAAGTCGCGAGCGGGTTGCGGTGCACTCTCGATGGTCAGGCGAGGTTTCCCGCCCTTGTCGGTCACAGTAATGGAGTGCGACTTGCCCTTGTCATCGGTGAACCCAGCCTTTGCCTTGGCCCAGCCCAAAAGAGCCTTGGCACCCTTCTTGATGCCACCCAGCAACTTTTTGCCCGCATTCACGATCCAGTTGATCAGGAAATCCAGCGCCTTGTCGATCGGTGCTCGGATCTTCTTGATGATCTCCATCACCTTGTCGGCGATCTTGCCGAGCCCGAGGAAACCGGCGAGGAAGCTGATGGCGAGCGTGAGCAGTCCGGCCAGCACGCTTTCCACCTTCTTCGCCGCACCGTCGATCTTGCCGGCCACGATGTCCATCATCGAGTCGAGGAAGGCCTTGGCGACCTGGATGATCTTCGAGAGCTTGTCGATGAAGACCATGATGGTGTCGTAGATGCTGATGATGGCTTGGATGAACGCGCCGCCCGGAATCAGGAGGCTGATCACTTTCAGGACTGCCTTCTTGACGATGGTTTCGACCACGAAGTTCGTGATGGCGCCGATGACCATATCCTTCAGATTGGCGAGTTGCTCCTTGATCTTGTCCCAGGCAGCCGCCGGACCCTCGGTGACCAGCGCCATCACGATGTCGAAGCCGCCTTCGAGCACCTTGACCGCAGTCTCTCCAATGGCCTTGACCAGTTTCACGCGGATACTCGCCCAGGTGAGTCCGAGCACCGACAGCGCAAACTTCAGGATTTCCTTGATGTCGAGTTTCTGCGGGATGTACACACCGGGCAGCGAACCGGTGAGCCACTCGATGAGCGCCTTCTTGAGGTGCGTGCCGATGTTGTCCGCGAATTTCTCGAAGCCGAGCTTTCCCGCCCTGACGAGATTGCCGACGAAGGCGATCGGATTCTTGAGAATCTGCTTGAACGATTCGCCGACTTTCTGTAGGTAGGGAACCGCCGCCGGCGCGAGCACTTCGAAGATAATCTCGAGCAGCTTCCATGCGGCCTTGCCGGCCCAGCCTAGGAACTCGAGCACGAAGCTGCCAAAGACAATCGCGATCTTCGCGAATGCGCGCGGCACGAGGATCATGTCGATAACCTGCAGCGCCTTGAAGGCAGCGACGAAGGTACCCGGAATGGCGCGCACAAAGCCCATCAACTCGTTCATCGCGCCCTGGAACCAGGCCCAGCAACGCGGGATGGCATTGGCCTTCTTGATGTTCTCCCAGATCTCCTCTTCGCCGATCAGTTTCATGAAACCGCCGATCAGCGTCTCCGCATTGCGGGGCACCGCCTCGCCAGTCACGGGGTCTTCGCCCAATACTGCCTTCAGCAGGTCGTATCCCTTGGTGCCCTCCGCAAGCGCGGCCAGCGGCAGCAGGATCGCTTCGCGAATGAACTGGACGATCTCGGTGGCTAGGTCGGCGACGAAGGTCTTGATGCGTTCGATGGGCTCCGTGAAGATGCGCCTGGCGCTTTCCCACAGATCGCCCCAGCCCGGCACCCAAAGAATGTCGGTTGCGGAGATACCGTCGATGAACTTGCTGATCGCGCTCTTGAACGCGCCGCCCACCATGTTGAGCGTACGCAGCTTCTGATCCACCCAGCCGCCGATCTTCTCGAAGATGCCGTGGCTCTCGAGGGCATCGCCGATCATCTTGCCGCCGGGGATGAACTCGATGACCGCGCGTAGCACATTGCCGGCGCTGCGATCGGCGGCTGCCAGATTGATCGGGTTCATGCCGAGCACGATGCAGAACATGCGGAAGCCCGGGATGTTGTTGGCCTTGTCGGCGAACCAGTCGAGGATGCCGCCGGCGCGATGCCGGGTCGCCGCGGGGCGCTCGCGCACAGCGGGTGTTGCCGGCGTCGCGGACTTCGGTGCCTGAGAGACCGCCCCTTGCTGGATGGTGTGCGTGAGCTCGTGCGCGATGAGTTCCTTGCCGGCCGGAGTGTCCGGCTGGAACCTGCCCTTGCCGAAGTGGATGTCGCGGCCCGTCGTGAAGGCCGCAGCGTCCAGCTTCCTCGCCTGGGTCGCGGCGGCTTCGCCGGTGTGCACGCGTACGCCCCCGAAATCGGCGCCGAAGCGCGGTTCCATAAACTTGCGCACGGGCGCAGGTAGGTTGCCGCCACCTCCGCCGCCCGGTGCCACAGCTTGGGCCGGCTTGGGATTCAGCGCGGGCGAGTTGGCCGCCGAGGCGCGGTGAATGGTCGTCGTGGAGCGCGCACTCACCGGCGCGGTGGACACGGGCGTGCCCATTCGCATCACGGCGCGAGCGGTGCTGTGGGCTTCGACTTCGGCGCGGTCGTTGGGCGATGAGACGTTGGCGAAGCGCTGGATGAACGCGCCCGCTGAGAGAGAAAGGCTCGGCGCATGCTTGATGGGGGACGCGGCAGGTCGCGGCGCACGCGTCGGCGAGGGCGCGGGTCTTTTGTCGGCGAGCGCCGGCGCGAGTTGGGGTGCGCGTGCGAACGCCACGGTGATCAGGCTCCCTGTCTCACCTCACGCAACAGCGGATCGCTCATCAGCACCGGTCGCACGAAACGCCGCACGCTGTGGTCGACCTTCCAGATATTGCCATCGGTGCTTGCCTTCGCCAACACGATCCACTCGCATTCGCAGCAATCGCAGGGGCATTCACCCAGATAGTGCTTGTCATAGCACGCGCCTGTTGCTGTGCGCTGGTTGCACAAGCACGGCGTGTTCGGAAGCGGCCATGTCTCCTTGGTTGGCTCGGTCGATGTGGGGGGTGTGGCGGGTGCAGCGGTCGCCTTGGCGCCGGATTTCTTGGTAATCGGCGTCGACTCGCCCGTCGCGGCAGGAGGGGTGAGCGCGGCGCAACCGCAGGAGCAGGGGGGGCGATTCGAAAAAACACACAGCTCATACTGGTCGCGTTCTCGCGTGCAGACCGACGGCGGGTCGTCCTCGTCGGGCGTACACACCGCGGTGCGCGGTGCGCAGCATTTCTCTTTCTGCTTCAATGCGATCCACAGCTCGTTCCCGACCGCGACCTTGCACACGTCGATCTCGATGGTCACGGACTTGGGCAACTCGACCGGGTCGCCCAGGCAGTCGAGCGCGAGTCCCTTGTCCACGTCGATCTTGAGCTTGCCGCATTCGAGCTTCGGCGGCTTCACTTCGAGGCCGCACAACACCCCGCAGCCGAACAGCGTGCGAAACATCATCCGGCTCAGCGCCCGCGTGTACGTCACGCCGGCGGTGAGGTCGTCGTCCTGCAAAAGAAGGCCTTCGGTGAAATGCGGGCGAATCAGGCTCGAAAGGCCGCGCTGGCAATCGCCGAGTTTGAGTGTGTCGTTCATGATGGCCTGCCTCTAGATGATGTTGGAGTTCTCGGAGTCCGTGACCTCTTTCCTGGCGATCAGGAACGTCGAGAAGAAGGTGTCGCCGGGCGTTCCGTTGCCGGTGGGCGCGCTCTGCAGGCCGCGGGCATTCGCGTCGACCATCTGGCCGTTGCAGTCGAGCAGGTAGTCACCGCGTACCGTGATCTCGAAGCGCGTGATGCCGGAGCTGAACACCGAGTTTCTGTCGAAGGCGCCTTTCGCCCAACTCGCATCGACCACGATGCGCGCCTTCGTCGAATAGCCCGTGGATCCGGCCTTGTCTGTCTCCACGTCCACGATAGGCACGCGCAGCGTGCGGCCCCAACCGTCCTCGTCGTCACGCGCGATCAGGGTCATGGTGAAGCAGTCGGGCTTGATGGTCGCGACATCCACCGGGCGCGAGAACTCGACCCGGAAGTCGGTCATGCCTCCGTCACCGAACTTGGTCGTGAACTCATCCAGACCGACGATTCCGTTCTTGTTGCGATGCCAGTCGGACCAACTGATCGAAGAGATGTGCGTGAGATCGCATCCGCGGATCAGGTCGAACAGCAGATCATTGCGTTTCACCAGTCTGCGGGGTCCGCACACGTCGGTGATGTCGCTGAAGGTCCAGTCCGCGCATTGGTCGCGGCCGAGTTTCAGACAGGCGAGTGGCACGCCATGTCGAAGGTCGACCCGCAAGCCCTTCGAGATCGTGGTCAGCGAGCAGCACTCTGGCGTGGGGTCGAGCTGGAGCAGGTGCTCGCACAGGCAACGGCAGCCGCCGCGCTCCGTCGGCTTGTGCTCGCCTTCCGGGCAGCACGGGCCGCGGCTGCAATCACACTTGAGTTCGCAGCGCTGTTGGCGACAGCATTCCGCGCAGTCGACAGGCGTGAGCGAATAGCGGATCGTCTCGCAGACCTGGTCCCACTCCTGGCCCTCGCATTGGCAGGGATCGCGCACCGCCACCGGCGCGATCAAGCGCTCGGCGTAGTGGGCGTGCAGAAGAAAGTGCTGCTCGCCGGGTTGAGATGGCCACGGAAAGTTGGGGTCGCGCTTGCCGCTGTGTTGTTTGGGTGGCTCCAGGTAGTGGCCCTTGGCATCGAACGCTAGGCAATCGGCGACTTCCAGCGGCAGCTTGCCGACCTGCAGCAACTCGCGGCCGCAGGGGTCGAGCGCGAATCCTTCATCGGCGACCAGGCGCTTGCCGCCGTCGCCGCTGCATCGGTCGTCGTCGAGCAGGTCGAGCTTGAATCCGTACACCACCCCCCAGCCATGCATGGCGCGGTTGAGCAGCCTGCGCCGCTGTTGCTGGAAGTCCTGTTCGACCGTCCAGGTGTCGGGCGTGGTCCGCTTGTTCGGATAGAAGCGGTTGCGCCGGCCCGAGTCGCAAGTCTGATCGCAGCAGCCATCGTCGGTTTTGTCAGTGCTCATCTCTCACCTCATGACCAAAGTGTTGGCGAACGCCCGGCGGGCAGCCGCGCGTGTCCGGTAATGGCGTCCCTGCCCAGGCGCGGTTGCGGCGCCTCCACGAGAAGCTGTCCCTCGGGGTCGGCATCGAGCGGCTGAGCGTGCCAGCGCAGCTCGACACGCAGGTTCCCCGGCAGCGTTGAATCCAGCAGCCGCGTGAGCCAGGGCCGGGATGCGCGCTGCGCGGCACCGTCCACGTACAGATCGATGCGCAGCCGCCCGGCGAGATCGCGCGTGGAACTGGGCATTGCGCCGGCGCAGGGCAGGCGGGCGGTGCCGAGAATGGCCTTGCGAGACAACACCGTGGCGCTGCGGGGCAGGCCGGCGAGCAGCGCAGGCAGCGCGCTGCCCCGGCGCGCGCCGCCGCCAAGGGTCACGAATCCGAAGTCCACGTCCAGGTCGGAGATGCGAAAACGCGGTGGCTGCCCTGGGAACAGGCTCTGGAGCAGCAGCGCCAGTCCGCCGCGGGTACCGCGCTCGGCGGCGAGTTCACCGGCATGGCTCACGATGGCGCGCTTCTGCGTCGGCGTGAGTGCGTCGTCCCAGGGCAGGCCCAACCATTCGGCCAGCTCGTCGAGCCATTCCGGCGGCGCGGTGTCCGGGTGCACAAGACCGCCGAGCGCGCCGATGCGCCGGTCTAGCTCCTGGGAGGTAGCCTCCAACGTGCCGACCAGCGCGCCGAGGAAGTCCCCGGGCTGAGCGGCGGTACGGCGATAGATGGCGGGGAGCTGCTGCAGCATCGCGCTCCCGGCGTAGGAGACGCTCATTCGCGTGAGCGCGGGCAGTGCGGAGCGCGGCGTGGCGCGCAGTGTCACATGCACCCAAAACGCGCCAGCACGCGCATCCTGCAGCGGGAAAGCCATCGGTGGCGCCTGGCTGTCGAAAACGGCGCGTCGCGCGCTGCCCGCGAATGACACCGGCGTGCTCCAGTGATCGAGCGACGCGCTGAGCCACGCAAGCCGTTGCGATGGCGGTATGCGCGCGTCGCGGGTGATTCTGAGCGCGCGTTCGGCGAGCTCAGGGTCTTCCGTCCAGCCGTAGCGCAGCTCCAGCGTGGTGCCCTCGGGCAATGTCGCCCAGGCGTCGACGCGTTGCCACTTGATCTCCGCGTCGCTGTCCGGCGCGCTCAACAGCGGCGTGACGAGCTCGGCCGCGACCGCGGTGGAATCTCCGGCGACCGTTGCGCGATCGTGCACGTCGACGCCGCCGACATGGCTCACGGCGAGCACACCGTGTCCGCCCGCGATGCCGGTGCCGGGCTGCGCCAGCGGCAGACTGTCGATGAGCTCGGCTTCTGAATCGAGCGCGAGCGCATGAGGCGCCGAGCCAAAGTCCGCCCCGTCGACGCCGACCAGGAACACTCGGCCGCGGCCGTCCGAAGACAGAGCGCTCGCGACGAAGCACGGGCTGAAGGCGCCGAGCTGCCGTGTCCACGCCGGCGTGCCTTCGCCGCGCTCCAACGCCACGAGCCGCGTGCCGCCCTCGTCAAGCAGGAAGATGCGCCGCTGGGCCGGTAGATTCGCCATCAGCGTGGGCGCGAGACCCGCGTCGATCCGTGCCAGCGTGGTTGGCGTGCCGCCACAGCGGACCTGCAGAATCTCGCATCGCTGCTGGCGCTCGATCAGGACCAGCAGGCCGGTGCTTTCGTCGGCGGCCAGGTCGATGACGCGGGCGTCGGGAATGTCCAGTACCTGGCGACGCGTGAGTGTGTCGAGCTCGAAAGACTCCAGGGTGCCGGGCGCACTGCCTGCAACCCATATCGCGTCCTGGGTGACCACCATGCGCATCGCCTGCGCGATGGCCAGCGGTGCGGTGCGCTGCTCCGCTGCGGCGTCGCTCGGGAGTGCGCGCAACAGCCGCCCGCCGGCATCGCGCCACAGCAGTTCGCCCGCGCGAGTGAGCATCGGTGCGAACGCGCCAACCGAAGCGAGCGTGCGCGCCGTGCCCTGGTAGGGCGCCTGCGGCCTCAAGCCCGTGCGTGCAGCGCGTGATTCCCGATCGGCGCTCGCGAAGAGGCAGGCGTCCCATTGCGCGGCAGTGACAAAGGAATAGGCGGCGGCGCACGTGGCACTCATCGTGTGCCTCCGGGCGAAGCGCGCACCGCGTCGATGCGGCTCGCGACAAGGTCGAGGCGCGGCAGCTCCACGCGTTTGAGCAGCAATTGCTTCACATCCTGGCCGTCCGCCGACATCGTCAGCGCGACGATGCGACGCACGCCGGGCACGGCGCGAATCATCGCGGCCAGATCACGCGCGCTCACCGGCGCGCCGAAATCGCGCGGCGTGTGATGGGGTCGCGGCACCAGCGTGAAGGCGTCGCGCAGCTTGTTCGTGACTGCCGTCGCGATCTCGTCCGGGTCGCGGCGCGGCAGCACCTCGACGCTGGCATGCAGGCTGAAAGCGCGATAGCCCGGTGCGCGTACCAGCAGGCGTGTCCCGAGCGGCATGCGAGGCAGCAACGCGTTCCGGACCGCGGCCAGCCAACGCGCCGTCTCGGGAGGCTGCGCAGGCTCTTCGGGCATGGCGCGTGCGCGCATCACGAGCAGCGCGATCTCGCGCTGCGCATCCGTCTGCGGCTTGATTGCCGGCACTTTGGCGCGCGCGACCTCCAGGTCCGCGAGCCCAAGCGCGGCCACCTCGATGTCGCCGGCCGTGACCAGCGCATGCGACTCGCGCAGCCGCCGGCGTGCTTCGCGACGCAAATCCGAATCGCTGTTCGCGTCGCTGCCGCCGTCAATGGCCTCGGGGTTCACGCCGAACACGCCGACGATGCCGCGCACCATCCAGTGCTGATTGCGCGGGGTGTTCGCGCCGACGCCGTCACAGTAGGGGTAGTCGATGAAGATCTGACTCTCGAACGGCGGCAGGAACCCGTTGACGCCATTGCCGAACAGCAACGATTCGTCGGCGGTGTCGAGCTGGTAGTCGCGATCTGCAGGTCCGCTCGACGCCAGGTCGTCGACGCGCCGCCATGCGTGCCGTGCACCCTGTTCGACGGTCACCACTGCGAGCGGCGAGACGCCGGCACCGAAGCGCAGGCCCGGCTGCGCGAGGCGAAGGCGTTGCGACGGGAGGCCGAGCGCGGCATGTGCTTCGTTCTTGATCACGCCACCTTGAACGATGGGCAACACACCGGGCTCGATGCGCAGGATGCGCGGTGGCCGCGCAAAGCCGCGCACCGCCGAGATCTCCACGCTGAAGACAGCCGGCGAGTCTGGCACCTGCGAGACGTCGAGCAGCAGGACGCCGCTTTGCATGAAGCCGCGCGTGCCGTCCTCGATCACGGGCAGTTCGATGCGCTCGGTGCCCGCGCGGAGCGTAACCGCGAGCGCGGCGGGGCCGAGCCGTGGAGAAGCGTCATTGGCGGCGCCTGCAGCCGGTGCGTCGACGCGCACGCCGATGGGCCATGCGGCGCCCTGCGCGAGCTCACGCCGCGAAGGGAACAACCCACGATCGCCGTTGCTGGCGAATTCGAGTCGCAGCACGTCGCCAGGCCCGGCGGCCGGACCAAACGGTTCGAAGGCGCGATCGCCATGTTCATTGGTGCGCGTCTGGTCGACACGCTGTCCGTCCGCAAGCCGCGTACGCAGCGCGACGACGCGGCCAGGCGTCCAGAGGATGCGTTGCGTGGGATGAAATGCCGGCGTTTCGCTGTTCGTGGTGCGCACCACCGACTCCGGTTCGAGCACCATGGCCTGCTGAAAACCCACGAAAGGTGAATCGGGGTCACTGCGCTGGGGCCACAGGCTGCCATGGGCGGGTGCCGGCCCGGTGGCGCGCACGCCCAGCAAGGCGGCGTAGCCGGCGCGTTCGTCGCGCCGCATGCGCGCCAGGGAATACAGCTGCGCCTCGCTCACCCAAGCAAGGAGCTCCATGAGCGTGATGCCGGGATCGTGCGCGTTGTAGTCGGTCCAGCGCGGCGCGAGGCTGGGCAGGCGTGAGCGGCCGGCTTCGAGCAGGTCGTCGAAGCGGCGATTGAAGAAGTCGGGTGCGAGCCGTCTCATATCGGCAACTCCAGCGGCTCGAAGTGGATGCGCAGCGCGTCGTCGGCCAGCATCACGAGCTCATCCGCCCGCCATTCCGAGCGCCACGGCAGTTCGTTGCCCTGCGCGTCGATCTCGACCATCTCGATCTGGTCGATGCCCGCCAGATCCGGGGCACTCTCGAGTGCGAACGCGACGTCTTCTTCCGTCGGCGCAACGCCGAGCGGCCATCCGGATGCCGAGACGCCGCCGGTCGCGGTGTCGAACAGTCGCACCAGCGATTGCTTCGCGTCCGCGCCGAGCCGGCCGGCATCGTCGAGGCTCGCGACGCGCAGCGCCAGGCGCAGCCGCAGGCGCCGCACGTGCGGCGCGACGATCGTCACCGCGTCGTGGCCGCCCAACAAGGGGGTGGCTGCGCTCTGAAGCAAGCGCTTGAGCTCTCGACGCTGCGCCGCATGGGGCGCCGGCTGCGGCCCGCGCATGACCACCACCAGCTTGAGGCCCTGTGCGCTGCGGAAGGCGCGCGCCTGCGCGATGTCGGGTGAACTCTGCAACGCCAGGTCTTCGAAGTCGGACGGTGAGAGCGCACGCTCGCGATGGCGCAAACGCGCATTGCCGAAGCGCAGCACGCGCTCATCCGCTTCGGGTGGTGATCCACCCGCAGCGCGGTCGGCGGCGAATGCCGCCTCGACGCTCTCCACAGGCGTGATCAGTTGCAGCGCGGTGCGCGCGGTCACCTTGTTGGCCGGCACTGATTCGCCGCCATCGGCCGCAGGTTCGGCGCGCCGATAGCTGAAGGCCACCACCGCGTCGCGACCGATGGGTGGAATCATGCCGTGCAGTCCGTCGCCGAACTGGATTTCGCCGGACTGCTCGTCGAGCGAGTAGACGCGTTCGCGTGGACCTGCGTCGTCCGAATCAGGCACTTGTCTCCACAGTACCCAGTCGCCTTTCAGGTCGGGTTCGTTCGACTTCACACTGGCGCCGTCCTGGTCCACCAGCTGCTGGCGCTCCTCATCGTCGAGCGGCTCCCGGACCCGCAGTTCGAGGGTGTCCTGGAGCAAGGGCGGCCGCGCGACTTGCACGGTGAGCTTCGGCCGCCCATCGGATGAGCCGAGCGGCTCGCGCGTCAGTGTCTCGGCGGCGGTCGCCCACGCTGCATTGAGATAAGCGCCGCGAATGACGGGTTTCCAGTCGATGTTGGCGGAAGTGCGCGAAGGACGCAGGCGAATCCAGCTCAGCGATCGGCCGAACAACTCGCGCGGGCTGGGCTTGACGGGGAACGACATCGACAGTAGGCCGTTCTCACCGAGCGCGCGCGTCGTATCGCGCACAGTGAGTGGTTCGAAGCGATCTTTCCCCAATGCGTGGACGGCGAGCGGTGCGAAATCGTCATGCGAGCGCTCCTCGACAAGCAGCAGCAGGTTGATGGACTCGCCCACCAGACTGGCGTCGAAGCCCAGCAACAATGACGGTCCGTCCGGGGCCGCGACGGAGGCCGCGGCGGCGCCGGTGCCTTTGACCGCAGTTTGCACGAGTGCCCGCTGGGTGGTGCAGTCGCAGGTGCTCGCGATGGCAGCAGACGCGGAACTGACCGGCGGCAACTCACCCCGTCCTTGCAGGCGCTTCGTCAGCAGGGCGAGCGGTACGAAGGCTTCGATGCTTGCCCCCGGAGTTCTATTGGCATTGCTCTGGTCGCGCAGCGAACCACTGTCCACTGTGAGCACCGCCTCTGGAAACTTCGCTTCTTCCAGCGCGTAGCGAATGCGCATGGCAACCACGAGCGGAGGATGAAAACCGCTTGCATCGCGCTTGACGGTCTGTTCGGTCGAGCCATTCGCATTGGTCGCCGTCACTACCGTGACCTTTTCACGGCCGTAGTCCCCGCCGATCAGGCGCGCGCGGATCCAGTGATTGCTCTTGCCGGACACCTCGGTCGATGCCAGCGTGGGTGGCACGGTGAATTTCAGTCGGCCGGTGCTCTTGAGATTGGAGGTTTCGTCGACGTCGAGCTTGAGCTTCGCCCAACTTGTGCCGTTCCAGTATTCCCAGATGAGTTCGGGGTTCGTACTGGTCTCGCGCAACTGCCGGGTCCACGCGGCAGTTGTCGCGTCCAGCAGGAAACTGACTGGATTTGCCGTGGTGGGTCCAGTCATCCAATTGTGTCTGAGCACGATTCGGCTGGGATGGCCGCCTGCGCTGATGCTGAAGGGATCGCCGACCTGCGCGTTCGGTACGAGGCCATTGAAGGCGAACGACGCAGCGGTCAAATCCGTCACAGTGAGCTTTGCCGTGGTCGCAGCGCTCAACGAAAAGTAGGGCGCAATTTGCGCCGCCAACGTGACGCCGCGGAAGTATTCGATCGGATCGTTGATCGCACCGGGCAGATGCGGATTGGGTGCGAGCGTGGCAACATCGGGATTCGGCCCAAGCGGGTCGCGCGTGACTCGACAGAAGACGCGATTGCCGCTGTTGCCATCAACGACGGTCAGCCAGTCGCCGGTCGCGGTGATGTTGTCACCTGGCTCCAGGATCAATTCTGTCGTCGACTTTTTCTCCCCGTTTTGTCCCGTGCCCGGTACGACACTTCGAAAAGCGCGCAGATGCGGATCATCAGAAACGCCAAATCTTGCGATTCCGTTCGACGTCACAAGCGAGAATAGGAATTTGCCATTGAGACTTGCAACGTAGCCTCCTACCCGCGCGGCCTCAACCGGCGCTGCGCCCGCATCGATCAGGACGAAATCGTTCGGGCTCAGCAGGGAGAGGCTGTCCGTGACTAGCCCTATTTCGAGCGTCGCCGAATCAGAGATGCGCAACTCGGGATTCCAGGGACTGATCCATGCGTCCGCCTGCGTGCCAGGAACGACGACGAAGCGATCGAGAACCACCGGTGCGCCTCCAAACGGCCCGACGTCCTCGGGTGCCATGGATTCGGAGTAGGTTGGCACGGGGGCGCCGTCAAATGGCGTCCAGCTCAGCAGCCAGCTTTGGTCGGCCGCCGCGGCGCTCACCACCAGCGTGACGTTTGCGGCGGCGCCGGTCAGCGTCGCGGGTGCGAGCTCGAGCGATTCTCCCTTGATCTCCGCACTTGCCAGCTGTGCGCTCGCTGGCGGCCTCAATGGGGCCGCAGCCGGTGTGACGGTGCCGTCGGATCGCACTTCGACTGCGGCAACAACGGCAGGCGAATCGGATTCGTGCCAGAACACGCGTACGGCAGTCACTCCCATCCCCACGTCGACCTTGCCGGCGACGGGGACGGTGGTGGCGATGGCACCATTGGTGTGCGGCACACGTCGGCACGTGCCGTTGGCAGCGATGAAATAGACGTTGCGATTTCCGCCGTTGACCACCACTCCCACCAGCCCGTCCGCCGAGTTGCCGCTCCAGACTCCGCCGGCAACTCTGGAGCACACCGGTGCTATCGAACTCAGCTTGCCGACCAGCGCCGCGCCGCCTTCACGTAATGGCACTGCCGCCCATGGCGTGCTCAGAGTGCCTTCGTCGGCGCCGTGCGTGAATAGCGCGCCGTTGAGCAGGGCGAACAGGGTCGCCGGTGCGACGAGGTGCACCAGCCCATCCAGCGACGCGTCGGTGGCGACATTCGCATTGACCGGGCCGAAGGAGATCCAGCCGCTGCTCTCGGGATGAAAAATGCTTTCTTTCCAAACCCACACTGTCGCGTGTGCCGAGACGCCCGTGAAAATGGACTGCGTAAAGAAGCCCGCCGAAGATGCTGTCCACACCGCCGGCCGCCAGGGCGGCTTCTTCGTGAGTGCGATGGGCGCGCCCTCGGCGACCATCGAATTGGCGCGCGGCCTGGGCGGTTGCAGGGGATCGCGGTCCCGAAACTTCGTGATGGTGCCCGAAGCCCCGTTCACGAGATACAGGTGCAGAGCGGAATCCTGGCCGACTCCGGCAACGAATCTGTTTGCAAGAATGCCGGAACGCAATACGCCGAAGGAATTCACAGAGGGATCGGCGAGCTCAAAGCAGATTGAGACCTTCGCGCTCTTCTTCGAAAACGCATCCGCGCATCCGAGCGAGAACGCGTCGAATTGCTTCGGCTCGCGGCCCATCGGGTAGAAGAGGCTGGTGAGCACTAGCGGAATCGCGTTCGTGAATCCTTCAGCCTGGGGCAGTGATTCAGTCGGTGTGCCATCGTCGGGGCAAGGTTTGTCGCTTGCGTCGTGATTGATGATGAGTTTGAGTTCCTCGACGTCGAGCAATGCCTCCTCGCCATCGATGTTGGCTTGCCGTGCGCGGATCCAGCGATTCGCGGCGCTGTCGCCGATCTTTCTCGACTCGATCGATCCGGCCGGCTTTGTCAGCACCACCGAACCTGGCCGTTGCTGGTCCGCGAGTGCCATTTCCACCCAATCTGCGTCGGCGTCGGGCTTCAGCGCGCTCTTGCCCCAGTACTCGAACTTCGCGTCTATGAGGACAGCCGCGTTGGTGATCTCAATGGTCGCCGGCGCTTCGATATCGAGCGCGTCGTTGTCGCCGAGGTAGATCTCATGCGTCTGCCAGTTGCGAGCCTTGCCGAACACATCGAAGCTCGTGACGCGAGTGGCTTCGCTACGGGGTGCCAGACCTGCCGTCGATTGGATTCCTGGCTCGATCGTCACCAGATCGCCTTCGACCGACTTCACCAGATACTGGCTGCCGTCCATCTCAATGAGCACATCAGGCGCGAGTCCCAGTGCGGGGTCTAGCTGCAAGCGCGTGTCGCCGGCATTGGCGAAGTTCTTGAGCGTCCAGCGATCGGGCGAAGGCTCCAGCGGGGCCAGACTGCTCAGACCGCCCGGTGGGAGGAAGTAGCTGTCATGGACCGGGTCGACACCAACCAGTAACTCGAGCCGGCCCGGCACCAGCTTCACATCGCTCTCTGTTTCGAACACCACGCTCGCGCCGTCGACATCGGCCTGCAGCCGCACCGGGTGCGGTGCAAGTACCGCATCGGTGGCGTTGTCCGCCAGCTTGAACGCGACCGGCATCCGCGCCGGACGCGCCGCCTTGCCGCGCAGCGCCAGCCAGTCGAGCAAGCCCAGCGACAGTTTCTCGCCGGCGCGATCCAGCCGCTCCGCCACCTGTGCGCTGAAGCGCGCAGCCACATCGATCAGCGCGGCACCGAAGCCGCCGCCCGACTCGTCGATGTTCCAGTCGCGCACCCAGGCGTGCGCGCGCTCGGTAAGCTCGCCGCGAAAGTCGTCGGCGCGGCGCGCATCGAGCCTGGGGACTTCGCGATCGGTCACCGCTGGCCTCCCTCGCGGAAATAGAACGGGAACACCAGGTTCCCCACCTGGTTGGTCTTGCGGATGCGATAGTCGACTTCAATCGTGAGCCGGCCGTCGGTGAGTTCAGCCGACTCATCGACGTTGACTTCCATGAGTTCGATGCGCGCCTCGCAGCGGCGAAGCGCGTCTTCGATCACCGAACGCACGCGCTGCAGCGTCTCGCTGTCCATGGACGCGAACACCAACTCGTGGATGCCGCAGCCGAAGTTCGGGCGCATCACGCGCTCGCCGGGCACGGTCTCGATGATGATCCGGATCGATTGACGGATGTCCTCCTCGTACTCCGCTTCCGCCACCTGCCCGGTGCGGTGGTCGAGCTTCACCGGCATCCACCAGCCGCGTCCCAGGAAGGCTTTCTGTTCGTTGAAATCCATGATGTCACCCGATGAGCACGGTGAACGCGCCGGTCACGATGGCGTTGGGCGCACCCGCCTCGACGATGCTGTCGCCGACACGCGCCGCGGGCATGCCGCCGATTAACACGGTGGTGCTGCCGACCGCGACCATCCCGCCAAGATGCGGCTTGGCAACGTCCACCAGCGGGCAGGCGTGCGTGTCGATACCCGCGCGCCACGCCGGCATGCCGCCGATGAGCACCGTCGGGCAGCCCGGCCCGGGGCCGAGCGGCGTGCCGTGTGAGCTGGTGTCGCCGACGCGCGCGGCAGGTTGTCCCATGGCTGGTTGCTCCTCAGTTGATCATTACGGTGGCACCGTTGAGCGCGAGCTTGCCGCTGGCCTTCACGTCGCAGGTGCCGGTGGCGGTGAGCTCGATGGACGCGGCCTTGATGGTCAGCTTGCCGCTGGCGCTGATCTCGATGGCGCCGCTCCGGCTGTCGATCTTGAAGTGATTGCCCTTGTCGTCCTGCACCGCGACGCCGTTGTCGTCGATGAGCACCTTCTTGCCGTCCTTGAGCGACAGCTCGAGCGATTTCTGCGATCCGTCGTTGAAGCTCAGGTGATGGCCGGCGCGCGACTGGATGACGCGCAGGTCGTTCTTGCCGTCGCTGTTGGCGAAAGGGGTCTTGGCCTTGCCGCCGAACAGGGCGCCCAGGATGATAGGGAAGCGCAGATCGCCGCGTTCGAAGCAGACCGCGACCTCGTCTCCCACCTCGGGAATCATCGCGAAGCCCCGGCCGTCGCCGGCCATGGGCTGCACGCAGCGCGTCCAGTCGCTTTCGCGCGGCTGGTCGAACCAGGTGTAGCGCACCTTCACTCGCCCCCAGCCCTGCGGGTCCTTGTTCTGCGTGACGATGGCGATGCCGACACCTTTCACGTAGCCGCCGTCTTCGACGCCGGTTTCGGGGGGCGCGGTGCTCACGGCTGCCAGACTCATAGCGCGGTCTCCTTCACCTTAAAGCGGGTGCGATAGCCATTGCCGTCGACCTTGTGCGTCGCCTGCTGGATGTAGTAGACCTTCGAGAACAGCGCGCCGAGGTTGTCCAGCTGCACGTTGCGGTCGGGTCGGATCTCGGGGAGCCCGAGCGCGTCGGCATCGCCTGTCAGGAACTGCTTCGCGCGCTCGTTGAGCGCAGCCTTGGCGCGAGCGTTCGCCTCGGCCTGCGTGAACACGGGCTGGCGCAGGCGCAGCGTGGGTTGCTTGGAGGAATCCTTGACGAACGTCTTGAGCCGATCGCCAGCGCTCCGGGATTTGCCGTCGAGTCCCGATTCCTCGCCCGCCTGCGCCTTGCCGACGATGGTCTCTTTGGTCTTGGGATTCCAGCCGCGCACCTCGACTCGGGTGACCTGCCCTGCGAGGTTGGCTTCTGGCTTGAAGGACAGCAGGCCTTCGCCCCAGGCGAGCCTCACGACCGCGTCCGCCTTGTCCTTCGGCTTGTGAAAATGCAACGTGCGCTGTTCGTCGACATAGATCTCGAAGTGATTGCGGTCCGCGAGCTTCTTCAAGAACTCGAAGTCGCTCTCGTTGTTCTGCTCGATCTGCGTGTGCTGCTCCTTCGTGTCTTCGACTTCGGCGTTGAGGTTGTGGAAGCTCGCGATCTCGTGCACCGCGTCGCTGTCTCGCGACTTGGTCCAGGTGCGAGAACTCTTGCCATTGGTCAGCGGGAAGGAGTTGTCGTAGCCGGCAATCGACAACTCCGGGGTGCCCGACTCCGGGAAATTGGTCGTGATCTCGGTGATCAGCCCGCTCACGATGCGCGGCATGGTGCGCGCGTCGCCATACCCCATGTAGACGTCGACCTGCGCGCCGAAGGTCAGCAGGTCGAGCAGGTTCTTCCCGCGACCGGTGTAAAACGCGCGCTTCTCGATGCTGTAGGCGTCGACCACCGTGAAGCTGAAACGGCTCGCAGCGCCCAGCACCAGGTCCGCCTCCACCTGCGAAATCGCGACGAGCGCGTCACGAATCAGGTCATCCGCGCCCACGCGGATCGAAAAGGCCGGCGCGTAGAACTCGCCGTATTTCCTAGAGAGGGTCGCCAGTTCCACCAGGATTCTCCATGAGAGGGACGATAAGCCAGTCACCGGGAGCGATTTCTCGCGGGTCGTCGAGATCGTTGGCCTTCGCGATGCGGACCCATTCGTTCGGGTCGTCGTACTCGCGCGAGGCCAGCAGCCACAGGCTGTCGCGCCCGACGATCACACGACGCTTGCTCTTGTCCGCCGACTCGCGCCGCGGCTCTTCGAGCTGGCGCCGCAGCGTGCGGTATTCCTTGAAACTCACAGACAGGCTGGCGCGAGCCGGCGTGCCGTCGGGATGGAATCGCGTCACCTTGCGGCCCAGCTTGTCGATGACGGCGGTGAACTCCATCGGACCCCAGTTGAAACGCACCGGCGACGGCGCGTGCAGGTCGCGATCAATCTCGAGCAGCTTGGAAATGGCCTTGAGCCGTGCGAGCAGGGGCTTCTGTTCCTTCTTCTCGCGGGACGTGGGACCTTCCGGATCGGTGTAGTCGTCGAGGAACAGCTCCATCGACAAGGCATCGAGTTCGCCGTTGACGAACTGCATCAGCGGCGTCCCGAGGCCGGGGATCGGGAGTGCCTTGTAGGCGTTGGTCCGCTCGAAGCTGTATTCGGCCGGATTGAACAGCACGCCGATGACCTTGCCCTGGTCCGAGCCAGCGAGGACGGTGATGGTGGCCTTCTTAAGTTGCTGCTGCGCCATGATTCAGATTCCCCGCCGCTCGCGCTCGATTCGCAGTCGTTTCTCCACGCGCCGGATCACGTCGTCGGCCAGCCGGTCGGCGATCGCGGGGTCCAGCAGATTCGCGCGCACCGCTTCGCGTGCCTGGCTCGCTGTGACCGGAGCGGCGACGGGCGGCGCAGCGCGTGCGAAGGCGGTCGCGGGTGCGGCTGTGGACGCTGGGACGCTGATGTCCGTGCCCGCCGTAGCGTCCGTGACCGTGACCGCCTCAGGCAGCGCAACACGCCAGACCAGCGGCGCGACGGTCGATGGCCTGCGTGAGCGGTCAAGAACTGCCTGCTCGGGTGCGGGTGCACGCACGATGAGCGTCGGCAGCGCGATCGCAGCCCGACCTGGACGCCGTGCCGTGGAGGTCGCGGCATCGCGACCTGGAACGGCGGTAGGCGAGGGCGCCGCAGGCATGAGAACCGAGCGGTCCGTGTACGTCGATTCCGTGCGTGCAGTGCCGATCAGCTGCACGCGCTCGCTCCGCAGGATTGAGAACCCGGTCCATTGCCGATACAGATGCGTGTCGTGGATGCGCATGTGATGCAGCGCCAGTTCGCGCCGATCGGTGTGCTTGACGGCGGTGCTGCGGCCGATGAGCGGCGCGGCGGTGGGGCGGGAGGTGGCGGCGGCCACGCGCGGCGTGCCGGGCGCCGTCGCCGCTGCGTAGTGAAGGTGCAGCACCAGGCTGTGGTGCCGATGAACGGCGTGCGCGGAGACGCGCGCAATCTCCGTTTCGGGGCGCCGCGTGCTCCGCGGCCAGCGCAGCAACAGCGGGCGCCACGAGGTGACCGGCGCCACGTGCAGGGCGAGCCGCAGACGTCGCTGCAGGCGGGTGCGCAGAAGGCGCGGCCTCATAGATCCCTCCGCAGGCCGTGGTGCGCAAGTTCGACGCTCTCCATGAGCACCTGCGACGAATACGCGTCGAGATCCGAGCAACTCCACTTCACGGGGAATGCGCTGTCCGCATGCCAGGCCAGTCCCGTTGCCGGCACGCCAGCTTCGGTTTGCAGGCGGATGGATACCTTGCGGCGCACGACATCGCCGTTGGCCACGTCCTGGGTCCATTGCCACAGGTTGGTGAACGCCAGGCCGCGCTCCAGCACCAGCGGCGGGTAGGAGATTTGCGAGACGAGCTTGTGCTCGTAGTCGTTGACTCCGCCTTCGCGAAACGATTCATGCTTGATCTCGCGCGACAGCCCCTTGACGCGCGCGAATGCCGCGCTCGCGATGCCCTCGATCTCGACGAGGAAGCGAAAGCCTCGGAGCGGGTCCAATCGTGCCATATCTGTCTCACTAATCGAACGGGTTCGCAGGCGTGCCGTTGCGCGCACGGTTGACGGCGGAGATTTCCGCGCACCAGCGACGTCGCTCGCGGTGCTCCAGCCGCATGAGATCGCCATGCGACCAGTGGAAATGCATAGCGATGAAGGCCATTTCCTCGTAGAGCGTCTTCACGGGATAGGCCATCAGACTTCCCCCAGCGCGGTCATCCTGCGCAGCGCCGGGCCGCCGCCGTTGACCGCAGGCTTGGGGCTGCCCTGCGCGGTCTCTTCATCGCCGTTGAAGTGTTCGTACAGACGCTGCAGATAGGCCAGGTCGCCGGCGAACAAGCCTTCGATGACGCCGGTGTGAATATCGGCGAGCGAACCCAGGCGCACGATGACGCGCGACAGCACGATGACCGTGAGGTAGGCCTCGTTCTGCGTCACGCGCGGGTCGCGCAGCGGGAGGATTTCGTCCGCGGCGGTGGCGAGCCGCATGACGCCGCGACGGTGGAGGGTGCCGGCGTTGTCGACATAGCCGCGCGGCAGTTCGAACTCGATTTCGGTCTGGAAACCCGGGTTGCCGGTGTTCATGACTGGGTACCTCAGTTCTTGCGCTCGATGCCTTCGTTGACGAATTCGAGCAGTTCGATCATCACTTCATTGCCCTTGGCATTCAGGTCGCTCGGGTCGTACTTGACCGGCCACGCGTCGGTGACGACGAAGCGGGTCTTGTCCTGGCCGGCCTCGTCCTGGACCACGATGGTGATGCGCTTGCGCTGCTCCAGGACCTGCCCGGCCGACACCGCGGCGTGCCAGTTGAACAGGTCGAGCGAGCCGGTGCCGATCGAAATGCCGTACTTGAGCGTGATGTTTCCGTACTTGGTGAGCCCGGAGAGCTTGCGCACGTGCGGCGGATCGGTGCCCTCGCGATAGTCGATGGCCTCGACCATGGTCTCGGCGATGGCGACTTCGCTGAATCCGGCAATGGCGAGGTTGTCGATCTCGAGGCGGAAGCGGAAATTTCGCAAAGGATCATTGCGTGCCATGGTGGCTCCCCGTTAGCGCGGCGCTTCCGCCGTGTTCTGGAAGATGCGGAAGATCACGAACTCCGCGGGACGTACCGGCGCGATGCCGATTTCGCAGATGAGTTTTCCGTTGAGGATGTCGTCGCGCGACATCACGGTCTCATCGCAGGTGATGTGAAACGCTTCCTCTTCCTTGCGTCCGAACAACGCACCTTCGCGCCACTGGGTGCGCAGGAACAAGCGGGTCGTATCACTGACCCGCGCCCACAGCTTCGGTTCGTTGGGCTCGAACACCACCCATTGCGTGCCTTCGTAGATGGAGCGTTCGATGAAGATGAACAGCCGCCGCACGGGCACGTACTTCCACAGGCTGTTGGAGGCCAGCGTGCGTGCGCCCCAGACGCGGATGCCGCGGCCGGGAAAGCGCCGGATGGCATTCACTCCCCGCGGATTGAGCGTCTCCTGGTGCGCGTCGTTGATGTCGTATTCGAGATCGAGCGCGCCGCGCACGATCTCGTTGGCGGGTGCCTTGAAGACGCCGCGCTCGACATCGGTGCGCGCGAACACCCCCAGCATGTGACCGCCCGGCGGGACGATCTTGCGCGCCCCGGTGCTCGGATCGGAGATGGCGAGCCACGGGTAGTAGAACGAGGCGTAGCTGGAGTCGGTGATGGTGGTGCGCGGATCGAGTCCAGTGGGATTGGCGCTGCCCTTGCTGGCATCGATGACGGCGAAGCGGAAGCGCATGCGCTCGCAGTGTCCGATGATCGCGAGCCGCGTGGCCGGGTCGACATCCGGCGCGTAGACCAGCGCGACTTCGCGGTATGGGTCGAGTTCGAGCGCCGCGAGACCCTGCTCTTCGGCGCGTTGCCCCGCAACGGCGCCCGCATAGTCGGTGACGTCGAGGTCACCGCCGTCTTCGCCCTGGTCGGCCAGCAGGCCGTTGAACGCAGCGGGCGCTACTCCCGCCGCGACGCCCGACTTGCGCACCAGGACAATCAGCGCCGAGGCGTCCGGGCCCTGGTTCTTCGGGCCCTTGTCCATATCGATGAAGTTGAGCCGCTTGCCGTAGTAGTCCGGGAGCTTCTCGTTGACGACGAGATCGTTGTAGTCTTCAACGTAGGGGCGCGGCGAACGCGCATCGTTGGCGCTGTCGAAGGGATCGTATATCTCGTCGCCCTCGGCGAAGTACGCGACTCTCAGCCGAAAGCCCACGGGGATGTTGTTCTTGTCGCGCGTGATGCTCTCGCCCACCCTGGCCCACACGCGTTTGCCCCAGCTGCCGGCGCCGGCTGCCCGCAGGAAGAAGTCACCGGCGTCCGCCTGCGCGGGCGTCGCATCCTGGTCGACGAGACGACAGACGAACAATCGCTTGCCGCCGTTCTCGAAGAATCCGCTGGCGGCGTAGGGCAGGAAATTGCCTTCTCCGAACACCCCGCCGAAGTAGCGGGAGTACTCCTTGTAGCTCGTCACCATGAGTGGCTTCGTGGGGCCTCGCTCCGCCGCGCCAAGGAATGCCGCGGTGCTGGTCGGCACACCTTCGATCGGGCGCGGTCCACGCTCGATCTCTTCGATGAATACGCCGGGTCTTAGGTATTCGGGCATGAGAGTTCCTCCGCCTGGTCGTCAGGACGCTGAATTGGGATTGCCGGTGGGCGTCGCTGTGCCCGCGGGTGGCGTCTGGGCCGTTGCGCCGCCGTCGCCGCAGCACTTGGTGGTGGGCGTGCCGCCACCGCTGCCACTGCCGCCACTGCCGCCGCCGTTGGTCTTCGGCTGGTAGTCCTTGCACTCGATCGGCTTGCCAAGGCGAATCTTCGCGTCGGCCGGCAGGCTCTTGATGCGCGCGTCGATGCCGGCCTTGAGGCTGGTGATTTCCGCGTCGACGGCGGCGAATTCGGCACTGGCCTTGGCGAGCGCCGCCTTGGCGGGGCGATACGCATTGGTCGCCAGGCAGCAGATCAGGTCCGGGAACAACTCGGGCTTGATCAGGAAGGGCTGCGGCCCGACCAACCGCTCCCGGATGTTTGACAGGCCGATGTTGGGGCCGCAGCAGTCGTCGCGGGAGTTGGGCTTGTCGCAGCCGCACAGCGCGACGAACTTCTTCTGCACGCAGGTTACGGCGACGTCAGCGGGTGGCGCGATCGCCAGATGCAGCGGCACGATCCTGAAGAACACGTCGTACAGCAGCTTGTTGAGCTCCGGGCCCAGCATCTTGCCCGTGTTGGCCGCGGTGGCGTCTGCCAGGTTCGCCTTCAAGGCGGCGTCGATGGTGGTGAACGGGTCCTGCCACGCCAGCATCACCTTGTTGACGCTGTCGAACGCGTCCGCCTGGATTTCGCGCTCGCGCCACCACCAGTAACGCTGGTCGTAGAGGCTGTTCGTGGTGGTGTAGAGCACGTTGGTGCCCTTGAGGCGCCGCTCATCCGCAGCGATGGTGTTGATGAGCGGGCAGATCTCGCACTCGATTACGCACCACCAGCAGGGCACATTGCAGAGCAGTTTGCGAATCACTTCGCAAATCAGCTTGTCGTTGTCCTGCCAGCGTTTGAGGAGATCCGTGTACGCCTCCGGGGTGTACTTTGCGCTCGCGGCCTTCATCTTGGCCAGGAAGCCTTCGAGCTCCGCCTTCGACTTCTTGGCTTCTTCGCCGATGGCCGCGGTGGCGGCTTCGGCACGGATCAGGTCGTCGAGACAGCCCTTCTCGGGCTCGGGCGCCGGCGGGCAACTGCAGCAGGTCTCGCAGGGATCGGGCGGCGGCGTGAGGGGCGGGGGCTCGTTCTTGTACGGCGGCTTGGTGCAGTCCGCGTCGGGAGCCTTGCCGTGGGGCTGCGGCGCGGGGTCCTTGCCACACTTGGGGTCGGTGTTGGTGTCTTGCGACGAATCCTGTGTCATGGCGGTGTTCTCCTCGAGCCGGTTTCAGACGTTCGTGAACTGGTCCCACGCGAAGCTCGGCACGTCCGCGACGTAGCCGGGGCGGATCTGATGTTCTGGCGAGAACATCGTGACGCCGCCATGGGTGGCGGCGACGCGCACGCGCATGCGACCTTGTGCGTCGGTGCGCGCGACCTGATTGGGACCGAGCCGCACGATCACGGCGAAATCGCCGGCGGCATCGGTCAGGGATGGAACTGGAGCGTCGTTCCAGGCGGGTGGGGGTTGGTTGTCGTCCTGCCACTGCAGCCAGATGCGATCGAAAGGCAGGGCCACCATCGGCAGTGCCGCAGCGGCGCGGACGAGCGTGCCGCGTACGCCGGTGGTGCCGGTTTCGAAGGGATAGGCCGGCGTGGGCGCGAGTTCGACACGGACAACGTCGTACTGTTTGGCCGGCGGCGGCCCGGGCGGCGCGGGAGCGGCCACGCTCGCCGGCAGATAGGGCAGCGCCTTGGGATCGACGCTCACCTCGGTGGGGACGGCGCCGGGCTCGGCCAGCCACACGAAGCGGCCTCCGAAGTTCACGACGGGCTTTCCGGCGAGGCCGGCCACGCGCACTTCGATGCCGTCGCGAATCAACTCGCCGTTGACTGCGTCGATGGCTTCCACCACGAAACGGAGGCGGCGTTGCCAGGCCGTCTCCGGCGGGGCTTTGAGCACGAATGGTGCGGTCATGGCGGGCCTTCCGTGCCGCCCGGCGCGGTGCGCACGCTGTCTTCACCGACCGGCGCGGCCTCGGCGGCCGGCTGAGCGGGATCGATCCACACCGGTGACGCCACGTAGGCCACCGAAGTACGGTAGTTGGCCGCCGGGAACAGGTTCCAGACGCGGCTGATTTCATCGGTACTCAGCGGCTCGAGGGAAACGTGCACGGTTTCGTGGTTGACTGCCGGCCCCGTCAGGTCGGGATCGACTTGAAGCTCGCGTATCGCGTAGCCGAGCGCGCGGAGCAGAGGTTCTTCGCTCTGGCCGGGTCGGGTGCCGACGGTGATGAGGAAGTACAGGTCCAGCGGCAGCGAATCCCGGTAAACGACGATCTGCGGCGGTGTCCTGGCGTCAAGCAGGCGCCTTTCGCGATTGCGCAGACTTGCATTGGGCATGACGCGATACAGGAAAAGAATCAGCGCCGCGCCCGTGGCGTCCGGGTCGTCGAGCGGTCCCACGAACACCGTGCCGGGGACCGTGGATGCGGTGAGCGCGACCTGCAATCGCGCTGTCAGCGCCTGGGTCGTATTGAAGATGGCATCGGCGCTCATCACGCTACCCTGTTGAGCACGATCGGCTCGATGGCAATCGGCGGCAGGCCGAGTTTGGCGAGCTCGGCGCGACTTGCCGCGGCGATGTCTGCCAGCGTGATCTTCCGGTCGGCCGCGGCGGCGAGGAATGCGGCCTGCAAGGCGATCTGCCGGATGTGGCCGCCGGTCAGGTCAAGCTTGCGGGCGAGCTGACGGTAGGCGGCATCATGAAGTTCGTGACTGCCGGTTCCCAGGCAACGACGCCAGATGTCTTCGCGCGCTTCGGCATCGGGGCGCGGAAACTCGACGATGAAGCGAAGGCGTCGCAGGAACGCGGGGTCGATGCTTTGGCGGGCGTTGGTAGTGAAGACCGCCACGCCGTCATACGACTCGATGCGGGTGAGAAGATAGGAGACCTCCTGCGCGGCATAGCGATCGTGGGCATCCTTGAGCTCGCCCCGCTTGCCGAGCAGCGCATCAGCCTCATCGACCAACAGAACGGCACCGCACTGCGACGCATCGCGGAACACCGCGTCCAGGTGTTTCTCGGTTTCGCCGATGTACTTGCTGACCACCTGCGAGAGGTCGATTCGGAGTACCTGACTGTTGAGAGCCTGGGCAATGGCGAGTGCAGACATCGACTTGCCCGTGCCGCTCGGCCCGTGGAAGAGGGCACAGACGCCACGGCCGTAGTTGAGCTGCTCGCCGAACTTCCACTCATCGAGCACCCGTCGCGCGAATTTCACGCTGTCCACGATCTGCCGTAGCTGCTGCTTGCGCTCGTCCGGCAGCACCACGTCATCGATCGTGCAATGGGGCTGGAGGCGGACTGCCATATCCGAAATCGTTGCCGCGGCGACGTCGCGGCAGGCTGCGACGAACCGCTGCGTGCGCTGCGCCGGGCTGTCGTCCGGTTGACCGCGGGCACGTGTCAGTCGCAGCGCTCGCTCCCAGCCGTCGGCTTGCAGCGGGACCTGCTGCTCTAGGGAATCGAGCAACTCTTCGTCAAGGGCGAGGCCCATCTGCTGCGTGGCCGCCTGCAAACTGCGGCGCCGCGCGAGTTGCGGCAGGCAGCTGTCGGGCACCACTTCGATGCGATTGCCGCTCAGCAAGCCGATGCACCACGACAGGTTGGTGCAGATGATCCCTGCGCGACAGCCCATCGCCGAGAAAATGGCCACCAGATGTCGCAATGCGTCTTCGCTATCGGCGGTGGCCGTCACCGTCGTGGCATCGAGCAGCAGCGGCCGACGCGTCAACTTGGCCAGGCGCAATAGTCGCCGCGCGGTTTCGCCGTTCTCGGCAACGTCGAGCGCCGCAATGCGATGGGCCTGTACCCGAAGGAGTGGGTGGTGCAGCAACACTGCGGCGCGTTCGAGCGTCGCGTGCCAAGTGGCAGTCTGATCACCGTTGAACAGCAGCCAGTGCGGATCCCGGCCTTCCGCTGTCGCGGGCAACTGCAGACGCTGCAGCAGGCGCGCGACCGGCAGGACGTCCGGGTCGCTTGTGATCAGGCTCGCACCGGGCCACGCCGTCGGTCGCAGCACGCGGTGCAGACGGACGTCCTGCTCTAGCGCGTCGGGATCTCCCAGCAACCAATCGACGACGGAGCCGTCCAGGCGCAGCGCCTCGTCGGCGCCGGGCAGTGCCGGTCCGCTTTTGGTGTCGAGCAGCCGCCAGCGCATGAGGTTGCCGGACTTGGCGAGATGCTGACGCACCTGCACCGGGTCACCCAGCAAGGCCGCACAGAGGCCCAAGGTGCCGAAACGCCAGGCATCCTGATGCAACAGCCTTGCCATGAAGTTCTGGTAGGCCGAGTCGAGTTCCGGCGCCAGGGCCAACAAGACAAATCGGAACTCGATCGGCGTGAGCGCGAGACGACGCGAAAGGGCTGCAATCGGCTCGGACATGATGTCGGCGTGCGCCAGGGCATCGGTGAGTGCCGCATCGGCCGTCGCGACATCCGTCTCGTTCGGCAGTGCAATGCGCGTCGTGGCGGGTTCGGCGCGCTGCGCATCGACGAGCGGGCCTTGGGTCATGCCATGGGTGGCCATCTCGCCGCCAAGCTCGAATCCGGCACGGCGCATGAGGGCCTGGATCCAATCCAGCGCGGCGGCCAACAGAGGGCGGTCGCCCGACGGTGTCATCGCAGTGACGGCAACGGAGGCATCCGGAAGCTTCAGGCGCGCGACGCGATCGAGCGGAGCGCGTGCGGCGCGTTCCACCAGGTCGCGCAACAAGTCGATCAACGTAACGAGCCCGGCATCCCTCAGGGCCAACCGCACGACGTCACCGGCGACCTCCACGCACATCACGACAAGTCGCATTCGTTCGGTCAACCAACGCAGCTCCTGCTGTCGCACGGTGGCTTCGGGGCCGACGAGGATCAGCGCGCAGACCTGCGAGTCGGGGATGGTCGCGAGCGCGGCGGGCACGTCGGCGAGCTTGAGCACACCGCCGCCGACGACCGCAATATCCGGATAGCTCCGAAGCGCGGCTTCGATGCCGTCGGCCTGAACGTCATGTGGACTGGCCGCCACGATCACACTGATGGTTGTCACTCGATGTCCGGATGGATTCCAAGAGCCATCAGTAAGCCAGCTTGCGCGCAGCGCGCCAATGCTCCGCAAGGGATCGCTGAAGGATCAGTGCCGGGGCGATCCTCGATGCATCCAAAGATGGTTTTCGGGAAGTGGTACCAAAGTAGATCCTCCGATCGATTGACGCGGTCGACCGGCAATTCATCTGACATCGCTCGGGTTTCATGCGAATCACTTCGCGGTCGGCCAGATCGAGGCCGCCGCATGCCTGGCGCGCAGATTGTCGACCTGAGGATCTTCATCGTCCGCCGGGAGCGCCGAGAGGTGCAGTTCATCGTCGATGCGCAGCCCGCCGGAACGAGCGGCGACAGCCACGGCTTGGACGCCGGCATGCACGCGCATCAGGAGCGGAACAAGGAATTCCTCCGGGGTTGGTCGGCCGCGACAGCCGAGCGTAGTTCCGCTTGGCTTCGGCTTGCCAGCGATCGGCGGGCAGGAATAGGCGCTCTCGGCCACGAAACGTCGGGCTATGGTCGATCCACACCGAGCCGTTGCGCACGGACGACGCAGCGCCAAAAGCGTGGCCACTTCCAGCGCTCGAAAGGCGCGCTCCCGGTCGTAGCCCGAGATGGCATCGCGCCAGACCGATCCGAGCTGAGGTGACACGATGTCTGGCAGGCTCCTGGCGTTTCTACCGTACAGATCGTGCACCTTGGTGCTGGAAACCTGCGACGACTCGCTCAAGGGGGTGATCGTATCTTCGGTGCAGATTGATACGGTTGCTCAAAAAAACCTCAATCGCGACAACCCTTATGAAAGCGCCCAATGCCCGCTCTTTGTTGCGGATTCAACCGGTCGATGCAACACACTGAAGCTGCCGTAGGCAGAAGGAGTGTTGCAGATGGCGTACAGGACAAGAACCTACTACACAGACAGCCAGAAGGCATTGATGTGGGAGCGATGGAGGCAGGGATGGACCCTCCATCAGATCGCTCAGCTGTTCAATCGGTCTCACACGTCGATACAGGGAATCCTGTCGCGTACCGGCGGCATTCGGCCGCCGGAGCGAAGCCGTTCATCGATGGCACTGACGCTCGCCGAGCGCGAGGAGATCTCGCGTGCCATGGTGGCTGGCTTCTCGATTCGCGCGATCGCCGTGATCCTTGGTCGAGCCGCGTCCACTATCAGCCGCGAGATCAAGCGCAATGGTGGTCCGGGATGCTATCGGGCGACCCAGGCCGACCAGGCAGCCTGGGATCGGGCTCATCGGCCCAAGCGCTGCAAGCTGGCCGAAAACCGGATCTTGGCGCGCATCGTCACGGACAAACTTGGCCTGCAATGGTCTCCGGAGCAGATTGCGGGGTGGCTCAAACACACTTACCCTTGCGACGAGACCTGCCACGTGTCACACGAGACCATCTACCGTAGCCTGTTCATTCAAGCCCGCGGGGCCTTGAAGAAGGAGTTGCTGCAGCACCTGAGACGAACGCGAGGCATGCGCCGCTCGCGCCATCACACGCAGAAGACCGACGCCCACGGGAGAATCGTCGACGCCGTCTCGATCAGCGAGCGACCGGCCACGGTTGAGGACCGAGCAGTCCCTGGTCACTGGGAAGGCGACTTTCTGTTCGGAAGCTCCAACAGCCAGATCGCCACGCTGGTTGAGCGTCAGACGCGCTACGTGATGCTCGTGAAGGTCACCGGCAAGGACACGGAGACCGTCGTCAACGCGCTGATCAAGAATGCTCGCAAGCTGCCGCAGGAGCTCTACAAGTCGCTCACCTGGGATCGAGGCAAAGAGATGGCGGGCCACAAGCAGTTCACCTTGGCGACCGACATCCAGGTCTTCTTCTGCGATCCTCAGAATCCTTGGCAGCGCGGAACCAACGAGAATACGAACGGGCTGCTGAGGCAGTACCTTCCCAAAGGCATCGATGTCTCGGCATTCTCACAGGCCAAACTCAATGCATTGGCGCGGAAGTTGAACGAGCGTCCCAGGAAGACTCTCGACTTCCAAACACCGGCTGAGATGTTCAGTCAGATCGTTGCATCGACCGGTTGAATCCGCAGTGCTTTCCGTGCGGATTGATACGCCAGCGTCTGAATTCCGGAGCCAACGCCGCGGCTAGGCAAACGGCTCACAGTCGTTGGTCACTGCAGCGTTTTGATACGCGCCCTGCCAGGACGCGGATGTACCAGCGCATCGGCGTAGGGGCCGAGGGCGAAGCTGAACGTGCCTCGGAAATTGATGTGCCCAAAGTGGGCTGGCCCGATGCGGCGCAGCCAGTCGTCCTCCATGGCCACGCCATCCTTTCGCAGCTTGTCGACGACGTCGTTCATGCGACTCGTGTTCCAGGCCAGCACGATGTTCGTCAGCAACGCGTGCGAGCCGGAGATCGCCATCATCTCGTCGCGTCTACGGCCACGCTCGGGCGCAACCTTGCCGGTGTAGATCGCCCGCTGCAACTGGTGAACCGACTCGCCCCGGTGGAGCAGCGTGTGGATCTCCCGACGAAACGCGTCGATGGCTAAGTAGTCGCACAAGAAGAGAGTGCGCAGCAGTCGCCCCAGGTGCTCGGCCGCGCGGTGCAAGGGATCACCGATCGCCGCCGAACCGAGGCGCTGGATCGCCTGTGCCGCCGACACCTTGCCGGTGCGAATCGAGGCGACCAGTCGCAGCAGCCGCGCTCGATCGCGGTCAGCGATACCTGGCGAACAGTTACTGCCTCAAGCTCCTGTGGAACCGCCCAGCCGCGAGGCATGAACAGCTTGCGCTCGCTCAGATTGCGCAATCTCGCGCACAAGTCGAACCCCAGGAGTTTTGCAATGGCCATCGCGACGCTCGTGAAACCGTGCGTGTCGACAGCGATCAGGGAGATACGGATGCGGTCGTTGGTCCGGTTCTGCGCTTCGACACCCTCGACAGCGGCGCCGGCCTGTCGCTCGTTGAGCACGATGGGCTGGTCATAGAAGATGCCCCAGCGGTCGCGCACGTGGGTGTAGATGCCGGCGGCGTAGGTGCGTCGGCGCGGATCGGCCCGTGACGTCCACAGTTGCCTGCTTGCAGCCAGCGCCATCATGTCGGCAGAACCCTTGTCGCCGTCACCCCAGTACGCGGCGATGGGCACGCGGCTCTGGAACTGCGTCACGCAATCGTTGGCTCGACGCAGGCGGCCGGGCTGCTCCAGGGCGCGCATCGCGACTGCGATCTGCGCCACGTCGATCCCGGGAATCATGGTGCTGACGCCCTTGGCGTCGTTGTCAGTGCCGTGGGCCAAGAGTGCGCCGTACAAGGCGAACAGTTCGTCGGCGGAGTCGGCACGGCGGGCGAGCAACGCTTCGCTGAAATGGGTGGCCGCATCGACTTCCATCAGGATGTCGGGCAGTTGAACGTCGCCGATGCGCTGGAACACGGCCTCGCGGGTCTTGCGCGGCTCGATGTCATCGGGCAGAGCGCTCAGCGGCGGAATGTGCAGCAGGCGGTCGCCGCCGATTTCGACGCGTCCGCGCTGGACCGCCTCGGCCAACACGGAAAGGCCGGCGGAGACGGCTGCCAACAACGGCCCGATGAACTCCCTGGGATCCGAGGGGTGCCCCAGGATCTGCAGGTGCTGATCGCGTTTGCCGTCCATTCGTCGTCGCTGATCAGCAGAGCCTTGCGGTCCCGGAAGACCATCGAATGATCGACCCAGACGCTGCCGCGCCGCAGGCTGCGGCGCAACGACATCAGGGCGCAGGCCTCGAAGGCGCGATACCCGGACTTCGGATCCAGATCGTGTATCAGAGGGCTCCAAGCGGCGCCAACTGGTGGGGTCGGCACCGCGTCTCCGAACGCGTCGGAAGCGCCTGCGCTTGCCTCCTGAAGCCTGGACCAGGCTTGCCATTGCGCGAAGCCCCGGTCATCCGGCTTGCCCGCGAAATCAAGGGCGCGCAAGCCGGCGAGGCAGGCATGGACCCGTCGGCTGTCCTCGGCGAGTGACCGACGCACCTGCGCCGCAAAGCTGCCTACCGTCGCGTCGCCGATGTCTGCGAGCGCCGCGCGGGCCTGGAGCACGCGCTCGCGCCAGTCCCTGGCGTCGTCCGCCAGAATGGCTTTGGCCTTCACGGCGCTTCGCAACAACGACGCGTTGTGGCTGGACCGCCTGGCCTGCACGCGCTCAGCTGCTTCCCGAAATAGTTGCTGGCTTCGGCGGGTGGCCTGCAGCAGGGTGGTGTCGGTGAGTTCGAGCAGCGTCACCCGCAGGAAGCAGACGATCTCTAAGTCCTGCCGGTTCCGCTCAATGCGCAGGGTCATCGACGGGCGCCGCAGTTGGACATGGGCGGCATAGGCCTGCTGCTTCGCCAAGGCGATGGCATCGAGCGCCCACTGGTGCACTTCGAGTTCCTTCAGGCTGCGGATCTTCGCCAAGGTTTCGGCCAGGGTGCTCGGTGCATGCCGACCAGGAGGGGCCTTGAGCCACTCCAGGTTCGTCATTTCCTCGCCCTCACGGGCCGTGTACGCCGACTCCCAGCATCGCCGGATAGCAGCCGCTCCGACTGCAGTCCAGATTGCGGCCAACATCCTGGATTCGGCGACCGCAAATGCGGCGCGGGCCCAGTCGACGAGCCTGCGAAAACCAGGAATCAGGATGCAGCGTTCGTACAGCCAGGTACGCGCCGTACCGATGAGGTCGTCCGGTGGGCCGCATGGTCGGACGCGACTGCGAGTAGCTCTTGTAGTTCGACGGTCTTCGTGTCGTCGAGATCCTGCAGGCCCGGGTGGTCCTTGGCCCACCGCTCATGCTTGTAGAGGGTAGGGCGACGCTCGTAGAGCGACCGTAGGCTGGCGATGGTCAACGTGTGCGCGCCCAGGGCGTCGCTGACCGTACGCAGGAGGTTTTTGGGAACGACGGCGACGCGGTTCAGGGGTCGGCCGCTGGCACGCAGATGCAGAAGCAATATCGCCGCCGGCACGCGCCGGTCGGCGCGAAACCGTTCGCACAGCGCCGAGACGTCCGCCTTGGTGAGCGTGAAGTACTGCTCGACGTCAAACTCGGACAGCCTGGCAGGCAGGCTGTCCGCTCCGACGTAGCGATGTGCGAAGGTCATGGCGCAGTCCAAGCCTGTCCGGGAGGAGCGTCAATTTACGCCAACTACAGGTGCTGGACGAATCGCCCACACCTCAAGCGCTCGGAGATGCTCCGGCGCGCACCGTATCAATCTGCACCAAAAATACGATCACCCAGAAGGCGACTGCGGCGCCGAAGCCGCGGCGATCAGCCTGCAATAGGCTCACCGCCAACGACGAGGCTCATCACCCAACTCGCGTTGGGGTTCGGCGCGGCCGCCACGCTGGGAAACGCAGCCCATGCTGCGGATTTCGCACCCGACGATGATGCCCGACCATGGCGCTTCACGATCAGCCGCTACCTCGCGGCCTGCTCACTCCTGGTGGGTTTGCACTTCCAGAGCCTACTTGCCCGCATGTTCCTTCTCTGGCTCGACCGCAACGACGCGCATGCGCAGCACAAGCTCGGTCAGGCCCGGATGCGACTGCACCAGCAAGTCACCGCCGAGACGACGCGCCCGTGCGTGCATGCTGCGAAGACCAGCGCCGCCGACGCGGTCGGGTGCATCGACCATGAAGCCTGTTCCATCGTCACGCACGCCGATTCGGAGCTCGGCTCCCACGCGCGACATCGCGACATGGGCTTGCGTTGCGCTGCTGTGCTTGAGCACGTTGGTCAGCGCTTCCTGGAGGAAACGCAGGAGGTCAAGGTTCTGCGACGGCGGAAGGACAAGGCTGTCGATGCCCGATATCTGCCAGCGGCATTCGATGTTATTTGCCTCCAGAAGACCCGCGAGGCGGTGACGCACCGGCGCCAGCAACTCCCCCAGGGCGTGGACGCGGTCATCGTGGCCGCGGACGTCGATGATCAGCCGAAGGTCGTCTCGCAGGCTCTTGAGCAGGCCGAGCAGTTGGGGCGTCGAGAGGTTCTCGGGCGTGCGCTCCAGCGTCGCGATGCTGCCGACCAGTATGCCGCCGAGGCCGTCGTGCAAATCGCTCACGAGGTTGACGCGTTCGCCATGACGCGCATGCGCGAGCTCCAGCGCATGCCGTTGCGCCAACGTGGTCGCGAGCTCGGCCTTGGCGGCATTGACCTCCTCGATCAGCTCGGTGTTGAAGTTCTCGATGCGCTGTAGGTTGGTCACGAAGTGCCCGGCCTGGATCAGCGCCATGCCGAGCAGCAGCGCATAGGACGACATCGCGGCGTAGTAGACGTTGCTGTCGATGACCTGCGTGTAGGCCAGCAGGTCGTGCCCGGCCGCCACGACCGAGACCGCCATGAACGGGGCGAGCAAGACGACGGCCCGCTCGCGCGTACGCCAGGCCTGCACGATCGCGCCGCAGCCAACCGCCATCGTCAGGAGCCCGCCGACCAGTGTCCATGCCGCGCGATGGGTCGCGAGCGTCGCCGGCCCCAGCGTCCACAGGTCGATCCAGCCGAGCGCCACCACGATCAGCGCCGCGATCTCGAGTCGAGGCTTGCGGCGGTTGCAAAAGCGCAGCGTGAAGACCATGAAACAGAGGCTGAACGCGAGCAGAAGCGACGTGTTGAGCGCCTGCCAGCCATGGTTGCTGGCGAAGGGCCAAGGGCTGGTTGCCACCTGGTTGAAGCCGAAAAACAACCACAGCACCGACATCAGCGCAAACCAGCCATAGGCCGTCTCGCGGCGGCGCATCAGCCACAGCGCGGCGAAGAACGCCGACACCGCGGCGCTGATCGCCAGACCCAGGAACTGAAGGTCGCGCCGCAGGAGACGCTCGCGCTCGTACCGCGCCTGCATCGCCGCCGGGGCACCGAGACTCACCGGGCCCAGGCCCGCTTGGTAGGCGGCGAAACCCGACACCCGAATCAGCAGGGTGTTGGCCCCCGGTCGCAGCAGCGGCGACGCCAACAGCCAGAAGCGTGGCGTGTTCCAGGCCCGCGTCAGCGGCTCGACCAGACTGTGGTCGCGCGCGATCGGCGTGCCGTTCAGCGATACCTCGCCCGCCATGTTAAGGTAGTCCATCAGGAGGCCCGTCTCGTGCGCCTGCGCCGGCTGGTCCCAGCTCAGGCGGTACCAGACCACGCTGTCAAAGCCGGGCCAGCGCGCCGCCCAGCTGTCGGGCAGCGTGACCGGCGTCCAGCCGTCCGCCGGGGGGGCCGGGTCATGCCAGCCATTGCCGCGCGCCGCCTCGACGTGGACCACCGGCATCGGCATCGAGGCCGGCTGCGCCTGGGCCGTGCCGATGGCGATGGCGATGAGGAAGACGCAGCAGGCGCCGATCAGTCCAGCAAGCCATGCTTGCGCGCCTGGTAGACGGCCTCGGTCCGCGAGTTGACGGCGAGCTTGCGGTAAATGTTCTTGGTATGGCATTCCACGGTCAGTCTGGAGATCGAGAGCAACTCGGCCATGTCGCGGTTGCTGAGGCCCTGGGAGACCAGCTCGAGGATCTTGCGCTCGCGCGGGGAAAGCGCCGCCGTGAGCGACGTCGGGACGGGGTCCGCTGCGCGACCAGCCTCGGACGGCGGCACGGCCTCGGGCTGCGGCGAGCCAGGTTGCGCGGTCACCCACGAGAGGATGCGGCGGGCGATCGAGGGATCGATCGATGCGCCACCTTGCTCGATGCTGCGCAGCGCGACGCCGAGCTCGGCATCTTCACGCTCCTTGAGCAGGTAGCCGATGGCGCCCGCGCGCAACGCCGCAAAGATCGTTTCGTCGGTCCGCCAGGCCGAGATCACGACCGCCGAAACGTCCGGGTGACGGTGCTGCAGCCAGGCGATGAGGTCGACACCGCTGCCGTCAGGCAGGCCGATGTCGACCAGCGCGATGCCGAAGGGCTGCTTGCCGAGCAGTTCCCGTGCGGCGCCGACGCTGTCCGCGATGGCGATCTGCCGGGCGTCGACGCCAATCCCAGCCAGAACGAAGCGCAGGCGCTCGCGCATCGCCGGGTCGTCCTCCACGATCAAGGTCGGACTCAGGGCAACGGGGTGGACAGCCTCGATCGAGGCGAATGCAGCGGAAGTCATAGAGAGGCGAGGGCGGCAGCTTTTACCTATTCTCGGGGATTGAAGGCAAGTGTGACCAATCGTTACGCTTTGGGGTTTCCCGTTTCCCGTAGACAGATGCAGCCCCTCTCCGAACCCCCAACCTCACTCTCGCCTTCACGCCGGCTCACGCTGAAGCTCGCGGCCTCGGCGTTCGCCGCGCAGGTCATGTCCGGCTGCGGAGGCTCCGACGCCGTGGCGGGTCCGGTCGCGCCAACCACTCCGATCGCTGTGACCGAGGCGGTCAACGGCTTCGGGGCACTGGCACCCGACGCCACACATTGCCTGGTCCAGGTCGAGGGCCCCGCCGGTATGTGGAGCGCCAGCTGGCAGCCCGATCGCCAGTTGTTCGTCGGCAGCGCCGTCAAGACCTTCATGTTGGCGCAGACGGTCCTGGACATGGCTGATCTGCGCAACGGCCTGAACGGCGCCACGCAGCAGCCCGTGAGCGACAAGGTGCGCTCTCCGGGCAGCCCGGTGCTCCAGTATCTGGACGGCACGCTGTCGATGCGCAGCGTGCTCGAGGCCATGATCGCGCACAGCGACAACACGGCAACCGATATTGCGCTGGCGGCAGCGACGCCAGCCCGCGTGCGTCAACTGATCGCGCGGGCCGGGCTCGCGAACACGCAGATCCCGGATTCGACGCGGCAACTGTTCTCGTACCTGGCCGGCGCGCCCGCCGGCGTCGACCTGGGCTGGGCCGGACTCATGGCGACCCCGGACCCGAACCCGAACGCGCGTCCGGCGGTCAACGATGTGCAGTCGATGCGCAGCACGGCCACGGAGCTGGTGAACTGGTATCGGCTGACCCTGGCCGAAGGCTTCTTCCCGAACGCCGCCGCGCTCACCGAGTACAAGCGCATCCTGGCCATGGCCGATGCGATCGCGGTCATCGTGCCGCCCGACATCGCGGCCTTCGGCAAGGGCGGCAGCATCGACTGGGAAGGCTTCCACGCGCTGTGCTTCGCGGGCCGCATGGTGGTCGACCGCACGCCCGTGACCTTCTGCTTCACCTACAACTGGAGCGGCGCCGAGATGAGCACGGGCGCGCCGTTCGAGCGGTTCGCCCAGCGTTCGAGCGCCGTGCTGAAGTCGGTGGTGCAGGCGCTGCGCAACTGATGACCCCCCTGCGCCGCGCCAAGGCCTGGACCGGTTTCCTGCTGGCCGGGGCTGCGGCCTTGCTGGCGCCCGGCGAGCAGGCCTCGGCCCAGAGCGGGCCGGTCTTCTGGGACCGGCGCGGCGCAACCGGCGGCTGCTGCCGCGACAGCAACGGCCACGATGGCGCCCCCGGCACCGACGACTTCGTGCTCCAGCAGTCGGGGCTCGACATCCGAGCCAGCGGCGACGCAGTGAGGATCGACGTGAGCGGCGGCAACGGCGGCGACGGCTCGGACGTCGACAGCCGGAACCACTGGGGCGGCAACGGCGGCATCGGCCGCATCATCGTCTACACGCTGGCCAAGAGCAGCCTGTACAGCACCGGCGGCGCGGGGCTCGTGGGCATCTCCAAGGGTGGCGACGGCGGCCACTGGGGCAACGGCTCGGACTGGGGCAATGGCGCAGACGGGCACGCGGTGTCGCTCACGCTGAGCGGCACGACCCTGTTCGCGAGCGGCTACGGCGTCTCGGCGATGTCGCTGGGCGGCGCGGGCCAGTACAGCGCGATACCGAACGGCTTCGGCGCCGAGCGCGATGCCGGCACCGGCGGCGGCGCGGGCGATGTGCGGGTGACGCTGGGCAGCGCCGCGATCTCGGTGCAGGCCGCGGCCGTGGGCGGCTTTCCCAACGAACTGGGCGCGGGGGTTCGTGCGCTGTCGATGGGCGGTGACGGCGGTGCAGCGTTGCACGTCGGTGATTTCGGCGGCCACAGCACCGGGGGCCGCGGAGGTTCGGGCGGCAACGTCACGGTCACGGCCGAGGGCGACAGCAGCATCACCACTTCGGGCGACCGCAGTGCGGGCATCCTGGCCCGATCGGTCGGGGGCAGCGCGCGCACGTGGGACGGCGGCGCACCGCCGGACACCCGGGCGGCGGACGGCGGCAATGCCGGACTGGTCTCGGTGACCAGCGGCGCGCTGATCGCGACCGCGGGCGCGCGTTCTCCGGGCATCCTGGCGGCCAGTCTCGGCGGCCACGGCTCCGACGGCGGTGGCGGGACATGGGGCTCCGGCCATCCGGGCGGCGCGGGCGGCACGCCCGATGGCGTCGCGATCGTCCACTACGGCGAAATCTCGACCCGCGGGCCCGATTCGCCCGGCATCGTCGCGATGGTGGTGGGCGGCAGCGGCGGCGCCGGGGGAGCCAGCGGCGCCTCGGGCCACGGGGGCAACGGCGGCGCGGGCGGCGGCACCGGCGCCAAGGCCGTGTCGATCGAGCATCGCGGCACGATCTCGACCTTGGGGCAGTCCTCGACCGGCATCCTCGCCCATGCGGTGGGCGGCGGCGGCGGGGCCAGCGGCGACAGCCACGGCGCCTTCTTCGTCGGCGGCGGCAACGGCGGCAATGCCGGCACCGGCGGCGTGCTCGGCCTGGTGTCGAGCGGCGCCATCACGACCAGCGGCGACCACAGCGATGCGGTCCTGCTGCAGAGCATCGGCGGCGGCGGTGGGTCGGGCGGCGATGCCGACAGCACCGGCGTGATCGTCGCGATGGCGGTGGGCGGGCGCGGCGGTACGGCCGGCGATGGTGGGAACATCACAGCCGAGGTCTCGGGCCGTTTCTCGACCGCGGGTGCCGGCTCCACGGGCCTCACCTTGCAGAGCGTCGGCGGCGGTGGCGGGCGCGGCGGCTCGGCCAAGGCGGCATCGGTCGGGGTGCTGGTCGGCATCGGCATGAGCGTCGGCGGCAACGGCGGAGCCGGCGGCTCGGCAGGCGGCTTGGCCGTGACGTTCGACCCCTCGGCCAGCATCAACACCCAGGGCGCCCTGAGTCACGCGCTGGTGGCGCAGGCGATCGGCGGCGGCGGCGGCAGCGGTGCCTTCGCGGATTCGGCGCAGGCGACGATCGCGCCACAGCTGGGGCCGGACCTGCCGACCGGCACCGCGAGCATCGATCACACGGTCGGCGGTGCGGGCGGTGCTGGCGGCAACGGGGGCACCATCTTCATCGACAGCAGCGCCGGCCTCACGACTGCGGGCGCAAGAGCCTTCGGCATGCTGACGCAGAGCGTCGGCGGCGGAGGCGGCAATGGCGGCACCGCGGCGGCACCCTTGCGGCCGACTTCGGTCGGACCTTCGGACATCAACATCAGCTACGGCGTCACGGTCGGCGGCAGCGGCGGCGCGGCCGGCAACGGGGCTTCGGTATCGCTGACCCAACAGGCCACGGGTTCGGTCGCCACGACCGGCGATCAAGCGATCGGCATTCTGGCGCAGAGCATCGGCGGCGGTGGCGGCAACGGCGGCCTGGTGCAACAGGAAAGCGCGTTCTCCCTCTCGCCCGCGCTGGGCTCGCCCACCGCCTTCCTCGGCGCCGTGACGAAGGTTTCCGAGTGGCTCGAGAAGGCGCCCACGGGGCTCAAGCTGGGTTCGTTCACGAACGCGGTCGACGCCCGCGTCGGCGGCAACGGGGGCGGCGCCGGCAACGGTGGCGACATCACGATCGCCAACTTGGGCGCGGTGCGCACGGGCGGCACGAGCGCGCCAGGCATCGTCGCGCAGAGCATCGCGGGCGGCGGCGGGCAGGGCGGAGCGATCGATTCCACCGGTGTCTCCAGCCTGTTGTCGAGCATCGACGGCATGCTCGCGGCGGCGGCCGGCGGGGTGGCCAACGTCACGGCGTTGTCGCCCGACATCGGGCTGAACGTGACGGTCGGCAGCAGCGGCGGCGACGGCGGCAACGGCGGCAGCGTCTCGGTCCGCAACAGCGGCACGGTGGCCACGAGCGGGCTCGCATCGCCGGGCATCGTGGCCCAGAGCATCGCGGGTGGCGGCGGCAACGCCTCGGTGGCGGACCAGAGCCTGGCCGACGTGGTGCGCGAGCGCGGCGGCGACCAGGCGCCCGCGATCCTCGACAGGATCACCTCCATCCTCTCGTTCATGGGCAGCAAGGGCCTGTCGATGACGCGCGGCCTGGCGATCGGTGTCGGCGGCAGCAACGGTGGCGACGGCAACGGCGGCACCGTAAGCGTCGACCTCTCGGCCACGACGAGCAAGGTCTCGACGAACGGCGCCTTCTCGCCGGCGGTGTTGGCGCAGAGCATCGGTGGCGGCGGTGGCACTGCCGACGTCGCGAGCGACCGTTTCGGTGCGAGCGGCTTCGCGGCCCTGCCCCATGGCGGCGCGAATGCGCTGTCGATGACGCTCGGCGCCACGCGGACCTTCAGCGGCTCGGCCTTCGGTGCCCAGCCCCACATGGACGGCGGCTCGGTGGTCGTGAACAGCGGCGGCACGATCGCCACGCAGGGCGCGGCTTCGGTCGGCATCCTCGCGCAGAGCGTGAGCGGCGGCGGCGGGGTCGCCGTGCTGGCGCTCGACAGCAGCGCCGCCACCAGCCTGGCGACGGGCCGGCAGGCGCAATCGCCGGGCATCTCGCTCGGCGGCAACCTGAACCGCAATGGCGGGACCACCCGGGCGCCGTCGATCCGGGGCGGCGATGTCACGGTGAGCACGCAAGGCAGCCTCTCGACCACCGGCACGCTGGCGCACGGCGTGATCGCGCAGAGCGTGGGCGGCGGTGGCGGCGTCGCGGTGCTGTCGGCAACCCCGCGCATCGACGGCTTGCTGGCGGCGTCGGAAGTGGGCCTCGGCGCGATCGGCGGCCAGTTCGGCGTGGCGGCCGATGGCGGCAACGTGACGGCGCACCTGAACGGCAGCGTCACGACGCAGGGCAGCCTAGCCTTCGGCGTGCTCGCGCAGAGCGTGGGCAACGGCGGCGGCTACGTGGCGCTGACCCGCGGCGATCTCGCTGCCACCGCGCCCATGAAACTGCGGCTCGGTGGCAGCGGCAACTCTTCCGGCCTGGGCGGCAACACGACCGTCAGCGTCGACGGACAGGTGCGCACCTCGGGCCTCGGGGCGCATGGTGTGGTGGCACAGAGCGTGGGGGGCGGTGGCGGCATCGCGGGCCTCACGACGGCGGCGGGAACCCTGACCCTGCGCGGTGTCTCATCGACCGGCCTCGACGATTTCCAGTTCAGCCATGGCGGCACGGTGCATGTCACGGCCCGCGGCCGCGTCGAAACGAGCGGCCAGGGTGCGATCGGCATCCTCGCGCAGAGCGTGGGCGGCGGCGGCGGCATCGCCGGGGACACGGCTTCCGTGAGCTACACGCCGGGCCTGGTGCAGCGCGCTGGATGGGCCGGCGGCCAGGGCGGCGGCGGCCTGGTGACGGTGGAAGTCGGCTGCGCGCCCGGCGCGGGTTGCCCCGGCGCTGGCTCCGTCGCGACCACGGGTGCGAACGCACCCGCCGTGCTTGCCATGAGCCTGGGCGGCGGCGCGGTGTTCAAGGATGGCGGCATCTTCCTGAGCAACCCGAATGGCTTCAGCGACTCGTCGCCCATCGATGCCGGCGGCGCGGTCACGGTCAATGTCCACCGTGGCGCGACGGCGGCGGCGATGGGCGCCGCATCGCCCGCGATCGTGGCGGTCAGCGCGGGCAGCACCAACGCCGGCAACGGCACGCAGGGCAGCCGCATCGCGATCAACGTGGCGCAGGGCGCAGGCGTGAGCGCAAATGCCGCATCGGGCACCGGGATCCTGGGCATCACGACCGATGCGGTGGCGATCATCAATGCGGGCAGCATCGCCGCCGGCACGGCGATCGTCACGCCGGGGCAGGGCCTGATCGACAACAGCGGGCGCATCGCCGGCCATGTGGACATCGGCGGCAACTCGAGCCAGGCCAGCAACTTCGACAACCGCGCGGGTGCGAGTTTCGAGAGCGGAAGCCAGCTCGCGGTGCACGGCGGCGCGCTGAACAACGCGGGCGTCATCAGCCCGGGCGGGCCCGGCGTCTTCACGACCACGCGCATGAGCGCGGGCAGGTTCAACCAGACGGGCACGGGCAGCTTCGCGGCCGACCTCGACTTTGCCAACGGCCGGAGCGACCAGCTGTCGAGCAGCGCGGTCTCCTACTTCGGCGGCAGCGTGGTGCCGCTGACGCAGAACCCGGTGCGCGGCACCGTGCTCACCCTCATTCACTCCGACCCGGTGCTGCCGGTCGACTCCGTCGAGCTGAGCGTGGCCGACGCTTCGCCGGTGTTCAGCTATCCGTTGCGGATCAGCGCCGACAGGCACGACGTGCAGATCGCAGTCGACGCCAACTTCAAGCCGGCGGGCGTCGCGTTGAACAAGGACCAGGGCGCCGTGGCGACCCATCTGCAAAGCCTGTGGGATACCGGCAGCGTCGCGGCCGCGCCGCTGTTCGGAACGCTGACGCCCCTCTCGGGGGCCGGCGCCTACGTGCAGGCCTTGGGCAGCATCGCATCCGACGTTGCCCTCTCGCGCGCGAGCCGACGCGGCCAGGAGAACTACGCATTTCTCAACCGGCTGATGAGCTGCCCGTCGTTCGTCGGCGGCGGCATGCGCCTGGCCGAGGGCGAATGCACCTGGGGCCGCGTGGTCGGGGGCAGCGCCGACCGCTCGACCACCCACGAGGACAGCGGCTATCGCAGCAGCCAGGTCGCCTACCAGGTCGGCACGCAGAAGCGCGTCGCCCCCGACTGGTTCCTCGGCGCCTCGATGAGCTACGCCGACACCGACACGCGATCGGACGATCGGACCGTGTCGGCGACCAGCAACGGCGTGCAGGGCGGCATCACGCTCAAGCACCAGGCCGGAGACTGGCTGTTCGCGGGCGCGCTGCTGGGCGGCTACGAGAACTCGCAGCAGAACCGTCGGATCGTGCTGCCCGGCTTCTTCGCCACGGCCAACGCCAGGCCCGACGCCTGGTTCTTCGGCGGCCGGGCCCGCATCGCGCGCCAGCTCGAGTTCGACACCTGGTACCTGAAGCCCTTCGTTGACCTCGACGTCACCCGTGAACACGGCAGCGCCTATCGGGAGACCGGCGCCGGCCCCTTCGATCTGGCCTACGGCTCGACCGCGCGCACGACCTGGATGGCCACGCCGAGCATCGAGATCGGCGGCCGCATCGACCTCGATGCGGCGACCTTGCGGCCCTATCTGGCGTTCGGCGTCAGCTCGGTGATGGGCGGCGACCACCGGGCGAGCCTCAGCCTGGCCGCGTTCTCGATGCAGCCCTTCCAGATCACAACCGAAATGCCGAAGACCTATGGCGACCTGACAGCCGGCGTCGAATTGCTGAACCGCTCGGGTTGGGAGTTCAGGGCGGAATACCGCGTGCGCGTCGCCAGCGGCTACGTCGACCAGAGCGGCATGCTGAGGCTGGCCAGGCATTTCTGAATGAGTCCACGGTCTTGCGTATCGCTCGCCTGCCGCCTTCCTCTCACCGGTTCTCATTCGAAAACGCCATCCTCTTGATCACCTCCTTCCTCACGCCGGCGCCTTCGCGTGGCGCATCGAATCCCCGCGGCCCGACCCCCGCTGCCCGTGCGCTTCGCAGGTGGGCGCCGGCCGTCACGTTGATAGGCAGCCTCGCGATGTCCGCTTGTGGCGGTGGGGGAGGCGCCACGGTGTTCGTGCCCGTGTCGGCGCCCGCCAGCGGCCCGGTCCTCGGCGCATCGCCGGCGCAGGATGTCGCGGTCGCCATCCCGCCGGGACAGGTCGATGCCGCGATCGCCAAGCTCGACGACCTGGCGGCCGACATCATGCATCGGTCGAACATTCCGGGCATGGCCGTGGCCGTGGTGAAGGACGGCAAGACGGTCTACGCCAAGGGCTTCGGCGTACGTCGCATGGGCTCGTCCGAAGCGGTCGATGCCGACACGGTGTTCCAGCTCGCGTCCATGTCCAAGCCGATCGGCGCCACCGTCGTGGCCGGGCTCGTGTCGAACGACACCGTGTCCTGGAACACGCCCGTGGCGACGCTCCTGCCCGGCTTCAAGCTGTCGGACGACTGGGCCTCGCAGCAGGTGACGATCGGCGACCTGTACGCGCACCGCTCCGGGCTGCCCGAGCATGCCGGCGACCGGCTCGAGGACCTGGGCTACGACCGTCGGCAGGTGATCGAGCGTCTGCGCCATGTGCCGCTCGACGGTTTCCGGATCAAGTACGCCTACACCAACTTCGGGCTCACGGCCGGCGCCGAGGCGGCGGCAACCGCGGCGGGCCAGGATTGGGCCGCGCTGTCCGAGCGCATCCTCTACCGGCCTCTGGGCATGACGGCGACGAGTTCGCGCTTCGCCGACTACATGCAGCGCGGCAACCGTACCTATCCCCATGTGAAGCAGGACGGCCGCTACCAGGCGCTCTACCAGCGCGAACCCGATGCGCAGTCGCCGGCTGGTGGCGTGAGCTCCAGCGTCAACGACCTGGCGCACTGGATGTCGCTGGTGTTGCAGGACGGCAGCTACCAGGGCCTGCCGGTGCTCAAGGCCGAGGCCCTGCTGCCTGCGATCAGCGCGCAGATCGTGAACGCGCCCGCCGACAGCGCCACGGCGCGCGCGGGCTTCTACGGCTATGGCTTCAACGTCGGCACTTCGTCGTCCGGGCGCGTGAAGCTCTCGCATTCGGGCGCCTTCCTGCTCGGCGCCGGGACCGCCTTCTCGATGATTCCCTCGGCCGGCGTCGCGATCGTCACACTGACCAACGCCTCGCCCGTGGGAGCGGCCGAGGCCCTCAACGCCTCGTTCGACGACCTGGTCGAATTCGGCAAGCCCACGCGCGACTGGTACGCGGCCTACTCGGAGCGGATGGCGAGCCTGTTTGCCCTCGACGGCTCGCTCGCCGGCCAGCCGGCGCCGACCCAACCAGCGCCCGCGCTGGGCAACGGCGCCTACACCGGACGCTATGCGAATGACTACTACGGCGATGCCGTCGTCGAAGTCTCCGGCGGTGGCCTGCTGCTCAGGATGGGGCCGACCGGCACGAAGATCTATGCGCTTCGCCACTGGAGCGGCAACACCTTCGTCTTCGACCTCTCCGGGGAAAACGCCGAGCCCGGATCCCTCTCGAGGATCGATTTCAGGCCCGGCGCCCCGGGCGTGTCGCAAAGCCTGCAGATCGAGTACTACGCCGAGGACGTCGCACGGGGCGTGTTTACTCTAAAGCCATAGCGCGGTCACGGCTCAACGACCCTGCCCGTCCCGGAGATGCCTCACGGTGTCAGGCGACACGACAAACCGCCCCCCTGGGGCAGTTCCTGATGTCGCTTGACACACGGCCCCGAGGTCATTGCGCGTCCTGTTTGAGCGCCGGCAGAACTGGATGTCGCTGGCGGCTTACTGGACGTGGCTGTCGGTCGACGGCGTGTGCGCAGTGCTGTGCTGTATTGCAGGTCGGGATAGTCGAGAGCATCCACGTCGCCCATGGCCCGGCCACGGTCCGCAACCAGCCCGAAATTATCGAAGCACAATTATGTTTATCGACCTTCCGCGCCCGATCAAGGGTATGGGGAAAGGGCGGGGAGGGTAGTGGAGGGGTTCTATCCGGCCGGGGGGGTGGAGGTTTTTGCGCGCTCTTTCTGACCGGATAAACCCGCATGGCATAGGAAAAAGAGAAAACAACGGTGCTGCGACAAACTGTCATGGCCTCGCGAGGTCGGCATCGCTGGCGCTCGCACTTGCACCCTTGCAGGAGCCTTGCCATGCCCTTCCTCGCCCCCTCGTTCGCCCGCCTGCCGCCCTTGGTTTACCTGCTCGACGACCAGGTTGAATCACGAGAAAAAATTGCTCGGCATCTGGGGGTGAGCTTTCGGACGCTGCAGCGCTACCAGGCCAGCGGCAACGCGCCCCGCGCGGTGTACCTGGCCCTTTGGTTCGAGAGCCGCTGGGGCATGGTCGCCCTCCACACGCAGGCCTACAACGAAGCCCAGCATGCCCGCGCCTGGGTCGCGGCCCTGGAGCGCGAGTGCGAGCTGCGTGGCGTCATCCGTGCGTACGAGGACGCGCAGGCCCATCCCGCGGCCAACGCGCCCGCCTATCACTTGATTTGAAGCGCGAAGCGCGCAAGGTTGCGACTTGGCGCCGTGGCTCCGTCGCGCCAGTTCCGGCCGCTGGGACCGGAAAAGCGCCAAGGTCGAAATCCAGATCGGTGCCGTGCGCTGGAGGCTGCCTGTTGGACCTCGCCGCTATCACATCAGAATCCGGAACTTCGGTGAAATCTCAGTGGAATCAACGAGTGCCTCTGCCCGCTATACGTGGTCGCGCCGCGAAACGTTCTGAGGGAGGTTCAGTCCTTGATAAGGGAAACGATCGACGTCTCTGAAATCATGTCGCGCAACGCCTGTACGCTCTGCGCGAACTTGGCTCTCCGGCGATCGAACTCTAATTCGTAGGCCGGTTCGAAGATACCGAGGCCCGAACGATCTAGGCTCCCGCGCAGGGACGCCATGAATCGATGATTCACCTCGGCGAGCTCGGTCTCTCCCATTAGGTCAACGTGAAGAAGATCGTCGCGCAAGGCGGGCGTGGCGATTTTCAAAAGGACGTTGCGTCGCGCCAGCTGCACACTGAGTTCCGCAAATGCACCCGAGCGACGTCCGAGGACGAACCATTCGGCAAGCAACGATCTAGAGATATGTATAACCTCGCGCTCGGTCAATGATTCAATCCCGATCGCGACCGCTGGAGTTGATGGGGCCGCCGAGTCAGATTTCGCAGGCCGTGCATCGCAAATCGCGTCGTCGCCCTTTATGCTGGCCGCTATCGTAAGAGCGGCTGCGTCAAGATCCGCAAGCGAGACATGCCGAAAGGTTTTCAAGAGGGGAGGGAGCACAACGCGATCGTCGACAGTTGCCACGAAGAAGGGCTTGTCTGCGTCGCCGATATGCTTGTGGAGAATCGCGCGGTATTCAAGAAGAGTCCATTGCTTCTGGAAGTACGCGTCGGAAGCGACGATGAGCGAAAAAGCATTGTCACTGAGCGCCTGATCAATCCACCCAATGATGGATCTCCCGACGGGCAAGTTCTCGCTGTATAGGTCGGGCGCGATGCCGTTGGCACGCAATGCTGCGGCAAGATCCTCCACCTTGGACAGGTTTTCGGAGGCAAAGCTTACGAAGAGGGTTGTCAGGTCGGACATTTCTTCGATTCGGTTGGCGTTGGACGGAGGATTTCGTCTGGCGTTGGGGTCCGGTCACTAAATGAGGCGACTTGAATCAAATCAGACAGATCCAAATGCAGATCCGGATGCGCCTTCACGAAGCGCAACAAGGCAGCGATTTCTGCGTATCGCTGGAGGCGGCTCAACGCTGGATAGGATTTCTGAAGAATTCCGCTCTCAAGCACACGGTTTACTTCCTTCATGGGCGGGTTCAGATCGCGAATCTTGAAACTCGCATCAGTCTCTCGCGCAGCAAGAACTTTGCCGTTCTTGATTATACGCTCGCGAGTTGCGTACCGCCACTTCAGCCGGCCATTGATGCGAATCGAATCAGCAAGGACATTCAACACAGGATCTTCGTCCCAAAGAATCGCCAAGGTGTCTGAGGGCATCATTTCTAGTATCGTATACGCGGCGTTTAGCTGTCGGTGGGAGGCCTCAGCATTCGAGATGCCGAAAAGTCGGCGCAACGTACTCGCAATCTGGTCGAGCTCGCCGGGACGAAGTTGTTCCGCGTTATGCGCCGCGAGCAGCGCGGCGTTGCGAGGCAACGAGTCAGTTTTCAGCTGCTCTCTGGCCGACCGCAGAACAGCTTGCCGCCACCCCGCATCAAGCTCTGAGCAACCGTCTTTCGTGTCAAGTGGTGTGAAGCGAATCCTCCCAATGTTTGCCCGACTTTGCGATGGCATTGAGCACCGTGAGCATCTTGCGCATGGCCGCCACCAGTGCGACCTTCTTGAGCTTGCCGGCGGCCAGCAGGCGTTGGTAGAAGGTCTTGAAGACGGCGTTGTGGCGCACGGCCACCAAGGTAGCCATGTACAACGTTCGCCGCACGTCAGCCCGCCCGCCCCAGATCGAGCGCTGCCCGCGCATCTGGCCGGAGTCGCGGTTGATCGGCGCTACGCCTACCAGCGCGGCAATGCGCCTGCGGCACAACGAGCCCAGTTCGGGCAACTCGGCCAGCAGCGTGGCGACGGTGGCCGCGCCGATGCCCTTGACGCTGCTCAGGGCCTGGGCCAGCGCGCCATGGTGGGCCTGCACATGGCCGGCGCACTGGCCCTCGATACCGTCAAGCTGCTTCTTGAGGAACGCGATGGTCTCCTCGATGCTGGGCCTGGCGCTGGCGTGGGACATGCGCAGGCGCTGGCGCTCGCTGGTGAGCATGCCCACGATCTGGCGCCGGCGCAGGACCAGAGCCTGCAGGCACTGCAGTTCGGCGTCGGCCAGTGGCTTGACGAAGCGCTCGCGCTCGGGGTGCTGGTGCAGCACCCGGGCGAAGGCAGCCAGCATGCGCGCATCCAGGCTGCCGGTCTTGGCCAGGGCACCCATGGCGCGGGCGAAGTCGCGCGCCTGGCGAGGGTTGACCACGGCAACAGCCAAGCCGCTGGCCTGCAGTGCGCAGGCGGCCTCGAACTCGTAGCCGCCGGTAGCCTCCAGCACGACCAGGGCCGGGGCCAGGGCCAGGGCCGCCAGCTCCGCGCAAAGTGCCTCGATGCCTGCGGTGTCGTTGGCGCGCCGCCAGGAGGCGGCCTGCGCGGAACTGGCCACCTCCAGGGTGTCACGCGAAACATCGATGCCGATGAACATAGCTTCGGACATGTTCTTCCGATCCCATCCTTGTTTATGCGAACTCGAAGATTCCTACAACCGTTCGGGTTACAGGAAGAACGGTCCGACGCACGCGCCCAGAGCTCAGAGACGGGCTCGAAGGCCCAGAGGCAGAACGGGCTGCGTGCGCCGGTCCGAAACCAGCACTGCGGGCGGGCAGGCTGTGGATTTGTGGACGATGCGGCTGCGCCGCACCGGCGGGCTTGCCGTGGACAACGCTGCGCGTTGCCCACCGCGCCCACCTTCGCCCACAAGCTCCACAGCCTTCTACTACCTGCAGTTAAGACTCAAAGATACAAGGCTTGCAAGTTCGGAGCCTTGCTATTGGCTTTGACCAAGGCTTGGTGCGCTGCTTCAAGCTCTTCCGAAGGCGGTATCTCGCCAACGAAGTTGATCAGCTCGATCAAGAATGCTCGGTCAGATGCCAACTGTTCTTCAGATTGCCTGAAGAAGACTGGGCAGAGTTGGTCGTATGCCGGGTTGTTGGCGCCGTCCGGCAGCGTTGGTTCGCCTAGGGAGATGCTGATCAATGAACGACGCCGTCGTGTCTGAGAGCATCACGACGCAATGTGGTCGCGATTCCGGTCGACTTCGCGCGGTGAGGCCCGCCAACCGGGCGCTTTGCGCCTCTTGCGAGGCTACTTTCGATGTTCAAGACGCACCTCGGCCATGCGCGACCAGCAACGACCTCTTGGCGATGACCGGATTGGCCAATCCGAACAGGCTGAACAGCTGTGCCTCGTTCTTCGCCAGGCCCTTGTAGCGGGTCTTCTTGTGACGAAACAGGTTCTTGATCACGTGGAACGGATGCTCGACCTTGGCCCGGATGCTCGCCTTCAACTGTTCGGCCTTCTCGAGCAGGCGGGCCCACTTGCGCGTCGGGTCGAGTTGTCGGCGCTTGCCCGGTTGCATCGCCACGTGCCACTGCGGCCCTTGCGCTTCCTCGCGCTTGTCCACGCCCCGATACCCAGCATCGCCGAAGGCCGCCGTTTCCTCGCCGTGCAGCAGCGCGCCAGCTTGCGTCACGTCATTGACGTTGACGACGAATCCAGGCGCTCAACTGATTCGCGTTGATCCCGCACTCGCGAGCGATCCTCGCAATCGACATCCCCGGCTCGCGGCACGCGAGTATCAGATCCCGCTTTGCCTGCGCGTCATAGACACACCGCCCGTCGCGTTTGCGCCCGACAACGAGGCGCTTGCCCAACTCCGACAACCACTCTGACATCACGTTCCCATGTTGCTGTACATGGGAACGTAGCTTCATCGTCCACGGCGGCCGCCGCAAGGACGTGGTTTATTGAGCGCTTACGATCAAACCACCGATTGCTCAAGCGAGCATCAAGTGATGGCAACACAGGTTAGACCGTGGTTGGCAAAGCCCGATGTATACGAAGCACGTAAAGTGCGACACAGCCGTTTGGGGCGCCAACCAGCACATCCCATCAGGGACTGCGACGACAACGTCGCGCTGAAGTCCGAATGTACGGGTGCAATCTTTCCTTCGAGCCATCAAGATGAGAACTTGGCAAACCGGGGGCGTCCATGTACGTATACATGCATGCAGACCGTTTCACGTCACCATCGAAAAAGAGCTTGCAAAAGGCGCCGGGTCCCAATACTGTTCGGATAAGACAATTTGATCCACAATGACCACCGTCGCAACGACGGAGTCGGGCATGGCACGAACCAAGGCGATCCTGGGCACTGGTGCAAGGTTGGCTGACTTTCTGAGCGCCAGTTTGCTGGCGCGAGTCGCGCCGGCTGAGGTGGTCAATGCAGTATTGGACGCCCACGCCTGCAATTCGCAGCGCGTGCGCAGCTTTCCGGCGGTGGCAGGGACGTACTACTGCATGGCGCTGAGCCTTTATCCCGAGGCCGCCTATGAGGAGGTCTTCGCCGCTGTGTCGCAAGGGCTTGCCTGGGCCGCTGGCGCTGCGGAACCACCTCGGGTGACCAAGTCCTCGATCAGCGAGTTGCGCAGCAAGATCGGCGCGGCACCTTTGCAGGAATTGGTCGAGCGATGTTGCGTGCCACTGGCCGATGCTCTTACGCACCCTCACGCGTTCTATGCCGAGCTGAGGCTTGTCGCCATTGATGGGAGCTCCTTCGAGTTGCCTGACGAGGCCGAGAACGCGGCGCATTTCGGTTACCCGGGCAGCAGCAGTGGGCACGCCGGCTACCCGCAGGCGCGATGCATGGTGCTGGTGGAGTGCGCCACGCATGCGATTCTGGGCGCCAACCTGGGACCCTTTCGCAGTGACGAGTGGGCGCTGTTCCAACGGCTGTTGCCTCTGCTGAAGCCGGGCATGCTCTGCATGGCCGACAGGGGGTTCAACGGCTTCGAGCACTGGCGCCAGGCGCAGGCCACCGGGGCACAACTGCTGTGGCGCTGCGTAGGAAACCGTCAACTGCCGGTGCATCGCATGCTGGAGGACGGCTCCTACCTGAGCGCCATCCACCCCATCCGTCTGGGTCGAAAGAAGGCGGCAGCCCAGGCCATAGTGGTGCGCGTCATCGAGTACGCCTTGCCGGGGCAGGAAGATTCGCAGCCACGCTACCGGCTCTTGACTACCCTGTTAGACCCGCTGGCTGCGCCGGCGCTGGAGCTGGCGGCGCTCTATAGCCAGCGCTGGGAGATCGAGGCTGTCTTTGACGAGCTCAAGACCCATCTGCGGCAGAACCGACGCGTGCTGCGCAGCAAGACCGCCGAGCTGGTGCGTCAGGAGTTCTACGGCTGGGTGCTGGCGCACTACGCGGTGCGCTGGCTGCTGCACCAGGGCGCCACACGACACCGACTGGCGCATGCCGAGCTGTCCTTCACGGGGCACGTACACCTACTTCGCCGCGCACAGCCCCACTCCGGGGCCTTTCCCCCCAGCGCACCCGAGACGCCGACGACGATGGTTCAATGAACTGCTCGACGCTTGCGGCCAAATCCGCGCCACCCGTACGCTGAACAAGCGCTCGCCACGGATGGTCAAGCGGCGCCACTCGAGGTATGCCCCATTTGATCGCCGGGCAACGACCCGAGTGCCGATGGATTGCACGCCCGAAATCATTGATCCGCCTCAGCCCCGATCCACGTCACCAGACTCTCACATACCGTATCGATTTAGGAGCTTCATGCCATAACCGAACAGTATTGCGCCGGGTCCATACATGCACGAAAAGTACGACAACCCCGGATTACACCCCGGAGATCTTCGCCGAGCAGGAACGTCACGTACGTGAGACACCTCTCGCCCGACTCGATCACTCAAAATGAGGATGCATCCGAGGGCTGAGGCATCTACCCTCGCGCACAAGCATGTCGAAAGCAGTTTCCGACAAGGGAGCGCGTTAGAGCATCCAGGCCCGGGCCCCAATCAAGCATGAGAGAAGTTCCATGGCAAACACCATCGATGTTTGGTTCACTCTTGATCGGGTCGGGTCCGCCCTGCGGCTTGCCGGTGCGCTGGCCAAAAACAAGCTCGATAATTTGAAGGGTTCGGCGAGGGTCGGAGCGTATCAGTACCAATTTGAGCCAGAGCCGCATCGCTCCGATCCACAGGGCCAAAAGTGACGCTGACCGTATCGCTCATCAACGGTGACCTCGCCTTCATTTCGGGGGCCCTACTTATCGGTCACTACACTTCGCTCGGTTTAACCGGATCGGAAGCGGCGATCGATCGACTCCTAGCCGGGAAGCTTCAGCGTTCTTTGCGCGCTGGCGACTATCCGGAGGAGCCGGGCAGCACCAAGATCTTTCGCAATACCAGGCTTCCTTCGGACAATCCTTGGCAGTTGCCTCGGCCAGCCGCGGTGATTGTCGTGGGACTTGGCCAAGAAGTTTCCCTTCAGGCAGATGGGCTGAAGAACGCGATTGCCGCCGGTGCTGTTGCCTGGGCGCTGTACGCCGAGGAGCAGAAATCCAAGGCTGCCGCGGGCATCAGCCTGGCAGCCACGCTGATTGGCAGCGGCGGCTTGAACATCTCTGCGGGGCAGTCAGCACAGTTGATCGTTCAGGCCGTGCTTGATGCCAACGCCCGTCTGGCGGCCGTCGACGTGCCTGAAGATGCCAATCGTCCGCCGGTCATCGAGAGCCTGACGCTTGTGGATCTATACCTTGATCGCGCCGGCGAAGCGTGGCGGGCCTTGACTGAGCTCCAATTTAGTAGCTCGGCAGACTTCCATCTCGAACCGCGAATCGCCAAGCGCGATGCCGCACTCGACCGTCCGCTGGAATCGAGCTACCGTGGCTCCAGCTACGACCTGATCGTCGCCACCTGGGAGGAAGCAGGCGAGGACAACGCCTCGGTCCGCTACCGGCTCGACACTCGGCGGGCGCGCTCGGAGATTCAGGCGCAGTCAGCCCAGGTTTCCCTGCTTCGCCAGCTTCTCGCCGATGGCTCCAATCCCGACGCCCTGGATCGTGTTCTCGGCCGGACACTATTCAGGCTTCTCGTCCCGGTCGAGCTGGCACCTTTCATGGCGAGCAGCACCGAAATGCAGATCGAGGTGGATGCGCACACAGCGGCCATTCCATGGGAACTGCTGGACACGCCCAAGGGTTCGGCAACCGATCAAACGCCATGGGCGATGCGCACGAAGCTACTGCGCAAGCTGCGAACCGTTGCGTACCGGCCCAAGGTCGACGAGTCACCGGAGGATGCCGGTGTGTTGGTGATTGGCGAGCCGGCCTGTCCTAAAGGCTATGCCAGACTTCCGGGCGCCCGCCGAGAGGCACGGGCCGTGCAGGCGATGATCCGCGAGTCGGGCTGGACTGGCACGATTAAGGCACTCATTGCCAGCGATGCCAAGGACTTGGTCGGTGCTGACGGTCGGACGATCATGCGCGTCCTGCTCGACCGACCCTGGCGCATAGTTCACATCTGCGGCCATGGCGAAGCTGCGACCCAGACAAATCCGCGCGGCGTAGTCCTTACCGATGGAGCCTTCCTTGGCCCGCGCGAGGTTGCCAATATGCGGCCAGTACCCGAGTTGGTAATTGTGAACTGCTGTTTCGCCGGCGCGCATAGCGCGGGCGACTTTGCTGGCGCCGCAACGCCGCCTACCGGCGCGTTGGCCAACAGCCAGCAATTCGCCGCTAACGTCACAGACCAGTTGATGTCAATCGGCGTTCGATGCGTGGTTGCCACCGGCTGGGCCGTTGACGACGAAGCGGCCGAAGCCTTTGCGTCTGCGTTCTACAAGAGCCTGCTGCGAGGGTCCCGATTCATGGACGCCGTGGCCTCAGGCAGGGAAGCCGCCCGTGCTAAACACGGAAACACTTGGGCGGCCTACCAATGCTATGGTGACCCTGACTGGCGTCTACGGCTAGGCCCGGGGGATGCGCAGGCGCCAACCACGCCGCTGGCCATGGCCTTGACACGTGTTGCGTCCGTTCCTGGTCTCGTATTGGCGCTGCGCACGCTATCTGTGCGCGCCAGGTACCACCATGAGCGCGACGAGGCAGCACCAAACGCGCTTCGCGATCTCGAGCGCCGATTCGACCATGCCTGGGGGCACCAAGGCGATCTGGCCGAGGCGTTTGGCAATGCATGGCTGGCCATGGGCGACAGGAAAGCGGCTGCGGCCTGGCTCGAGCGGGCCGTTGCATCCGAGGATGGTGCGGCCACCTTCAAGGCGGCCGAAAGTCTTCTCAATCTCCGCGTTCGAGTCGCCTTCGATGCATTCCAAGGCACGCTCCTAGGATTCGGCAAGAAGCCGGAAGAACTCACGCAGGAACAGTCAACCTTGCTTCGGGAGAGCGCGACGGAGACCAGCGAAGCCATCGAGGGAGTGGTCGAAGCGCTGTCGCAACTGTCCACGGTTGCCGAGACTTCGGAGCGTTCCAATCTGTGCGGCTCCGCTTGGAAGCGCCTTGCGATGATTAGTTGGACGATCCGCGAGCATGAACATTCTGCCAACTGCGTTGCGCGCATGCGGGAGCAATACGCTAGAGGCTGGCAGCTGTCGCAGGGGAAAGCACATGTCGATCGCTTCTATTCGGCGATGAATGTGCTCGCCGCTGCCGTCGCCTCGGGCGACGAGTGGGACCCAGCAATTGCCGACCAGGTGAGGCGGTTGGTCGACGAGCACCATCGCTCCGCACCGGATTTCTGGAACGCGACAGCGAGTGTTGAGATCGCCTTCTGGGAGGCACTTGCGGTGTCCCAGGTGACGACGCGACGCGACGCACTCGCGGCCTCGCTCGCGGACTTGCATGACAGGGTGAGCGATCCGTCGATGTGGAGTTCGGTGTTGGATCAGACTCGCTTCGTCGTGACGGTTCGCGGACACCGGTTTCCCCCATTGTCGACAGAGCAAGGGGCTATCAATGCCCTGATGGCAGTTCTGTCGACCTTTGCGCAGTGCCCCTAGGAAGCAAGGAGATGATGATGAGCCCAAAGTATGTTGAAGACGCCCTGAACTACGTCGATTCTGCCGATCTGCCGGAGCCACGAAGTGGCCGCCGCGGGAGCCCCGAAAGCAAGACCGTGCTGGACGCGCTGGACACCACGCGCCAGCAAGCGGCCGTAGTCGGCTCGGAGGTGGTCGCATTTGCGGAAGGCGTCCCAGGTGTCTTCCGGCAGAACCTCGCCAACAGCACCTTGCTCGCCCAGCTTGTGGCCACCAAGAAGGTGCCGGACAAGGCCCGTATCTTCGATTGGTACGACGCGTACTTCGACGCGCTGGCCAATATCGGCTGGACGGTGCAGGAGCGCAACTTCGCGGTCTACGTGGAAAGCGGTCAGAACTTCGAGGCGCACAAGGCGATCATCGCGGTCCTGTCGATGGCATTCGGCCCAGGTGCGACCGCCGTGGCCATGCTCACCGGCACGCTGGAGGCACTGCAGTCGATGGACGCGGACAGTCCATGGATCACACTGTTTTCCAAGGAAAGCATGGCTGCTGACACGGCCACGTTTCAAGTCAGCGCGGTCGAGAAAGGCCCGGACGGCGAGCCCTTTGTCACGCTCGCTGCCTTTGGCCTGCACGCCACGAAGGACTTGACCCAAGTCCTGTTCTTCAAGGCGCGTGCCAGCGATGTGACGCTTCGCCACTGCTCAAGCAAGATAGCCATCGATGCCGCGGTGGCTGCTGCCGTGCAACAGCCGCTTCGCGACAAGCTCGCCGCGCACGCAGTCGACTTCGTCAAGACATTGCCGGACCTATAAGGTCAACGCGAAGCCGGCGACCACCGCGCAATGACTGCCCATCGCAGACGGCACGGTGCGCAGCGTCATGCCGCCGTCGCCCAATGCCTGAGACCGTGTTAGGCGAGATCCTGGCAGGCGTGGAGTCGGCGAGGGCTGCGGGACCCGACGCGACGGAGATTACTTTCATTCGTGGAGACCTCAGGGAGATCAACATGGGCACCCCCCTCGCTTTTGTGAGCTATCGCCGTGCGGACAGTTCGGCGGCCTCGCGCTGGCTGGCTAATAGCATTGCCAGGACCTTCGGGGACGAGACGGTATTCATAGACACTGAGTCAATCCGCATGTCGGACGACTGGGCACTGCGAATCGAGAACGCGCTAGAGAGGGCAACATTACTCATTCCGGTCATTGGCCCTCACTGGCTCAGTAGCGATCACAATTTCGGTCGCCGACGGATAGACGACGAAGACGACTGGGTTCACAAGGAGATAGTATTTGCTATTCGGCAGAAAAAACGCATCTTGCCTGTGCTTCTTTCTCGCACACCTCGCCCCCCGCCGGATGCTCTTCCGACACCCTTAGCCTCACTTGCCCGGTACCAGTCATTTGAGCTCCGCGATGAGCGGTGGGAATCTGATCTGGATACTCTCCTGAATGAGCTGGAACGCTTTTCCTTCAATCGAGTTCCGGGTGTCAAATTGCGTTATCCCACTCCGATGGTCTCTCTGAGAGAATTGGCTGTCGAAGAGTTGCAAGAGCGGCTAACTAAGCTTCCAAACTGGCGGATAGTTACATCTGCAGCCCCAAGGTCAAGTGCGGCTGCTCGGGTAGAGCTCGTCAAGACTTTTGAATTTGCTAGCTTCAAGGACGCAATTGGCTTCATGAACGACGCGGTTCCGAAAATTAATGAGATGCAGCATCATCCTCGCTGGGAGAACGTCTGGCGCAATGTCACCGTTTCTCTCTCCACCTGGGACATTGGGCATCGTCCCTCTGAAATCGATATCGAACTTGCACGGTTCCTCGAAATACATCGATCGAAGTTTGCAGAACCGAAAGGTTCTTGACGGAGGTGACAAGAGGTCAGTACCAACTTCCGATCGTGGCTTGGAACTCTCGGGCGGCATTGTGACGTTGCCTACGGCTCAAGTTTCCCGAACGCAACACGCCAGACGATTGCGCAAGCGCTGCGGTTGGCCCACACTGTCCGACATGGAAAATCCCGCGCGGGTGCTACGACTCGCTGCCTGTTGTGTCGAAGCCGTACTCGCGGCGGCACACCCGCCTGCGCATGCCGAGCCCACGATGTGCCCGCAGCCGCAGCGTGCCGTTCTCATGCGCCGTTGGTGCCAAGCAGATTGCAGTCTGCGCCTCGGACCCACTGACGGAGACGACGGGGACGCTGCAGTACCGTTTCGGCCGGCCGGCGAAGGTCGAGATGGCCTATCCGCCGATGACTGCGGACTGGCGCGAACTGACGCGCGCCGGCACCTTGATGTTCTCCGGCGGTGGCGGCGCATTCATTGCCTTCGACAAGCGCCCCTATCGCTACGTCGTGTACAGCGCCGTCGGCCACGGCTGGGCCAGCAAGGCCGGAGTCACCGTCGAGCGCTTCGGCAAACGGGTGGCTAACCTGATTTGCACGGAGGGCACGGGTTCCGAACTCGGGCCGGCGTTGTTCTCCGCGGCCGGCATCAAACCCTTCGAGGGCAGCTTCGAGCTGCCGTGAGCGGCGATGGTCGGGATGTCGACAGTCTTGGGGATGAACAATAGCCCGTAGGGCGCTAGATTGCATGCTGGATACGTGCCTCGACAATCCATGGGGGAAGCACATGATCGAAGTTGATGCGCAAACCATGCGCGAAGTAGCGCCGAGCTTCAGCGGTGCCAACGGCCAGCGGCAGAACTCCATCATCACCGCCGTCGGCGAGGTGCTGGCCCGGACCCTGCAGGTCTATGCGATCGACACCCGGCTACGCATCGCCCACTTCCTGGCCCAGACCTGCCACGAGTCGGCTGGCTTTCGCACCACTGAGGAGTTTGCCAGCGGTCAGGCCTACGAGGGCCGCGCCGACCTCGGCAACGTCAACCCCGGCGATGGCGTCCGCTACAAGGGACGCGGTCTGATGCAGCTGACTGGCCGCGCCAACTACCGCGATTTCGGATCGAGGCTCGGCATCGATCGCCTGCGAGTTCTGGAAGAAGAAGGGCGTCAACGCGGCCTGCGATGCCGACGATGTCGTGCGCGTGACCAAGATCATCAACGGCGGCAACAACGGCCTGGACGACCGCCGCGCGCTGACCTCAAAGGCGAAGACAGCGATAGCGCGGCTAGAAGGCTTTGTACTCAGCGGCGTCGCGCCACCGAATGGAAACCGACCGGTCCTGCGCCGAGGCTCCAGGAGCGACATCGTCGGCGAACTACAGCGGCGACTGCGGGCGCTAGGCTTCATGATCGCCGTCGACAACGATTTCGGCGCCGGTACCGAGGTCGCGGTTGCAGCATTCCAGACGCAGCACGGACTGGCACCGGTGGACGGCATCGTCGGCAACGACACCTGGACAGGTCTGGACGACCGCTCGCCGGCGAAAAGTGACGCCAGGGACTGAGGCCCGGTGGTAGATACACGGACGCCCCCTCGGGCAAGCACTCAATTCGCGGCGGCTCGAAGGTAAAGATTGCCCCCTACATCCGACTCTGACGCAGCACGAATATGACGGACTTCATTCACTACTTGCATCGCCCCGTCCTAGTGCAGTGCGCTCGAAATAGCGGAACTTAATAGATGCGGCACACTCCGACCTCGATGGAGGTCGCAGCCATGCGCATTGCCCCAAGGATCGAACTGGATGCTGCTGT